>JAKAWG010000085.1 GCA_021817045.1 Acidobacteriota bacterium
ATTGTTCGTCATCGCGCCCATTTGTTTTCAACTGGTTATAGATATGCCCCCCTAAGGATTCTTTTCTCCTTTCGTCTCCATTGGGGTGGCACGGACCTCCCGCCCGCGAGCAAGGCCGAGCCGGCTTACGCGATTTTGAAAAAGTCGAGCGACCCGCATCCCTGACTATCCTACAACGGGCCGGTGAAACAGTGGAGACAGGTGAGACAAATGAGACAGCTTATTTTCAGGGTCCGTTGGTGTCGTGAACCAGAAATTCGCCGAAAAAATCGAAACCCGTGTCATCGTCATTTCGAGCCCCGACGCAGTTCATCGGGGCGAGGAATCTGCTCTTTATCCAGTCGATTACAAGGAACAAGCAGATTCTTCGCTCCGCTCAGAATGACGGCCCCTCTCCGGTATACACTACGGACTTCTGATTCGGGACACTAACCGGAAAGCGATGGGCGCTCCGGGAGTGCACTATTGGGGGAAAAGCCTGAAGAGAGATTTGCGAAGTTGCCGACGACTCGCCCCGTGCCCCAGCGCGTCATCTCGGCGGATAGCCCACTTTACGGCCAATGTGGGCCGTCCTGGCCTCGCCGGTGGGACCGACGCTCCGAACATTCCTTGACTTTGCCGTGGCCGGGCTATACCATCCGCGCTGGCGTGGGGAGGCGCATCAGCCAGTGATCGTAACAACCACATTCGACGTGGCGGCTCACCGTATCAAGGAATATAAGGGCATCGTGCGCGGTATCATCGTCCGTTCGCCGACAATTGGACAGGCGCTGTTCGGAGGTCTGAAAGCCGCGTTTGGCGGTCAAATCGGTGCCTATACGCAAATGTGCGAGCAGGCTCGTCAACAAGCCTTTGAAAACATGTTGCAGCACGCGCAGCAGCTAGGTGCCAACGCCGTCATCGGGATGCGATATGACGCCGCAGAGGTGGTCGATAAAGATTCAGCCACAGAAGTGCTTTGCTACGGTACCGCGGTGCTCATTGAACCTCTTCCCGCAACCTGAGTTTGCGACTGGACGGCGCGCTCTGGCGGATAGCGCGCGGCCGCAGTCGGCTGTTCGCGCCGACCACGGGCTTCTCTTGTCCCAGAGAAGGTGCCGCAGAGTTTGTGCCTCTCAAACTCTGCGGTTATTGAATTGAAAATGGGCGACAAGCCGCAGAGCCTCAAAGGCAGATGCGCTACTCGCTACGTTATGCACTTTCCAGGACACGCTTCAGAGCCATCAAATCACGGTTGATCGCGCCCTTCATGAAGAACAGAATGGGTACCAACCAAACATAACGAAGGCGGAGGTTGAAACGGACCACACATTCAATCCGCGACCTTTTGTTAGACGCGGTTTCTGGTTGATCGACGACGCTAAACGACCAGGAGGCGCATTCGAAATAGCGCGCATTGCCGTCGTGACTGATAAGATCGACGCGACAACCTGCTTCGGGATCCATCTGCCCGATTCGATAACGCATTCGGCCATGATTCGGGGCAGCGCCATCGTGCCCAACTGTGGTGAATTCAAACCCCTCTCCTAGTGGTGCCGTCGCCTTACGTGGCTCAACGGCCTTCACGCCGCGGTCCCATTTAGTGACGTTTTGCGGGTCGGCAAGAAAGCTCCAAACTTCGTCTCTTCCTTTGTTGACGACGATATCACTCGCGAGCTGCATGTGGGGTGTCTCCGATTTGCGCGCATTCTGATTATCTCGCGAATCATCGTCCGCTGTGAATGCTCCTTTTGGAAGGAATAGTCGGCCATTCGGAACCCATCACACGTCAGCTTGCAACCAACTGGCTGCACAGTCGGCATCCCACCCCTCTGATGTGCTGTTTGAGGACGGCTAGTGGAAGCAAGGTAAGGCCGTTTGCGTCAAAGTGGACACCGGTGCACTGCCCTCGGCGACGATTGAACCCTGTGGAAACAAAGCAGGCGTACTTCGCGATTCAGCTCCTGTCCAACTCGTTCTCTCACCGGCCTGATTCAAAACCTTCGTGGGACCTCCAAAGGCGCGGGATTGGTTTCGTTCGTGGAGCGGGCGATTTAGCAGCAAGGCTCGCGGTGACCACTAGCCCCCTGACGAAGAGGGTTCGGCTACTGACTTCCTGGTCACATCGGACGAGACCCCCGTCGACGCTCAACCGTATCCCTTCTTTCTAGAGTGCTTCAGGCATTCTGCCGATGGCCCAACTCGGGCCAGATTGTCCCCAGGAGGGCCCGTTGGTGTGTAAGACTGGCGCGCTGGCGCCGTCCACGCCGACGCGCGGGCGTTTGCAAAGGACCCTTAGCACTCTCAGTTCTTGTACCCACTCAGATCAGCATCGTAGAATTTGGAAGTCGTGACGCTCAAAACGGCAAGGGTTTGGGCAGGTGTCCCGGCAGCCCTGGGCTGAGCCCTCAGCCGGGCAGGAGTTCGGAAAAGAGAACAAAGTGAAACGCACGCTTCACACCAATACTTTTGGCATTAGCCGGCGTGATTTCCTCACCACTGCGGCAGGTTGTGCGAGCTTGGGGATTCTGACGCCGCAAGGCCCCTACGCCGCGAAAGGCAGCGCATGGGCACTTGAGCAGGCGCTGGCCGATGACCCTCAACGCCCGCGCTATCACTTCCTTCCGCCTGCCCACTGGATGAACGATCCGAACGGGCCGATCTACTGGCAGGGCACCTACCATCTCTTTTATCAATACAATCCCGTTGCGGCTGTCTGGGGCAACATGCACTGGGGCCACGCGACAAGCACCGACCTGATCCATTGGAAGCACCAGCCCATCGCGCTGGCACCGACGCCGGGCGGTCCCGACAAGGATGGATGCTTTTCGGGCTCGGCGTTCGTCCACGAACGCACTCCGCACATCATTTACACCGGCGTGTGGCCCGAGACGCAATGTCTCGCGTTGAGCGACGATCCGCACCTGCGAACGTGGAAGAAGTTCAAACGCAATCCTGTGGTCTCCGCACCTCCTTCCGCACTGCGCGTAACCGGCTTCCGAGATCCTTCCATCTGGAGAGAGCGCAATGACTGGCTGATGAGTATTGGCGCAGGGGTTCGCGGCGAGGGTGGGAGAGTCCTGCTCTATACCTCCCGCGACCTCATCAATTGGCAATACAGTCATCAGTTGGCGGAAGGTCCGCCGTTCTCGGTCTACGAGCCCAAAGGCGGCGAGAAATACGATGCGGTCGCGGCCGGCGACATGTGGGAGTGCCCGGATTTCTTCCGGCTGGGCGACGGGCATGTCCTTCTCGTCTCCACGCAGGGGGCGGTCGCCCAAATGACCGGCCGTTATTTGGATCGCAAGTTCGAGTGCGAACGGTGGCGATGGGTTGACGGCGATCTCTACTATGCGGCGAAGAGTTTCATGGGCGCTCGAAACCGGCGTATTCTCTGGGGATGGATTCGCGAAGGGCGCAGCGAGGCCGCCTACAGCGCAGCCGGGTGGGCAGGAGTCATGTCGCTCCCGCGCGTCCTAATGCCCGGAGATGGCAGCGCGCCCCGCATTGAGCCGGCGGAGGAAATCACGGCTCTTCGCCGCCAGCGCCACCACTGGAGCGATCTGGAGATTTCATCCGAGAGGGTGTTGCCGGAGGTCAAAGGCGACGGGCTCGAAATTGAACTCGAGTTTGAGCCGGGCAGTGCCGAGGCGCTGGTGGTGAAGGTTCGCCGGTCGCCGGACGGAAACGAGGAGACAGCCATCGTGTGCCAACGGCCGTCACGGGCTTTAGTGTTGGACACTCGGCGCTCAAGCCAAAATCCCGAAGACTTTCACCGCGCGCAGACGATGCCGGAATCGTTCTATTTTGTGAAAGGCAGAATGGAGAAGCTCTCCATCTTCCTCGATTGCTCGGTCGTGGAGATCTTCGCCAACAGCCGTTGCTGTTTGACAGGACGCATCTATCCCTCCCGGGCCGATAGCCTTGGTGTGGCGCTATGCGCCAAAGGAGGGGATGTCAGGGTGAAATCTCTTGACATTTTCGAAATGAAGCCCATTTCGCGTGATCGCCTCACCACCTGAGGCGCATTTCCCCGGAACCGGCCCTCCAAGCCAGAGAGGCAACCGGCCTGGCGGTTGGAGGTCGGAACTTCCGGCTGATTGTGCTGTTCAAGCCTTGAACCGATCGCACATGATCGAGTTGATGAGATGGAGAGCGGGACGTTTGGAGGGCCGCCGTAGAAGCGCAGAGCAGACCCTCGGACCCGCTCGAAACAAGGGAGCGCGCTTACAGAGACGGTCTTCAGCATTAGGTTGAGAAAGGGTGCTCTGACACATCACCGCGCGGAGGTAGATTGCGAACCATGAATAATTCCGTCAATAGGTTGCTCACTTTAACTGCCTGTGTGTTGGCAGCCGCCGCAATCGCTTTGGCAAAATTGGCGCAAGCGCCCGCGGCCCCATCGCCTGACGCCCGCTACAAGGCGGACATCTTAGTCATCGTGGCCCATCCTGACGACGAAACAGAAATCGCGGGCTACCTGGCGCGCGCCATCTACGACGAGCACAAGCGAGTCGCAGTGCTCTACTGTACCTGCGGCGGCGCCGGCGGCGATACGGTTTCCTACGCCCAAGGCCGGGCGCTTTGCGACGAGCGCGAGATCGAGGCGCGGCGTGCCGACGCCGTGCTTGGCATCACGAACGTTTGGTTCCTGGGCGGACTCGACACGCCCACTCAAAACGTGCTCGATTCGCTTGCGCATTGGGACCAGGGAGCCGTGCTGGAGCGTGCCGTCCGCCTGGTTCGCCTGACTCGTCCGGATGTAATCATCACGTGGATACCGGACTATGTAGACGGCGAAAATCACGGCGATCATCAGGCGTCTGCCGTTATTGCGACCGAGGCGTTTGATCTGGCCGGCAACCCGACGGTTTTTCCGGCACAGGTAGCAGCCCCGCGCAACTACGAAAGTTACGGCAACCTTACAGAGGGCCTCCAGCCCTGGCAGGCCGAGAAGCTGTATTTCTATTCGAATCCCGCCCACCCGGAGTTCGAAAAAGGTCAGGGTCCAGTCTATTCCACCACGGCCATTTCTCCGTCGCGTCACGCGCCTTATTACGAATTGGCCGCGCGCTCCGCAAGCTACCACCTGACTCAGCTCGCAAGCGGGCCTCAAGGATATCAAGCAACTTACAAGGCCATGCTGAACCATTTCAAGCGGCCAGTCCAATTGATCCTTGGGAAGTCATTGGTCGGGGGATCGAGAACGGGAGACGTTTTCGAAGGCGTGGTGCCCGGGCCGATCCCTTTTCATCCAGTTACCGGCTATCGTCCCCCGCATCACTCGGGTCTTTCGATTGAGCTTGGCGGGCCATGGCGATTCTATCGACAGTTCTGGCGCGCGCATGACCTCGAGCACATCGCGACACTGGGTTCGCCCGAGGCCGGAGTGGAAAGCCGCGGAGCACTGGAACTACCTGTGGTTATTCGCAATGATGCTTCAGCACCTGCCAAAATAACGCTCACGGCGGAAGTGCCTGCAGGCTGGATGGTGAATTCAGGTGACGCGGTGTATCCGGTCAATGCTCACGGCATTTATCCGACCCGCATTGTTTTCACCGCTCCGACTGGTACGCGGCCCGATTGGCAAACGCTAACGCTCAAAGGTGAGTCGAACGGCAGATCGCTGGGCGAGATTCCGTTTCGAGTGAGCTATGGCAGGAGCGGCCCGTGAGGTAGCTTGCAGGAACGGGCGAGTCACCTGCGGCAATTCCTGGGGCTGTACGGAGGTGACAGCAAGGTGGGCCGCCACATTCGTGTTTAAGCCATTAGTCGTAAGCTGTGCCAGTGGCACGAGAAAGCGACACTGTGCCTCTTGACTGGTTACAAATATCAGAATCGCTTTGATATAAATATTCTCTGTTGAGCTACTCTTTGGGCCAGCCAAAGGAGGGCCTTATGGCGTCGCCCGATTCGACGAGTGGGAGGGCTTCTTTACCTCCAAAGTCTCCCAAACCTAGGCCGATTGCGCCCGCGAGCTATCGTCCGCTAAAGGCCTATGCGTTCGACCCAAGCCAAGGCAAATACTTCGGTAACTACATGACGCTCAATGTCAAGTACGAGCGCTTGCAGCCGGGTCCAATCGGTGCGCAAATTGCGGTCATCGACTACGACGCGAGCAATGACTGCTATTACGAACCTGTGAATCTTGATGAGGACGCGATTTTAATTCGGGACGGGCTCGATCCCAGTGAATCCGATCCGCGATTTCATCAGCAGATGGTTTACGCCGTCGTTAAAGAGACCATCGAGCGCTTTGAGTTCGCGCTAGGTCGGCCGATTCGCTGGCGAGCCGCCCGCGACCCCAAAGACGCCCTTTATCGCGGCAAGCTGCGGATCTTTCCCCACTGCATGCAGGAAGCCAACGCTTACTACGATCCTTCCTTGCACGCTATCCTATTTGGCTACTTCGCCGCGCCTGCTGACGATGAGCTGAACCTGCCGGGCCAAACGATCTTCACCTGCCTATCGCACGACATCGTGGCCCACGAGACGACACACGCCCTGATCGACGGTATCCGCCCCTACTTTATGGAACAGACGAGCATCGACACCCCGGCGTTCCATGAGGCCTTCGCCGACATTATTGCCCTCCTGCAGCACTTCAGCATGACCGACAACATGCGAGAAACCATTGCGGGAACTCGCGGACTGCTGGAGATGGGCGAACTGGCACCTTACGCCCAGCCGGGCTCGAAAGGCGCCCAGATTAACGCGGAGATCGCTCGCGACAATCCGCTGGTGGCGTTGGCGAAGCAATTCGGAAGCGCCATGAAATTGCGCGCCGGGTTGAGATCCGCCATCGGCACAAAGCCAGGTTCGCATGAATTAGAGACGAAGACTGAACCGCACGACCGCGGCTCCATCCTGGTGGCGGCGGTGTTCGATGCCTACTTTACCTCATACCTTAAGAAGACTCACGACCTGATGTCGCTGGCGAGTGCTTATGCGGGCGCCAGCGCTGAGTTGCATCCCTACTTGGTCAATCGTCTGGCCGATGCAGCCAGCAAGACCGCCAAACAATTCGAGCACATCTGCATTCGTGCCCTGGATTACTGTCCCGTCACCGATATCCGATTCGGCGACTTTCTGCAAGCCCTGATCACGGCTGACTATGATCTTGTCCCCGATGACCCGTACGGATATCGCAGCGCCTTCATTGACGCTTTTCGGTCGCGGGGCATCCGGCCGTTCGCCAGTTCCTACTCGGAAGAAGCGCTGCGGTGGGGCGGTCCACAGGTGAAGGACGGCAGCAGCCTGCAATGCTTTGGGATGAACGTCTCATTGCAACAACAGATGGCGGACGAAGATTTCCGAGCGGCCCAGGAGCACAATGCAAAAATCATCACCAACTTTGCCAAGCAACATGCCGTGGAACTGGGGCTCGATCCGATCGCTGAGAATTGCAAGATCGACGTCTTTTCATTCCATCCGGTCCTTCGTACCGCTCCCGACGGCCGACCGTTGCTGGAGATGGTGGCCCAGGTCCTGCAGACTTTGACGCTCCCGGACGAAGGCGGCAAGCCTGCAGCCAAGGTCCACGGCGGAGCGGCCTTGGTCTTCAACGTCGACGGAACCGTTCGCTATGCCATTCACAAGAGCGCCAATCGGCTCGCGGCGCTGCAAGCCGCCTACCGGGCCCAACTCTCGAACCACAGCGCCCTTTCGCCTTATTGTGACGTGTCCAATGCGCAAGTGAATTTCCGCGCACTACACCGAGGATACTGAAATGCCCACCAAGAAACGCCCTAGGCGTAATAATCGAGCCAAGACCAAGACCCAACATGAACCGGCCCCAGGCGGGACTAGCGGCGGCGCCGGCGAACGCGCAGGGAAGATCCAGGTCCGAATGTTTCGTGTCGGATTTGGCGATTGCTTTCTGCTGACCCTGCCAACCGCCCAGGGACCACGCTATATCCTGGTGGACTGTGGCGTCCATTCCAAAGGAAACATCAAGTTGGAGGGCACTTCCCTATTGGAAAAGGCGTTCGACAATATTGCGCAGGTGACGGGCAAGAAGCTGAGCATCGTCATCGCCACGCATCCCCACCAGGACCACATCTCCGGGTTCGGCAGCTTCGCCAAGCAGTTCGGTGAGTTCTCCATTAGCGAGGTCTGGATGCCCTGGACGGAAGATCCTGACGACCCCCAGGCCAAGAGCCTGCACGACAAGCGCACCACTCTGGTTTCCAGGCTGCAAGCTCACTTCGCCGCGCTGGGTATGTCTGAAGATATCGGGCCCGCGGCGGCCGTAGCCAACATGGCCGGCAACGCTCCCGCCTTCCAGGCGCTCCATTCCGGCTTCGGAGTTGGCGCCAAGGTACGGTACTTCAAAGCCGGCGATCTGGCAAAAGAACCGGCCGGCATCCAGGGCCTGAATGTCTCCATCCTTGGGCCGCCCACGGATCAGAAATTTCTTGCGCAGATGGATCCGCCTGCGAATGACCACTATTTGCGGCTCAGAGGGGGCGATACCGGGGGCGCTGGAATGGTCGAGCCTTTCGACCGGCAGCAATGGTCGTTTGCGAAGGAGGACCCCTCTCTCGCCTGGCCCGAACTTCCCGAGGCTTACAAAAAGGAGCTCCGGTCGCGGGCCAACTCTGCGGTGGACGAACTGGCCTTTGCCCTCGATCAATGCGTGAACAATTGCAGCATCGTGGCGTTGCTTTCCTATCAAGGCCTGAACCTGCTGTTCCCCGGTGATGCGCAATACGGCAACTGGGAGTCGTGGGTGAAATCGAGCGGGAGCGCCAGTCTGCTGAGCGGAGTTTCGTTCTACAAGGTCGCGCATCACGGCAGCGTCAACGCCAATCCCAAGGAAGCGCTGGAGAAGATGCCGGACGCAAAGTTCGCCGCCATGATGTCCACGCAGAGCCGGCCGTGGCCGTCGATTCCCGCACCTGGATTGTTGCCCGCACTCGACCGCAAGACTGGCAAGCAGTGGGTTCGCAGCGATGCCATTGCCATTTCGGGCGCGCCATCCGCGCCCGCCGGCACGGTGGTTCCCCCGGTGTTTCAAGAAGGCGATTTTTGGTTCGACTATTTTGTGGGTTGAAAGGGCAGGCCGCGCCTCAAACTGTCCCCGAACTGCATGAGCTGATTACACCTGTTCAACACCTCAGCCACGATCCGCCCGTGTTGCAGCCTGAGGAAGACGGCATTGCCCTCTGTCTTTCTGGGGTAGCAGAGTTTGTGCTCTCAAACTCTGCGATGGTTGAGTTGAAAACGGGTGACAAGCCGCAGAGTCTCAAAGGCAGAGACTGCCTCGCATCGCGACTTCAGACTCGGTGTAAACCCTACCTCCGGAATCCTGGACTCGGGTCGCGCGTCAAACGACGCGACGGGCTACCTTCTTAAATGTCTCGACGGTGCCTCTCCGGTTAGATTTAACATCTCTCGATACGCGGGTTGCGCGAGCCGACGCGGTTGGGTGTATACTGGCGCGATTCTGGCAGGAATGCCAAAGCGCAAATCCTAGATTCACTGAATAGGGAGATGGTTATGCGCCCTGAGAATAGTGCCGATGGCCCGCTGACGCCCGGTCTGGTTTTCGAAATGCTGCAGGCGCATCAGCGCACGGCGGCTCTCAAGGCGGCGATTGATCTCGATGTCTTCCGCGCCGTGGGTGAAGGATCCAGCGACGTTGGCTCCATCGCCCGCCACTGCTCGGCATCTGAACGCGGCATCCGCATTCTGTGCGATTTCCTCACCATCTGCGGGATCCTGGTCAAGGAGAACGGGCGTTACCGGCACACCCCTACGAGCGCCGCCTTCCTTGATCCGCGCTCGCCTTCGTGCCTGGCCTCCATCGCACAATTCCTCAGCAACCCGGCCATGCGCGATCCTTACGACCGCCTGGCAGAGATCGTGCGAGCGGGGCGCACAGTCCTGCCCGGCGATGGCAGCGTCGAGCCGGAAAACCCGATCTGGGTCCAGTTCGCGGAAACGATGGCGCCGATGATGGCCCCTATGGTTGGCCCGCTCGGGGCGGTTGTGTTAAAAGAATACACTGGCCCGATGCGCGTACTCGATATTGCGGCAGGTCACGGTCTGTTCGGCATCGAAATCGCGAAGCAGAACCCGCAGGCCCGCGTTACCGGTCTCGACTGGGCCCCCGTGCTGCGTGTGGCTCTGGACAACGCCCGCAAGGCTGGCGTCCAGGACCGGTACGACATGCTGCCTGGCAGCGCCTTCGAGGTCGATTTCCGAGGGCCGTATGACGCTGTGCTGCTCACCAACTTCCTTCACCACTTTGATCAGCCGACCTGCGTGGGCCTGTTGAAGAAGGTCCACACCAGCCTGCGGCCGGGCGGGCGCGCTGCTACGCTCGAGTTCGTGCCCAATGAAGACCGCGTCTCGCCTCCCATGCCTGCAGCCTTCAGCATGACCATGTTGACTTCCACGGTGGCGGGTGACGCCTATACGCTGAGCGAACTAACATCCATGTACAACGACGCAGGTTTTGGAGGCGTCACGGCGCACCCCATTCCGATGAGCCCCCACACCGTGGTCATGGGACGAGCCTGAGCGGAGCGGTACAATCGCCATAAGCGTAAGTTTCAATGCCACTCAGGGGCGTCCGGGTCGTTCTCTACAGCATGATTGAGCGTCCAGACCGCCATGGAGTATTAGCGTTTCTGGCGGAAGAATAGAAACGGGGAGATGCAGATTTATGCAACTGCACGACAACACGATCTTCATAACCGGCGGGACATCAGGCATCGGCAAAGGTCTTGCCGAATCGTTCCATCAGCGCGGAAATCAAGTGATTATCACGGGACGCCGCGAAGAACGCCTGAAGGAAATCTGCCAGTCAAATCCAGGCATGCGCTACTTCGTGCTTGACGTAACAAGCCGGGAGACACTCCAAACCGTGGCACGAAAGGCGATTGAAGAGTTCCCGGCAATCAACTGCGTGGTCAGCAATGCCGGCATCCAGATTCGCTGTAATTTTGCGCCCGGAAACGCTATCGATGATCACGTGCTGCAGCAGGAAATCGACACGAACTTGCTCGGTCCCATCCGCGTGGCGGCAGCGTTTATTGCGCATCTTGCAACCCGGCCCGGTGCAACGCTCGTGAATGTCTCGTCCGGGCTCGCGTTCGTGCCGATGGTTCGATTCCCCGTCTATTGCGCAACCAAAGCCGCGATTCACGCCTGGACGCTTTCCCTCCGGGAGCAGTTGCGCAGTGCGAGCGTCAGAGTCATCGAGATCGTTCCTCCTTGGGTTGCCACGGAGCTTGGCTCGCCAGGAACGCCGGCCTCAATCCCCTCCGCCGGTCGCGGACCGATGTCCCTGGAGGCATTCGTCGCGGAGACGATGAAGGAACTCGAGTCTGGCGCTGAGGAGGTTGCCATTGGCGACGCGAGGAGACTTGCTGCCGCCGCGTCACCCGATACAGTGAAGAAGGCATTCTCGGCCATCAACGCGCCGTGGGTTACGTGAGCTTTCGGGAGTCCTGGTCATCGAGATCCCGAAAGATGGTTTCCGCAGGTAAAGGCACCAGCCCCGTCCCTTTGTGCCTGGAGGTTACCAGAAACTTGAAATGCGCCCTTGTCCTTCTTTGACACAATGAGACTGCGCGATAGCCTAATCGGGAGTCGGAGCGGAGAGTTGCCACGCCAGAATGAGGACGAGCAGTCCCCCGACGGCGATTGTAGGCTGCATCCACGATACGTACCCGATGATAGACACCTGCGCGACAATCCATGCGAGCAGGACCACGCCGGCGGCAAAAGCAACAAAGCGTGCCCCACGCAGGCGGGCGAGCACTGCAATTGCCGCGACCGATAGAGAGCCGCCCACGACAAAGAAAAGCACCAGGCTCGGGACGAGGTAATCCTTGAATGGGCTTCCCGCGAGCCATTCGGGAGGGACACCTCTGGCACCGAAGAGGCCGTAATACCCCCCAGCGAATGCGTTCAGCGCGACAAATGCAAGCAGACCGCCGAGTGCAAAACGAATGGCTGAGGGATGAGGCTTACCTGTCATCCAGTCTACCTCGAGAGCGATTGGCCCAAAATTCCATTCTCGACACTATTCGGCTCAGACGACAGCATGCGATTAGCCTCCATTGGGTGCCCCCCGCCAGCCAGCTTCCCAGCCTGTGTCGTCGGCTGCGGCTGAAAGACTGACGCGCTCCCGAGGCAAGTCCGCGATCTGAACCGCCTTCCGCGTGCTCTGCGAGGTCGGTTCAGAACGACTCAGCGTGGGTCTGCCTCGCGTGGTGCCCAAAGATCCACGGCGGCTTCTGGCTCCGGGAAGCCCGTTTTCGGCCATCTCGGTGTGTTGCTCCGCTACAGTCGAAGACGATGGTTTCCGGCCAGACGAGCCATGCTACTGCCGACAAGGCTCAAGCGGGATTTTACGCTCCCGCACGGCGGCCGAGCTACCATTTCGCTGAAAAACGCCATGCAAAGGGCGTAGCGGCGATTTTACATCGCCATAAGTCCAATCCTCTCAACCCGACCGTGGCGGCATAAAGCCGCCGTTACCCGTTATTTCATCAAGCTGCTAAACCTGCGGCAGAGTCGAGACTTCAATAACCGGCCGAATCTCCACCGCGCCCCAACGTCCCGCCGGAATGCACCCCGCGATATCAATCGCTTCATCGAGATGCTTGGCGTCAACCAGGAAGAATCCTCCCAGTTGCTCGCGTGTCTCGGCGAACGGGCCGTCCGTCACCATTCGTTCGCCTTCTTTGACGCGGATGCTGGTCGCCGTGGAAGTGGGGTGCAGCGGCGCGGCCAGCAGATACTTTCCCTTGGCGTGGAGCTGGTTCGTAAATTCCGCGGAGTCGAGGTAACACTGCTGGCGCTGGCTCTCGCTCAACGTGTTCTCTTCACTGTAAAGCAGCATCATGTATTTCATTTTGCACCTCCATAGTGCAATCCAAGGGAGGATTACAAGAGCCTCCACACTACTCCCGAGGCATCGGGCGCTCGTGAAGGATCATCCAGGACGTGCCAAATCTGTCTCGAAGCATCGCAAATCGAAAGGCGTAAAATGTCTCTTCCATAGGCATGAAGATTTCGCCGCCCTCCTTGAGCAGGGCGTAAATGCGCTCCGCATCTTCGCTGCTGTTGACGATGAGCGAAAGATAGGCGCTGCGCATGGGCATGAAGCGGTCCGGCGGAATGTCAGCCCCCATGAGTATCGTGTCTCCGATCTTCATGCGGGCGTGAACTATCGCCTTCTTCCACTCGAGAGGAACGTTCCTTTGGTCGGGCTGGTCTCCGTGTGTCATCATCATAGTGATTTTCCCGCCTAGATGCTTCTCGTAGAAGCGAAACGCTTCTTCGCAGTTACCGCCATAGTTGAGATAGGTATATAGTTTCATTGACTCGTATCTCCTCTCACCGATTGCCACCGAACCCTGGCATATTCTGCTGAATATAGCAACGTTTTCGCAGGATGCCGACACCCTTCGCTGTGCTTAAGGCAGGCTTTGCCGGTCTTAGGAAATGCCGGGACCGCGGCACTGCCGGTGCACGTGAAAACGGCCTTGTACATAACAAGGCGGTCTAAGAACTGCTTCCCCGAGCCGAGCGAGATGGGCTCAATGGCCAGATGGATTTCGTCACGGTTCGTCGTACACCCTCTGCAATTCCGCGATATTGAACTTCTTCATTTTGAGAAAGGCTCGCGTCACGCGGGCGATTTTTTGCTGATTCCCGCCGCTCATCATCTGATTCATAGCCGTCGCAGTAATCTGCCACGACAGGCCGTACTTGTCCTTGAGCCACCCGCATTGCTCCGCCTTGGGATCTGCGGAAAGCTTGTCCCAGTAGAAATCGATTTCCTCCTGGGTCTCGCACGGCACCATGAAGGATATGGCTTCATTGAAAGCGAACTTGTGCTCCAGAGCAGAATCCATGGCGCCGAACTCCTGCCCGTGCAGCGTAAAGTGCGAATATCTTACCGTTCCCTCCCTGTTCGGCTCCTCGCCTTTGCCATAGCGGGCAAGAATCTGCGGCGCTGGACCTTTGAACACCGACGCATAGAAATCGATGGCTTCCGCCGCCTTGCCGCACACCTTGCCCACGAACATGAGCACTGGCGTGATTTTTTGTTCGATTTCGCGTCCACCGGCAAACATCAATTGCCATGAGAGGCCATATCGATCTTCCGTCCAGCCGTACTGTTCGCTGAACGGATAGTTGCCGAGCGGCATGTGAACTTTCCCGCCCGCGGAAAGCTTTTCCCACAACGCATCCACTTCCTCTTTGGACCTGCATTTCACCTGGAACGATATGGACGGATTGAACTTGAAAAGTGGCCCGGCGCTGATCGCCATGAACGGCTGCCCGGCAAGCTCAAGGGAGACGATGTCGCAATCGCCTGCCGGCGTCTCGCGAATCGTCGTGACGCTCTTGATTTTTGAGCCCGCAATCAGGGAAACGTAGAACTCAGCCGCTTCTTTCGCTTCCTTATCGAACCATAAATGTGGAGTGATTTTTTGCATGGATGTTCTCCTCAAATTTAAGTTGTCTTAAAACTCCCCATGCGAACGTAGACAGCGGGCGTCAATCAGCCTGGCGAGAACGGCGAACCGGGACCAGTTCCCGTAGACGTCGATCACGGAGGAAAAGCCCTGCCCAAACCAAAACGCCGAAAATAACCGGGAAAAGCGTTTCAAACACTGGGTTCGCCGCGCGAACTTGAATCGCCGTCGCGCCGCCAAGATAGCCGGTCAGCAAGATTGCGCCGAGGACCGAGGTGCGCGGAATGACGTAGATCGCCGTGCAAACAAGCAATAGGACTCCGATACCGACAACCTGCGGCACGGAAAATCCGAGTTGGGAGGCTGCCTTTAACACGGGTTTTACCCTCACCAGCTTGGTGACCCCATCGAAGAGCAGGAACAAGACGACAAGGCCGCTAATGATGCGCCCGCTCCAACGCGCTGCCTTCGATACGGGGTTTGACTGAATAGCAGATTCCATGGGTTTTCTCCTGTCACAGCAGTTTGATCAACTGAACGCCGCCGATCAGAACCAGGTGTTGTCGTTGGCTGCCGTCTCTGGGACCGGCTGCCGAGCGTCCCAATGTTCGACAATCTTACCGTTTTGGAGCCGAAAGATATCGATTCCTGCCATGCCTCAGTCCTGGGGAGATACTTTCACCAGATCGTGAGTGACGACCAAATCTCCCTCGGCAATAACTCGTTTGATCTCGACGCTCAGTCGTGGATGCTGCTCGATGAGGCGTTCGGTAGACTGTACGAACGCCTCGGCGCCGTCTGGCGTTTGCGGATTGTGTTGGATGTACTCCGGTCCGGCATTCGTCGCCACTGCGTCAGCCGGTTGATGGTCGTTGAATGCGTAAGTGAAAAATGCCACCACAGTCTTCTTGTTGCGCTCCAGGTCTGACATTGCTTACTCCTATTAGGTTATTTCTGCCTCCATCGGTAGATCGAATGAACCGATGCGAAATCGACACTCCGCAGAAATAATTCTAGAATCCGGCATGGCTATGGACGCCGTTGCCGCCGTTGAAGGTGTCTACCGGTCGGATTGGGGCCGGATCGTGGCCGCGCTCGTCAGTCCATTGACCGGCCTCTTCGCGGCGACGGACTCGCTGGCGGAGCCTTCAGAGCTCAAATCAATATCAAAATAAACCTGGAAACGTGCTGGAACGGGTGATTAAAGAGCAACCGCTTAGACCTGGCAAACGCAGAATGCGTCGTCTTTTCGATTTCTGGAGGCCGCGCCGATCAGTTCGAGCGGGCCTGCCATTTGACTCGCGAACGTACGAAAGAACAAGGGTGTGAGATTGTTCTCAAAAGGCTGCTGCGGTCAGTGTATTTCAATCATCACCACGCCATGCCTGGGCACCACAGCCTTAAAACTGTTTTCAAACAGGCCTAGATTCTTTCTCTCCCAGAGGTCTCGCACGTGAACGGGGTGGGAGAAACCGATTTTGCTGAAATTTACAGAGGCAGGAAGCGGCGACTCTCCGGAGTTGATAAGGCCCACCGCCATTCGTCCATCGCTGAGCGGCTTAACCCATACTTGAACCGGCCCCAACTGGCTTACTCTGTGACCTTGAATTCCCTCTCGATCCTGGTCAACCTCAATCACCTCGGGGTTGGTTAAGATGGCTAACTGGGCCGGAGTCAGCTTGGCAAGGTCGGTGCTCGAAAACAAGGGAGCGGCAAGCAGACACCACAACGTCATCTGGGTTCGAGCCTCGTTGAGGTTAAGCCCGCGATTTCCAATCTGCAGAAAATCAGGATCGTTCCAGTGGCTTGGCCCCGCATACTGCTGCAGACCATCCTGACCAAAACCCACAAACATCATCCTTTCATATTCCTCAAAGCCAATTTTGTTACTCACATCACCCGTTGTGCGCCAGAGATTCGCGCCAATCTTCGGACCCCAGATCCAGGGCGCTTCCATGCCGTATTCACACAGGCTGTAAATCATGGGCCGGCCTGTACGCAAGATAGCACGCTCCATCTTTTCGTAAGCCGCTTCGATTTGGCTAGGTTTGTACACCTCTCGCGCGCTACACCAATCGTATTTGAGGAAATCCACGCCCCATTGGGCATAAGTCTCCGCATCTCTTTCTTCATATCCGTAACTTCCCGGGTAACCGCCGCAAGTTTTCGGGCCCGGCGACGAATAAATCCCAAACTTGAACCCATGGCTGTGGATATAATCTCCCAGCCCTTTCATGTCTGGAAAGCGACCGTTCGAATGAATATAACCCTTCGCGTCGCGCTTACCCTGCCAGCAGTCATCAAGATTGACATATTCATACCCCGCAGCTTTCATGCCGTTGGAAGCCATCGCATCCACCGCGACTTTAACATCGGCTTCCGTGACGTGACACCCAAAAGCGTACCAGGTGTTCCAACCCATGGGTGGAGTTGTGGCCAACCCTGACCCTTTCGCCTTTGCGCTTCCCACCATCAGCAAGATCGCCAGACCAAGGCTTGCCATCATGTGCCTCGCCGTGCTCGCCATCCAATTCGATTCGTGCAAAACCACCGTTGAGCTGTTCCGCTGAATTCTGCTCACGTGAATCTCCCCTTCCGCGAAGTTTTGCCACCCAGGACTGTACCTGCTATTCAACAGCTATTTCCGAGTCCAAACAAGAAGGTGCATTACCGCGACGCTCCCGTGGTCGCGCGGTCCAATACTTAAGCAACATCATGGAGCAAGATCACCATGCCATCAATAGACGATCCGTGTCCACCCTCTTTCCGGCGGTTGTGCGCGGAGAACGATTCAGGGTTTCGAGGTTAGAGATGAGAACGACAATTTCCCCGGCGGAGTAACCGCCGTTTGGTAGCTGATCGTCAGGGGTTGCCTGCCCACTCTGGCATTCGTCGAAAACCCCATCGAAGGCAGAATAAAGACGACAAGGCCGCTGATGATGCGCGCAGAGCGCCGCCTTCGAGCTTGAGGGCTTTTTAATACCTGCTTGCATGCCTGTCTCCTCTAAATTTTTGCCTTCCCGCCCGCAGATAAAGCGACTTGACCTCAAATCGACATCGGCCGAATAAAATTCTAAAATCGGCTACGCCATTGGACCCTATTGCGGCTGTCGAGACCCTCTACCGTTCGGATTGGGGCCGGATCGTGGCCACGCTTATTAGTCTCTCGGGCGACTTCGAGCTGGCGGAAGAGTATGCGCAGGAAGCATTTTCAGCAGCGTTGGAGCAGTGGCCGGCGAGCGGAATTCCCGAGTCCCCGCGCGCATGGATTGTTCAAACCGCACGCCACAAGGCCATCGATCGCCTGCGTCGCCAAACCCTGTTTACAGAGAAGATTCAACCGCAATTCGCCCATGTCCGAGCCCCGGCCGCTCCGGAGCCAGAATACGAGGACGACGAAATTCCCGACGAGCGCTTGCGTCTTATCTTTACCTGCTGCCATCCGGCTTTGGCCCAAGCGGCTCAGGTCGCGCTCACTCTGCGGACTTGAAACGGACGAGATTGCTAGGGCGTTTCTCGTGCTAACTGCCACGATGGCGCAGAGGTTAGTGCGGGCGAAGCGCAAGATCCGGGATGCCCGGATTCCTCATATCGCTTCCGAAGCCAGCCAGATCGCCGAGCGGATCGAGCCGGTGCTGACCGTGATCTATCTAGTTTTTAACCAGGGGTACGCGGCGACTCGTGGCGAACGCTTGATAAGGGCCGATCTCGCTGCGAAAGCCATTCGCCTCGGCCGGCTGGTTAGAACATTAATGTCGCCTGAACTCCCGGCCGAAGCGACTGGTCTGCTTGCCGTCATACTGCTTTAGGATGCGCGGCGAGAATCTCGGGTCGACAAAGCCAGTGACATCGTCTTTCTTGCTCGAAGAACAGGATCGCAGCCGCTGGAACCAGCAGCAGATCGTCGAGTCGCTGCCCCTAGTTACCGAGTCGCTGCGTAACAGTCCCGGCCCTTATGGGCTGCAGGCGGCGTCGCGGCCGAGCATTGCAAGGCCATTCGCGCTGAAGATACGAACTGGCCTGAGATTCTTTGGCTCTACGACGTTCTCGATCGCGCGCAACCTTCACCCGTCGTCTCGCTGAATCGCGCCGTGGCCGTCGCAATGGTACACGGACCCCGTACGCGCCTAGACATCGTCGACGGCCTCGCTGCAAGTAACGGACTGGACAACTCCCATCTGTTGCACGCCGCGCGGGCGGACTTGCTGCGCCGTCTTGGCGCGTCCGTGGATGCCGCGCAGAGCTATCGCCGGGCTCTTGCTCTCGTCACGAACGAGAGCGAGCGCCGGTATCTTGAACGGCGCCTGCGGGAAGTCCAGCCGCAAGCGCATAACGCAGGCATTAATCAACTCCAATCTAACGGATTATTGACCTTCGCATAATATAGTTACAGTGGAAAGAGTTCCGCTTGTTGCCAGAATGCCATCACCAGCGTTGGTCGCCGGCGCATCCGGCGGAGCGCCCGGCGAGCGTGATGGCTCAAGGCCCCGAA
>JAKAWG010000086.1 GCA_021817045.1 Acidobacteriota bacterium
GCACCCGAACCCCTGCACCGCAAAATCTACGCCACGCTGCGCATCCCGATGCAGGTCATCAGACCCACCCAGACCTGGGAACGGGAGGAAGGCAGTGACGAAAAGACCTTAAGTTATAGAACACACAAGACCAGAGCCTAAAAAGCGTGGAAGTTGGGCTAGAACAGAAGGCAAACGAGTGCTCGGAAGCCATCCAGCGTGAAAGTGTCAGCGGCGATGCACACTTGCAAAGCGGCTCCGCAACACGGTCGAAAAAAACTCCTGTACTAACCCGACGGGGCAGGAGGGCTAGAGTTTAGGGCGAAGGGAAACCGCAAAACGGAAATTCCTGATTAAGAACCTGCGATTTTAATACTGAGAACACGGAAGAGATAAGGATATAGATACAAGGAAATGGATATGACCGGTTTGAGGTGCCTCTGAGGTGCCTCGGCCGATTGCTCTCCATTCCGCAAGTATTGAGGCCTTTTCTTTCCGGAAAGGATGCGACCAATGGTGAAACGAATCGCGGCCGTCATATGTGTTCTGCTGGCTATGCCGTTTCTGGCGCTTTCCCAGGGGCGCGTGCCGCGCGAATCCTATTCGTCGAGCCCGCCCCTGGCTAAGAACGAAGCGGAGAGGCGAATCCTCGCGGTACTCGCGAAGATGGTGAAGTTCCACCAGACTTACGAAAGTGTTCCAATGGCCGATGGAAAGGCGCTGTGGCTGCTGGCCGAGGCTGCTGATGCCAAGAGGATCGCGGAGATCGGCACTGGCACGGGATACTCGGGCTTGTGGTTTTGCCTGGCGCTGGAAGGTACGGGCGGTCACTTGACCACCTTTGAGATCAATCACGAAAGGGCCATGCTGGCGCGCAAACACTTCCAAGAGGCTGGCGTGGAGAAGCTGGTAACGATCGTCGAAGGAAACGCGCACCAGACGATCTCACGGCTGGAAGCGCCGATTGACGTTGCCTTTATTGATACCGGCGAGGCAAGTTATGTCGATTATCTGAATAAGCTTCTTCCCGTCGTGCGGCCGGGTGGCTTGGTTCTAGCTCATACTCCGGAGACGCATCCGAATTATGTCAAGGCCGTAACTACAAACCCAGACCTGGAAACAATCTTCTACATGCAGGGCAGGGGACTCGCCGTCACTTTGAAGAAGCGATAGGCACAGGGTTAGCTTGCGCTTTAGTCATCTCCGGTTCCGGCCGCCGGGAAAGCTGCAGTCAGGCATGTTGAGTGTCACATCTGGCTCTACGCTATACAATGGAATCACCTACATCCTCCACCTCGCCTATGATCATAGGCGAAGGCACCAGCAGGGCAATGGAGGGTTACGCTGCCCTCCCTGAGAACAAGCCGAAGCACGCCCGAGCTGACGCCACTTTCTCTTCGGCGTGAACTCACATACACCAGTGCCACCGCCATCGTGGTGGCCAACATGATCGGGACAGGGATTTTCACCACGACGGGTTTTCTGGCCGGAGACCTTGGCCGGCCATCCCTGGTGCTGGGGATTTGGTTGGCGGGCGCGCTGGTGGCGCTGGCAGGCTGCCTGTGCTATGCGGAATTGGGGATCAACCTTCCGCGTTCCGGGGGTGAATACATTTATCTGCGGGAGGCCTGGGGACCGGTCTGGGGATTTCTGAGTGGCTGGATATCATTTTTCGCCGGCTTTTCCGCCCCCATTGCCGCAGCGGCACTGGCTTTCTCGGAATACCTGAGTTATTTCTGCGCGCCGTTGTCGGTGAGCGCTTCGACGGAAAAGTCACTCGGTTTCTTCCGTATCCACTGCGGTTACGGCCAATGGCTGGCGATTGGAATTGTCGCAGTGTTCGCCGCAATCAATATGCTCGGGATGAGGCTCGCCGCGAAGCTCCAGAATTTCCTGACCTCGCTTAAGCTAGGCGTGCTGCTTACCTTCGTGGCATTGGCCTTCAGTATCGGGAAAGGAAGCTTCGAACGTTTTTCGCAGCCAGCAGTAAGGGTTTCGGCGCACAGCCTGGGAGCGCAATTTGCGGTCTCATTGATCTTCGTGATGTTTGCATACAGCGGGTGGAATGCCGCCACCTACGTGGCCGAGGAGATGAAGACGCCGGAAAGCACCTTGCCCGCCGCGCTGGTGAGCGGGACACTGCTAGTGGCGGTGTTCTACCTTGCGCTGAACGCGGCATTCCTCTATGCCTTGCCGCTTGAAAAGATGAAAGGCGTGGTGCGCGTTGGAGGCACGGCGGCACTGGCGCTGTTTGGCTCCCGAGGCGGTGGGCTGTTCAGCGCCGTCATGGCGGTCGCGCTACTCTCCTGTGTCAGCGCCATGGTGATTGTCGGCCCCCGCGTTTATTACGCCATGGCGAAAGATGGCTGCTTCTTCCGGACCGCAGCGCGCCTCCATCCTCGCTGGCTGACTCCTGTGCAAGCGATTCTATTCCAGTCGGTGGCGGCGGTCGCGATGATTCTAACGGGAACCTTTGAGGGCCTAATTTACTACATTGGATTTGCCCTCACACTGTTCGCCGCGCTGGCGACGGCTGGGATGGTCCGGCTGCGCCGCCGTGGCGATTGGAAATGCCTTCCCGCCGTGAGCTGGGGCTACCCGTTGGTTCCCGCTATCTTCATCGTCGCCAGCATCTGGATGCTTTGCTATACCGTGGCCCTTCGGCCGAGGGAATCGTTTCTGGGGTTGCTGACATTGCTCGCCGGAGGGCTCGCGTACCGGTGGATCGGCAGATGAAACGTTGATCGCCATGTCCTCCACTGCCGCGGCGGTGAGCGCCTTCCGCCACCGCATCACGGAACCAGCAGTGCACCCGATACGCCGGGCGACTTCGGTCAGGATCGATTTGTCCTGGAAGAGTTAAGCTCACGCTTGCATCGGTCCGAGAGCAGCTTGGCAGAAACCTTTGGTCGGATCAGGACCTCCTTCCGTCAGAAGATCCATTATTGTATTGCTTTATGTGAAGTCAATGGTGCCCCCAAACTTGCGAGGATGTACGTGGATACAAACAACTTTCTAGCTTGTCGGCCCCCCCGAAATTGATGCTCGCCGAAGAAGAAAAGGCGGAACCTTCAGCCTTGGTTCAGGCAAGACTGACAGAAACTCAAACACTGACTGTTATCACCTCGGACGAAGCGTTCGAGAGCGCAGGTAAGGGGCTAGTAGTATTCGCACAATTGCGGACGAGGCTGGAAGCGGCGTTACGACCCTACATCGAATTCTGGCATCGCGGCCACGAAGCGCATACAGAACTGCTGGCGACTCTCGACGGGTCGTTCGAAGCAGGTGAACGGTCGATGAAGCAGGGCTCGGCGCGTTACGAGCGTCGGAAGGAGGAGGCGCGGCGGCGGCAGGAACGGCCCAACGAAAGCAGGCTGAAGAGCTCCGGCGAAAATTGGAAGACGAAGATCGCAAGCGCAGGAAAAAGGAAGCTCAATCGGAAAAGGCAGCGGCAGGAGGACGAAGTGTTGGCTGAAGCCGCAAGACCCGAAGCCGAAGGAGACCATGAAACTGCCGAACTTACCCTCGAACGCTCACTTGAGGAAAATATGAAGGCCCCGCAACTGCGCACATCCCGCCAACGTGCGGACGGCCCCGGTTGTGCAACCAGATGCGCCGAAGGTGCGAGGCGTCGGATTTCGAGAGGTTCCGAAGAGAGGGGTACAGTGTGGGCAGGAATGCGCAGAGAGTCTGAATTCCGACGTCTGCGGTTCCATTCCCTGCGAATATTTGGCGCTCGATCCCAAGCGCGTTCAGGCGCGGGTCAGCGCCTTCGGAACAAGTCCCAACATCCCCGGCATCGAAGAATGGATGGATTGCTTCGCAGTCAGTGGCGGCGCGGCCTGTTTTCCAGCCCGTGCAGCTACCGGGTGAGCTCTTCGGGCGGTAGACAGCAACTGGGACCTTCGCCGTTGGGCCAGCCGAAGGTTCCGCTCAGCCAAGTGACTTCAGCGGCCCACTCCCTGGACGCAGGACCGAGCCCTGCCGGCGATAGGGTGACCTCGCGAAAAAATGCTCCCAGCGCTCTCCGTCGCGTCCGATGGGTCACGAGGACTGCTCGCCCCCTGCGTTGTGACGCGCCTCCATCAACGGCCACCGTCCGCGCCTGGCGCCCCGGAGTCGCACGGGATTCCTCCCGAGAGAGCCATCGCTGCAGGATCTTCAGCTTGAGACCGTTTTGTTGGGCAAACTGAACTTGTGTCAGACCACTGGAACGGAAACACGTGACCCACTGCATCCGCTCCGGGTGAGAAAAGTATTTACGACGTGACCTTATGGGTAGCTACATGGCGCCAGCTTGCCAGGACCGAACGGCTCGCACCAGATGTACCCTGCTTGTCGTTTACGATTTTTTCAGCTTGCTGCCACGCATCGCGGTTGGGTTGTCAAGGGCGTGAATGTATCCGCTGGTGGCTTCAGGAGGTTGGTGTTGCTGATGCTGGACTTGAGCTGCAGCCGGAACCGGTGTCATCAGTGAGGCCAGAAGTAAACAGGCTGCCGTTCGGCATCGAGCCATAGAATCTCCCACGGCTTATCGCGCCAATCGGCTACCAGATCTGTTTCTTCAATTTCAGCTACGTTCGTTATACTCTTGTGTGCCCGCTTTACGTCCCTCTTCTTTCCCCGTGCTGACCGACCCGTTCAGTGCCGCACGGCCCCGCGTGACCGTTGTCACTGAAGACGAAGTAAGCCCGTCGTAATACTTGAGGTAGAAATAGTTGCGGACAGGCGGAACTGAACAGAGCGCGCTTCTGAAATTGCTCTCAGGAACCAAGACTCTTAGTCCCGCCGAGTGTAGTTCAAAGGGAGGCCCAGGATGGGAAAGATACGCCAAGCGGGAGACGACGGGCGCACGATGCAAACGAGGCATCAACCAGGCAAGGCAGCGTGGATGGCTCTCCTGGGTGTCCTTTTCGTCCCCGCTGCCGTCAACGTCTACCACGCGCAAAGTCCAACCCAGGTTTCCGCCGTTCCGGCTGTCCGGGAAACCAGCATACAGCGCGAAGCGCGTGAACTGATGGTGCGCGAACAGATAGCTGCCCGCGATGTTCGTGACCAACGCGTCCTTCAAGCCATGCTAGAGGTCCCCCGTCATTTGTTTGTGCCGCCGGAGCTTCAGCCCTATGCGTATCTTGATAGCCCGCTCCCGATCAGTCACGAGCAGACGATCTCACAGCCGTATATTGTGGGATTCATGACAGAAGCACTCAAATTGAAACCTGAAGATCGCGTGCTGGAGGTCGGCACGGGCTCAGGTTATCAAGCTGCTGTGCTGTCCGTTTTAGTGCGGGAAGTTTATTCCATCGAGATAATCGAGCCCTTGGCGAGCGAGGTGGCGGCACGGCTGGCGCGCCTCGGATATTCCAACGTCAAGGTTCGTGCCGGGGATGGCTATCGCGGATGGCCTGAGGCCGCGCCTTTCGATGGCATCATTGTGACAGCCGCGCCCGACCGCATTCCCCATCCGCTTTTGGATCAACTGGCCACTGGCGGGCGGCTGGTCATTCCCGTTGGCAAGTACTTTCAGACCTTGAACCGGGTCACCCGAACGGCGAAGGGATTCAAAACAGAAAAACTGCTTCCAGTCCGATTTGTTCCGATGACCGGCAAAGCTCAGAAATAGCATGTGATTCGGGTGGTCGCCTGATCTCTCGAATTTTCTTGGCTAGCCCATCTTTTGCAGGTGAGAGCGATACTAACCAGAATTTGAGTTTGCCGCAGAGTCCCGCCTTTTTCGCGCCGGAAGTCTGGCAAGGCTCGGAGCGCTGATCAAGGTCGCGCGCACGGTCGCTCCCGGAAAGAATCAGCTTTACCCGGCTTGGCAAGGCATGCAGTACATGCGGAACATGTTCGATGGCCGGGCAAAGCTGGGGCCACTCGACAACGGTCGCTATCCTGGTATTCATTGGACGACTGTGCGGAATATACTCTCAGCGCGTCAAGGTAGTTAGGCTGCGCGCCGGCAGGAGATCGGTGGGCGCTGAAAATGAAGCCGGCGCACGCATGCGCCGACCCGGTCGCTCTGCCTCTTCCGGGATAACGAGCGCGGAAAGAGTTCGGTTGGTTGTAATACGGGCTACCTAGAAGTCGTGCGGTCCGGCATCAACTTGACTGCTAACCTTGCCCTGCCTGATCACCTCCTGGATCCAGGTCACCAGAGCGACATGCCGACTACAGAGCCAAGTGACGTAGCATCGGTAAGTGCTAGACCGCTGATCGGCACAGGTCTCAGGAGGAACGCGACGCAGGGCGCCGCCGTATGAGCCATACCGCAGCCAGGAAACACAGCGCTGAGACAAAGTTGGCCGCAACCCCCAGCAGCAGGCCGCGCCGTAGGCCGAAGGCATCCGACAAAAATCCGACCGCAGCCAGCGCCATGGCATCTCCGAAGAAATGAATGGCGAACATGTAAACTCCGAAGGCAAACGCATGGGCGTGCCGCGGTGTCAGGTCGTGGATAATGGCGGTCGTCGGACCGAAGTACGGGGCCAGTGACCCAGTCGCTACGAAAATGCACGCGAAGAACACGATCATCGATTCCGCCTGGACCGCCACGTAGAGAAACGGCGTGGCGAGCAGGATAGCTGCTCCAACAATCAGGGCGCGGCCCCATGGCCAATCTTCCTGCAGGCGATCAGCCAGGTAGCCGCCCACCAGAACTCCGACCGCCGAACTCACCAGGACCAACGGGGCCAACAATCCCGAGGCCCGGCCGATGCTCATATGGTGGTAGCGGGTGATGAACGTAGGACTCCAGCTGATGAACACGGCGCTCGAGAAAGATACTAACAGGCCGCCCGCTAGCACTGCGTCATGGGTCGGTATCTTCAGCAAGGCCCATGAGGGGTGGGTCTCTTTCGGTGGCTTTGAGGTCGGCACCGGCAACCGGAGAATGGCGCGGCCGATTAAGACCCCGGGCAGGCCCACCAGCATAAAGCTGTGCCGCCAGCCGACCCACTCCGCGAGCACATCGCCAGCGGCCAGCTCCAGTACGCCGCCCAGTACCGCGCCGAGGCTGAAAACACTCTGGACACGGGCACGCAGCCGTGGGGGGAAACGATGCAGAGATGATCGCGGTGCCGCCCTGGGCATACGGGCCTTCCCCCACGCCGACGACACCACGGATACCCAGCAGAACGCCGAAGGTCGGAGCGAATCCCGAGGCGAATGTGGACACGCTCCAAGCGAAGACTCCTGCCGCCATGATTTTCTGGCGTGGGGCCACGATCTGACGAGTACCCCGCTGCCAATGCCGTGAGACAGTCCACCAGCAGGACCACAGATGCCAGGAGGCCGAGCCGGAAGTCGCTGATATGGAACTGCCTCTTAAGCGTGGGAAACATTGGAATCACGAGGAGGCGATCGAAATAGTTCAGCAGGTTGATTGACGTTAGGACCAAGAGTACTTTCCACGGCCCCGCTGAGATATGGCGTAGACCGCGAGCCGGGTTCCGGGTGAACGTCTCGGAGATCTGAAATCGCTTTAGCACGTTGTCAGCTGATCACTCCAACAGAGCTTGATCTAATAATGCCTCACAACCCGTGAAAAAGTTGCAGCCTGAATTTTCTCTCCTCCCGTTGTCAGCCGCTTACGGGGACAAAAGTCCGGACTTTTCAATTTTTTCACACCTTTGTCCCACCAAGGGGCTATGTTATGCGCCCAGCGAAGTTGCTGCTTCCTGAAGAGCTGCTTCTTGGACGCCTACCGCCTTTCTCGAGCTCCTCTGCCTAGTCGCCTCAGCGTCTGGGATTAGTATGTAGATGGCATGTAGGGCCTCCTCGCCGACGTGAAACGGGCTAACCTCGGCATGGCTGCTCGTCTTCAAGCTGCGCGTCGGAGGAGCGGGATGCCGACTTATCGTCAAGTGAATGTTATGGGTAAACGCTTCGCCGTTAATCGCGGGTCATCGGGGAACTGGAGGGCCGTGGCTGCCAATTTGGTCCGGGACCGGCTCGTCACTCGTCATTTATCATCTATAACGTCCTGAGCAACGCGATCAGCGCCCTCTTGTCTTCGGCACTCAAGTCCAAACCATAGAAATGCCCTTTCACGGCATGAGCCTTCGGGCCTATGGGTTGAAGGCGGTGGGAACGTAATTGTCGTGCAGGCGGCGAGGGTCAAAGCAGTCTTCACGCGTTGCGCGCCAGCTACTGTGCCTGAACATGCTGCGATACCATACACACTTGAGCGACGGCACCTTGTAATCGCCCGTGCCGCGCCTGGTCTTGAGCGCCAGGTTCGGATCGGTGCCAACGGAAATCGGCATGATGTCGTGCCTCTTCTTCGCGCCTCGTGGAGGAGTGAAGCCTTCGTCCGGGGGCAGTTTGTTGTTTGTATGGAGCGGCGGCGTGTGGTGCATGGCGCAGCCCTCGCGCTCGAAGATTTTCTTATTGCGCGCCGCGAGACCATCGAACTCGTTCGGATTAGGTGGGGGCTTGAGCAAATAGACAAATCGCCAGCGATATCTCTGTATTTTGGGTTCAAGAAAATACCGGAATGCTTGGGTCCGCTCAGCATCGCAGAACTCAGATCCTCACAACTTCTCAGAATTAAGGTGCATCAGCCGCCATTCACGCGCGCGGGCAATCCGCGTCGCAATCGACGGATGTGAATAGAGGATAAACTCTTTCCAGCGAGGTGGATCACGTTCCGCCAGGTTCTGAGCGGCCAGCCGCTCGAGCCCGTGCACCAGCGGTTCCGGGTCACCTATGGTGGCGAATGAGTAGTCATCCGCCTGGCGCTCCATCCGCCGCGAGAAGGCATTGGCCGCCGGGAGTAAGATTACGGAGAGTATGCTGGCCAGGAGCAACAGTAGGGGCAAGCCCGCCACGTCTGCGATGCAGGTCACATGCAGCCGCACAGCGAAAAAATGCAGGGCCAGATCGGCCAGCCAGAAACCAAGAAAGCTCAGGCCTGTCTGGAACGCCAGACCGGACCAGATGTGGTGATGCACATGGTGGCCAAGCTCATGGGCGAACACAGCCTCGATTTCCTCGGGGCCTGCCGCATTCAGAAGCGTGTCGCTGATGATGACGCGGCGTGTGGTGCCTAAGCCGGTGAGCGCTGCATTTGCTTTTCCGCTCTTCTCGCCGAGCTTCCACTCGAACACTCCGCGAACGCGTGTTCCCGTGCGCGCGCAAAAGCGCTTCAGCCGCTCACCGAGTTCGCCTTCTGCCCCTTGATTTGACAGTGGGCGGAATTTGAAAAAGAGAGGCAGCAAGAGCACCGGGGCAAGCTGCGCCAGCATCACCGCGAATAGCGTGAAGGCGCCCCACGCCCACAACCACCAACTGTTCGGGGCGGCCCGGAGCAGCCAATAAACGAGCTCCAGCCCCCCAAGCGCCAGCCCTCCGCCCACTAGCGCACCTTTGGTCTGATCCCAGAGCCATCCTGCCCAAGCTTGGCGATTCAATCCATACCGAATCTCGATGCGCCGAGAGAGAACTGAAAACGGCATGCCGGCGAGCTTAAGGATGCCTCCAAGGCTGAGCCCATACAGCAGAACCACGGCCCCAGTCGCCGCCCGCCAGCCTGAAGCCGATACAACGCGGTGCTCCCACCAGACGCTGGCTCCTGATCCGAGCACCGCGAGCAGGATTGCAAAATCAGCCCCGAAGGAAAGCAAGGTCAGCCGGAAATGCTCGCGCGCATAGCGCTTGGCTTTCGCCTCGCGGGCTCGATCGGCTTCGGCGCCCGATTCCATGTACCCATCATATCGAACAAGTCCTCTAAAGAGGTGTTCAGGGGGATCGCCGTGGCCACCAACCGGCCCAAGATGATTACGCGACAGAGGTATGGTCGAGCTTGTTTTGAGCTGCTCAACGCGCGGGTCCTGTCTTTGTCGGCCTGCTGTTTGCGGAAGTCTTCAAGAATGCGGCGCCACGGCGTGCGCATACAGCGGTCCCGATAAAATATCCCTCAATGCCGCTCGGCCGCGTTAACAGGGATAGGTCATAGAGGAAGAGCAACGGGGAATCGGTTCGGTCTCCGGTTATAACCAAACCAATGGAAGAATCCCGCTCCTGTATGATGACTTGTACCGCGAGTGCGCCAGAGCCGATTAAAGTGCAGCGCGACAGATTGCAAGCACGAGATCGCAGGCGCCCGCGCCCGCCACGCTTCTGAAATAGGGGCAGGTTCACGTTTGCACGCACTAACGCTTCAGGGTGCGTCGCGGATAGTCAGCGGTTAGCTTCTGCGCCATGCCGCGAAACCCTGACGACAATGAAGGAGTCCTCTATGGCAGAATCGACGCTTCGGTCTTCCACTTCTCACTGTATTCTTCTCACCATGATCGTCCTCCTCATGTCCATGCCAATTTCAGGAACGACCCAGTCGCCGCCTTCTCGGCATGAGATATTGCATGCGAAGCTCGATCGGGACCTCCAAGCCACAGCGAACCGCTTGCACGCCCGTCATGGGGTACAATCCGCGTGACCTCACAACGGGCGAAAGCATTTCAGACAGCGCGGGCATTACGTTTCCGACCGCGAGCTCCCTTAAACTCGCGGTACTCGTTACCCCGCTGCGGCAGGCCCAAGAAGGCAAGATCGGGTTGGCTCAGGAAATAACGATACACAGGAACCAAACCGTCGCCGGGAGCGGGATTCTGTATATGCTGGAAGATGGAGCCGTCCATCTGAGTTGGCGCGACGTCGGCAAAGTGACGGTGTTTTTGGGCGATAACTCCACGATTAACATCCTGATCGATCGTCTTCGGATAGACGACATCAATGGCGAGTCGCGCCGCCTCGGACTGGCTCACACGCTGCTGCAGCCTCACATGATGGACCTCAAAGCGACGCAAGTGGGTCACGAAGATGTCTCCACACCGGAGAAGCTCTCGCAGCTTCTGGAGAAGGTTTATGACGGGCAGGCGCTTGATTCTGCGAAAACGAAAGATTGTTTGATGAAGCAGATCGACAGCGAACGGAAGATAGCGTGTGATGACTTTGTAGTGTCTCGGACCGGCTCCGCTGGGCCGGCATAATTTGTTAGCCAGCCGCATCGAATCGCTGCTTCGCCGTGGGTGAAAATTCTCAGCAAGGGCATCGTTGGTGAGTCTCGGTGTGACCGCGGCGATACTTCCCATGCTGGTAGGCGCGGGCGGTTCAATCCCAAGCTGCATTATGATCGCGCAGACGAAGTCGGATACCGCACAACATACAAGGCCGACGCCAGCCACCGACGCAAGTTTCAGGCCTCTAGAATCTCGCGGTAAACGGCCGGATCGACATTGCCGCCGCTGATCACGCAGCACACGGCGCGTCCGCGAAAGAGCTCCGGCTGAGCGAGGAGGGCACCCACGGAGAGCGCGCCGGTCGGTTCCGCCTTCAGGTTTGCTAGCGTGAAGAGAAGGCGCACCGCCTCCACAATCTGCTCCTCGCTGACTTCCACGATACCCGCGAGCTGATCTTTGAGGATGGTCCAGTTGCGGTCGCCGAGCGAGACTGTTCGAGCCCCGTCGGCAAGTGTTTGCGGCTCGGACTCGTTCCGGATGAGGCGGCCGGTGCGGAACGAACGCGCGGCATCATTGGAAAGGGCCGGCTCTGCGGCCGTGACGGCGATCCGGCGGGCCGATTGGCGGAGCCCGGTGATGATTCCGGAGGTGAGGCCGCCGCCGCCGATCGGCGCCACTACACAGTCGATCACACGGTCGAGGGCAGCAATTTCGCGTCCTAGGGTGGCATTGCCCTCAATCACGAGCGCGTCGTCGTAGGCGCTCGCGATATAAGCCTCCGCATGGCCGCGTGCAATCTCACGCACGCCTTCCGCGCGGCTTTTCACGCGCGTATCCACCAAAACCACTTCACCCCCGTATTCGCGCACCGCTTCGATCTTCACGGCCGCGGAAGTATGCGGCATCACGATCATCGATCGTTTGCCGGCAAGCGTGCAGGCGTGTGCCAAGGCCTGGCCGAAATTGCCGGAAGAGGCGGTGATCACAAGCTGGTGCTCGATGCAGGAGACGAGGTTCGAGGCGGCGCGGAACTTGAAGCTGCCGGTGCGCTGGAAAGTTTCAGTGGCAAGGAAGACGTTGCAGCCCAACCGGTGTGCCAGGCGCGGCGCTTCGATAACGGTTATTGGTCGCACAAGCTCGGTCACGGGCCGATTTCCCAACGCCGTGTGCGGCTGCGTGCGGGGTTTTTGGGCCGCCGAAACATCAGTAGGGTCCATAGGGCGATCATCGGGCTTGCTGATGTGCGGCGTCAAGCGAAGCCGGTGTTCGTGCGAATTGAGAGCTGTCGTTTTCCTCAGTCTTCGGGTCACGCGCGGCGCCCTCATAGCCGTCCAACGAGGCTTCCAAGCTCGCTCTGATGCGGTCGCTATGGGTGTTTGCCTCAACCAGGAAAATCATCTTGAGCCTAACAGCAGGTGTTCGTACTGTACGGGACGCGGTTGGTAAAGGGTCCAAGGCGGCGTGGGGATCGCACCTTTTCAGCCCTTCAAAACTCGGGAGGCTTCGCCTCAGACCCACACGGCGCCTCATACGGTCTTCTATTCGGACCACGGTAATCAAGGCAAAGGGTCTGTTCTCGGAAGGAGAGTCTCTCATGAGTTGTTTGCGGATGCGAAGGAACTTCTGCGCAGCGGCGATTGGCGGAGCGGTTGCGGCGCCGGGGTAAATCCGCTACCTGGCCCGCACGCGATATTGTCGGCAAAATGAAGCTAGAAGAGAAGATCGAAGAATTGCACGGCATCCAAAACGCCGAGCATCGACGCTATGTACCGCCAATTCCACGGCTGGGCATTCCGCCGCTCGTGGTGACCAACGGCCCAGCCGGCGCCGGGCCGGGTGATGTGCGCCCTCAACAAGCCGCAACCGCCGTGCCCGCACCTATTTCTCTGGCTGCGACCTGGGACCCGCGGGATGCGTATGAGTACGGCGTGATAGCGGGCAAAAAGTCGCGAGATCATGGTAACAGACTGCTCGATGGATCCGATGTGAATATCGCGCGCATTTTGCAGAACGGGCGCACCTTTGAGGCTGTCGGCGAAGACCTATTATCTCGATGCAAGAAGGACGGTCTCGGAAATCGAAGGGATTCAGAGCCAGCACGTCGTTGCCGATGTCAAACATTACGTCGCCAACCATCAGGAGAGCGACAGTTTCCGGGTGAACGAGATCGTGGGCCAGCGTGCCCTGCACGAGATCTATTTCCCTGCCTTCAGGGCCGCCCTTCAGGAGGCACATTCCGGAGCGTTGATGTGCACATATCCAAAAGGTTAACGGAGCATTCAATTGTCAAAACGTTTTTATCATGAAGCAGGTGGTCAAGAAGGATTGGGGTTTCCGCGGCTTCATCACCTCGGATTTTGGAGCGACTCACAGCACCGTACCTTCGGCTCTAGCGGGGCTTGATCTTGAGATGCCGACCTGCAAGTATTTTTCTTCTGCTCTCGAAGGCGCCGTCAAGTCGGGTCAAGTACCCGAGTCTGTCATCAATGACAAACTGGCGTGCCGCTTCGCAAGCATGATGGCCCTGGGCGCATGGGATCATCCGCCGCGTATCCTCACACGGTCGTCGTTGTCAAGGCCGGGTCCGCGATCCTTATGCCCTGAATAGATAAAGGATCAGGGATTCTCGATGCGTGGTATCCCGGCGAAGCGGACGGCAACGCAATGGCCGCCGTGCTATTCGGCGACGTGAATCTCTCCGGTAAACTGCCGCTCACTTTCCCAAGGCGCCTCGCCGACCTGCCCCCATCAACGCCAGCTCAGTACCCAGGTGTGAAAAGGAGAAGTGCGCTACTCGGAGGGTATTCCCGTTGGTTACAGGCATTACGACCAAAAAAATATCCAATCGCCGTTTCCGTTTGGCTACGGCTTGAGCTAGACCACATTTCGCTTCAGCAACCTGCGAGTCACTTCGTCCATTGTTCCACTGGCCGCATCCGCGCATGGCACCATTTCGGTCGATTTCGACGTTTCCAATATGGGTCGCCGCATCAGCGTCGAAGTCGCCCAGTTTTACCTGGGGCTGCCCTCCAACGAGACCGTTCCGCAACTGCCAAAGCGGTTGAAGGGCTTTGAGCGAGTCGATCTCGCGCCCGGCCAGTCGAGTCAGGTCAAGCTTAGTCTCGGCCCGCGCTCTCTCTTACGGGAGGACCAGCAAGCATGAATGGGCTATTATGCCCGGCCCCTATCGCGTGATGGGGAGAACTTCTTCTCGCGATATTCGGCTGCGCGGTGAGTTTGGAGTACCCTCGGGTAAGAAGGAACGATCCACAAAGAGCAGAACGTCAGTCCGTCGGGCTGGCCTGGCAGAGAGTGCAGCCGTGCCGCCTACGATGCAAAGGCGAAGTGCTTCACTCCCCGCGCGGCTGACTCCTCATCTTGTCGGCCAGCGTTTACCCAGTGTGCTCCCGTAGGACGAATGACGGAGCGCCGGAGAGTGTTCCAGAACCCTGACCCCGCGCTGGACCTGCAGGTCGCAACGGACGCCCGTTCTGGTCCCTTCCCGCTTGATCAGCACACGATCTCCACTAAGCCGCCAGTTTACTGCCTCACGGCTTGCTCACTGGAACCGTTGTTCTCCCGTATCCGTATTCCTTTTTCAGTTTGTAGGTAATGCTGTCCACCAGGGCCTGCCAGCTCGCCTCAATGAGGTTCTCGGAAACACCGATTGTGCCCCAGGTGTCATGGCCGTCGGTGGACTCGATCAGAACTCGAACCTTGGCGTCTGTCGCCCCCTTCGGATTGAGAACCCGGACCTTGTAATCGGTCAAGCGAATATCCTGGATACACGGAAAGAAAGTCGTCAAGGATTTCCTTAGAGCTCGATCCAGAGCGCTCACCGGGCCAACCCCTTCTGCTGCCGTGTGCTCTTCCTTGGCATCGACGCGCAACTTGATGACCGCCTCCGAGTAAGATTCGTTGCCCCCCTTCTTTTCCGTGATGAGACGAAACCCGTCCAGCTCAAAGAATTCCTTGGCGTGGTGCACCAATCTGTCGAATAGGAGTTCAAAGGATCCTTCTGCACCCTCAAACTGATAGCCGTCGTGTTCCATCACCTTGAGCTTCTCCACCACCACTTTGGCGTCCGGGGCCGACTCGTCGATGCTTAGACCGCGCTCGACCGCCTTGTAGATGACGTTACTCTTCCCGGAGAGTTCAGAAACGAGGACACGACGCTCGTTACCCACTGCTGCGGGATCTACGTGCTCGTAGGCGGAGCTTGTTTTCATCACCGCACTCACGTGAATGCCACCTTTGTGCGCGAACGCGCTCTTGCCCACATAGGGCAGATCCTGCCGAGGCGGCAGGTTGGCGAGCTCGCTGACGTAGTGGGACACCTCGGTGAGCTGCTGCAGGTTCTTCTTGCCGATCGTACGTATCCCCAGCTTCAACTCCAGATTGGGGATCACTGAGCAAAGGTTGGCATTCCCACAGCGCTCGCCATAACCGTTGATCGTCCCCTGAACCTGCACGGCCCCTAGCTGGACGGCGGCAATGGAGTTGGCAACCGCCATGTCGCAATCATTGTGAGTGTGAATTCCCAAGGGCGTTTTGACTTGTTTGGAGGCCGCCTCAAAATGATCACGAATGTCGGTGGTCAACGTTCCACCGTTGGTGTCGCACAAGACGATGATGTCAGCGCCCGCCTCCTCGGCCGCTTTGAGTGTTGCTAGCGCATATGCCGAGTCGGCTTCGAAGCCGTCAAAGAAATGCTCGGCGTCGTAGATCACTTCTTTCCCTCTGGATTTCAGGAAAGCTACGGACTCGCGAATCAGATCGAGGTTCTCCTCCAGCGAAACCCCCAGCGCGACTTGGACGTGCAGGTCCCAGGTCTTCCCGAAGATCGTTACCACCGGAGTGTTGGCTTCGATGAGTGCTTGAAGATTCCGGTCGTGGGCCGCAGTGTGGCGCGGGTGGTGGGTGCTGCCAAACGCTGCCAGCTTGGCGTGCTTCAACTTGAGTTTCTGGGCATGCTGGAAGAAAGCGCAGTCCTTGCTGTTCGAGCTGGGCCAGCCGCCCTCGATGTAGTCCAACCTCACATCGTCCAGCTTCTTGACAATGTGGAGCTTGTCTTCTAGAGAGAACGAGATGTTCTCGCCCTGCGAGCCGTCCCGCAGGGTTGTATCGTAAATCAAGATCTTTTGCATGGGTCGTCCCCAGTGGGAAAGTCAGGTTTCGGGTGAAAAACCGCTTTTCGAGCCTTACGAGCTGATCTTCATGCGCGAAACTCTTGCGAATGAATCGAGACGTGCTTGCGGCACCCAAGTCATTATAACGTGACGCACGTTAACCATGATGCCGCTCGCCAAGTGCGAACGGGCAGCGCCTGTTTTTCGAGAAGGCGCGTGGGTATCTCATCGCGCTTCCCCAGGGACAGCGGCGATAGTTTTCTGCAGAGGGCAATCGCGGACTTTGATGAGCGACGTCTCGGGCAGATGGACCGTCTGGACCGTGAGAGAACTGTACCGCCTGAAGTCCTATGTAGTCGGCAAGTGGCGGTCCACCGCAACCGCGCGCCTCCTACTCGGCTGTCAGCCAGTTTCCCACCCGAACTCCAATCCGGCGCATCCCCTTGACGCGTCGAATCCCGGCGGCCAATTCTGGACTGAGCAAGCCGGAGTCGGTGGCCTCAAAAGCAACTCTTCGGACCGCTGCCAGCCGGAGGTTAATGGTCGTGGGCGCATACTGCTTCTGCTCAAGATAGAGTCTCTAGCGCAAAACCGCGGTGCGGTTGAGTGCGAGACGTGGTTCCGAGCAGTACCAGTCGACGAAGTCGGTTATGGCACGGTCATAAGTACGTTGGCCGCTTTTGGAAATGAGGCTATTCAGGACGGCGGCGTTAGACTTTTCAGGATCGGGAAGTGCCAGGACCCGCTTGGGCGATCATTTCTTCCTACGTTGTTTTGACATGGGCGACGGTCTCCTTGACCATCGCCCATGAGAATGCTGCAAACTCACCGCTAGGCCGTTAATCGCGCGTCATCTGGGGCCTGGAAATTCGATATCCGAGCCGGTTGGGGACAACTTCCGAGTAGCCGACCATCCAGGAGTTGGCGGCGTAGGTTGGTCCTGCGCATGGTAGGGGCCTATGTCGTGATTGCTGGTGGGAAGGGCTGTTCTCGCCAACTATTAATAAGCCCGGGCGACTAGGCGGGATCTGTTTCCCGGAACCCCTTGGAGGGTGATCCAAGCCCGCGGTGATCGAGCCCAACACGCGGCTTAGGGCGGCGGAAGCAACAAAGCTAAAGGCTCAGCAGCAGGCTGCGGCCTAAGACCCCAGTGATCTGATCTTGCGCCGTCAAGGCCGAACTGCGCGCGGTCTCCGTCAAGCTCCGGAGATGGTCGGCGAAGTCCCAAGCCAGATCCCGCGCGGCACGCACATTCCAAACTGCGAGAAGCCTTCCGATCTTCCCCGTGTCCTGCACGAGATCACCGACGATTCCGGTCGCGAGGAACTCCAGAGCTTTGGGAAGGACGGCCTCCAGGATTCCGTTCACGCGCTCGAAATCGTCATGTTCCGGGCTCATCGGTCCCGGAACCAGGTTCAGCTCAGCGTCGGTTTGAAGCAGTGCCAGCGCTAAATCATGATTGATGTGCGCATTCATTCCGGCCAGGGCAAACTGGATGCGTTTGATGCCAGGACGAAAGCGCGCTTCGAACAGGGCTTTCCATGAACCGGGGACGACTGCGGGGCTCGTCAGCCAATTTGAGATTGCGGCGACATAAAAGTGGGCGAAAACCACGTCCAAGCGCGTCAGCCATGCCGAGTCATGCCAGCCTTGTTGCGGAGGACTGCTCTCTACTTTTTGCGTGACAAGCATATACAGAAGGTTGAACCACTTGAGGCCATCGCCGGTCGGCAAGAGACTGTCGATCCTTTGCATCAAACTGATTACCTCGGCAATCGTCGTGAGGTGAGGTCCATTCGTGATCTCGATAAGTTGAGTATCGATGTCACTGCCTTCCATAGGCTTCCCCTTTTGGAAGATTCCCATTATGAATAAGCCTGATCGAGGAAAAGTTGGGATGCGCTTCCAGATCGGGCGGACTAGCAAATGGAAAAGTTGCTCTTCGGTGGAACGACTACTTCCACAGAGCCCGGTTTCCTACTTTAGGTCGCCGTGGGACCACTGGCAAGGCGAGACCCATATTTTATGCGAGGTCCAGCCGCAAATACTGCCAAGTCGCCCTTTCCGGAGTGGGAGATTCGATCAACAGAAGCAGGTCCCCTGGCAAGCGGCTTGATTGCTCACTCAGAACCTGGCTCTGGTGAGACGAAGCTAGGGATATCTGTCGACAAATCACCAAGTAGCTCGTAAACGCTGTTGGATACTCGGGCTGTTCGCCAGTTATCGGTAAAGATTGGCCGATAAGGTAGGAGTCTTGCTAAGTGGATGTGGGCTGGCTTCCGAGTAGCTGACATTACCGGCCAATCTTTTGAATTGCACCCCTTAAAAGAGCCGTAGAGGAAGCTGCTGTATTCTCTTCCAGTTGGGATTTTTCTCTTCAGGAGGAGGGCTCTGCTTCCAGCTCAGATCTTGGCGGGTCAACGCCGGGGCAGAGCCCCATGAACTACGATTCTTTTTATCCCATTTTCTGGGCCGCTAGACAAGGTCGAGAGCGAATGGGCTCGCGACTGCGGCAAGGTCCTTTTACGGTGATGCCCGGTTTGCGAACGCGACTCCATCATCGGTCACGGACGCCGTCGCAAGCAGGCCCACGATGAGTATCACGATTGGATTAGCATCCAGCGCGGTCGCTGCCCCGATTGCAGGAAAAGGTCAAGCGGCATTTTGTGTGTAAACCGATGCCCACTGAGAGAGGGGATGAAAACTCCAACGATATTCCATCGTCTGGGCCACGTACGCCAAGCAGCGATAGGTTGACATTTCTCCACCCGTCACT
>JAKAWG010000087.1 GCA_021817045.1 Acidobacteriota bacterium
GCAAGTCAACTTTTTCCTGGGCCTTTCTTATTACGGGCTGCACGCGTACAACGATGCGATTGCGAGCTTCCATCGCGAGCTGAAAACGCCCGCACCTCATCCGGCCACGCTGTACTATCTCACCTTGACTCTGGAGGCGGCAGGGCGCGACGAGGAAGCCATCACCGAAATCGACCGCGCCGTCGCCCAAAATCCCAAGAACGCGGACGTGCTTTACGAAGCAGCCCGACTACACATGGAAGCTTCGTTCCGGGCGCTTGACCGGCTCAGGAAGCTTTATCCGGATTCTTTCCAGCTTCACGCTTTTCTGGGCAATCTTTATGCGGACGAGGGTCACCACGAGGCTGCCGTTAAGGAATACCAAACCGCGCTCGCGAAGGCGCCGGATGCCGTGGGCATCCATTTCTCTTTGGGAGTACAGTACTTTGTCCTCAGACAGTTCGAAACGTCGGAGAAGCAATTTCTCCTGGCCCTTAGAGAATCGCCTGACAATCCTCGCGCTTATCTCTATCTGGGCAACATTGCGTTGTTCGAACAGCATTTCAACAAGGCTCGTGATTACTTGAAGCGAGCGGAAGCCGAACAACCTTCCCTCGCGCAAACCCACCTCCTCCTCGGCCGGTGTTATATCGAGCTGAACGAGCTTCAGCAAGCCAAATCCGAGTTGCTCCTTGCTGCCCGCTTGGCCCCTACCATTCCCCAGAGCCATCTCTTCTTGGCGCAGGTTTACGCTAAGCTGCACCAGCCGGCCGAAAGCCAGCGCCAACGCGCCCTGTTCAACAAGCTGATAAGCGCACAAAATCCAGCCTCAACGGGATCTTCGGGCAAGGAATCAATTAATACCCCGGCAAGCAATCCATAAAGACGTTCCAACATACATTCTAAAAAAAACTTGACAGGTTGCGAATGGCATGGTATCAACTCAGAATACTGCCAAGGAATTTTATCCGAACTACGGAATACGTGGAGCAAAATGAAGCTCCGAGGAGGGCAAGAGTATATGTCTCGATTCAAGCACTTGGTTTTTGCGCTGGTCACTTCGCTCATTATCGCTGGCTCTGCGGTGGCGCAAGTGAGCCGCGGGACGATCACTGGAATCGTGACCGATCCCAGTGGTGCCGTGGTTCCCGGCGTGGCGATCAAGGTCACGAACAGGGCGACCGGCGTCACAAACATGGTGACCACCAACAGGAGCGGCGCCTATACGGTCCCGCTCTTGCCGACAGGGAAGTACAGCCTGACCGCTCAGCAGAAGGGATTCAAGACATACTCGCGGACAGATATTAGCGTTCCCGTTGGTGAGACGGTTCGCGTGGACGTCTCCTTGACCGTCGGCGCGGCAACGGAGAAGGTCACGGTCACCGCTCCGGCGCCGTTGCTCAAGCGCGATACTTCCGATCTCGGGACCGCAATTAACAACCAACTGGTGACACAACTACCGCTGACCAGCTTTGGCGATCAGCGTACTCCTGCTACCTTTATCCAGTTGATGCCGGGCACGACCGGCCGAGGCCCGTCGCAGAACAATTTTGCCGGAATGTCGCGGACGATGAGCACTTCGGTGAGCGGCAGCATCGTGAGTAGCACGTCGCTGATGCTCGACGGCGCAGACATTCCAACCTCGGCTGGATTCGAGGGTGACTTGCGAGCCCTCCAGATTCCACCCGACGCCATTCAAGAATTCAAGCTGGAGGAGATCACGGCCCCGGCCGAATACGGAAGAAGCGCCGGCGGGGTGGCCAGCTTTGTCATGAAGTCGGGAACTAACCAGATTCACGGCACGGCCTATGAATTCCTCCGCAACCAGGGCCTGAACGCGCGGAATTTCTTCCTGCCTGCGGTTACGCCTTACCACCAAAACGAGTTTGGTGTCAACGCGGGCGGGCCCATTAAGAAGAACAAGGCGTTCATTTTTGGCTATTATGACGGCTTCCGGTTGTCCGAAGGGACAGCGACCGGCTTGGCCACCGTGCCGACGACGGCAATGAAGAACGGTGACTTTACAGACTTTGGGACAACTTCGAATGGAGTTTTCACCCAGACTCCTCTCTATGATCCCACGACGAAAACAACCTGCGGGCCGGAGATTTGCAACAACATTGTGAGCCAATCGGCGTTTAGTCCAGTGTCGTCGAAGATTTTGCCGCTGTTTCCGACGCCGTCAGTCACAAGCCCGTCCGCAGTGGTCAATAACTTTCAAGCTACGGTCGTCAATCCGGAGAGCATCAATGAATGGGGCCTCCACGGCGACTATAATGTCAACGAGAAGAACCGCCTTAGCGTCGAGTGGGATTGGGGGAAACTCAGTTCACCCAACAACTCGTTCATCCCCGCCCCGTTGTCAGGGGGCGGCATACCGAGCATCAACCTTACGCGAAATGCCCGCATCAATTACAACCTGATTCTCACGCCCACCCTGATCAACGAAGCCACTTTGGGTTGGAACTCGTGGGACGAGGGCAACTACTCCGTGAGTAGCTATGGCGGAAGGTCAAATTGGGATCAGTACCTCGGACTTAAGGGGTTTGCCCCGAACGTCGGTTCTGAATTCCCCCAAATCGTGATCGACAACTACTCCTATAACGGCGGCGGCGGAGCCTCGATTTCGGCTCAGCACTATACTTCGCTTAACGATAGCCTGACCTGGATCAAAGGAAAGCATACGGCCAAGTTTGGGTTCGAGTACATCAAGGGTGCCCAGAACAGTCTCAGCTACGGCCGGAGCGCCGGCTACTTCGCTTTCAATCCACAGGAGACGGGCATTCCCGGCGTTTCACCCAGCGGTGAGGGTTTCGCCAGCTTCCTTCTGGGACTGGCCGATTCAACTCAGGGCTACTTCTTCAATGCGCCCGCGTACAACCGGAACGGCTATTGGGGCGCCTTCGCCCAGGACGATTACAAGCTGACTAAAAAGCTCACGCTGAACCTGGGCGTCCGCTGGGACCTGTTCCAGCCTACCTGGGACAAGTATAACCGCATGTCCTGGGTTAGCCCGATTGTGCCGAACCCGGGCGCCGGCAACCTGCTCGGAGCGATGCAGTACGCCACACCATCCGAGCGCACGGGCGCAAAGACGTATTACAACGACGTTTCCCCACGCATCGGTCTGGCTTATGCTCTGAACAACAAAACCGTGATTCGCGCCGGCTATGGAATTTTCTATGGCCAGGGCAACGCCGGCCAACTTTTCGGGGGGGCGTTCACTCAGGGTTGGAACGGTACGATTGCCTTGAGTTCTCCCAACGATGGCCTCACGCCGGGTTTTAATTGGGGAACTCAAACCCTCCCGCCGTTTGTGCCGGCGTTCACTCCAACAGAATTCAACGGCGATGGCACTTCCTGTTGCTCCGCGGGCACCCTGATCGAGATGGACCCGTCGGACGGGGTTTCGCCCTATGCGCAGAACTACACACTTGATATTGAGCGGCAGTTGCCCGGGCAGATGATGCTGAGCGTCGCTTATGTCGGGAACCGGGGCACGCACCTGCCTGCCCGGCTGACGCCCATGGATAAGCTGCCTCCACAATACTTGCCCCTAGGCAACACCATGGTGAACGTGAACGGGACGCCCACCTCGGCGCTCCTTGCGCCCATCAACAATCCGGCTATCCAGGCGCTGCCGGTGGTGCAGGCAATGCCGGTAGATCCGGCGACGGGGGATCATTCGCCCTTCGCAGGTTTCGAGGCGCTCTATGCTGCCAGCGGTAACGACACGCTGGGCCAGTCGCTGCGCACCACGCCGCAATACATCGGCTGGCATCGCTATTATGAAGGGGATGGCATCTCGGATTATAACGCCCTCCAAATTCAGCTTCAGAAGCGTTTTTCGAACGGCCTGACACTTTTAGTGTCTTATGCCTGGTCAAAGACGCTGACGGATGCCGGCTCCATGTTTTCCACATTCTCCACGGAATTTGGGACGACCACCCCTTGGAATGCGAGGGACCAGTACACCTATTCCTTCGAAGACATTCCGCAGAATGCGTCGATTGCCTATGTCTACGACCTGCCGGTGGGCCAAGGAAGGCATTTCCTAAACCGGGGCGGAGTGCTCAACGAAGTTTTGGGAGGCTGGTCGGTCTCCGGTATTCAACGATACGAAAGTGGTCTGCCTGAAAACATTACGGTTCCGGGCTACACGAATAACTGGGAAGACCAAGGCGTAGGAAACGTGAACCGAATCAATGGCGTTCCGATGGCGTCGGCGGCCTATCAGTCCGGCAATTTCGATCCTAACGTCGATTCGTTGTTTAATCCTGCCGCGTTTGCGACGCCCGCCCCGTGGACGTTCGGAACTTTGACGCCTACTGAAGCAACCGTCAGAGATTTTCCTTATCTGAATGAGGAATTCTCATTGCTGAAAGCGTGGACGATTAAGGAACGCTATAGCCTCCAGTTTCGCGCCGACTTCTACAATGCCTTCAATCGTGCCGTGTTTGGGAGCAATAATGGCGCTTTTACGTCCGAGCCGGTTTTTGGGCTGCCCGGCTTTGGCATGGAGCAAGGCCAAACGAATCAGCCGCGAACTATCCAATTCGGCCTGAGACTGAATTGGTAGCGGCGGCGTGGAACCGCTACGGGTGGCGGGGTGGTTACGCCTTACTAAGGAGGGAATTCCCGATTCATCGCGGGCGGGGTGGTGGTGAAGCGGACCGCCCGCGCGAGGCGTTGGCCTCGCTTCTGATTGACCCACGGCTCGTGGATGTGTTACGTTCGGGCCGTGCGGGCGGGTACGCTAAGGTTGTATCGAAAGCTTTTTCTAGTAAGCTCTCTTGTCCTCTGTTTCCTGCCGATAGCCTCTGTGGCGCAAACGGGGCGTGTGGCCGAGGCCGAAGAGGACGTTCAAGCCGCAAAGCAAGCACAGCAGAACGGCGATTTCGCTCGGGCGGTTGCCGGTTACCAGGCGGCACTCAAGTTGATGCCCGAGGTTCCGGAGCTCCGCAGCGACCTGGGACTTGCCTTTTTTCTTGCCGGGGATTACCCGAAGGCTATCGCGGCCTTTCAGCAGACGCTCCAGCGGAAGCCTGACTTGCTGGCAGCCAACCTTTTCCTCGGGCTGGCCTATATCCGAACCAGCCAGTACGAACGGTCGATTGCGCCCCTCAAAAGCGCCATCGCATTGAATCCCAAGATCCCGCAGGCGTATATCAACCTAGGAGGCAGCTACGATGAGCTAGGGAAGCCCGACGAAGCCCTGCAAGTTCTGCAGCAGGCGGAAAGAGTCTTTCCCAACAACGTGGACGTGCTCTATAACTTGGGAACACTCTATTATCGCTTGATGGTTAGGACTTATGGGAAGATGGCGCAGGTGGCTCCCGATTCCTATCGATACGATGAAGTGCTGGGAAAGTCTTTTGAGGCGCGCGCCGAAATGCCGGCGGCTATTTACGAATATGAGCAGGCAATCAAGAAGAACCCTCGGGCCTCAGGCCTGCACTATGCCTTGGGTCACCTCTACTGGGTCGGCGGCGAGTACGCGAAGGCCATAAAGCAACTCAATATCGAGTTGCAACTCGATCCGGAGAATTACCAGGCGACATACGTTTTGGGCGACATATATCTGAAGGAGAGGAAGTTTGACAAGTCCCTGCCGTACCTGCTAAGGGCAATCCGGCAGCAACCCGATTATTGGCAGGCCTACCAGGACCTGGGCAGATGGTATATGGCGAATCACGACGATAAGCGTGCCCTGGTCTATGCGAAAAAGGCCGTTCAGCTTGCTCCAGGCCAGCCCGACGTTCATTACCTCCTGGGCCAAGTCTACCGACAGGTGGGAAATACGGCGGAAGCGAAAGCGGAAATCGACCAGTTCGTGAAGCTGAAGAATACTCAGACTCAGCGTCAGACACCCTCGGCTGGGTTGCTGCGAGCGGCTTCAGGCGATCAGGACGAAGCCGCACATCCCCCGCCGGGTCCTCCCGCGCAGTAGCGAGTTGCGGACAATCCGTTTGGAACCCATCGTTGCGAACCCGTTCGCGCCCGTCATGCTGAGCCGCTTCGCCTTTCCTTGAGCGGATCGATATGAGCCTGTTCGAGGGGTCATGTTGAGCCCTTCGCGTTCGTCATTCCGACGCTGAGCGAAGCGGAGGAATCTGCTTTTCCGACGCTCAAGGTCAACTCCGCGAGGGAGCTGAGGGAAAGTTCGGACGGCGCCGTCCGGCTCAGAGCTTGACAGGAAGGCTTCCTGCTAGTATAGTAGGCTACCACGCCAAGGCAAAGAAGATGGACTCTCAACCGTATGTCGGCACACAGATACATACAGTGCGGCAGGGCCCTCATCAAACGGTGGCACGGCCGTCTCGGCCGTGGTCACGGGCGCGACGCCTGCCACGCGATTGAAAAAGCGCCCAGGAGCAAAGACTGTTTAGGGGGGCGGCGAGGCAACTTATTGATAATAACGGATCATTAGAGGAACAATTTAGGAACAGTTTCTCTGAATCGATGTATCTTGCTGAATCTAAAAGAGCAATGATTAAAATTGTTCCTCGAGATTAAACTTGCAGAAAACAGGACGGTTAGAAGAGAAATCCGGCGAAAAACCGAATTTGTTTTTCCAAATTAGCGATAATACGTGCGGGGAGGATAACTGTGAATTTGACTGATCGGCGTGTGTTTCTGAATTCGCTGGCGGCCGCCGGCATGACGGCCGTGGGCGCTGTTGCAGATCCAAGAAACCAGACGGAAAACCCAGGCGCTAACGGGCAAGCGAGCGCCGCTCCGCAATCCGAGGGTAACGCCTCTCGCGAAGTCGTGTTTAATGTGAGGGGTTACGGGGCGACAGGCAAGAAGAGCGAAGATGCCCGCCCAGCCATCCAGCAAGCCATTGATGCCTGTGCCGCAGCCGGCGGGGGAGTTGTCTACCTGCCGCCCGGTGAGTACATGAGCGGAGGGCTCAAGCTCCGCAACCGCGTGCGAATCTATTTGGAAAACGGAGCGACCTTATTTGCTTCGACCGATCCGCAGGCCTACAAGCTGCTCGATACCCACACATGGGGCAAGACCCAGAACGACGATCCGTCCACCGCCGCCTTGTTCCAAGGGGACGAGCTTGACGATATTTCGATTGAAGGCCAGGGGACCGTGGATGGCCAGGCGACGTTTATATGGCGGCCCGACACCACCGAGCACGCCTTCATCAATAAAGAGATCATGAAAAAGCTTGGCAAATCCCTGATGCGCACCTACCCGACGGGTTTCCCAAAGCGGCAAATCTATCCGCACCTGGTATGGCTGAGGCGGTGCACGAACGTGCGAATAACAGGGTTATCGTTTCTTCGCTCACCTAGTTGGACGTTTTATCTCATCGAGTCTGACCGGGTCGTGGTCGACGGCATTTACATACACACCAGCCTGAAGGAGGCGGTGTGGTGTGACGGCATTGATCTCAACGGTTGCAAGGACGTCTGCATCTCGAACAGCATCATCAAAACCGGAGACGATTGCCTCCCCATGTTTGCGTCCGACCGTGCTTTGGAGAACATCACGATCACGAATTGCTCTCTCTCCTCCGCATCCGCGGCGATCAAATTTACCGAAGGTATCAGAGTCGCCGCCCGCAACGTTACCATTGATAACTGCGCCATCAGCGACTGCAACCGCGGTATAACTCTCCAGCTTGTAATGGATGGGACTATCGAAAATGTCATTATTTCCAATCTGACGATGGACCTGCGCCGGTTTGACTGGTTTTGGGCGGGACACGCCAACCCCTTCAATTTTGAGATCAAGACGCTCAGCGAGTGGAACCACCGGCCGCCGCAGCCGGGCGACACGGGGCCCGGCTACATCAGGAATGTCACGATCCGGAACATCATCGCGCACGTGCAAGGATCGTCGAATATCGCCGGGCATCCGGGGGCGGAGCACTGGCTGGAAAACGTGAGTTTCGAAGACATCAAGCTTTTCCTTTCCACGGACCCGCAAGCGCCCTACGATACCTCCGTAGACGCCCTCAGATTCCGCTATGCGCGGAACCTGAAGATAAAGGGCGTGGAAGTATTCTGGGAGAAGCCCGCCTTGGATCGATGGCAGAGCGCGCTCTCCTTCGAGGATATTGACGGGCTGGAGTTGAATGACTTCAGAGGAAGCCAGGCGTGGCCCGACCGTGACATCCCGGCGGTGGCTTTCAATCGAGTGACGAACGCCAGGGTGCTGAACTCTCAGGCGGCGAAGGACACAAACGTATTCTTGGGGGTAAGGGGGGAAACGAGTCGCAACATCTGCCTGTTGAGCAATGATTTCCGAAGTGCCAAAGTCCCTTACAATTTCAACGACGGCGCCACGAGCGCTGAGCTCCAAGCCGTTAGCAATATCTTACCCTCCGCGTGACGAGGTGAATGGCGTCTGCCCCAAACTTCCCTTTCCACTCGTGTCTCTATGACTGTACCTTCACGACGAGCTTTCCTCCAATTAGCTGCGGGACTCGCGGGTATTGCGCACGCATCGGTAGAGAAATCTAGCTGGGCTGCAAGCGCGTCTCCCGGCGCGGTCGCCGCTGCCGTGTACACTCGGCCGTCGGCAGACTCGCCCGTCCGGGTCACGGTGGAGTGGGACAACGTGATTCGAGTGTCGAGGACGTACCCATCGCTCCTCTACGTTATGACCCCACTGAGCAAGCGTGGTTCGCCCCTCCGCAAGCCGATACTCAGCGCAATCAAGGAACTTGCCGCTGATTACGTGCGCTTCGCACCCGACGGTGATTATCCTCATCTGGGCATTGCGGAACTTGCGCCGCCAACGGCAAATTCGACTTCCTGGGATTTTTCCTACGTGGATCCCATGACTGAGGACGCGGTGAAAGCGTTTGGCGGTCATCCCTTCATCTTGAATTTCAGCACCATCCCGGAATGGATGTTCAAGACGCCGAAGCCGGTCACTTACCCGGCGAATGCGGACCAACTCTTCTATAAGTACGAGCAAGGCAGAGAATTGCGTGACCCGACGTACCGCGAGGTGGCGGAGTACTTTGCTCGCGTGGTGAGTTGGCACGTGAATGGCGGTTTCACTGACGAACTGGGTAGGTGGCACGCCTCGGGACACCACTATAAGGTAGATTACTGGGAGGTTCTGAATGAGCCGAACATCGAACACCGCCTGAGCCCGCAAACTTATACCGGAATTTACGACGCGGTGGTGGAAGCCGTGCGTAAAGTTTCGCCGGAGACTAAGTTTATCGGGGTGGTCAGCTCTTTCCTTCCCAACACCTCCACGTACTTCGATTACTTTCTCGACCCCTCGCATCACAAGCCCGGAATTCCGCTCGACGCCGTCTCCTTTCATTTCTACCCAGGCGCGATGGACTCGAGCGAGCCCTTGGAAGACTTAGCCTTCACGTACTTTGCCCAAGCCGACGCCTTCCTGTGGCTGGTGAGTTGGCTTGATACGATGCGCCGGCGACTGTCGCCCGAAACTCGTCTGATGGCGGATGAAGTCGGGACGGGGGTGGCGAGGAACGATGGCCCGCAGTGGCAACCCGCGTATGCGTCTATTCCTGCCTCCTACTGGAATTTCTCCGCGGCACTTTACGCCTACGTTTTTGCGGGACTGGCCATTCAAGGCGTCGATTTGGCAACGGCATCGATGCTGCCGGCTTATCCCGGCCAATTCCCGGATATCGCCTTGATCGACTGGCAGACCGGGCGGCCCAACGCGCGATACTTCGCCCTCAAGCTGATTCGCGAGCGCTTCCTCCCGGGCGACAGGATCGTGCAAGCCTCTGCCGATTCCGGGTACGTGTTGGCCCAGGGGTTTGTGAGTCCCGGCGGGGAACGAAAGCTTCTGATCGTGAACAAGTCCCAGCAGGATTTTCAGATCAGCTTACCGGAGGCGGTGGGCGGAAAGTTGGAAATCATCGACTTGGCAACAGGTTCTAATCCTGCCCGTGTGGTTATGGTTGATACCTCTACATTCAAACTGGGCGGATTCGGCGTCGTGGCTTTGACACTTGCGAAATAGGCGAAGAGCCTACCGGAGACCGTGGAATACCGGCCGCTGTGTCGCCGAGATGCTGCATACACAGCGGCGTCTGCCGTTGTCGCCGCAAAACGTTCCAAACGATGGGACGTGTGCGCCGCACCGGAAAAACTCGTGGTGCAAAACTCGTACGGTGGGTATGCCAGCCGGTGGCGCGCCTTATCCTTGCGCCGCAACCGCGGCCTCCAGCTTCCTGAACGGCGTGTAGCCGGCAAATCGTCCGGCAGCGCCCAGGCTCTCCTCAATTCGGAGCAACTGGTTGTATTTAGCGATGCGGTCAGTGCGGCTCGCCGAGCCGGTCTTGATCTGGCCGGTTTGTAAGCCCACCACGAAATCGGCGATGAAAGCGTCTTCCGTTTCGCCGGAGCGGTGAGAGACGACAGAGGTGTAGCCGTTACGGCTGGCAAGGTCAATGGCGGCCATCGTTTCCGTAACCGTGCCGATTTGATTCAGCTTGATCAGGATGGAGTTGGCCACGCCTTCTTCGATGCCGCGCTCAAGCCGGTCCACATTGGTCACAAAGATGTCATCGCCCACAAGCTGGATTTTGTCGCCAAGCTCATCAGTAAGCTCGCCCCAGCCCTCCCAATCGTCCTGGGCCAGGCCGTCCTCAATCGAGACGATCGGGTACTGCCGCACCCATTCGGAATAAAGCTTGATCATCTCGGTGGCGGATTTCTTGGATTTATCCGACTTGAAGAAGACGTATTTGCCGTCCTGGAACATTTCGCTCGAAGCCGGGTCGATGGCAATTGAAATGTCATGGCCAGGGGAGTAGCCGGCCCCGTCAATCGCTTCCAGAATCAGCTCGACGGCTTCCTGATTCGACTTGAGGCTGGGAGCAAACCCGCCCTCATCGCCAACTAGCGTTAGATAGCCGCGCTGTTTAAGGACCTTCTTGAGCGTCTGAAAGGTTTCAACGCCCATCCGCAGGGCTTCCGCGAAGGTTTCCGCGCCGGCGGGCACGATCATGAATTCCTGGAAATCGACGGTGTTGTCTGCGTGTACGCCGCCGTTCAGGATGTTCATCATCGGCGTGGGCAGCAGACGCGCGCCGAGGCCGCCGAGATAGCGATAAAGGGGCAGGTGCGCGGAATTTGCCGAAGCGCGGCAGGCGGCCATGGAGACGGCAAGAATGGCGTTTGCGCCAAGCTTGCCCTTATTGGCCGTGCCGTCAAGCTCGATGAGGATGCGATCAATTTCGCTCTGCTCCCCCGCGTCCTGGCCACCAAGCTCGCGCGCGATGGTGGTGTTGATGTATTCGACGGCGGTGAGAACGCCTTTACCGAGGTAACGCTTCTTGTCGCCGTCGCGAAGCTCGACCGCTTCGTGCTCGCCGGTCGAAGCGCCGGAAGGGACCGCGGCTCGCCCGGTCGCGCCGTCGCGCAAGTGAACGTCGGCTTCCACCGTGGGGTTGCCGCGAGAGTCTAGAATCTCGCGTCCTACAATCAAGTCAATCACTGCCATGATGCGCTCTCCTTCAGAAGGGTGAGAAATACTCCATTTTATCACATCGTGGCTTGGCAAAAGTTTGGCCGCGTTGTGGCACCTGACGCCGGATGCCGCTATAATGCGCGACGGTCATGGACACGATCACGCACACGCTGACGGGGCTCGCGCTGGGGCAAGCTGGCCTCAAGCGGAAGACTCGATTTGCGGTGCTGGCGCTCGTCATTGGCTCGAACCTGCCGGACATCGATATCATCAGCCTCACGGGCGGCAGCCTGAATTATTTGAAGGACCATCGCGGCATCACGCACTCCCTGATCGGTTTCACCGTGCTTGCCGCCCTATGGGCGTTTTTGATCTATGCTTTCGGACGTCGAGCACGCCCCGCGCGCCGCGGTCCGGCGCTGAATGCGAAGTGGCTGTTTTTCATTTGTTGGATCGCCGCAGGCTGCCACATCCTGATGGACTACACCAACCCTTACGGCGTGCGGCTGCTCTTTCCATGGAGCGGGCGCTGGTTCGCCGAGGATGTCATGCCGATCGTCGATGTCTGGGCGCTGTTATTCCTGGTCATCGGCCTGGCGGGTCCCGCCCTGCTCCGGCTGGTATCGGAGGAGGTGGGCGCGGCGAGAGATGATCCTTCAATCGCCAGGAAAGGAGCTATTTTCGCCTTATGCGGGATTATCGCCGTGTGGGGCGTGCGTGACCTTGCTCATCGACGCGCCCTGGGTATGCTCAGCGCCCGCATTTATCGTGGCCAGGAGCCCGTGCGCATCGGCGCTTTTCCGACGCTGGCCAACCCCTTCCAGTGGGACGCCGTCGTCCAGACCGATTCTTTCTATTTTCTGGTCCCGGTGGACACGCTCTCCGGCGGAGTGAATCCTTACGAGTGGAAGGTCCTTTACAAAGCTTCACCCTCGCCTGCGCTGACCGCGGCCACGGAAACGCGGGCGGCACGCATTTTCCTCAACTTCGCGCGCTTCCCCCAGTCGCTTGTCAACGAGACGGAAAACGGCTTCAACGTCTACTTTCGCGATTTGCGCTTCGCCTCGGTGGGCTCAGAGCGCTGGAACTTTGTTCTCGTCTTGCGCCTCAGCCGAAACCTGCGCCTTCAGAAACAAAGGTTCAGCTTCACCCGTCGCCCACCGGAAAGGTGAGAATACCCAAGGCGTAGCCGCGTAGATTGGCGTTACGACGCACTGTATCAGGGCACGACTAAAGTCGTAACACGGCTCAACGGTCCGCCTCTTTACGAAAGCAAGTGCTCGCTCGGCCGTTTATTCTTGCGGGGAGTTTTCCGACACGTGTTCGCCTTCTTTTTCCAACCAGCGAACCGCGAGCGCCACAACAAGGATGATCGCGATTACAACAACGGATAGCCAGACAATGTTCTCCCGCAGATAACGCTGGGCGAGGGCGCCATACCGAACACCGACCCAGCTCTCTGCGGCAAATCGCAGACCCCTTCCGACCAGCAGCGCCAAAATGAATCGTATGCCGTCGGTGCGCAGGCCACCCGCGATCAAGGGAAAGATTTTGAATGGCATCGGGGGCGGTAGGAGCGAAGCAACAAGGATGGAAAGGAAATCGTTCCGCTCGAGCCAGCGCCCGAATCGCGTCTTCTTCTCAGTCTCCGCTTTGCGGTGAAAATAGCGGCTTCCGGTCCGTGTGAGGTGGTAGAGGGTGTAAGCTCCAAGCACAGAGCCAATGGTGCATTCCAGCGCATAGATCCAGGCTCTCGCGGGGTGCAGGCTGGAAAACTTCATTAGCAACAGATCGTTAATAAAGGGGAAGGCGAGAAAGGATGAATCGAGGTAGGAGATAAGGAATAGCCCCCAGCCGCCGTGGCGGGCCAGGAAACGCCCTAAGACACGAATGGTTGTCTTGAAATAGGGCAAGCGCCGGCTCCCCTGCCGTAGCCGTGGCCCATTGTAATCGGAAGTCGGAAAGTTCCGCAACTGCCCTCATGAGCCCCAGTGATCTCTTGCCCAGCCTTCTTGGGGGCTCGGTCTGGCGCTCTTCAATCGCCTGCTTAAAAAGCGAGTAGCGAAGGGTCTCTGCCTGTGAGACTCTCCGGCTTGTCGCCCATTTTCAATTCGACAACCGCAGAGTTTGAGAGGCACAAACTCTGCGCTACCCGCTGTGAAATTCGCCGATTCGGCGTCGTTTGCCGAGCAACGGCCTAACCTTGCTTGATCAGTCGTCCTCAAGCCGCGTATCAGAGGGGTGGTATGCCGACTATACGTCCAGGTGGGCTTTCGAACCGGCGGAACGCCCCTCCCACCTCTGAGACAGACTGTTGTGAACACAGGAAACGGCCTAAGATGCGGTGGATAAGCGCCATTCGCTCGCCATTCTGAGACAGAATTGTGAGACTCTCAAAGCCTCTATTGCCGCGCCTTCGGCGGTTATCTCAAAACTTACCATTTTGAAACGGAATTTCGTTATAGTTTTGCAGGGAAGAAGTGTATCCATCCTAGGCGTTATTTAGCTGTAAAATCGCAAACACAATTCAATGGATCGAAAGGGCCGATTTGATATGATCGGCCTTTTCAGTCTATGGGAGGAGACCAAATGGCATGTGATGTCGCATTTACTATTCCTCAGCGGGTGTTGGGGAAAGCAGACGTGGAATTCAGGGTTAAGCGCAACGGGGTGCATTGGGAACACTGAAGGTATCGAACGGGACCGCCGTTTGGGTACCTGTTAATAAACAATACGGGTTCAAAATGGGGTGGAAAGATTTCGGCGAATTAATGCAGAAACACGAAAAGCCGGAGTAGTCGATCCCTCGGCGTTTGAATGAGCGAAGCGCCGGGTAATCCTCGCTAAGAGGATATCCGGCGCGGGAATTCCGAAACTTAAGGAATATGAGAATTTAGGAAGCTGTACTTTTCGGGCGGCCTGGGCTACAATGTGGCTCAAAGGAAAGGGGTACGCCATGCCTGACGGTTCCGTTGTTCGCGCTCGCATTGACGAACGCACGAAGAAAGAAGCGGCGGCGGTCCTGAAGAAAATAGGGCTGACCGTATCGGATGCTTTCCGGCTGCTGCTGGTTCGGGTCGCGGCGGAAAAGGCTCTGCCGTTCGAGCCGCTGAAACCGAACGCTGAAACCGTGGCGGCGATGAAGGCCGCACGGCGCGGCGAGCTGGTCAGTGTGGGCAAGCCGGAGAAATTGCTGCGAAGCCTGAATGCGGGACGTTAAATACACGTCTCGCTTCAAGCGCGACTACAGGCGGGAACAGTCCGGGCGGCACGGCAAGAAACTGGACGTGCTGCTCATGGAAGCCGTGAACCTTCTGGCGGCGGATGAGCCGCTGCCGCGCCGCTATTTCGATCACCCGCTGTCCGGCGAATGGAACGATCACCGCGATTGCCATATCAAGCCCGATCTCGTCCTGATTTACCGTAAGCCCGATGATGACAGCTTGGAACTGGTGCGGCTTGGTTCGCACAGTGAATTAGGGCTGTGAAACCGGGCCTTCTGAATGATGCAAATATTACCATTTTTGAGACAGTTGCTTGTGCACGATCTGGCTCCTGCGCTTTTCTTCATTCCTGCACGGTGGCATACTGTCCACGAAACCGAACGGAATGTGGCACACAGGGTGGGACGATGAAGGTGCCTTACGCAAAAAAGTGGCAGAAGGAAACAGACAATCTGAGGAAGATTGTACTCGACTGCGACCTGGCCGAGGAGATGAAATGGGGCAAGCCCTGCTTCACCTACCAGAAAAAGAACGTGGCGGTCGTCATCCCGCTAAAGGACGCGTGCGCGCTCTCGTTCTTCAAAGGCGCCTTGCTAAAGGACCCGAAGCACATTCTCCAAAAGATCGGAGAGCATACGCAGGCGGGCCGCTGGATTAAATTCACCTCTCCCAAAGAAATTTCGGCACTGCAGCCGACCCTGAGGAGTTACATCTACGAAGCCATTCAGGTCGAGGAGTCAAGAAGGAAGGTTCCTCTAAAGAAGGCTTCGGAGTATGTGGTTCCCGAGGAGCTGCAAGTTAGGCTGAATGCGGCTCCAGAGCTGAAGGCGGCGTTCGAAGCCCTAACGCCGGGACGGAGGAAGTCGTACATCTTTCATGTCTTGGGCGCGAAGCAGGCGAAGACGCGGGCAGCTCGGGCGGAGAAGTGTGTGCCAATGATCTTAAGCGGCCGGGGGTTCAACGAGCTCACAGATTGAGCCCTCTGCCACGTGGCATTTGCGCCAAGCCCAAATCCGTGGTCTGATCTACCGGTAGTGCGTGAAATGTGAGTTGATAGACGACTATTCTTTTTGGAGGAGGGAATGCTCAAACCGTTCGAGGATTTCGATATGTACACTCGTGGGAAACGGAGCTTCTGAAAAGTATTTGTTTTCTGCAAATGGCGTCTCAACCCGTCGCTGAATCTTGAATGGAGCGAAGGGTATTGTACCTTGCCTCTCAAAGTCTACGGTAAGCTCAGTAGGAATATATGAAATGGGCTTTCCCATTATTTCTTCAACACGTTTACTAACTTGTTGGCAAAGTTCTTGGATTGCCCCCCCCGTCCCAGTCATCGGAGCGTCGCTGTAGAATGCCAAGTGGCTTACATGTCTCTTTCGTTTCACCTTAGAGGGATCATATCGAAGCCCGAATTCATCACGTACCCATGACAAAGAATCGTATAGAATGCGCTCTGAGTCGTCGGTAGATGACTGTGTGTCAAGAAGGATGCCATTCCAGAAGATGGTTAATTTGTCGACATTGACGCCATCCCAAGTGCCCGAATTGAAATTGACTCCTTTTTGCGCATCAAAATCTTCCAACTTTTGAGGATATCCCTGGAATTTGAAGCGCTCGATAATCTTCGCCGTGAGGTCAGGAAAGAACACTTTTCCTTTTGGGTTCAGTTCTGATACCTCGATGAACCCCAATACCCTAGCCAGCAATACTGCTGCAAGCTGCATAGGCCAGCCCTCCTTGAGGCTGTCTGGGCACACTCCCGGAAACGTCGGGTTGGCCTCTAGTTATGAGAGCCTTACGAAGCTCATCAATGGAAACAAGGTTGCCGCGGCCTATAGGTGTCTGCCCCGCAACCTTTTCGCGTTCCTCGATGGTTTCCGGTTCTCCAGTCTCCTCGATAAATGCAGGGTCGTCCCTGAAAGAACATCTGGAAAGATGCTCCCGATCCAATCCATCCAAATCCGTTTCTAATCTTCCAAATTCTTTAAACTCAACGTCGATATACAGGTCATAGGCCCTCGCAAGGCGGCGCAACGTGCTAAGCGTCCACGCCGAATAATTCACGTCCTCCAATGCGGAAATCCTAGCCTGACGCATAGCTGCCCTTTGCGCCAATTGCTCTTGCGTCCATTCACGCCCAGGTTGCTCTCGAAGAACTTTAATCTGCGTAGCTATCTTTGAATCAACAAAGGCATCTGCGTAAACATGGCGATATTTTTCATCGTTAAAACTACTCTTGAGCCTCTGGAATAAGTCGCTCATAAGATTTCCTTCTTCGGTTATCTTTTAGGATGGTTTCGCGGTTTGCTTGCGAACGTTCACACACATCGGGAGGGTCTAAAGCGTCGTCCTTTTCAATGGCCCCACAGAGAAATGTAAATTCGTTGTTGTTGTCGATAGGGCCTTTGCAAAGGTGCGGCCTCAATTGGATGCCAGAAGCCTTAACTTTCAACTTATAAATGTGATCACATACTGGCCCAGCTAACAACTGCGGCGGGAGCACTGGTCCGTACATAGCTAGCATATCAACCTTCTGGTCCAAGCGAATTCGTGCGGTCTTCTGGATGCGCGCTTTGCGAAACCATACGTCCAGCACTCCATCACCGCGTTCATCTGAAAACTGGTAAATAATCCACGCCATTGTTTTATCACAAAATTATTATAAAAGTCAAGATTATTATTTAATTTTAATTATCATAATATTATTATACATGTATACTTATGTAAATAAAAGGCCAGCAACGCAACCAACTAAGGATTGAGCTGCTGGCCTTCGTCTTGACGGGCTTGTGGGACGGTTCCCGCTCGGGCGTTCTGGGCGCACGGAGTAGAGGGTTCGACTCCCTCCAGGTCCATCCCAAATTAAAAATCCTCCCCGCAAGCGGGTGCAACCGCCTACGGGGAATGTCATCGGGTATGAGCCGACGACAGGGTTGGAAAGCGCTCCTCATTTTGGCTCAACGTCCCAAAGAAAGCAAGGGTCAAAATGACATGCCACAACTGCAAGACTGAATGCCGCAAGTTTGGAAGAACTCGCAAAGGACGGCAGCGATATCGTTGCTGCCAGTGTTATAAGACCTATCCGGAGCCACGCAACGAGCAGTTAGGAGGCATGTACACCACGCCTGAGAAAGTCGAGGCTCTGTCGTCGCGTTGCTTGTCGAGGGATGCTCTATTCGCTCAATCCAGCGAATCACTGGCATCGACCAGAATACCGTTATGAAGATTCTTCTGCTGGCTGGAAACCGCTGCGAGAGGCTCTTGGAGTCCAAGGTCCGCAATGTGCCGGTGTCGGACGTTCAATGCGACGAAATGTGGGGATTCGTCGGATGCAAGGAAAAACGCAATTACACGGGCGACCCTGAGCGCGGAGACGCCTATTGCTTCGTCGCAATCGAGAGCAACACAAAGCTCGTACTTACGTGGCACCTCGGACGCCGCACGGAGCGGGACACAGTCGCCTTCACAGAGAAACTCAATGAGGCTACGAGCGGAGAATTTCAGATTACGACGGACGCATTCCCAGCTTATTTTGACGCGATTCACATGAGCTTGGGAACGCGGGTCGATTACGCCCAACTTATCAAGGTTTAGGGAGCGCCAGCGGAGGAAGAACACCGCTACTCGCCAGCCAGCACGGTAGAGGTCATAGTAAAGCCAGTATGGGGCCAGCCTGAACCTGACAAGATTTGCACATCGCATGTCGAGCGACAGAATTTGACGATGAGGATGCAGATTCGGAGACTGACGCGGCTGACCAACGCTTTTTCGAAGAGGCGGGATAATCTTAGGGCAGCACTGGCGCTATACTTCGGCTGGTATAACTTCTGCCGAACGCATCGGACGATTCGATGTACACCGGCAATGAAAGCGAAGGTCGCTGACCACATCTGGACGATTGGCGAGCTTTTGGGAGCAACACAGAATTAAGGCACTACCATCCAGCGAGCGAGGGGCCCGGATTTCACATAACGTCGGATCGCCGGAAGTTGCCACCGGGGGCAGGGAAGCGCCGGGCGCGGCGTTGCGCAAAGGACCCTTT
>JAKAWG010000088.1:0-13721 GCA_021817045.1 Acidobacteriota bacterium
GGGCACGAAGCTCAGGTCCAACTCGTTCGCGACCAGCCGCCTCACCAACCGCTCGGCGTCCGGAAAGTCGTCCTTGCGCCCTCGCCGGGCACGATTCGATTGCGACTGCGCCAAGTGCAGGCTCCCCAGACGGGTTTCCAATACGGCGCCGTCGACTCCATGACCACTTCCTCAACTTGCTGCCCCACGAGCCATGCGGCCAGCGCCTGCAGTTGTGCCGGGTTACTACCAAACTGGCGCCGCTCAAACTCGAATTCGTCCGCCACTTCGACGTCACAGATAACGACCGCCAGCATCCTTTTGTGAACGTCAATTCCTGCTATCCTGTAAGGCATAGGTTTCCTCCCCTTGGGTGCGGCCGGAAGCGGAGAGCGTGCCTCATGTTCCTTCACCGAGGATCACAGGCTGCCGCCCCTCCCGCCGGGGGAGGCAACGACGCCCAATTATTTGTTCAACGCGCACGCTCCGGGTCAGAGAAGCATACGGCCTCGACCTATCCATTGCGGGTTCGACCTCGCCGCTCCGGGCAGCGCTATCTTAACTCACACCCATTTTCATTCGCTTTCGTGGACTAACGGTCCATAGGGAGAAGCATGAGAATGACCCCTCATCCGCCGTCCGGAGTCTACCCTGAGCGGAGCCGAAGGGTCGGCCACCCTCTCTCCAAGGGAGAGGATGTAGACCTTAAATTTGGGTTCGAAGCCCTCTCCCACTTGCGGGAGAGGGGGAACCGCGAAGCGGTGGCTGAGGGCCGGGTGAGAGGTACCGACCGGAATTTTCAGGGCGGATCTCGATCTGTCGTGGTGCGCCAAGCCCGGTCACTCAGCGTGGGCCACTTTTTAGTGCCAGCCGCGTGGAGCCTACCGGGGAAGAACCGGCAACACAAGCGCGGAAGGGTGGGCGGCGTCGTGATAGACGGTGTTAGTCGCTTTCACCCAATGGCCGCCAAGCTCCGGGCTTTCGCGGGTGTTCAGGTTGCGATCAAAGCGAGGGAAATTGCTGCTGCTGACTTCCAGCCTCAACCGGTGACCGGCTAGAAAATCGTTGCTGGTAGCCCACAGATCGATGGCGAACTTATAGGTCTCCTTCGGCGTCATAAACTGGGGCGTTTCCATCGAATTCCGGTAGCGCGCGCGGATGATGCCGTCGGTGAGGTTGCGCGCGAACCCGCTAGGGTCCACGTCAACCAACGTAGCGGTGAAGTCGGTATCCACGGCTGAAGAGCTTGCGTAGAGCACCAGCCTGACGGGGCCCGTCACCGAAAAGTCATGCGTGAAAGGCGGCGTAGAGTAGACGAGCACATCCCGCCGCGCCTCATTGGGGCTCTGGTCCCGCGCGCCCGGCTCAAGGTGGACCGAATCGCAACAAAGCTTGCCACCAATGGTTGGGACCGGGTTGGCGGGATTGTAGACAAAACTGTCCGGACGCTCATTGCCTGGCTTGGCTGTGCTCAGCGTGCCATCACCGCGAGCCGTGTTGGCGCGGCCGCCGGAATGAAGATAAAAATTCGTCGGGCGCTCGCCCGGAGGCGGCCAGGAATCCGCTTCCTGCCAGACGTCTTTGCCCATCTCGAAATATCTCACCGGCTTTTCCCGCCCCATGCCGTTGTGAACGCCTTTCAGCAGCCAGTCGTACCACCGGAGCATGAGCGCGTTCATGTCCACCACCGAACTCGTGCCAAAGTCCACGTCACCGACCTTGCGACCCAATCCGGCGTGGCCGCCGACGATAATGAGCAGTCGTTGGCCGTTGCGTGCCGCCGCCGTGCCCCCGTGCGCCTTGATACCCATATAGTTCCGCAGCGTTCCGCCCAGAAAAAGGTCGTACCACCCTCCGGTATGAAATGCCGGCACACGGATACGCGAATAGTCCGCTTCAATCGACCACTGCTTCCAGTACGCGTCGTAGGATGGATGGTGAATCCAGTCGAGGAAGTACGGAGCCAGAGCTTGAAGTCCGGCTGATCCCGAAGCTGCGGGAAGGGGAAAGAGCGAATAGCGGCTTAGCGGGAGCGCTTTCGCGTAGGCCATGGCGTCTGTGTTTTGGCTGACAACGCGGTCGAGCGTATTTTGGGCGAGCCCGGAAGTCCATGATTCGTCAAACCATTGTGTCAGCGCGCCGCCCTGATAGGTCCAGTTGCTGTGATAGTTTGAAGCGGTTACCATCGGGAATATGCCCGCAAGGTGCGGCGGATGGGTGATCGCCGCGAGCATCTGTGTGGCCCCGACGTAAGAACCACCGAACATGCCGACTTTTCCGTCGGAGTAAGGGAGCGCGGCGGCCCATTCCACCGTGTCATAGCCATCGTCGGGCTCGTGCTTAAACGGATACCACTCGCCATCGGAGGCATAGCGGCCGCGACAATCCTGAATAATCACCACGTAACCGTGGGTCGCATCCTGGTAACCAGTCTCGACCTCAGTGGCCTTGTTGTAAGGCGTGCGCTCGAGCAACACTGGGAATTTGCCCGATGCGTCCGGCCGGTAAATATCCGCGCGAAGGATGACGCCGTCACGCATCCTCACCGGCACGTTCTGCTGGACAAGCACTTTGTAATTCCGGGCGATCAGGCAGACCGCGCTGATCGCAATCCCGAGCACTACACGGAGCGCTGCTCCCATCGGTCTTTTCATCATCGTCTCCTCAGCTCTTCCGAAGCGAAAAGTGGAACGAGCAATATAGCGCATTCGCCGCTGAAATCAACCTTCGCCCGTGCTTGGGCCCAGCCGTGTCCTGGTAAGGCAATTCGTCATTCTCCAGCCCGCATTATTCATGAAGGTTCGAACAGGACCGGAAGGGCACGGTTTTAACCGTGCCGTAAGGCGCGCCCCCGTAAACCTGTTCGTGTTGCCTTGAGACGCCCCGAGGTACGAAAATTATTCTTCATCCACCTGCCGGCTCGAGGGAGGAATATGATGACGCATCGCGAACGTTGCATGGCTGCTATCCGTGGTAAGAAGCCTGACCGCCTGCCTTGGGTTCCTCGTCTGGAATTCTGGCATCGCGTCCGCCTGCGCCACGGCACGCTGCCCGCTGAACTCCGTTCCCTGACACTTACTGAGATCACGGAGCGCCTGGGCGTTGGCTGCTATTCGTCGGTGCCCGACTTCACGGACCGAACCCGCCCTGACGCCATGCTGGACCGCGGGCTGGGAATCTTTCATCATGCCGTCTTGCCTTATCGTGTCACACTGCAGGATGTTGACCGGCAAGTGACCCAGCACGGCCACGAAACCACCGTGGAATATCGCACGCCCGTGGGCTCCATCCGCACCACCTACGGGCTGACCAAGGAAATGCTTGACGCGGGAGTTTCGATGCCTTGGCTCAGTGAGCACGCCATCCGCGAGCCCGGCGACTTTGACGTGGTGGGATATATTTTCTCTCACCTGAAGCTCGAGCCGGATTTCGCAGGCTACTTCGCTCGCCGGGAGGAGGTGGGCGAGCGCGGAGTCGCAGTTGCCTTTCTGCTGGGAACCGCCTGCGCCATTCACCACATCATGAAAGAACTGATGCCGCTCGAACAGTTTTATTACGCCCTTTACGATTATCCGGAGAAGGTCGAGCGGCTGACCGAAGCGATCACGCCCTTTTACCAACAACTGCAGGAGATCGGCGCGAACTCTCCTGCTGAGGTCGTCTTCCTCGGCTCCAACTACGATGACTCAATTACCTATCCTCCGTTCTTCGAGCGCCACATCTTGCCTGTGCTACAGAATTACGCCGCAGCGCTGCACAAAAAAGGAAAGTACCTGATGACGCATCCCGACGGCGAGAACCGGCGCCTTCTTCCTCTGCTGTTACGCGCCGGGTTTGATATTGCGGATTCCGTCTGTCCTTATCCGATGACGAGTGTGCGCCTGGAGGAATTTCGCGACACCTTCGATGATAAGGTGACGATTTGGGGCGGCATTCCTGCCACCCTGCTCTGCCCTCCCAGCACGAACGACGACGAGTTTCGACGTTCTATCGATGAGCTTGTCGGACGTTACGCCGGCGAGAGCCACTTTATTCTCGGCGTCAGCGACATGGTAACCGCGGATGCCGATTGGGACCGCTTGTTGTACATCACGGACAGGGTGGCCAAGGGATGATTCTCTAACGCTGGATCCGCGCTGAGCTGCCTTTTGCGAATGCGCGAACCTGCTCGGCGGTAGCCATGGTGGTATCGCCGGGAAACGTGGTGAGCAGCGCGCCGTGCGCCCAACCAAGCTTCACCGCTTCCTCGGGCAACTCCCCGGTAAGGAGGCCGAAAAAGAAACCCGCGTCAAAGCCGTCGCCGCCTCCCACGCGGTCGAGCACGTCAAGCTCGCACGTGGGCGCGACGTAGGTCTTGCCGTCGATCCAAGCCACGGCGCTCCAACTGTGGCGATTGGTGGAGTGAACCTCGCGCAGCGTCGTGGCGACAATCTTGATCTGCGGATGCCGCTCGACAACCCGGTCGATCATCCCGCAAAACGCGCTCGGGTCCAGTTTGGACTTGGCGGCTACTTCCGGGCCGAAAATACCAAGGCCTTTTTGCAAGTCCTCTTCGTTGCCCACCAGCACGTCCACGTTCTTCACAATGCGGCCAATCACCTCCAGAGCGCGCGTGTGGCCGCCGGAAATATTCCACAGCTTCTCGCGATAATTCAGATCAAACGAGACCACGGCGCCCCGGGCTTTGGCCGCTTCCATCCCTTCGATGATGACCTCCGCCGTCGTCTCCGAGAGCGCCGCGAAGATGCCGCCGCTATGAAACCAGCGCACGCCGCCGGCGAAGGTCGCCTTCCAGTCAAAATCGCCCGGTTTCAGTCGCGCCGCCGCCTCGTTCGAGCGGTTGTAAAAGACGACAGGTCCACGCACGCCCTGGCCGCGGTCGCTGTAAACCGTGGCGATGTTTGGACCGGTGACGCCGTCGTGCTTGAAACACTTGTAAAAGGGCTTCACTCCCATCGCCTTCACTCGCTCGGCCACAAGATCGCCCACGGGATACTCCACCATGGCGGTTGCAATTCCGGCCGAGAGCCCGAAGCAGTCCGCCAGGTTCGCTGCCACATTGAATTCGCCGCCGCTGACGTGAATCCGGCATTCGTTTGCCTTGCGGAAAGGGATGATTCCGGGGTCCAGGCGATGGACCATCGCGCCTAACGACAAGAAATCCAGCGCGCCTTTTTCCGGAATATTTAGACTGTATTTCATTCACTCATCTCCGCGACCACAGAACAAACTGGGGGCCCTTCGTCATTCCCGGGAAAGCGGGAATCCAGTTTACGGCATGTCTATGAGACTTCATATAAGTCTTTCCACTCGGGATTAACACACTCGATAAGTTGAAACTTCCAGGCCCTGTGCCACTTTTTCAGTCGCTTCTCTACGGCGATGGCGTCGCTGGCTCGCGGAAGACATTCGGAATAGACTAGTTGATGGACTTGGTATTTTTTCGTGAATCCCTCAATGAGACCGTTCTTATGGTCCCAAATCCGGCGCGATCGATTATTGGTCACCCCGATATAGAGCGTGCCGTTCCGTCGGCTTGCGAGCATGTAAACCCAATATCGGCATTCCACTGAACAGCCACCTAATCTGGCTTCCCGCTTTCGCGGGAATCACCGCGACCTGCTATTTCGTCCCCGGCGCTACAACGCCCCTCATGCGTTGTACGTGCCGGAGGCCACCCGTCCGCCGCGCCCGGTCCAATTGGTATGGAAGAACTGGCCGCGCGGCTTATCGACGCGTTCATACGTGTGCGCGCCAAAGAAATCGCGCTGCGCTTGCAGCAGGTTTGCGGGCAAGCGGGCGGTGCGGATGCCGTCATAAAAAGAGAGCGCGGTGGTGAAGGCCGGCGTCGGCACGCCTTGCTCGATTGCCCGGACGAGAGCGCGCCGCCAGGACGGCTGGTAATCGTTGAGCAGCTTGCTAAAGAATTCGTCGGCCAGCAGATTGGAGAGCTGCGGATTCTTGTCGTAGGCTTCCTTGATTTTTCCCAGAAAGCGGCTGCGGATGATGCAGCCACCTCGCCACATCAGGGCGATGCCGCCAAGGTTCAGGTTCCAGGCCTGCTCTTTCGCCGCTTCCCGCAGCAGCATGTAGCCTTGCGCATACGAAATGACCTTCGAGCAATACAGCGCGCGCCGCGCGTCTTCGATGAAACTCTTGTGGTCCTCGGCCGCCGGGTGCTTGGACCCCGCAAGTATCTTGGAGATGGCGACGCGCTCCTCCTTCATCGCGGAAAGGCAGCGCGCAAAGACTGCTTCTCCAATCAGCGTCACCGGAGCGCCCAGTTCGAGCGCGCTGATGCCGGTCCACTTTCCCGTCCCTTTTTGGCCGGCGGTGTCCAGGATCTTGTCGATCAGCGGAGTTCCGTCCTCGTCTTTTTTTGCGAAGATCTGGCTTGTGATGTCGATCAGGAAGCTGTCAAGCTCTCCCTTGTTCCACTCCGCGAAGACTTCGTGCAGCTCCTGAGCGCTCAGATTGAGGCCGACTTTGAGCAGGTGGTAGGCCTCGCAAATAAGCTGCATGTCGCCGTATTCGATCCCGTTGTGGACCATCTTCACGTAATGCCCGGCGCCGTTCTCGCCCACCCAGTCGCAGCAAGGCGTGCCAGCTTCCACTTTGGCGGCAATAGCCTGGAAAATTTCTTTCACGTGTGGCCATGCGGCCGGATTGCCGCCCGGCATGATGGAAGGCCCGCGACGCGCGCCTTCCTCGCCGCCGGAAACGCCCGTGCCGATGAAAAGAATTCCTTTTCCGGAAAGAAACGTCGTGCGGCGATTCGTATCAGGGTAGTGGGAGTTACCGCCGTCGATGACGATATCGCCTTTTTCAAGGTGCGGCAGCAGGGCATCGATCATGTGATCCACCGTCTCGCCCGCCTTCACCATCAACATCACTCGCCGCGGCTTTTTCAAGGCCTGAATCAACTCCGCAATGGAATGCGTGCCCACAACTTTTGTGCCTGCCGCTTCGTGGGCTATGAAGTCGTCTACCTTGGAGACGGTTCGGTTGAACACCGCCACGCGGTAGCCATGGTCGTTCATGTTCATTACCAGGTTCTGACCCATCACCGCCAGGCCGATCAGGCCAATATCACAGATTTCCTTTTGCATACTTTCTCCTCGAAGATTACGGCGCCGTTTGGCCTGCAGCAGCTTGCTGGCCGACCATCCGGCACACCCGACACGCAAAAAAGCGTCGGACGCACTACACTATGCTATTCGTTCCTCATTTTAACAACATGAAGATCATCAGCATCGGAGAAATTCTCTGGGATGTCATCGGGAGCGAGGAGCACCTGGGCGGCGCGCCCTTTAATTTCGCCGCGCACGCGACGAAGCTCGGGCATACAGTCTCCTTCGTGAGCACCGTTGGCGACGATGAGCGCGGGCGGCGCGCCCTTGAGCGAATGCAAAGCCTTGGCCTCACCACCCGCACCGTGCGCCGCGTACGGCACTTGCCGACGGGGGTGGTAAGCGTCGCTCTTGCCAGCGACGGCCAGCCGCGATTCACCATTCACCGTCCTGCCGCCTATGACGAGCCCGAACTCACTCCTGACACAATGGAAGAACTGACGAGGGAGCGCCCCGACTGGATTTATTACGGCACTCTCGCCCAGACAAGCCCTTTTGTCCGGCGGCTGACTGAAATGCTCCTCGACTGCAACCGCGAGGCGGGCGTGTTTTATGACGTCAATCTGCGCCGCGGCTGCTACACTCCCGCGCTCGTTCAGGAACTCGCGACGCGAGCCGGCATTTTAAAGCTTAACGAGGAGGAGGCAGCCGAGCTTGCTGTTGTATATTCGATTCCTTCTGAAACGGAAGAATTCTGCCGGGCCTGCGCTGCTCGCTTCCACCTGCGGGCGGTGTGCGTGACGCGCGGCGCGGGAGGCTGTGCCTTGCTGGCCGGAGAGGATTTCGTGGAAGCGCAAGGTTATGCGGTTAAAGTGGCCGATGCCGTCGGCGCCGGGGACGCGTTCTCAGCCGCCTTCCTGCATGGGCTGAGCGCGGGATGGCCGCCAGCCGAGATCGCCGGCTTTGCTAATCGCGTTGCCGCGCTTGTCACCAGCCGCCCGGGCGGAATCCCGGATTGGACGCTTGCTGAGGCCGCAGCGATGCGGGAGGGTAACGCCGGCGCGGTGTGAGACCGAAACTCCTTCCGACGCATCGAATATTTATCTGTTTTTAGGTTCAGGGCGAAGCTGATGCACGATGCGCTGCAATTCGTCACGCGGCACGGATACGCCGTGCTGTTTGTGTGGACGCTGGCCGAGCAAATCGGCTTAGCGATTCCGTCACTACCCATTATGCTCGCGGCCGGAGCCCTGGCGGGAAAGGGCGAGTTTAATCTCGCTCTTGCTGTGATCGCCGCCTCCGTCGCTGCGCTGATTGCGGACAATCTTTGGTACCAGCTTGGCCGCACGCGCGGAAAGCGCATTTTGCGCACGCTGTGCCGGATCTCTATTGAGCCCGACTCGTGTGTGCGGCGGACCGAAGACTTCTTTGCGCGTTACGGCGCGAGCTCGCTGCTCTTCGCAAAATTCGTGCCAGGTCTCGGCACCGTCGCCGTCCCTCTGGCGGGCGCGTCCAGGATGAAGCTCTGGCGGTTCCTCGCTCTGGATGCGCTGGGAGCGCTCATCTGGTCGGGTGCCTTCATTGGATTCGGAGACGCGTTCAGCAACCAGCTCGAACGCCTTGCTGTCTACGGGATCAGCCTGGGCGCAGCGCTGGGGGCGCTCCTCGTGGTCGCAGCCGGAGCTTGGCTAGGCTGGAAGCTCTATCGGCGGCGCGGCTTCTTGCGCCAGATCGAGTCAAGCCGCGTGACGCCCGAAGAAGTAAAGGAGAGGATGGACAAAGGCGAAGAGGTTTTTATCGTTGACCTGCGGCACCAGCTCGATTTCGAGACATCTCCCGCGGTCATCCCTGGCGCCGTGCACGTGGACCCCGCCGAGCTTGGGAAAAACGCGCTTCGCATCCCCAGGGAGCGTGAGATCGTGCTCTATTGCACCTGACCGAACGAAGCTTCGAGCGCCCGTGCGGCGCTCCTTCTGATGCGGCAGGGATTCACCCGCGTTCGCGCCCTTTCCGGCGGGCTGGAAGGCTGGCAGACGCGCGGCTACCCGTTGGAGCAGGTTCCATCCAGTACGTCCGAGGCAGCTTTTCCGACGATCGAGACCGCCGGCGCGTGACCCTCGTTATGCCGGCTGTTCGTTTTGCTTTATCCAAAACACTCTGGGTAGTCATTCCCGCGCAAGCGGGAATCCAGGTTGTCTCGTAGCGATCTGGACCCCCGCTTTCGCGGGGGAGACGGCGATGACAATTTTCACCTGTATTGATGAGCCAGAGGTATCTGCGCCGCTCAGGGCAAGCTAGGAGGGCCGCCACCACACGTGAACCCGACTCCAAGGCGCAACCCCTAGCCGCCCAATCGCGCCCTTGCGATCTCGCTGAGCCGCTTGCCGTCCACCGTCTTCCCCACAAGCTTTGCCATGGCGGCTTTCATGACTTTGCCGAGATCCTTAGCGGTTGCCGCTCCTGTCTCAGCGACGGCCGAAGTCACCGCGGTCTCGAGATCCGCCTCGCTTGCCGCAGCCGGCAAATAGCCTGCGACCACGTCAATTTCCGCCAGTTCCTTTTCCGCAAGGTCGCTCCGCCCTCCTTGGGCGAAGATTTCCGCCGCATCACGCCGCTGCTTGACGAGCGTGCGCAGGACGGCTTCCGCCTGCTCGTCCGCCAGCGGCTTGCCGGTCTCAACCTGCTTCAGCTTGAGCGCTGACTTCATCATGCGCAGCACGCTCAGTCGCGCGGCCTCCTTCCGCTTCATCGCTTCAACTAGGTCTTTGTCGATTTGTTCCACCAGACTCATGACGTTACCCTCCCCCGATCATTTTCAATAATTCCGCTTCATCAATCGTCTTCACGCCGAGCGTGCGCGCCTTTTCCAGCTTCGATCCCGGCTCGTCGCCCACAACTACGTAATCCGTCTTTTTGCTCACGGAACCCGTCACCCGCCCGCCCGCTTCGGCAATCTTGGCCGTCGCGTCGTCGCGCGAGAGGTTCGGCAGCGTGCCGGTGAGCACGAACTGTTTTCCCGTCAGCAATTGCGGACCGCGATGCGCAACCCGCTCCCGCTCCATCCGAACTCCAGCTTTTCGCAAGCGCTCGAGCGTCTCGCGGTTCCGTTTCTCGGCTAAAAATTCCTGGATGCCTTCTGCGGTCTTCGGACCAATTTCCGAGACTTGGTCAAGTTCTTCGGGACGCGCGTTGAGGAGCGCGTCAAGCGAATCAAAATGCTCCGCCAGCAGTCGCGCCGTGCGCTCGCCGACGAAAGGGATGCCGACGGCATAAAGCACCCGTGCCCACTCCGCCTGCTTGCTCTTTTCGATTTCCGCCGTCAAGTTAGCGGCGGATTTTTTGCCCATCCGCTCGAGCCCGGCAAGCTGCTCCGTCGTGAGCTCATATAATCCCGCCGCGTCTTTTACCAGCCCCTGAGCGACGAGCTGATCCACCAGCGCTTCGCCCAGTCCGTCAATATCCATGGCGCGGCGGGAAGCGAAATGCAGAAGCGACTCCTTGAGCTGCGCCGGGCAGGCGGCATTCACGCAGCGGTAGGCAACTTCGCCTTCCGCCCGGAACACTTCGCCGCCGCACACCGGGCATTTCTTCGGCATGTGAAACTCGCGTCCATCGGGCGCGTGCTTCACCAGCTTGACAACCTGCGGAATCACTTCGCCTGCCCGCTGGATGAGCACCGTATCGCCTTCCTTCACGCCGAGCCGTCCGATTTCATCCATGTTGTGGAGCGTGGCGTGGCTCACGGTCACCCCACCCACGTCGACCGGATCGAGGTCCGCGACCGGCGTCAACGTTCCCGTGCGTCCCACCTGGGCGCGGATTTTCCGCACCACGGTCGTCGCCTGGCGCGCGGGATACTTGTAGGCAATCGCCCAGCGCGGCGACTTGGCCGTCGTGCCAAGCTCGTCCCACAAGCGCGTGTCGTCCACCTTCACCACGATGCCGTCAATTTCATACTCCAGCTTCTCGCGGCGCGTCTCCCACTCGTTGATATAGGCCGCCAGCTCATCGAACGATTTGCAAACACGCCGGTTCGGATTCACCTTGAAGCCGGCTTTCTCCAGCGCGTCTAGCGCCTGCGAGTGCCTGGGAAATGGCACTCGGCCGTCAACCAGCAGGTAGTAATGAAACATGTCGAGGCGGCGCTGGGCCGTGATTTTCGAGTCGAGTTGCCGTAGCGAGCCGGCCGCCGAGTTGCGTGGGTTAGCGAACTTCGGCTCGCCGGCAGCCTCGCGCCGGGCATTGAGCTGCTCGAACGCCCGCTGCGGCATAATGACTTCGCCGCGCACTTCGAATCGCTTTGGAAACCGCGCTGAGGCCAGTTGCTCCGCGCCAATCCGGAGCGGCACCGAGCGGATGGTCTTGACGTTCGCGGTGACGTCCTCACCTTCCACGCCGTCGCCCCGCGTCACGCCGCGGATGAGAACGCCGTTCTCATAGCTCAGCGCCATGGAAAGGCCGTCCAGCTTGAGCTCCGCCACATAAGCCACGCTCGCTCGCCCTGAAAGCTCATGGACGCGCCGATCGAAGCCGCGCAACTCCTCGAGCGAATAAGTATTGTCGAGGCTGAGCATCGGGACATGATGGCGGACTTTAGGAAGCTCGCGCGCCGGTTCTCCGCCCACGCGCTGTGTCGGCGAGTCCGGCGTAACAAGCTCTCGATGCCGCCGCTCAAGCTCCTGCAACTTGTGCATGAGCTGGTCGAACTCGTAGTCGGAAATCTCCGGGTCGTTCAGCACGTAATACCGGTGCTCGTGCCGGCGGATTTCGGCCCGCAGTCTTTCGATCTCTTTCTCGGCCGGTTCTACGCTCACAAATAACCTCGCTTCATCTCCGCGAGAAATGCATCATTCTGAGGAGTCTCGCAGCGCAGGACGACGAAGAACCTCAGTATACTTCTCATCATTCCGTCTCCGCGGTCTCTCTCGCTTGCGGGGTTTCCAGTACCAGGCGCAAGAGCGGTGGAGCAAACAGTGTTGTCACGATGCTCATGATCACCACCACCGCATAGATGGCGTCAGAAATGGTGTGGAGGTGCAAGCCGACCACCGCCACAATCAGTCCCACTTCTCCGCGCGGCACCATGCCCAAGCCGATTCGCACGGCGTCCTTGGGACCCAGCCCCAGCGCTCCCAGGCCGCATCCCACCCATTTGCCGATGATTGCTAGCACGCTGATCACCAGAGCCATCACCACAACTTTGGAATTCGCCAGCACGCGCAGGTTGACCTCCGCGCCGAGAAGTACGAAAAAGAACGGAGCCAGGAACTCCATCACGGGGTGCGCGCTCCGCTGAAGCCCCCAGTGCTCGCCTTCTTCGGCCAGAGCCAAGCCTGCTAGAAAAGCTCCAATGATCGCGGCCATGCCGATACGCACGGAAGCGAGCGACAGCCCGAGGCAGAGAACGACGGAAAGCACAAACGGGCTGTTAGCGGTTTGCAGCCGGGCGACCGCCGGTCGAAGCTGCCCGACCAACCTCGGGCCTAGAAAAACCATCAGCAGCGCGAAGGTCACGGCCTCCGCCGTGACCGCTGCAAGTTGCCAGTAGTTAATGTGGCCGGCGGAAAGGCTGCTCACCACGGCCAGCACAAGCATTCCCAGAATATCGTCCAGCACCGCCGCTCCCAGGATGACTTGCGCCACTCGCGTCTGCAGCACTCTCAGGTCGGCCAAAACGCGCGCCGTGATGCCGACGCTGGTTGCCACCATGGCCGCTCCCACAAAAAATGACTCTACGATCTTATGATTCATCCATTGCACGAAGACGAAGCCAAAGGCGAAGGGAAAGACCACGCCGACAACCGCTACGAGCGCCGCGGTTCCTCCCACCCTCAGGAGTTGGCTGGGCTTGGTCTCAAGCCCGACAGTGAAGAGCAGGAAAATGGCGCCGATTTCAGCGATGCCGTTGATCGCTGATGTCGGGCGAATCAAAGAGAAAAGAGACGGCCCCAGCAGCACGCCGGCCAGAATTTCGCCCACGACGGAAGGCTGCTTCAGGCGCTCGAAAAGTTCTGCAAGCAGCTTTCCGCCTCCAAACATCACGAAAAGCCCAAAGAGCAGATCACCTGAGTGCTGCACGGATCAACGCCTCTTGTTCTCATCCTGCTTGGGAATTTAACGAGCTGCGCTGCTAACGTTCATCATACGACGACGCGGAAAAAACCGTCTCATTTGTCTCGCCTGTCTCCACTGTCTCATTCGAACCGGCCAACATAGAACCGGGTAGCGCCGGTCTGCGACCGGCGTCTTTCGCCGCTCATAGAGCGGCGCTACAGAAAAACTCATGGCGAAGCGTAAGTACACGGTTTCGGAGAAGGTTGTAGCGGCCAATCGAAGGAATCTGGCCAAGGCCATGGCGGTGCCGGCCTCGATTCGCCTGCGGGTGACGGAGCGGCGAAAGCATCTAAAGTTTCTTTTGGCTCTTGGTCTTGCGCTGTGGAAATGACGCGCCATGGAAAGAGTGGAAAACTCAAGAAGCAAGTTTCCCACTCTTTCCACCGCGATTGGGAATCCGGCCAACGGCGCCGGATTCCCACATTCCCACAGCGCCGACGACGGCTGTTATACAGACACAACTTCCAAATTACTCCACGCTACGCCGGCATCGGGCAACAAGGGTGCGACCCAGCCAAGCGCCTACCGGCGGGCGCGGAAGGCGACGGCGGAACTGCG
>JAKAWG010000088.1:13821-18383 GCA_021817045.1 Acidobacteriota bacterium
GCGCCGACGACGGCTGTTATACAGACACAACTTCCAAATTACTCCACGCTACGCCGGCATCGGGCAACAAGGGTGCGACCCAGCCAAGCGCCTACCGGCGGGCGCGGAAGGCGACGGCGGAACTGCGGATGGCGGTGCGGACGGTGACTGGGCCGTGGCAGGAGCTAATCGAACGGTTAAAGAAGTTGCGGGAAGGATTGGCGGCGTGGCTGGCGGCAGCATACGGGAATGAGGTGGCCTTGAGCTTCGCCGGGTGAGAAGGCGTGAAAGAATCCGAAAACGTCATTCTGCGGAGCCCCGATCCAGTGCATTGAGGCGACGAAGAATCCCCGTATTGCAAGTCCCGAGATTCTGAGCGAAGGATCAAGGCATTTTAGTAACTGCGGGGATGCTTCGCTGGGCTCAGCATGACAAGCGCCGCTGGTTTCTCCCTGAGCCGCAATCGGGAATTGGTCACTAAGAGGCAATGGCTGAGTCGCGTCAAAGTCCGGGATATGGAGTGCGGCGGCTTGCCGCCGCTTTGGGCGCGCAACCACTCCTGATTCCCCTCCTTACTAAGGAGGGGAATCAGGAGTGGTTGGCAGCGGTCGGAGGCAAGCCTCCGGCGCAAGAAAGCGGGAACAAGCTGCCGCACTCCAAATGGCTCTCTCCATGCCCTGGAATCATGCACTTCTCAGACTTTGACGCGACCGTGGGGGGAATAGGAAGAGGCCGTTGATTTGGACGGCCGTGATACCATAATCGTCCGGCAACCCGAGAGAATGGAGACCCGATGAAGATTACACGGCTTAGGACGGCGGTTGTCGAAGCCAACTTTGACTGGACGTTTGTTCGCCTGGAGACGGATGAAAGGGTAACGGGCACCGGCGAGTGCTTTTTTGCGCCGGGGCTTACCGCAACCCTTCGAGAGTTGGAACCGATTCTTCGAGGCGAGGACCCGCGAAACGTGCGCCGCCTCTTCCGCAAGTTGCAACTTGCGACGTCTGGCGCCGGCATGGTCGGCGGCTTGATCTATCACGCCATCACGGGTATCGAGATTGCCCTATGGGACATCCTGGGCAAATGGCTAGATACGCCCGTTTACCGCCTGCTGGGCGGAAAGTTTCGCGACAAGGTCCGCATTTATGCCGACTGCCATGCGGGTGACGCTCTGGAGAGCCTCGATTCGGTTCTGCGATCTCGCTGCCCATCGTGGCTTCCTCCGGACCCAAGCCACAAGCCCACCAATTTTTACCATGAAACGACGGATAAGTTAATTTACACGCCGGAGATGTACTCCCGGCGGGCGAAAGAGATGGAGGCCCGCGGCTTCACAGCCCTGAAGTTCGACGTGGATGTTCCCAATCCCTACGCCCTGGACCTTTTCAACCGCTGCCTGACGAATCGCGAGATCGACTACATGGTAAGTCTCGTGGCTGCGGCCCGCGAGGCACTCCGTCCTGAAACTGACTTGGCCATCGACTGCCACTGGCGGTATAACGTGGATGACGCGCGCCGACTGGCGGTGGAGTGCGAACCCCTTTGCTTATTGTGGCTTGAGGACCCCGTTCCTCCCGGAAACGCGGACGTGCTGAAAGGACTCAAGTCCGCAACACGCACGCCGATCGCGAGCGGCGAAAATTTGTATCTGTTCGAAGGCTTTCGCGATATTTTGGAGCAGCAAGCGCTGAGCGTGGTCGCGCCCGACCTGCAGAAGGTGGGAGGACTGAGCGAGGCCAGGCGCATCGCGGAATTTGCTGAGAGTTATTGCGTGTCGGTCGCTCCGCACAACATCAGCAGCCCTCTGGGCACGATCGCCGCCGTACACTTCTGCGCCGCCATCCCCAATTTCCTTGCGTTAGAATTCCACGCCAGCGACGTGCCCTTCTGGAACGATCTCATCGACAGCATTCCCAAGCCCGTCATTCAGAATGGATTCATCCAGGTGCCTGAGAAGCCCGGCCTGGGAGTAACCTTGAACGAAGACGTCGCCCGGCGGTACGCGCGGCCTGGAGAACCGTTTTTTGAGTAGGGCGAACAACCTGTCTCCACACGCTTCGAGTGGGGCCGATTTGGACATTGAGGACCGCTCTCGTCTCGTTGCGTACCTCCGGGAAAGAGGCATCCTTTCGCTTGACCAAGAGCCCGACGTCCGCAAGCTGGAAGGCGGGGTTTCCAACCGCACCGTGCTGGTCAAGCGAAAGTCAGGCCCCGCGTTCGTCGTGAAACAGGCGCTCGCCAAGCTACGGGTCGCCGTCGATTGGTACAGCCCGCCGGAGCGCATTCATCGGGAAGCCCTCGGACTCGAGTGGCTTTCCCGGCTGGCGCCTCTCGGGTCTATCACACCGCTGCTTTTTGAAGACCGCGCCGCGCACATCATCGGCATGGCGGCGGTGCCCGAACCTCACGAGAACTGGAAGCGCGCGCTCCTTCGAGGTGAAGTGAGCACGAAAGACGCCGAGCAGTTTGCCGGGATGCTTGCCGCCATTCATCGAAATTCATGGCAGGAGCGGGCTGCGGTGGCGGACATTTTTGCGGACCGGTCTTTTTTTGAGACGCTGCGGATCGAGCCTTACTACCGCTATTCCGCTGAGCAGGTCCCGGAGTCCCGCCCGTTTTACAGCAGCCTGATTGAGTCGACGCTTGCAACCAAGCTGACGGTGGTGCACGGCGACTATAGCCCCAAGAACGTTCTGGTGTACAACCACCGCTTTTTTCTGATCGACCACGAGGTCATTCATTTCGGCGATCCCGCGTTTGACGTGGGCTTTGCGCTGACCCATCTGTTAAGCAAGGCGCACCACGTTGCGCGCTGCCGGAAGGCGTTCGTCGAGGCCGCGCGGACGTTCGCGTCGTATTATCTTGAATCGATTCGAGACATGGAATGGCGAGAGGCAGCGGAATGGCGGGCGGTGCGACATACGCTTGGCTGCTTGCTGGCGCGGGTGGCCGGCCGCTCGCCGCTCGAATACCTCACACCCGAGGAGCGTCAGGCCCAGCTTCAGATTGCCGTCGCGCTGATGGCTGACCCGCCACCATCCCTCTCCGCCCTAATCAGCTCCTTTTCGGAGGCACTTCCTTGCACGTAATCGAACAATTCCGTGCCCGGGAGATTCTCGACAGTCGCGGGCGACCTACGGTGTGGGCGTCGTGCCGTCTTGAAGGCGGCATTGAAGGTTCCGCCTCGGTTCCATCCGGCGCTTCGACGGGGAGCGCGGAAGCGCACGAGCTCCGCGACGGTGATCCCAGGCGATACCGCGGACTCGGCTGCCGCAAGGCGGTGGCTAACGTGAATGGGCCTATCCACGAGGCCGTGCAGGGGAAGGCGTTCGTAAACCAGCCTGAATTCGATCGCTTCCTGATCGAGCTGGATGGAACTCCGAATAAATCCCGGCTCGGGGCCAACGCCATTCTTGCCGCCTCGGTCTCGTTTGCCCGCGCCTGCGCGCAAGAAGCGGAGGTGCCGCTCTGGCAGTGGTTCGCCGGCTTCGCAGATGTGCGTCCTGGCGCTTTGCCGCGGCTGACCATCAACCTCCTGAGCGGCGGAAAGCACGCCGGCCGGCAAGTGGCGATTCAGGACGTGCTCATTGTGCCGGCCGCTGCAGCCACAATTGATGAATCACTGGTGATGGCTTACGACGTTTACCAGGCGGCGGCAAAGCTGATTTACGAGCGTTACGGGATGCGGCTGCTGCGGGCGGATGAAGGCGGTCTGGGACCGCCGTGCAACTCACCGGAAGAGATGATCGAAGTAGCCCTCGAAGCGATCAAGATCGCGGGCTACAAACCCGGTTCCGAAGTCGCGCTGGCCGTGGACGTGGCCGCGAGTCACTTTCACACCGCGCAAGGGTACGATCTTGGAGCGCGAGCCCTATCGAGCCATGAAATGATCGAACGAGTGCGGCATTGGGTTGAGGTCTACCCTATCGTGAGTGTCGAGGACGGGCTTGCGGAAGACGACTGGAACTCCTGGCCGAAACTCTGTGGCGTGATCGGCGTGCGCTCGCTCGTCGTGGGCGACGATTTGCTCTGCACGAACCCGGCGCTTATCGAACGGGCGATTCAGGAGCGCTGCTGTAATGCGCTCCTGCTCAAGGTCAATCAGGTCGGCACTCTGACCGAAGCAGCCGAAGCCTGCGTGCTCGCTCGCTCTGCCGGATGGCAAATCACGCTCAGCGTCCGCAGCGGCGAAACGGAAGACAACTGGGCCGCCGACCTTGCGGTTGGCTGGGGCGCGGACCAATTCAAGAACGGTTCAATCACCCAGTCGGAACGGCTCGCCAAGTACAACCGCTTGCTCGAGATTGAGCAAGAAACCGGCCTGGCTGTTACGTCGTGGCCCGGCGCGCGCGAGTGTGACGTGTCTCATGCATAACACCAGCGCAAGCTTTGGAGTGTGCGGCGGCTCGCCACCGCTTTGGGCGCGCCCTTTTGTCGGCGCGCCACGGGCCGGGAGCTAGTGTGCTGTCCCATTTAATTCTTTACAACGGCGCACTTTGTCGAGGATAACATCTGCCGTAGCTTTCCAGGCGAAAGCCCGCGGCTTTTGGTTCCAGGTAGCCAGCCACGGGTAGATGGCCCGT
>JAKAWG010000089.1 GCA_021817045.1 Acidobacteriota bacterium
CAGCCAGGACTCGCCCACCCGTTTCCAGAAGCTGCTCGAATGGCTGGAAACCCTCAAAGGTTGTGTCGAGACCGGCCAATTCGACGGCTATGAGACGTTGGTCTCCTGGATTTACGGTCCTCACCCGACTTTGCGCGGGGCCACCATCAAGGCGCTGTTCGGCGAGCTGGCCTCCAAGCCGAACCAACCGGCGCGCGTGGCGGCACTGCGGCGCGAGATTGAGGCGGAGATCTGCAACATCACGCAGCAGTATCAGCTTTACATTCGCAAGTACGTCGAGGTGACGCCGCTGATGCGCGAGGAATGTCTGGCTCCCACCGAAGGCCAACGCTGGCTCAACCGGGAATTGAACATGATCGACCGGCAGATTACGCAGAAGACCCGGCTTCTGCTTGAGATGGAGCGGGAGCAGGGTGAGCTTGGCGCGCCCGTCCAGGAGAAAAATCGAGCTCCCCAGAAGCTGAGGAAGGACGGGACGCTGAAGAAACAAAGAATGTTTAGGGGGGCAACGAGGTAACTCATTGAAAACACACGATCATTAGAGGAACAACTTTGGAATAAACTCCCCGCATGCATGTATCTCATTGAATATAAGCCAGTTATGATCGAGATTGTTTCAGCCCATTAAAGTTGCTGAAAACAAGCGGCTTATGAGATAAATTCGAGATAAAACCGAGTTTGTTTTTCGCAATCTCGCCGACCGCTGGAGTAATTCGTCAGCTCCGCCAACGGAGCGTGACGGGGCCAGGGATGGGGTGCTTCATCGGCTGGCCGGAACGCTGGGCTTCAAGGTGAGCTTGCTTCAGGTCAAAATACCATTTCGCCGGCCGGTCGGCGTCGTCAATGAGCATGAGGCGGGGATCGGTTTTCAGGCCGCGGGCTTGCATTTGCATGGTCCTCTGATCCTGGCCAATGAAGGCGCGCGCGAAGATCCCGAAGATCGAAACCATGAAAGGAACCCGGCGAAAGACGTTCCAGGCGGCGCAAAAATCGATGCGGCAGTTCGCGGAGTCGATGGGCGTCACCGTGGCGCGGCTCGAAAACCACTTGTCGCCACAATGAATCTGCTCGAAGCGCATGTTGGGCAGAACGAACTCAATCGTGGTGGTGATGGGCTGGCCGTAAACGCCCAGCAGCTTATAAGCGCCGCTGTTGGCGGAGGGCGCGTGAGCGCGGATGCGGAAGCCGTTTGGGATCGGCTCAAAGACTTTTTCTTTTTGCTGGATGCTGCGCCGGCTTCGCCACCACCAGGCTTGGTGGACGAAAGGACCGTGCGCCGGGTCCATGAGTCCGATGATGCCGTGATCGACGTTCACCGGAAGGGAGGCCGACAAGTGCGTCAAGCGGTAGCGCTCGCTGAAAATCGGCAGGCACGGCGCGGGAGGGACGGGCTCGCCACGCTTGGCGCCCTCCGGCACGTAGACCCAGATGTATCCGTCCTGCTGTTCACACAAATATTGCCCGGCGTAGATGCGGTCCACTTTAAGCTTGTCGCCGGGAATCCAGGAAGGAATTTCCCGGCACTGGCCGCTATGGACGTGAAAGCGCCAGCCGTGATAGGGGCACTCGAGCGTGTCGCCGTCCAGCCGCCCGTACGAAAGCGGCATGCCGCGGTGCGGACAGGCGTCGCGCAGGGCAAAAGGCCGCCCATGCGCGTCCCGGCCGATGACGAGCGACTCCCCAAGCAGCATGGCCTGGCGCAATCTCCTGCGTCCGACTTCGCGCCCGAGGATAGCCGGATACCAGAACCCGCGCAGCATCTCGCCGTTCGAGGACGAAGCACCGTTTTCCATAGACGTATTATACGCAGGGACATAACTTTCGGGCCGCAAATCACCCCTCACTCCCTCCTTGGCGGGGCTACGTCAAGGTCGAGCGGATATGCAGTGCGGGAGCTTGCTCCCGCTTTCGTGGGCCGGAAGGTCGCTTCCGGCCTATGGCGTGCCAGCTAGCGGGCGCGCCCAAAGCGGCAGCAAGCTGCCGCACTCCACAGTGCTCGTCGCCGGCGGCAAGCCGGGCTGGGTCTGAATGGGAATGGTGAATATGTTAGACTCGCTATTTTGCAAAGGAGACTCATGGCCCATTATCTCGTAACCGGCGGCAGCGGCTTCATCGGCTCGCACGCTGTCGATGAGTTGCTGCGCCGCGGCGAGCGCGTTCGCGTGCTGGACAATCTTTCAACCGGGCGCAAGCAGAACGTCGCCCACATCCTTGACCGCATCGAATTTTTCGAGATGGACATTCGCGATCTGGAATCGATCCGGCCCGCCTTCACCGGCGTGGACTACGTCATTCACCTGGCGGCGCTGCCGTCGGTGCCGCGCTCGGTGGAGGACCCGGTGACGACGAACGACATCAACATCGGCGGGACTTTGAACGTCCTCATCGCCGCGCGCGATGCCAAAGTCAAGCGGCTCGTCTTTTCCGCTTCTTCCTCCGCCTACGGCGACAATCCCGAATTCCCTCGCGTCGAGACGCAGGCGCCTCGGCCGCTTTCGCCCTACGCGCTCACCAAGCTCGCCGGCGAATACTATTGCCAGCTTTTTGCCATGCTCTACGGACTGGAAACGGTTTCACTCCGCTACTTCAACATCTTCGGCCCGCGCCAGAATCACAACTCGCCGTACACGGGCGTGCTTTCCATTTTCATTACCGCGCTTTTGCGGAACCAGGTGCCGGTGATCTTCGGCGACGGCGAGCAGTCTCGCGATTTTACTTACGTCGCGAACGCGGTCGAGGCCACGCTGCTGGCGTGCGTTGCGCCCGGCGCGGCCGGGCAGGTGATCAACGTCGGCGTAGGGGAGCAGTTCACGCTCAATCAGACCGTGGCCATGCTCAACCGGATTATGGGACTGAACGTGAAGGCGAGGTACGGGCCGCCGCGCGAGGGCGATGTTCGCGACTCGCTGGCTGACATCAGCCTGGCCCGGCGGCTGCTCGAGTACAAACCTGGCTTCCGCTACGAAGAAGGGTTGCGCCGGACCGTCGAATGGTACCGCGAGGAACTCGCCGCCGGAAGATGAGTCCTCATGAATTGGCCTGTTGCATACATCGTTGGTCTCATCCTCGTCTGGGTCGTGGGTCTGCTCTTCTACGGTTGTGCCGTTCCGGGCTCGCAGCTTCTCGGCCCTTCGCTGGTCCTTGGGCCCGCAGGAAAGAAGCGAGTCGCACTCACCTTTGACGACGGCCCGACGCCTCCCAACACCGACCAGATCTTGAACGTGCTCAAGGCGCACGGCGTGCCTGCTACGTTCTTTGTGAATGGCAAACTCGCCGACCGCTTTCCCGAGACGCTTCGGCGAATCGTCCAGGAAGGACATACGCTCGGTAACCACACCTATACTCACCTGTTCCTTTACCTCAAGAGCAAGCGGCGCATCGAGCGGGAGATCGACCGGACCCAGGACGCGATCGAGCGCGCGGCAGGCGTGCGCCCAAGGGTTTTCCGCGCGCCTTATGGTGTGCGCTGGTTTGGGCTGTTTCGAGTCCTCCGGCGCCGCGGCATGTGCTCGGTGCAATGGTCGGGCACCGGCTACGATTGGATTGAGAAAAACACAGCGGAAGACATCGCCCGCAAGGCGCTGAAGAATCTCCGCGACGGCTCCGTGATTCTGCTGCACGACGGTTGCGGCGCGCGCGAGCCGGGCGAAGTTGATCACAGCACAACGGTGGCAGCGCTGCCTGCGATGATCGAAGAGATTCAGCGGAGAGGTTTCAAGCTGGTCTCCGTGCACGAATTTCTGCCAGAAGCGACCTCCTGACCCGTCCCAGGCAGGTTGCAAGGAAGAACGTAGTGGTCCGTCATGCTGGGCGACGCGAAGCATCCCGGCATTTGCTGAACCATGTAAATGCCGCGATCCTTCGTCGCCTTCGGCTCCTCAGGATGACGGCACCGCGCGCTTTTTCGAAGCCCGCTGGCGAGGAAGAGAGGCATGGTTGGCTAGCTGCGCCATGTTCAAGGTCCTGATCCTCGCCACTTCGCACGGAGCGGCGCACCTTCGCGCTTCAAAAGCTGTGCGCGGAGCGTTTTTCGATCTTTGCCCCGAGATCAACGTCACTATCATGGACGCGATCGCGCAGTGCGCGCCGTGGTTCCGCGCTTACTACGATTCCTACGAAATCCCTCTGCGTTACTGGCCGGGCCTGTGGCGGCGCATCGAGCGCCGGCAACACCAACAGCCCTCGACGAACCCCACCTGGCTCTATCGCCTCGGCGCCAAACCACTTTTCAACAAAATCCGGGCTCTCGACCCCGATGTTGTTGTGGCGAGCGAAGTGGGAGTTTGCGAGCTTGCCGCCCTTCACAAACACCGCGCCCGCGCGCGCTACTTTCTCACCGCTCTCGAGCTGATGGATTTCAACCGCGGTTGGATTCGAGCGGAAGTCGATCTTTACGCGGTGGTCCATCCGGACCTTGGGGCAGAACTGGAAGGGGCGGGCGCGCCGAATGAGAGGGTCGCGGTTTGCGGCATGCCGATCGATCCCGCCTTTGCGCAAATCCCGGAAAAAGCTTCCGCGCGCGAACGGCTGGGTTTGCGCCGCGATTTGCCCGTTGTGCTCGTGCTCTTCGGCGGCACGGGTTTTGGCAGTCCTCGCCGCATCGCCGCCGAGCTTGGACGCGTCGGACTTCCGATCCAGGCGGTGTTCATCGGCGGCAATAATCCAGGGTTGAGGGCGGAGCTGGAAAAAGTGTGCGCCGGCGCGGACGGCTGGCGCACGCTCGGCTGGGTCGATAACATGCACGAATGGATGGCGGCTGCCGACATGGTTTTGAGCAAGCCCGGAGGCTCGACGCTGATGGAATCGTGCGCCTGCGGGTTGCCGTTTCTTGCGTTTGATCCGCTTCCGGGCAACGAAGAGCGCACGTGCCGGTGGATCGAGAAGTGGGGAGCAGGCGTGTGGGTCAAGACGGCGGTGGAAATTTCCTCCAGCGTACGCCGCCTCCTCGACAAACCTGAAGAGCTTGCCGAGCTCGAGCGGCTGGCGCGCGCCATTGCTCATCCTCACGCCGCGCGCGACACGGCTGCGGCCATCCTGACGCGGGTGCAGCCGAGCTGCCGTGGGAGGAGAGCGTGAAGCTGCTGCTGCGCTGGGTAATTGTCAGCTTTTCGTTGTTCGTTGCGGCAAAACTGGTGCCGGGCATCGACGCGCAGCGCAGCAGTTGGACCTTGTTCGCGGTGATGGCGATCATCCTGGGCGGGGTGAACGCCGTGATAAGGCCCTTGCTGCGGCTGCTTTCCTGCCCCCTGATCATCCTTACGCTTGGGCTGTTTCTGCTTGTGATTAACGGGATCACGTTGTGGCTGGCGTCCTACATCGCGGTCCACTGGTTTCAGGTCGGCTTCTATGTGCGTGGTTTCTGGCCGGCATTCTGGGGCGCGTTGGTGGTGAGCGCCGTCTCCTTCGTCTTGACCGTATTGATAAGGGAATCGGCCGAGAACTCCGTATGATATGAGTTAATATCGCATTTGACAAAGCCGCTCATCGTGGGGTAGCTTGGCGCTATGAAACAAGAGGTGGTGGTCCGCACGGCGGATGCGCCTGTGGCGACCGGGTTGAGCCGCCAGGTAAGTTTGCTGGCGTTCATCCGTGACACGCAGCTTGCGGACCGCTCCGCGGATGTATTGAGCGCAGCAGGATTCTTACCTGGTATCGACATCGTCACCTCGCTAGACGAAGTGCGAAAGGCCGTTGAAGACAAATTCTACGACCTGGCGCTAGGTGAGACAAAGGGTACAGTCTGGCGGGAACTCCAGACTGAACTTCGCTCATACCGCATTCCGCTCGTTCTTTTTGCAGATACTCCCGAACTCAGCGATGCCTCCGATCTGTGGGCCTCCGGCGTGCTGGAGCTCCTCTCATCCGCGGATCTTGACCGCCTTCCGGGTCTTGCACGTCTGGCCGTGGGGCTACGGGAGCTGCGCGAAGACGCGTGGCGCGCCGACGAGGCGTTGCGGCAGAGCGAAAGGCGCTTCCGGACGTTAGTGGAGAAGAGTTCGGACGCCATCTCGCTGGTTAATGCTGAAGGAAAGGTATTCTATTCAAGCCACGCCGTCAGTCCAATTTTTGGCTACACGCTCGAAGAACGGATAGGAAAGAACGTTTTCGAGCTAGTTCACCCCGAAGATATTCCCCGGACCGTACCGCTTTTCCAAGGACTCTTGAAAACGCCGTTTGGGTCTGCCTTCACAGAGCTTCGCTATCGTCATAAGAACGGGTCATGGCGCTGGATTGAGGCGCTCGGCACAAATCTTCTTGAAGATCCGGCGGTGCGGGCGGTGGTGATTAACTACCGGGACATCACCGACCGCCGCAACTTGCAAGAACAGCTCTTCCAGGCGCAGAAAATGGAGGCGGTGGGGCGGCTGGCCGGAGGCGTGGCGCACGACTTCAATAATCTGCTCACCGCGATTCTCGGCTATAGCGATATGGTCCTCGAGAAGCTGCCACGCAGCGCCCCGCCTCGGCGATATATCGCGGAAATCCGCAAAGCGGGCGAGCGGGCGGCCGGCCTGACACGCCAGTTGCTTGCCTTCAGCCGGCTGCAGGTGCTGGCGCCGCAAGTGCTCGATCTGAATTCCGTCATCTCCGAAATGAGTAAAATGTTGCGCCGCGTCATTGGGGAGGATATTACGCTCGTGACTCCGCTTGGCGCCGTGCAGGGGCACGTGAAGGCGGACCCGTCTCAAATTGAGCAGGTCATCCTTAACCTTGCTGTAAACGCTCGGGATGCGATGCCCAATGGAGGCCAGTTGACACTGGCCACCTCCAACATCAGCCTTGAGGAAAATCTCACTTTCCAAGGCGTCCGAGTGAATCCGGGACCTTACGTCTTGCTGGAAGTCAGCGACACCGGCTGTGGCATGGACGCGGCGACACGAGCCAGAGCCTTTGAGCCCTTCTTCACGACGAAGGAAAAGGGCAAGGGCACCGGATTGGGCCTTTCCACCGTCTATGGCATCGTCAAACAGAGCGGAGGTTACATTTGGCTGTATAGCGAACCCGGCTGTGGGACGACCTTCAAGATCTATTTGCCGAGGGTTGACGACCCGCTCCCTGCCGGCAAACTTTCCGAATCCGCTGCCCGGAAGCACCAGGGTAACGAGACGATTCTGTTGGTGGAAGACGAAAATTCCGTTCGCGCGCTGATCAGGCAGGTGCTACGCGCTAAGGGCTATGAGGTTGTCGAGGCTCGCGACGGCGCTCAGGCGCTCGAAATCTCCCGCAATAGCAACCGGACCTTCCATCTGATGTTGACAGATGTGGTGATGCCTCAGATGAACGGCCCCGAGCTCGCTCGCCGCATGAGTGCATTGCAGCCCGGCATGAAGGTGCTGTACATGACAGGCTATGCCGGCAATACGGTGGGTGGTGCTGAGGTGCTGGAACGAGGCGCTGAGTACATTCAGAAGCCGTTTGCCGCTGACGCTCTCGCGCATAAGATTCGCACTATTCTCGACCAAAAATAACCAACCTTTCCTCTCCCCTGCCAAAGCCGTGGCGGAGAATGCGCGCTGATCCGGCGCGATTTCGTCGCACGCCATTCCTTTTTCGCCTGCCGAACAACGAAGACACTGCAAACCTCGCTATAATACAATAATGCGGGATGCGCCCGAATCAAACATCGGAGCGCCTCGCGCTTCCTGAGCATTACGAGCAGGTGCTTCTCGACCTATGACGATGAGACCAAACAAGGACGCTCGCATTCTGGTGGTTGATGACGAAATCAACGAGAGAGAAGGCTTGGCCACGCTGCTGCGTGGCTGGGGTTACGAAGCGGAAGGGGCGGTCAACGGGCGGCAGGCGCTGGAAAGAATTCCGGCTTTTAACCCTTCCGTCGTGATCTGTGACCTCCGCATGCCGGAAATGGGCGGCATGGAGCTGCTGCGAGACTTGAGACATTCGAAGCCTAGCCTGAGTTTCATCATGCTTTCAGGGCAGGGGACGATTGAAGAGGCCGTCGAGGCGACCAAGCTCGGCGCGTTCAACTTTCTCGAAAAGCCGCTGGACGTGAAGAAGCTGCAAGTCGAACTGCGCAACTGCCTGGAGCGGCGACTGCACGAGCGTGAGCTCGAGATCGCCCAGAGGCGCCTGCGGGATGCGGGCATCCTCGGGACGCTCGTCGGCCGCTCGAAGCGGATGCAGCAGGTGATGTCGCTGATTGCACAAGTTGCTCCCTCCAGTGCTTCGGTGCTGATTACCGGGGAAAGCGGGACGGGAAAGGAGCTTGCTGCACGCACGGTTCATGCGCTCAGCCCTCGCCGCATGAATCCGTTTGTGGCGGTCAACTGCGCAGCCATCCCCGAGACGCTCATGGAAAGCGAGATCTTTGGCCACGAGAGAGGCGCGTTCACCGGGGCCACGGACCGACGCGCGGGCTGCTTCGAGCTGGCGGATGGCGGAACATTGTTGCTCGATGAAATCGGCGAAATGCCGATGCCAACGCAGGCGAAGCTCCTGCGGGTACTCGAGGATTCCAAGGTCCGGCGGCTGGGCAGCAAGGCGGAGATTACCACCGATGTGCGAGTGCTTGCGGCCACGAACAAAGTGCCCGAAGAGGCGGTGGCCAGCGGTCACCTGCGCAACGATCTCTATTTCCGGCTGAATGTCGTTCAAATCCCGATGCCACCCTTGCGGGAGCACATGGAGGACCTGGAAAGCCTGGTGGAAGCCCTGCTCGAGGATCTCAACCTCAAGCATCACAAGAACGTGAAATTTGTCGATGCTGAGGTGCTGGACACCCTTCGCAATTATACGTGGCCCGGCAACGTGCGTGAATTGCGCAACACGCTCGAGCGCGCGGTGGTCGTGTGCTCGGGCGAATTGGTGCGGCACGGCGATCTCGCACCCGGCTTCGGCCAGTCTGCAACTCCGGCAGCCGCTCCCAACGACCTTCGCCTCCGGGCAGGGCTCACCGTCGCAGAAGCAGAGCGGTTGCTCATCCATGAGACGCTGGCCTTCACGCACAATAACAAAACGCGCGCCGCTGAGATTCTGGGTATCAGCCTCAAAACTCTGCACAATAAGCTAAAAGAGTATGAGAATCAGCCTCAAGCTTAAGCTCACGGCGCTCATCTCGCTTCTGGTCTTGCTGGTCGTACTGGTGACGTCGGCGCTGTACGTTGTGGGCTTGGTGCGGCAGACGCTCAGCGGGATCGAACAGGTCGGTAATTACGTTCGCGACGAGACGTCCTTGCGCGCCCGCGCTGTGGTGGCCGGTGCGCGCATTCCCCCGTCTATCAACCCTGCGAACGTGGAGGAAGTGCGTGCGTTCATTAAGGTGAGGCTGAGCCAGGCCGCCGGCCTGCGCTCCCTCATGTACTCCGCAACCGCCGATTCTCCCGTCATCGACTATGTAGCCTTGACCGACACGCACGGCGTCATTTTGGCGCACGACGATCCACGGCTGATCGGCGACCAACTCCCTCCCGCGCCGCGGATTTCACAGTTGCTCAACGTAGGAGCTATACGGCAACTCCGTCTCATTTACGGAGCGCCGCGTGTCTACGAAGCGGTTCAACCGCTCGCCTTAGACCACCAGCCGTTCTGCGACGTGCGGGTTGGTGTGTCGACGGTTCTCCTGGCCGCCCAAGTGACCCCGGAGCTGAGAGCGGCGCTGGAGTTGGCGCTTTTGGTGGTGATTCTGGCGACGGGGACAGCGGCCCTGCTTTCCTTCCGGATGCTACGGCCGCTTGCGGCCATCTCTCAGAGCGTGGACCGGCTGGCGCGCGGGGAGTTCGCAGAGCCTGTGCGCGTGAGGCGGGAGGACGAGTGGGGCGTGCTCTCCAGCAAGCTGAACCTGCTCGGTGAGCAGATCCGCGGCGAAAAGGCCGCCTATCTCGCCTTGCAGGATAACCTGGACCAAATCTTTGCTAACCTTGTCGACGGCTTGCTGCTTTTTGACGGCGAAGACAAGCTGGTGCTGGCCACGCCTTCGGTCTCCCGGTTTCTCGGGTTGCCCGCCGAGCGGTTGGTCCACTCCACCGCAGAACAAACCTTTGCACAAGACGGTCCGCTCAACCGGGTGTTGCGCGAAGCGTTCCGTGAGAGGAGATCGCTGGCGGGGCGGATGGTGGACTTGCCTGAAAACGCGGACACGCCGCGGGTCGCGGTGACGGCGCACTTCATTCGAGAAAACGACCAGCCGGTCGCGAGCCTCGTCGCGCTCCGGGACGCTGGCACACAGGCGCAGCTCGAGGACCAGATCGGCATCGCGGCGAAGCTCGCGGCCCTCGGCAAGCTCACTTCCGGCGTAGCACACGAAGTGAAGAATCCGCTTAACGCCATGACCCTGCAAGTGGAGATCCTTAAAGAGAAACTGGCCGGCAGTGAAAACGAAGACGATGTGCGGCCGCAGCTCAGCGTTTTGGACCATGAGATTCGCCGGCTTGATCGGGTCGTCAAGACGTTCCTCGACTTCACCCGGCCCATGGAAATCCGCCGCGTTCCGACGAGCATCCCGGACCTTGTGCAGGAGGTATTTACGCTGGCGGCACCACACGCCGACGAGCGTAATGTGAAACTCATTCTCGACCGGAACGGCGAGCTTTCCTCCGCGCGCCTGGACCGCGATCTCATCAAACAGGCCCTCCTCAACCTTGTTCTCAACGGCTGCCAAGCCATGCCGGAGGGAGGAGAACTCCGGGTTAGGCCGCACGGCGGGCCTGAGATGATCGAGCTCGATATCGTGGACCAGGGCGTGGGAATCCCTCCCGAGGCGCAGGAGAAAATCTTTTCCCTGTTCTACTCCACGAAGCCGGAAGGCAGCGGCATCGGCCTTGCCATGGCCTTCCGCATCATTCAACTACACGACGGATCCATTCAGTTCTCAAGCGAGGTCAACCGAGGCACGACCTTTCGGGTGTTCTTGCCGCGCTGATCGCGGCGTGCTTCACTTGCGGTGAGGGGGATATGTTGCTTATCAAGTGTGCGAAACAAAGCTTTAGGTTGATCTTGCTGGCCGCACTCGCCGCCGGCGGACGCTTCCCACAAATCGCCGTTGCGCAGGAGAGCGCATGGCCCCATTTCTTGGGATATTCCCGCCGCGCTTCCAAAGTGGAGGCGCAATGGGAAGCGAAATTCCGCGCCATCCCCAGCGCTGAAAGGATTCGCGCCGCCAACAAGTTCCTTTCCGCTTATCCACACGCCGCTGGGTCCGCGCGTGACAGGCAGAACGCCTACTGGATTCTGAGCAAGTTCAAGGAGTGGGGGTGGAACACTCACATCGAGAAATTCGACGTGTTGCTACCCTATCCGAAAGAGAGGCTGGTGGAGCTTGTGTCGCCGGACCAGTACAAGGCGCGTCTTGAAGAACCTGCCATCGCGGTTGACCCTACATCGAGCCAGCACAGCCTGCAATTTCCCACCTACAACATGTATGCGGCCGATGGCGACGTGACGGCGCCGCTCGTCTATGTGAACTACGGAATGAAGCAGGATTACGAAGAGCTTGCGCGGATGGGAATTTCGGTGAAAGGGGATATCGTGATCGCTCGCTACGGCAACGGTTGGCGTGGCTTGAAACCCAAGCTCGCGGCCGAGCACGGCGCGGTGGGGTGCCTGATTTATTCCGATCCGCGTGACGATGGCTACTGGCAAGGCAATGTTTACCCCGCCGGACCGTGGCGGCCGCGCTGGGGCGTGCAGCGCGGAAGCGTGATGGATATGCTTCTTCATCCCGGTGACCCGCTGACTCCAGGCGTTGGCGCGACGCAGCAAGCGCACCGTCTCGCGCTGAAAAACGCCAAGACTATCCTCAAGGTTCCCGTCCTGCCACTCTCATACGGAGACGCGCAGCCTCTGCTTTCGGCGCTCGGCGGGCCGGTCGCTCCGGCGGGATGGCGCGGCGCGCTGCCCATCACTTATCACGTCGGTCCGGGCCCGGCGCGGGTTCACCTCAAACTGGTATCGAGCTGGAACATCAAGCCGATTTATGATGTCGTTGCCAGGATTCCCGGCGCGACAGATCCGGGCGAATGGATCATTCGCGGCAATCACGAAGACGCCTGGGTGAACGGCTCCTGGGATCCCGTTTCCGGCCTCACGCCGATGCTGGAAGAAGCGCGGGCGCTTGGCATCCTCGTGAAAGAAGGCTGGCGGCCTTCACGCACCATTATCTATTGCGTCTGGGACGGTGAAGAGCCGGGACTGCTGGGCTCGACGGCGTGGGTGGAGAAACATGCAAGCGATCTGTCCCGCCACGCTGCCGTCTACATCAACTCGGACTCGAACGGACGCGGTTTCCTCTTCGCTTCCGGCTCGCCGTCGCTGGAGAAATTCGTTAACCAAGTGGCGCGTGACGTTCAGGACCCTGAGAAGAAAATGTCTGTCGAGGCACGCTTGCGCTTCTATCGCATTGCGAGGACCAAATCCGAGGCGGAGCGGCGCCGGTTACGAGAAGGACGCGACTTGCGGATCGGCGCGCTTGGTTCAGGCTCTGACTATTCCGCGTTTTACGACCATCTCGGCATCGCCTCGCTCGATTTGGAGTTTAGTGGCGAAAGCCCCGGCGGAATTTACCATTCTGCCTACGACGATTTTTATTGGTACAGCCATTTCGGCGACCCTACCTTCGTTTACGGCCGAGCGCTCGCCGAGACGGCTGGCTCGGCCGTGATGCGGCTTGCGGATGCGCCTCTGCTTCCCTTTGACTTCGCGGACCTCGCCGCGTCCGTGAAGAGCGACGTGAACCAGGTTGAGACCGGCCTGCGCGCGCAGCGCAGAGAAGCCCGCGAACACGATCTCGAAATGCGCGACGGTGCTTTTGCAGCCGTCGCCAATCCTTGTAAACCCTTTGTTCCGTCCGTCACCGAGGCGGTTCCTCCTCGGCTTGACCTCAAGCGGTTGGACAAAGCCGTTTCACTGCTCACTGCGAGCGCGAACGCTTATGAGAAGGTCCTACGCGAAGTAGACACGCAAGGCAACAGCTTGTCTGAAGGCGCTTCTCTGACGGCGGTGAATCAGACGCTGCTTGAAAGTGAGCGGGCGCTCGCCTCGCCGGGCGGACTCCCGGGAAGACCGTGGTATCGGCAGGAAATTAGCGCCCCAGGTCTCGACACCGGCTACGCCGCGGAAACGCTGCCCGCTCTTCGCGACGCGATTGAGGAGCACAATTGGAACCTTGCGCGGCGCGAAATGGGGCTTGTGAAGGGCGTCCTCGATCGCGAGGCCACCAGCATCCACCTCGCCCTCAGCAAGCTTGAGATGGCTGACCGGCAGGGGATATAATGGTCGCTTTTCTGCGGCCCGTGTGCCGCATGGCTGGCGGCAGCAAAGGCGACGGCCTTTTCACGCGATACCGCAAGACGAAGCATCGTTCAAAAGGAGCGAATATGAAACCGAATCGAGCTTCACTTTTAACACTTGCCGTCATCTTTTCGTGCGCCGTGATCGGGTTTTCGCAGCACGGTGCCAATCCACGCGGCAAAGACAAGCTAACAGTCAACGGCCAGACGATTACCATTGAATATGGCCGTCCTTCGCTTAAAGGGCGTACCTTCGAAGAGTTGCTCAAGATGCCGTGGGAGCCGGGCCACGGGTTTTGGCGTTTAGGTGCTGATAAGTCCACCACGTTCACAACCACAGCGAACCTGAAATTCGGCGCGGCCACCGTTCACAAAGGTATTTACAGCCTGCTGGCACAACGGACGGCGAACAACCAATGGAAGCTGGTCTTCAACACCGACCACGGCCAATGGGGAACCAAGCACAACCCCGCTCATGACGTCGCCTTCGTGCCATTGAAGGAGACCAAAGTGTCGGAGTCGGCACAGGAGCTCGTTATTTCGATAACGAAGCACGGAAACGGCGGCGTCATCCTGATCCACTGGGGAGACACGGAACTAACAACGCACTTCACGGTGGCGTAGGATTCAAAGCGCGTGCGCGGCTCGGCTCATTTTTTTCGCGAGCTGCGAAACGGCGGCGTCTTCAATCTGGGAGGGAGTGAGCCAGCGCAGGCATCTCGGGTTGACCCGAGCAGGCAGGTCGGCGGCGTAAAGCTCGGCACGGATGGACCGGAACGTAATGGTGTGACGCACTGCGCCAACGACCGGCCCCAAGCGAACGGGCGCACGAACTATCGCTATCAGCCTCTTCTTGAGGTTGGACGCCGCCTGGTTCCGGGAATTCCCGAAAGCGGAAGGGAAATTCCACAGATCTGCGAGCAGTTCGTCGTCAAGCCCGCGCACGAGAGCCCAGGAGCCATTCCTGCGAATCAAGGCGGCGGCGAGCCATCTCACCTGAGGTCGGCGCTGCGGACGAGGCTGCGGATAACGTTCCGGGCTGCCTTCGCGCCGCGCCAGGCACCAGGCTCTGAGCGGACAGGCCCCGCAACGCGGTCCGCGCGGCAGGCAAACGGTTTGCCCAAGCTCCATCATCGCCTGGTTGAACATCCCCGGTTTTCTCCTCGACAGCAGAGCCTGGGCCTGAACTTCAATGGCTCGCCGGAATGCCGCTTGCTGAAAGTGGCCGCGGGTCGCAGCCAGTCGGGCGCATACGCGTGCGACATTCCCATCCACCACCGCCAAAGGACGATCATAGGCAATGCTTAGCACGGCGGAGGCCGTATAATCGCCTACGCCCGGAAGCGCCCGCGCGGCGCGATAATCGGAAGGAAAGCGGCCTTCATGCTCGTCGACCAGCTTCCGGGCCGCCTGGTGAAGGAGGCGTGCGCGGCGATAGTATCCGAGCCCAGCCCACCGTTCAGCAACTCTTTCGAAAGGCGCGCGAGCAAGCGCGCGGACTGTGGGAAACGCGGCCATAAAGCGCTCATAATAGGGAATCACGGCAGCGACCTGGGTCTGTTGGAGCATGATCTCAGACACCCAAACCGCATAAGCGTCGCGGCTCCTGCGCCAAGGTAAATTGCGCGCGTGGGCCGCGTGCCAGCGCAGCAAGGCGCGCCGAACGGCTGCGGCCGGCAACGCCCGGGTGGAAATTTGCGGTTGACGTTTCATCGTGCGGAGTGGCGCGCTGCGCGCCTTCATTATTCTGCGGGAACGACGCATGGCTTACAAGAATCTTCGCGACTTCATCACGCGCCTCGAGCGAGAGCGAGAGCTGAAGCGCGTGCGCATTCCAGTTGACGTTGATCTGGAAATCGCCGAAGTCACGGACCGCGCGTCCAAAGCGGGCGGCCCTGCGCTGCTTTTCGAAAAAGCGAGCTCTGCCCGGGAGAACAAAGTTTACTCCGCTCCCGTCCTGATGAACGCGTTTGGGACCAGGCGCCGGCTGGAGCTTGCCCTGGATGTGGATTCCCTCGATGCCGTGGCGCGCCGCGTTGAGGAACTGCTCGAGATCAAGCCTCCCGAGGGTCTGCTGGACAAGGTGAGGATGCTTCCCCGCCTAGCTGAGCTTGGATCGTTTCTTCCGAAAATGGTAAAGGGCGGCCCGGTGAAGGAGGTGATTTGCCGCGAAAGCTTTTCACTTTCGGAATTTCCCATCCTGCAGTGCTGGCCGCAAGACGGCGGGCGTTTTATCACGTTTCCCATGGTCATCACCCGCAGCCCGAAAAATGGGCGACGCAACGTAGGCTGCTACCGGCTGCAGGTTTTTGACGGGACCGCCACGGGCATGCACTGGCAGGTCCACAAAGGCGGCGCGGAGCATTTCCGATGGCTGGATCGGCAAGGCAAGGGTCGCCGGATGGACGTGGCGGTGGCCGTCGGGGCCGACCCGGCTACGATGCTTTGCCCGGTCTTCCCGCTTCCGGAAGACCTCGACGAATTCATGTTCGCGGGATTCCTACGGCAGGAGCCCGTCGAGCTCGTGCATTGCGAGACGGTAGACCTGGAAGTCCCCGCCCACGCCGAGATCGTGCTCGAAGGATTCGTGGACCTTGATGATATTCGCACCGAAGGACCGTTCGGCGATCATACCGGGTTCTACTCCCTCGAGGATCGCTTCCCGGCTTTCCACATCACCTGCGTCACGCACCGGCGCGACCCGGTTTACGTTTCTACACTCGTTGGTCCTCCCCCCATGGAAGACTATTGGATGGGTCACGCCGTGGAACGCATTTTTCTACCGCTCATCCGCAAGCAATTTCCGGAAATCGTGGACATGCACATGCCTGCGGAGGGCGTGTTTCACAACCTCATGATTGTCGCCATCCGCAAGAGCTATCCGGGCCACGCGCGCAAAGTCATGAATTCCATCTGGGGACTGCCGGGAGCGATGTTCACGAAATGCATCGTCGTCGTGGATCACGACGTCGACGTTCAAAACATCCGCGAAGTAGCGTGGAAGGCGCTGAACCATATCGATCCCGAAAGAGACATCCAGTTCGTGCTCGGGCCCGTGGACCAACTCGAACACGCCTCAAGACTTTCGTGTTTCGGCTCGAAGATGGGAGTGGACGCGACGCGGAAGTGGCCCACAGAAGGCTTCTCCCGGCCCTGGCCGGACGAGGTCAAAATGGATGAGCGGACCAAGAAACGTGTAGACGAGTTGTGGGAAAAACTCGGCCTCGGGTGACGTGAAGGAAATTTCGTCCTTCGCGCCGCCCGAAACCGTGCGCATGAGGGAGGAGGAGCTTACGACTTGTTAAAGACGAGCTTGTCCTTCCAGCCGGAGGGCTTGATCTCAGTGATCGGCCTGACGTGGCCGGCAGGAGCGTTATAGAAAACTTCGCTTTGGTTATTTTTACGCGCCTCAGCCACCAGCTTCACCGGGACTTTGCCGACGAGCTTTCCGTTTTTATAAAACGTGGCCTCGGTTTTAGACGCGCTGCTGTCAAGGGCGCTGTTATTCACAGCCAGCCTGTAAGTGCCGGGCTTCAGTATGAGGTGCCCGTCTATGGTTGCGTTATACATTACATTGATGTTATGCGTCTTCGCAAACGCAGCTCCAGTAAAGACCAGCGCTGCAAACATCACTCCCAACATCGTTTTAGTGAGCATCTTCATTGGTTTCCTTCTTTTCCCTTTCTTTACTACTCACCAGTGAGATGAAGAAACGGATTGCTTGCGTTGCCTGGAAGCAGCGAGCGGTACCTCGCGCCACTCGCTCTTCCTGGCTTCGCACGCAGTTTCGAGGCTAGGAACGGGAGCGCCGGTGGAAGACCGGAGCGGCAGCGTAGTTCAATTGCACGAGGACGATGAATGCGATGCCCCAGTACGTGTTGATGATGCAAAGTGCGGCTCCGGCCGCGTAGAGCGCCTGGGCAATCACAATACGGCGGCATACGACAATCGGTACTTCTTGGGGCATATCGTCTCTCACAAGGTGCGCCATCTGGCGCTACCAGAGGAGCTTGCCGGAAAAGGTTGAACCCTGCTGCGGAAGGGTCAATCGGGGCTTTGCGATTCTTGGCAACCGGCTTTTCATGGCCACGCTTGACGCACACGTGGTGGCCCTCGATGCGAATACCGGAAATGTGGTGTGGGATACGGCAGCGGCGGACTATCGCAAAGCCTACACCTTCACAGCGGCGCCCTTGGTGGTGAAAAATATGGTGATTGTGGAAGTCTCCGGGGGTGAATACGGTATTCGCGGGTTTATTGACGCCTACGACGCCCGCACAGGCCGGCGCGTCTGGCGGTTTCAAACGATACCCGGTCCGGGCGAGTCCGGCCACAGGACTTGGTCTGGAAACTCGTGGAAGACGGGCGGTGCCCCTGCCTGGATCACCGGCACCTACGATCCTCAGTTGAATATTATTTATTGGCTTACGGGAAATCCTTCCCCCAGCGACTATGGAGGTAATCGTGCGGGCGACAATCTATATAGCGACTGTATGCTGGCGCTCAACGACGACACGGGAAAGCTGAAGTGGTATTTTCAGTTCACTCCGCACGACCTGCACGACTACGACGCCACGCAGATTCCCATTCTCGTCGATGCCAACTGGGACGGACAGCCCCGAAAACTGCTCATTCAGGCTGATCGTAACGGCTTCCTTTATGTGCTGGATCGAACCGACGGCAAATTCCTTTCAGCCAAACGATTTGGCCGCGTCACCTGGACAAAAGGACTCAGGAGGGACGGGCGATCTGTGCCCGACCCGGGAGCGACACCGAATGGTAAGGGAGTGACGGTGTGTTTGGGCGCTCTAGCAGGATGCTGCAAAACGGATGTTTTTTGAAATGCGCATGCGATCCAGCGTGAAAAAGCCGAGCCGACAAGTGAGATGTCGTACTTCCCGGTCGTCGGTTTTTCCATTTCGCATCGCATCGGCC
>JAKAWG010000090.1 GCA_021817045.1 Acidobacteriota bacterium
GGCGTCACCGCCCGCGCCGTTTCTCGCAAAACCACTTTCTTCCCACCCCAAAGTAAGCTAACTTTGCGTTGCACTGTCCTGTCCCTCCGCTGATTTTGTCTAACCAACTTCAACCTAACGGATCGGATCGGAACAGTGCCTCTCAATTTCCCAATTCGAGATAGATAGTGCTGCGCTCGAAACTGATGTTTGGCACCTCCATGCGAAAAACTTCCTCCGGTCGCATTCCTGTCTCCAAGAGGATCTGAGCAATGTCTTTAAGAGGCGGCCTGGATTGAAGACACTATTTGGTTTCGTTGGAGCGCCGGCGAGGCCGCTGGGTAGCAAGGCACACATTTTGGGTGTGCGGTTTTTCTCCGTTGGTCTTAGGTAAAAGGAATAGAATCGATCTTGAATCAGAATGAAAATTAAGAGACTTCGTCTACAGCGCTTTCGCCAATTCGCTGACACTACATTTGAGGTCGGCGAATTCAATGTACTCGTGGGGCCAAATAACTGCGGGAAGACGACGCTGTTGCACGTGATTCGGGCGTTCTTCTTGCTTATGAATGGCCACGTGCGATTCGAGGGTAGCCCTCCGGTCCCGCAGTACCACCGTCGATTCCTAGCCACGGCGGAAGAGGTCGCGCCGACTCCCGACATCAGAGAATTGTGGTTCAGACAGCAGGCAGGGAAGTCCCTCTCAATATCGGTAACGTTTGAAGACGAAACTGCCTTTTCCGTAGTCATGCGGCAGCAGTTCGGGCAAATTCACGTTTCGGCTGAGGAGCTCCCAACAACCCTCACTGTTAAGAAGGTAGAGGGCTACTTGGGTACGCAGGTCGCCTTCATACCTGGACTGGTTGGCGTACTCGTTACAGAGCCTTACGCAACGCGGGCACGAAGGAATGCGCTCGCGACGCAGGGACGGTATTCAGAAATATTCCGAAGCAGCCTCCAACAGCTAAAGACGAACAAGCCGGAGACGGTTGAGACCATCAACAAGTGGCTTCAGGACCTCTTCGGGGTTACTGTAAGCACGGTTGAATTTAACTCCGAGGCTGATGAGTTCGTCACAGTGCGGTACAAGCAGAACAACGTGGATTACGACGTGGTTTCCTCGGGTGCGGGACTCCAACAAGTAATCCAAATGCTAACGTACCTTTACTTGACCAAACCTCAAATCCTGCTTATCGATGAGCCGGACGCTCACTTGCACAGCAAATTACAAGCGCGGCTGGGAGAGCTATTTCGCCGCGTAGCCCAGGATTTACAGGCCCAAGTTTTTCTCAGTACCCATTCGGTGGACCTTATTGATACATTTTCGACCAATGAAGTTCTTGTGGTTGACTCTGCCAAAAAGGTCATCGCGCCGATCGGCAAGAATGCGGACCTCATAAGCACGCTCGTTGACGCCAACGTGGTGGATGTATCAGCGTTGTCACGTCTACTCTCCTCCCGCCGATTGGTAGTGATTGAAGACTCCGATCGGACTATTCTTAAGGCCTTCGACAAGGCACTGGGACTGCCTCTCTTTTCACCGAAGAGCAGTTCATACGTACTTTCCGCAAAAGGAGTCGGCAACTTCAAAGCAATAGCAGAACTGGGGAAGGTGCTGAAGGCCCTCACGGGGACCAAGTTTGACCTCACGTTTATCCAGGATCGAGATGGAATGCCGGATTTTATAGCAGAATCGTTTCTGAAGTCCCAGCAGACAGAGGGTGTCGCCCCTCATTTACTCGCTCGTCACGAAATTGAGAGTTATCTGCTGGAGCCGGCACTCTTCTCTAAGGCTGCCAGTCTTGTGGGACGGAAAGTCACAGAAGCTCATGGCTCCGATGCCATCCGGAAGGCTGCCGACGCAGTAAAGGCCAAGGCTCGACACGCGAGTCGCGACACCGCTAGGGCGGTGAATCGCCACCTGCCCCAGACTGAAAGACTGAACGACAGCGACCTCGAGGAGAAAGTGGATTCTTGGTTTGACAAGTTGGATTTGAAATCTGTCCCAACGATACAGGGCGTGTTTCCAGGCAAAGAGACCCTGAAAGAGGCGCTAAAGGCACTTAACGACGGGGAAACGAAGCAGGTTACACGCGGTCATCTTGTGGCTTCTATATCGAACGAGATTGTTCCCGAGGACATTCGCAGTCTCCTTACAAGCCTGGGCGAAGCAGGCAACTAGGTGAACACAAGCCGTGTTGCGGCTTGGATCTGGTTATCTAGGCCCTCCTTCAAAGCCTCGCGGCAAAGCTATTCTGTGAAATCGGGCTCAACACCCCTGCCCTCCAGCGTATTCCCGCTCCATGTGTGGAACGTCACCACTGGAATTCTCAGCACAAACCCGTGCCCCGTTTTGAAACCCGTGCCGCCCAATACCTGGCCGGGTGTTTTGGTTCCGACAATCGTTGCGAGCTTGTTTTCTTTGGCAAAGCCGGTGATCGTTTCGGCGGCGCTTGCCGTATGTTGATTTACAAGCAATACGATCCGGCCGTGAAACGGCTGAGGGCCGAGGCACTCGGTGACCATCACAATCGACCGATCACTGAAAGCGTGCCGCAGCAAGAGCGGGAAGAGCCCGATTTTGCGTGATGGAATTTTGCCGAATCGGGGCGGGTTAAACATGGTAATCCCCCCTCCGCCTCTGTGAGAGCAGGATGTCTAGATTCGCCTTAAAAATCACAATTATAGCGGAATTCTCAAGCATCGGTGAACTTGTCAGCGGTCACTGCGGCCTTTGATGCCGTCGACACATGAGGCATCGGGTAGGTACGTCTCTTTTCAAATGTGCCTGAAAATCGCGGTGGAGCCAGGTCCGAAGATACTTGCATAAAGTATCGAATAATGATACTTTGCGTGTGTGAAAGCGGGAACCTCGCACGTCACCGCTAGAGAGTACATTGCCGGCCTTGCAGCCCGCGGGCGCTATCACTTTACCTCCGCCGACGTGCGATCCGCGCTTGGCGTGTCCGCTGCTGCGGCAAAACTTGCTCTGAACCGGCTATCAAAACAAGGGGCCGTCGCTTCGCCGGCCCGGGGGTTCTACGTCATCGTCCCGCCCGAATACCGGTCTCTCGGTTGCCTACCTGCTGATCAGTTTATCCCGGCGATTATGAAGCGGATTGGCCTTTCTTATTACGCATGCCTTCTTTCAGCCGCGCAGTATCATGGCGCGGCCCATCATCGCCCGCAAGAATTTCAGGTGATGGTTCCTAAGAACCGCCGTCTAATCCGATGCGGCGCCGTGAGGGTCGTTTTCGTAGCTCGAAAGCGGCTTAAAGATGTCTCCGTCCAGGAGTTCAATACCCCGCGTGGACCAATTCGAGTCTCGACGCCGGAGGCGACGGCGGTTGACCTTGCCGGTTACGCGCATCGTGCCGGCGGCCTCGGCCAAGTGGCAACGGTTCTCGCAGAACTTGCGGAGAAGATCGATCCCGACAAGCTGGCAAAAGAGGCCAAGACGGCACCGATTCCATGGGCGCAGCGACTGGGTTATCTGCTGGTGCGAGTTGGCGCCGGCGAAAAAACAGTCGCCCTCAAAGCCTACGTGCAGGCGCACGCAAGGGATTCAATCGGGCTTCTGAGTTCGGCGCATCGCGGGCGGGCAAGACGGGACCCTGACTGGAAGCTTTACATCAACACGCGAGTGCAAGCGGAGCTATGATCCCGCGTGACTACATCACAGAATGGCGGAAGCAAGCGCCTTGGATTGAGGATTTTCAGGTCGAGCAGGACCTCGTCGTTAGCAGGGCACTGATCGATATCTTTTCAAATCCCATCTTGAGCAAGGCGGTCGCGTTCCGGGGCGGTACGGCGCTCTACAAGCTGTATGTGACGCCGCCCGCGCGCTATTCGGAAGATATTGATCTTGTCCAAATCAAGCCGGAGCCGGCCGGTTTGGCGATGAAGGCTCTGCGGAATGTTCTCGATCCATGGCTCGGCGAGCCCCGGTGGAAGCAGACAGAAGGCCGCGTCACCTTCGTCTATCGTTTTAGTTCGGAGGATGCGCCTCCGATCCCGCTGCGTCTCAAGGTAGAAATCAGTTCGCGTCAGCACTGGGCAATGTATGGCATCAGTGGTGTCGATTTCGCAGTATCGTCAAGGTGGTTCGAGGGCGCGTGCCGGGTGACGACATACGAGCTCGATGAACTCCTGGCAACCAAGCTTCGAGCGCTCTATCAGCGCAGCAAGGGACGTGATCTCTTCGATCTGGCGGTCGCGCTTGACCACGCGGCTGCTGACACCGGACGAGTAGTTTCGGCCTTCAGAGATTACATGGACAGCGGTCGCCATCGCGTGACGCGTGCCCTTTTCGAAAAAAACCTCGCGGGCAAGTTGCGTGATCCTGACTTTGGCGCTGATGTCGGGCCGCTGCTGGCCGCTGCATACAAGTGGAACATTAAAGCTGCGGCTCAACTCGTTTCTTCGCGCCTCATCGAACTGCTGCCGGGCAAGCCGTGGAAGGGTGCTAATCCCTGAAGTCCGGCTTGGTCGATTGGCGAGCTTCCAGTGAATGGCCGAAGCCGCTATTGCGTCATGGTGATGGAGTACGAGGGACGTGGCCGTCGTCAGTTGGAACGCGCGATCTGCTCTTAGCGCAGCGCGCATCGCGGATGCTTTTCGTGACGATCTGACGATGAGCGTGTGCCCATCTTCGGAGAGGCTTGCCGGGCATTGAGGCCAGAGTGTGGAGACGACTCGGAGCCAGCGCGAGATTATGAGCTGAAAAGTGCGCTCAACGGCGTAAGGCGCATTGCCAAGTTGTTCGGTCAGCCCTCCGGGGCCGAGCAGGGGAATGCGAGCTGTGTGACCGCGAAGGCTCCAGCTCTTCCACACCAGCCAGACGTAGAAATCAAGCATGCCCGGCGCGTTCGCGAGGGCAGCGACAGCCTCTCGCCCAACCGGGATTCGATGCTGGTTGCATTCCTGAAAAAAAGCTTCACTGAGCGTAATCATGTTCTCGGTGGCCTCAGCTTCCTGAGCGGTCTCGGCCTCGGAAAACCAAAGGTGCATGTGTTCGAAAAAATGAAAACGCGTGCAGTCGGTCAGAGGGTTGCGGCCGGGCCGGTCGTCGGTGCCGAAGAAGATTGTGGCGCCGAAGATTCGCTGAAAGCCCTCGACGATGCGACGGTAATGACGGCCGTCTTTGGTGAGGTGAAAGAATTCAAGCATCTGAGCGGCGCTGCGGAATCGGACCACGCGACTGTTCTGCCGGAGAGCGAGCGTGGTGATCCAGATCGGGATGAGCCGATCCTGGCCGTAGGGAAGACCAAACCGTGGATGCCCGGTGATTTCCAGGAAAAACTTTCCGTTGCGGCGCAGATACCCGAGTTGTTCGCGCGGAGGACGGCGAAGCGGGATACCGCAGAACACGAAAGGCCTGGCGTTGTAAGCGAGATCCTGTTTCCCGGCGTCGCGTTGCTCGCGGATGAGGCAGATCGTTTCGAGGCGTTTGAGGTTTCGCTCCGTAATGGGAACCCTGGGGGTTGCGGCGGACTGCCTGCCCGCAGGAGCCGACAGCTTAGCCTGGGAAGCTATCTCTGCGATTGACTGGAAGCCTTCGGTCGAGGTAAGACTTTGGCAGGGTATAAGACTGCTTGGGAGGGCAGTCATTGGCACCCCCCGCCTTGTGGCACGACATGAATCGCGGCAGAGCCGCGTCGCGGTACGGATGGAGGAGCGAAATACTGTAGCGGAAAATGTAGCGGCCGTGGGTGCAAATGACAGCGGTGCGAGCCGTCTGCATACAGTCTGCCACATCGCTCAAGTCTTTTGTTTGTAATGAAATGGTTGAAGGGAAGGAACTTAGAAAAAGTGCTCAGCGTCTCTGTCACGCATGAGGTCGCGGGTTCGAGCCCCGTCGTCCCCGCCAGCTTTTTCAATAACTTACGCAGATTTCAGCCTTCCTGCAGGTACAAATTTCGTACGACTTGTGCGGCACTTCGTACGCCGCCTTTCGCTTTTCTTCTGAAATGGCCCGGGTGTATACGTTCAGCGTTGTGTGAATATTGGCGTGTCGCAGCAACTCCTTTTGAACGGCTGGCTTTGTGCCGAGAGCGTGAAGCAAGCTCGAATACGTGTGCCGGAACGTGCGCCAGCCGACACGACTGACCCCAGCCTTTGCCGCCGCCGGTTTGATATGGTCCGTCAGCAACGACTCGGGCCACCGCGGTTGGCCGGATTCGTTGGCAAAGACGTAATCGGAATCCGACACATAAGCGGCACGCCCCCGGTGTGCAAGGAGCAACTCGGCCAAATCGGGGTCGAGTGGCAACAGGTCCTCGGAGGCATCAGTCTTGGTGGAATTGATCACTCCGCGCACAAAACCGCGGGCCACTTGCACGGTGAGGTTTTCGAAGTCGAGATCACCCCACTTTAGGGCAACAAGCTCCGAAACTCGTAATCTCAAAGAGGCTATGGTGATGACTATCGTCTTGTAAGGTTCGGCGAGCATCTCCAATACGGCCTTAAATTCCGCTGGCGTCAACACCCGCGGCTTCTTCAGCCGTTTGCCCGACTGGCGCACCAGGTCAATGGGATTGTGCTCGACCATCTCCCAGCGGATGCCAGCCTGGAAGAGCGTGTGCATAAGGTTTCGAACGTGGGATTTAACCTGCCGCGAATGCGGGTAGGATTCGAGCCAGTCCTCCACGGCGGCGGTCGCATCGCAAGCTACAGCTCCTGGAGCTGAAAAAGAAGCTACAAGCCGTACTCTTTGAAAATCCTGCCCCCTGTATTTCCGGTGTGTGTAGGAGGGTTAACGTGCAGCCTCGTGTTTTCCAGAGGTTGTATCCCCATAAATACGCGTCGATTCGATCAAGATACGTGCGCACCAGCAGGGAGATCAGGGAGCGCCGCCAACAACAGCTAAGGCAAGACGTTCATCGAGCTATAGAAAAGCTTCACCGTGAATGTAAGTGCCCGTCAACAGGCCGGGTGAGCGCCTTGTTAAACAAGACTACGCCAAACTACTGGCCAGCCATCCGCGCGGCGGTAAAAGCCGCCAGGCAAGAAGTCAGCGTACGCGACTCCCACTGATCCTGTCGATAGACACCGCACAATCATTTCGCCACCTTGAAAATGAAAACGTACGAACACTTCTTCTCACTGCCATTCTATTCTTCTACTTATGCCACCTTATGGTTCCAGTCTCAAAGCCCAAAGACTCCGAAGAAAAGCTAGTCAAGAGTCGGGTGCGGCTCGTGCTGGCGAATGCGTTTTTCGGCACGTTGAGTTTGAGGTTGAAGCTGGTGCCCGGGGTTTGTGGACGACCTCACCCCGCCTGAGCTTGAGAGGACACTTGCACACGAGGTTTTGCACTGTGCGCTGGGGCATCAATGCCGACGGGGTGGCCGCGATCCCGAGCTTTGGAATCGTGCCGCCGACTTTGCCATTAACCCCCTCCTCATCGCCAACGGTTTCACACTTCCGGCCGGAGCCTTAATCGATCCGGCATTCGAGAATCTGAGTGCAGAAGAAATCTACGCCCGTTTGCTGAAAGAAGGCAGCGCTACAGGGCAGAACGAAGCAGCGCAGCATTCGCATGGTGGCGCTGGAGGCTCCAGCCGTCCACCAGGCGCGCACGGCGCACCCGCTACAGAGCCGACAAATGGGTCTGACTTGAAGTCGGACCCACAGCAGCGCAACAGCCCTAGCAATGAAGGCTCTAAAGGCACTCCGGCGCGGCCCGGTGGATTTGGTGAGGTGTGGGACGCGACAGACGAGGCGGGGAGTGCGGCTTCACCAGCCGGAATGCGGCGTCAGGAGCACGAGTGGGCCATCGCTACCGAGCAAGCGCTCCGCGCAGCAAAGTCTTGTGGGTCAGAACCTGCCAGGGTAGAAAGACCGCTCACTGAAAGCCGGCAGTCTCAGCAAAATTGGCGCGCAATCCTTCGGGACTTCGTGGCGGCGACCGCGCCAGCGGATTATCGCTGGGCGCCGCCCAATCGCCGTTACGTCGCGGCAGGCCTGTACTGCCGTCCGTTGAACGCGTGGGCGTCGGCGAGATTGTCATCGCCGTGGACACGTCAGGTTCGATCGGCGCATCGGAGCTAAAGCAATTTGCAGGCGAAATTTCGGCCATTGCCGATGAGGTTCAACCCGAGGCGATTCATGTGGTTCACTGCGCCGCCGCCGTTCAGTCGGTGCAGCAGTTCGGGCCGTCTGAGGCTGTGCGGTTGGAGCCGAAAGGCGGGGGAGGCACGGATTTCCGGCCCGCGTTTGAGTGTGTTGCCGAGAACGAGATCACGCCCGCCTGCTTCATTTATCTCACCGACCTGCGCTGTGATTCGTATCCCGGAGCCCCGAAATATCCGGTTCTCTGGGTCACGGATTCACGGCGGATAGCTCCTTTTGGCGAGACCATTCGCATCGGTCTCGATTGACGTTGCAGCCTGTCTTGTCGGAGGATCGATGGGGGAAATCTATATGCCTGAGCTACGAGCTACAGGTCGGACGGTGACAAGCGAGTATCCATGGCGTAAAGTGGGGTAAGAACAATCGAGGCAGGGAACAAGAATATGGCATTCCACCTTGACATCCCGGAGTCGATCATCCAGAGCCTGAAGCTCCCGTCCGCGGAGATCGAGCCTCGCTTGCGAGCTGAACTCGCCGTCGCTCTATACGCCCAAGGCATCCTCTCGTTTGGAAAGGCGAGTGAGCTTGCCGAAATCTCGCGGATCGCCTTCGCCGACCTTCTTAGCCAACGAAATATCCCGCGGCATTACACTGACGAAGAGCTGGCACAAGACCTCACCTATGCGCGCCGTCAGTAATACTTCTCCCATCTCAAACCTCGCCGCTATCGGGTAGTGTCTGAGTTTGAATTGCGGTTTAAGGTGGAAAGCTGAAGGCCGCCGCGCGTGTTCGCGTCCGTTTGTTTCGACGACAATCTGTGATGCAATTAAGGAATGCCAACTTCATCAGATGCCTCGCCGTTCGCAGGCACGGCACCGTATTACCCTTTCCGTGCGCCATACGCGCAGGCGGCAATCGATTTCATCATCGAGCGCTACAACCTCAGCGAGGGCGTGCGCGCCCTAGATTTGGGATGCGGTCCACGCACCATAGCGATCCCGCTTTCCTATACTGTCGGCGAGGTTATCGCCGTCGACCCAGATGCAGACATGATCGCCCAGGGGCGACGTTTGGCCGCATCACGGCGCCGACAGAACATCCAGTGGTTGCGGTCCAGGGCCGAGGACATTTCGCTCAGGGCGGGACCGTTTCGGGTCACTACAATCGGGCAGGCCTTTCACTGGATGGACCGTGACGAGGTGCTCCGTAAACTCGCGATCCTCATGGCAGACGGAGGAGGACTGGCGCTCGTAAACGCAGGCAAGCGACGTCCACAAGAGAACTGGGAACCGGTAGCCGATCAGATCGTCGCAAAATTCCTTGGACCGCGAACTCGGCACCCGAAATCCAATCCGCAAGAACCTGAACATGAACCCGCGCTCGTCCGGTCGGAATCCTTCTCCAATTTCACAGCTCATGAGTTTCCGAGCACCATCACGCGAGACATAAATTCGATCATCGGGTGCGTCTATTCAAAATCAAGTTCTGCGAGGCCATTATTCGGCGACAATGCGAAGGCGTTCGAGGTGGAACTAAGCAAAGCGCTATTCAGCCTGAATCCGGCTGGTGTCTTCAACGAGCAGGTCAAGACCGAAGTCGTCATCGCGCACAAGAGAGCCCGGTAGGGTCAGGGCCGCGACGACGTCGACTCACCTTTCGAAGACGTTCGTGGCGCGCGCGTTGGTAACAACTGACGCTGCGGCGATTCCAACCGGAACGAGGAACAAGCGGATATTCAGCCGAAGGGAGTTCTGACCATGCCTGATGAGATGCAAGGATCGCTTGAGCGGTATGAGGAGCGGCAGCGGGAGGAGAGAAAGGCGGCCAAAACCGCTTTGCTGGTTTTGGTTGATCAACTGCGGACCGCTGGAGTCAGGGAGGTCATCGCCACCTTTAGCGGCTACGGTGACGAAGGCAACATCGAGGGAATCGAGTTCCTGGACGCACAACGACAACCAGTCTCGCTGAGCGAGCGGTTTCCGAACATTGAGAGGACCTTCGACGTTCTGCTACCTGATGGATACGAGGACAACGAGGGAAGCTCCGGTATCATGACCCTCGATGTTGAGCGCGGTCGCATCACGGTGGATAGCAATTGGAACGTCATCGAGACGCAAAACGAGTACTATGAGGTGTAATTGTGGCCCATCCCCTTCGCCATGCCGAATCGTCTGTGCGTAAATTTGGAGGAGAGCCCGAGGACTACCTGGCCATTCACCGGTGGTTCGACGAGTCGAAAGCCTACTTTCCCGATTTTCGCCATCGCGCTTTATATCCTCACACCGCCGGAATCTTTTTCGCGGAGTGAATATACGACGCGAGCGTGAACAACAGCGACAAGAAAGTTGTGCCAGTCCGCTATCTTGGCCAGCAGCATGTGCTTGAGGATCTTGGCCGGATTCCGACGCTCCAGGACTGGCTTGTGAACCTCAAGCTGGTTTCCTGGATGCACGGGCGCAAGCTGGACATCGAAGCTGAGAATGAGGAATCACGCTCATTGCAAGCCAGTATCGATCCAGCCAGGGAGACGCGTGCCGTTGAGGAAAAGTAGGGATGAAACGGTGGAGCGATAGCCATGCCTCGGTTGCTTCCTTTGGCTGACAGCGCTCACCGCCCGTGCTACTCTAGGGGCAGCAGGAGTTTAGCTATGGCTACCGGTACCTTGCTCACTGTCAAAGACTACACGGCTCTGGACGAGCCAGCGGGAATGCGCTACGAACTAAGCAACGGAGAGCTTATCGTGACACCTTCAGCGAGCCATTTCCACAATAAGATCTGTGATCGGTTCGTAGCTCGTTTTTATGCTTCCCCACAACTTGAGAAGTTTGGGGAAATGACCAGTGAGACAGACATGAAATTGGTCGGCGACGTAGTTCGCCGGCCCGATGTGGCGTTTATCCGCAAGGGGCGCCTCGAAGGGGTGGACGTGGATCAGTCTCCGCTCCCGGTCGCCCCGGATCTGGCGATTGAGATTGTTTCCAAGAACGACCGGGCCGATGACCTCATGCTGAAGGTGTCCCAGTACCTTGAAGCCGGCGCCAAGGCGGTGTGGTTGATGTACCCGAACACGCACCTTGCTTATCGCTACGTTCCCGGCAACCTGCAGCCTGAAGTGCGTTCCGCCAAGGCTGGAGACAAGTTTGAAGAGCCTGAGTTGCTTCCCGGATTCTCGTTCCCGCTCAGTGAGATTTTAGGCTAAAGGCGTCCCTCACCCCCTCCGCTCTATCCCAAAGATCCCGCTTCTTCAAGTCGAGGCATTCACTTAGCTCGCAATTTCACCCCTTGCCGCTACCATCTTTTTTGTCCGCCAGCCAACGGTCCCCTCGCATTGCATAGCGGTTGTCCAATCCGCATCGAAAAAGGCCGTATGACGCCGGAAATCAGCACACCGTAGCTGAATTGGCCTTTGGAGCAGCATGGCGAGAGCGGAGATTATTTGTCGCTTGGCCAGCCAGCAGGCGAGGCGGGGAAGTGATGAGGAAGCGATCTTGTGTTCCTCAAAGCAGCGGTCGTATCCCATATCAAAAATGGATTCGGTTAGCCACGTTACTCGGCACACATAAGGCGACGGGCTATTCCGAATTGATAGCGTGCAAGGAGGTCATCCTTAATGATTATCGGCGTTACTCACGATGTTGATGGCCGCGTCGTTCAGCGGCTGTCGGTTTCAACCAAGCTGGCCATTGGTCTGCCGCCGAACGGCGATCGCAACCATCTCACCAAGCTTGACCATTTCGTCTTCCTGCGTAAGAAGAGGACGGCCAAAGGCGTTGAGTGGGAGCCGGTCCCGGAATTGACGACGCAATATGGCTCCGACTGCAGGGAAGTCCGGATCATATTGATCGACGACGATATTGAGAACATCTTCCCGACTTCGTATGCCTGGTGGACGGCGGTCGAGCGCAAGTGCTGGGGAGATGGCGCAAGGGCGACGCGACGAACGTTGGAGAAGCCCAGTGGCCAACCGTGGAAACCCTGCGGCAACGGATGTGCGGAATTTGCTTCTGGCCAGTGCAAACCAAGCGGTGATCTGAGGTTCATCCTGACCGATTTCCCCGACTGGGAAGCATCTGTCGGATCCATACCAGCTCTTACCGATCGATCCGGCAGGTTTACTCGGCCCTGCAGGAGATTCAGATCCTCACCGGAGGCCGGCTGGCTGGTCTAACCGCAAAGCTCCTTGTCCGGCCGGAACAGACGGCGTACTTCGATCCCAAGGAACGGCGGAAGAAGTCGACGACGATCTGGGATTTGAGTCTGGAGGTGGACGGCAGAGACATGAGGAAGCTGGCCGCCGATCTGACGGAGAATGCCCAGGTGTTTGTGGAGACACGGCGATTGCTAGGCGAGGGGCGGGTTCTGGAAGTGGTGGAAAACGAAGCAGAGCAGGCTTTAGAGCTGGCCCCGGAGTTCTATTCAGGTTCGAACGAAACAGCTACGTCTAACGGCGGTCAGGAGGGTCCGAACTGGCCTGAAGGGGCGATAGGAAGACCAGCGTCCGTCGAAGGAGCGGACGCGCACGAAGTCCCATGGGATATGACCGCGGAGGAAGAGCCTTCAACACGTTCCGACACTGAGGAGTTTTCCTCGGCCACGACGCCACCCTGGGAATCGGAGCCGGAGTCCGTTCCCGCTGTGCCAACGGCGGCCGCTGGCCAAGGAAATGAGCGCAGCGCGCCACCTCGAGGCGAGACGGCAACGGTTGCTGACAAGTCGAAGGCTGCCGCGGCGTCGGCAATTGCCACCAAGGTGCTGCGGCGGATTGTGGGACCGTTGGAGCCCGACGCGACAGGCAATACAGTGCGACGTAGTGACCCGGGTGTCGAGTACGTTGTCTTCAAAATCTCGGCCAATGGGTCGACGGCTACCGTCCTTTGCAACCGCGCAGGCATGCTTCCTGAAATTGCCCGACGCCAGGGCAGCAAAGGCGCCGTTGAGGTCGCAGTGACCGGCAACAACGGTCATCAATACTATGTCCTTGAGCGGTTCCTGGAGGGATGGGGACATCAGCTTCATTCCTCTCTCATTCATCACGGAAATCTCCCTGATTTATACCGACTTTCCCAAAGTCTGGTTACGCCACGCTTCGAACTGTAAGGTCCATTCGGACTGACAATACAAGCCAGGATTCGACCAAAGTGGTTGTGGACAGTCTATTTTTCGGTCGCGTCACAGTTTCAGGGGTCCTGCCATGTCATTCACCTTTATACATTCGGGCGATTTTCACGTGGAGGAGGATCACTATTTCTCCGATACGGCGCGGTGCGTCAATTGGTTGATTGACGACGGCATCGAGCACCAGACGCAGCTCTTCGTACTCAACGGCGATCTGACCACTTATAAGCAGACGATCCAGGAAAGAAGATTCTGGGTGGATGGCATTATCAGAATGGCCGATCATGCACCGGTCTTGCTCGTGGCTAGAAATCACGGGAAGGGGCAGGAGAGGGATCTCTATCCGCTTTTTCGCGTGAAAGGAAGGCACTCGATCCTTCTATGTACCGAGCCAGAGTTTATTGAGTTGGACCAGGCAGCCATCGCCGTGTTTCCTTATCCGCGCAAGGCCGACTTTGTGAGCGGGAACAGTAGCGCCGGTCTGGCCGAGGCTTTCGGCGCGAAACTCGAAGAATTCAACGAAAAATTTGACGAGCGATCCGGCGCTTACCGGCTCTTCTTCGGGCATTTTGGCGTGGCGGGCACCAGGATTTCCAGCGGCCAGCCACTTGCCGGGCGATGTGCTGAATTTCCCTTGGAGCCTTTGCGCGATTTACGTGCTCAGTACGTGGGGCTCAGCCACATTCACCTTCGCCAGCAATTGGCGCCGAGGGTCTGGTACGCCGGATCGCTCTCGCGCTGCGACTACAGTGACGAAGAGGCCAAGGGCTATCACCTAGTGACTCTTAACCGCCCTGATCTGAAGGCGGACTTGTCGGATATTACCGTTACGTTTCGCGAATCCCCGACGCGGGCGATGACAGTGCTCAAAGCTCGGTATGAGAACGGTGAGTTCCGTTTCGCCACACCGCCCGATCCGGAACAATTGAAGGATGCGCGCGTGAAGGTAGTGGTGACACTACCGAGCGAACTTCACAGCGCCCTGAGCCGCGATGAACAAGAGCGGCTGAAAGCTCAATTGCTGGCTGCCAGCCCAGGCGAACTGAAGGTCAAGATCGAGCACGAGACAGACGAAGCCGTCGACATTGCCTCATTGACGCAGGCACGGTCAGCAGCCGACAAGCTGCGGGCATACTGGGCGCTCAGGGGAGTGCCTGAAGCCGCAATCCAAGAACGGCTGCTCGCCAAACTGGCTGAACTGGAAACGGCTGCGGTCGCGGAACGAGCGTAGCCGGCCAAGATCTCTTCATCACAAACATCCTGTGTCAGCACTGGGATAGAGAGTTCCCAAACGCATCAGTCTGAGGCGAGCCAGGCCTTGAGAGCCTCATCGGCGGGGACGCGGTATAAACTCTATATCAGGCTCTACAGATTCCTGAAAAGTGGCTCGGTCCGAATTGAATCGGAAGCCAGGCGTTCAGGGACAATGCGATCAGCAGATACGTATTTGAGGTGGAACATGCTCCCGGCAGCGGCGAGTTTCCAACAAGCCGACATAATCCTCAACTGACCGCTAGGATATTGTCCGAGTCGCCGGCGATCCGCTCAAAACGACGGCGGCGCACCGCTCCCGGGGCCAAATGACGGACCCCAGGGATGTGTGCTGTTAGTTTCATTCCTCCGTGGCGTGGAGGGCAATTGGTCCCCGCGCCACGTCGTGCGCATGACTTCAATGTCAGCAACAGCTTGACTGAAATCGCGAAGTGTGGCTCCCTGAAGTCATGTCGCTTCCCTGGATGGAAAGCGCTGACGCGAAGATGGCCAGGGCGAAGGAACACCTCGATACGCTCTATGCCGAAGCGGGCGTGTTCTTCGAAAGGACGAGGCGGAATTTCATTCTGAAGTCGAACGGGCATGAGGCGTGGATTGTTCACTACGTCGAGGATTCTGTCCCGCCGATCCGCTTCGGCGTCCTCGTCGGCGAGTGCGTCTTCAACATGCGATCAGCGCTCGATAACCTCGTTTGCGGCCTCATACGGACGAAGAATCCACGGGCGCCGTGCAAGGGTACGCAGTTCCCCATCAGCTCCACCGAGGAGCAGTGGGAAAAGAACTGGCAAAAGTACCTCAAGGGTGTTGAGCAAGCGGCGCAGAAGCTAATCCGTGATCTTCAGCCGTGCTTTCGCATGTCCGCTGCTCCAGAGGACGACCCATTGAGCATCTTGAACGTCCTTTGCAACAGAGATAAGCACCGAGCCGTGACTCTCATGCTGGCGTACAGCCATGACCTCACGGTCACGGTGCATGCGAATGACGGCAAGGTCCATACCTGGAAGGCGACGGAGCCGCTCTATGCCAGGGATGTCCATACACTACCGCTCGACCTTGACCCCACGACCATCCAGTCGAGCGCCCGCGTTGAAACGAGTGGCACCGACGTTCTGATAATCCAGGAGAACGGGCCGTGGGGACAGCGCCCAGTCTGGTCCGTCCTGACGGAGCTCTACGAATACGTCCGGGATCGGGTGGTGATTCCACTGAAGCCGTTTTTCCTGGCTCCGCCGGGCAGTAAAGAAACCTAGCGCCGGTGGGTTATTTCTTTGCTTTTCCGGACCTCGATGTTGTCTACGTTGGGAGGGGCGGCGGTACGAATGCTCCTGACTGTACGTAGGCCTCTAGAAAATCATCACGTTTTAGACGTTGACCTGTCCAGACGAGGCGCCGTCCGGACGAAAGACGCGCGACTCGGAAGTTGGCCCTACGCGGTAAAGTTGACAGCCCTAGCCGCGGAAGTGCTTCGCGGATGCGCCAGTAGAAAGGCAACAGCCCGTCAAGGGTCAGCGCCCGCGCTTCAAGGCGTATTTAGTGGAGGCCAGGCTGATCGTCAGATACAGCACAAACTGACACCGCAAGATTCTTCTTGCCTTGAACCCATGTAGGATGTCGCTGTAAGCGGAAGCCCGGTTATTGATATAAAAAGGCTTACAGACTTCGGTGCCAGAATTCGTGGGCACGATTCCTGGCAAGATCCTAAGTTGTCACAATTTCTGACATAGACCTACCTGCCAATGTCGGTCCCTGGTTAAGCGTCCAGAGCGCAAAATCGGAGATCCGCTGAATGCTCAAGCGGCTTGGTGACACTTTTATGTCACTTACTCTGGCCGAATGTCATTAATCCTGACAACGTACAACGTTTTTTGATCGCGAATCGTTCTATCGCGCCTGAGACGAACATGAAATTGCTCTCCCTTGCACTCACTGGAATTAGCGAGGCCTTCCCCCAGCCTGTGGCGGTTGATTTTGAAACACTCCGACCCGGCCTTATCGCTTTGGTGGGCGAGAACGGCGTAGGGAAGTCCACCCTGATTAATTGCATCTTTGCCGCCTTATTCCGCCAACTCCCTGGGCAGAAGCGGTCGCTTTACGATTTTTGTACTCACCCTCCTCCTGAAATTGATCTGACGTTCAGCGTGGGAGGAGTGACGTATCGCGCGCCGCACAAGATCAATCCTCAAGCGCGCCAAATGGAAACCTATCTGTTTGACGGCGAGGGCAAGCCGCTTACAAGCGGGAAGAAGGATGCCTTCCAGGGGCGATTAACAAATTAGTAGGAACGCGGGAGTTGTTCCTGGCGAGCCTGTTTTCAGGCCAGAAGCGGACCGGCAACTTCCTCGGTCTGGAACGCAGCGAACGGAAGCAGTTGTCCATGACAGAACTGCTTGGCCTGGAGCGGCTGAGGCGGATTTCGGCAGCCGCGCGGGAGAGAGCCGATGCGTGGACTCGGCAAGTCTTGAGCCTGGAAGGGGAACTCAAGGGGATCGAGCAGATGTTGGCTGCAGCCCCAGAGATTGAAAACCCCAACGCCTTGGCCGGCGAACTTGAGGCGATCACGCTGGAGGTCGAGAAGATCGAAGTCGGACGCAATGGATTGGCGGAGGACTTGGCTGACCTTCGGGCGAGAGAGGTCGAGCGGAAAGCCATCGAGTCGCAGCGGCGGGATCTCATGGAGCAGATCAAGAAGATCGTGACGGCCACCGGCAATCTGGAGCTCCAACTAGCCGAGGACCGCAAGTTACTGGCTAGGCCGGCCGGGACTGGCGACGTCACCGGGCAAGTCCGTGCCCTGGACGGCCGGATTGACGAACTTCACCGGCAGATGGAAGAAACGAAGGCGATAGAAACGGCTAACCGGGAAGTCGATGTGCGAATACGGACGGCTGACGTCAGCCTGCGCGAGAAGCGCGGGGAACTCGAGCGCTCGCGTCGGGAATCGGCCGAATTGCAGGCGGTTCCTTGCGGGGGAAAGGGATAGTATGCGGCCTGCCCGAAAATCCAGCGATCAATTCAGGCGCGGGAGAGCCTGCCGGAACTCGAAAGAGCAATTTTGACGCTGACACAGGAGGTTGAGGCGGACTATCGCCCGATCATCAGCGCTGGATCTCTTCACGCACGCACTTCTTTCTACCAGTCAAGGTACTCAGTCGGGTGTTCTGTGGGAAATTCGTGGCCGGATTGCGACGCGCCGCGAAGGACGGGCAACTGGCTTTTTGCGGCGAAGGTCTTCCTTTGGCTGACCCGCAAGTCTTCGCCGCCTTTGTCCACACCTCGTTTCGCGAGGATTGGGTGGTCTATGCCAAGCCACCGTTCGGCGGACCCGAACACGTGTTGCAGTACCTGGCTCGCTATACTCACCGCGTCGCCATCTCCAACCACCGCATCGTAGCCGTCACTAACTCCCACGTGACCTTCCGATGGAAGGATTACGCCCATCACAGCCGCCAGCGCACCATGACCCTTACCGGCGAGGGAGTAATTTGGAAGTTGTGTCTGTATGACAGCCGTCGCCGGCGCTGTGGGAATGTGGGAATCCGGCGCCGTTGGCCGGATTCCCAAGCGCGGTGGAAAGAGTGGGAAACTTGCTTCTT
>JAKAWG010000091.1 GCA_021817045.1 Acidobacteriota bacterium
GCGGCGGCAGTCGACAGGACGCCGACTGGGCGCGTTGTGACACCGGAAGAAGTGGCCACCGCGGCGCAGTTCCTCTGTTCCCAAGCGGCGTCAGGCATTGTTGGACACACATTGGTCGTGGACGGGGGTGCGGCTATCCCCGCATAGAAGGTAAAAAGGAGTAACCAAAGTGGAAGACATTCTCATCAAAGTTCAGGCAGTTTTTCACGATGCCTTTGATATAGATCCGCGGGCGATTTCCTTGGAGACCTCTCCCGGCGACGTGCCGGGCTGGGATTCGGTAGGACATCTCGAGTTGACGAGCAGGCTGGAGCAGGTCTTCGGACTTACTCTTGACGTGGACGATCTGATGGAAATGGAGAACGTTCACGCAATCGTGAAGATCGTTCAGGCGAAGCTTTTGCCGGCAGCATAATGTCAGGCGCCTCTGAGTACAACTTTGCCTGGCAACTAACGTGGCGGCTGAGGGAGAGCTCCTCGTTGGCCGACGCGGCCACTGGCGAGACGGTGTCGGCGTCGGACCTTCGCCGGTTAATTCCCAACTTTGGCGCCCAACTCCTGGCTGCCGGGCTAAAGGCCGGCGACCGGATTCTTATCGGTTGTGCGTTGTCGCCGGGGTGCTGCATCGCGTACCTGGGGGCCATGTACGCGGGCTTGGTGCCGGTGCCCGTGGAAAAGGGCGCTCTCGACTCGGCAGGCCATCAGATGCTTGAGGGAACGGGCGCGCGGGCTGTGTGGACGGAAAAACAGACTAGATTTGCTTGGAAACGCGGAAAGGACTTTATAACGCTCGATGGCCGTCCAGCAGATCTCGAAGTCAGTTCGTTGGCACCTGCGCCCTGCCGCGAAAATTCCCTTGCCGTACTTGTACGGACTTCCGGTTCTACAGGAACGCCACGCTTCGTGATGGTCACTCACGGAAACCTGACCGCAAATACTGAAGCGATCGTACGCAGCCAGAACCTGTCGAGTGACGACCGCGCGATGCTGATCCTGCCGGTCAGCTACTGCTTTGGCGCAAGTGTCCTTCACTCGCACCTGTACCAGGGCGGCGGAGTTGTGTTCGACCGCCGGTTTATGTTTCCGGACAAAGTCCTTCACTCCATGAACAAATACCACTGCACGACTTTTGCGGGTGTGCCCACCGTCTATAACATCCTACTGCGCCGCTCGAATATCCGGTCTATTCCAATGCCCAGCCTGAGGCGATTCTTGCAGGCTGGAGGGCCGCTTGCCCCGCAGCAAGTGATAGAGATGCGTGATGCTGTCCCGTCGGCTAGCTTCTATGTGATGTACGGTCAGACCGAGGCGACGGCCCGAATCTCTGTCCTCGATCCCGAGCGTCTGGCCAAGAAACTGGGAAGCGTCGGTCGAGCATTGGACAATCTTACCGTCCGCATTGCCGACGAAGACGGCAAGGACCTTGCCCTCGGTCAGGTTGGTGAGGTGCTCGTGAAAGGCCCCTCGATCAGCGCAGGGTACTTCGATGATCCCGAGGCAAGTCGCCGGGTTTTTGATGACGGCTGGCTTCGAACAGGGGACCTGGCTCACCTCGATGAGGACGGGTACATTTGGATTCATGGCCGGAAAGCAGATTTTCTGAAAACGAGGGGCGTGCGGGTGAGCTTTGCTGAGATCGAAGCGAAGGTAGCGGCTGTCCCCGGTGTTTACGAATGCGCGGTCGCTGCGGTGGCGCATCCAGAAGCGGGCGAAGCACTGGCCCTGTATATCGTGCCTGACAAAAAAGCAAGGAATGTTGCGCGAGACATTCGCCGCAGCCTTCCTGTTCATTGGACGTGCGATTCGATCAACATCGTCTCGGGAATACCAAAGACCTTCCGCGGCAAGGTCAGTCGAGCGTCTCTCGGCAACTTGAAGGGCATGGCACTGTGAGCGAGCTCGTAGAGAGGATTGATCAATTGCTGGCGAGGCCCCCCTATGCGACTCCCCCAGCGGAACATCTGGCGATTTTGCTCGAATTGTTGAAGGAAGAGTTGGAGCAGCTATGGTGCCGGGACGGCGGCCTGCGAAATTATGTTCGCCATTGGCCTGTAGATTTACGATCTGCAACCAGGCTTGCCGATCTGCCCTATTTGCCTGTGGCCGTGTTGAAAGCGCAGCCCCCTTTGTCATTGGTGAAGGCGTCTGAAATAAAGAGAACTTTGACGTCCAGTGCAACAACGAGCCAATTGCCAAGCAGGATCGTTCTCGATGCCGCGACTGCAAGGCGCATGACGAAGGGTGTTGCCGCGATCGCTCAGAATTTTCTCGGTTCGTTTAGAAGACCCTACCTTGTGGTGGACACGCCAGATTCCGCGAGAAGCGGTCTTGAAATGGGAGCAAGAGGTGCCGCGATACAAGGCCTTCGACCCTTCGCAACCGAAGTCACTTACTGTCTGGGACCGGATGGGAAGGGAGACATCGTACTGGATCGCGACCTGCTGATACGGTTTGCAAGAGCGCACGCTGACTGCCCGGTTTTAATTTACGGCTTCACCTACATTCTCTGGAAATATCTTGTACAGCCGCTGGTCGCGACGAACACAAGCCTTGACATGCCTAGTGTTCATATTCTCCATAGCGGCGGCTGGAAGCGCTTACAGGACGAAGCAGTGAATAAGGAGACTTTCAACACTGGATTAGCGAGGATCTTCAATTGTTCCACAGACCACGTCCTGGACTTTTACGGAATGGTCGAGAATGTGGGAGTGATTTATCCAGACTGTGTTGAGGGGAACAAGCACGTTCCGACGTTCGCAGAGATCATCGTTCGCGATCCGCTTACATTGGAGCCGGTTACCGAAGGAGAACGTGGGATCATTCAAGTGTGCAGTGTGCTGCCCACAAGCTTCCCCGGACACCTTCTTCTCACGGATGACCTGGGTGAACTGGTGGCCTATGACGGATGTGGTTGTGGACGGCGCGGCACATGTGTCCGGTTCGTCGGCCGGGTGCCCAAGTCCGAACTTCGAGGCTGCGGCAACATCGAATTACGAAGGAGAGTCGCCGCCTGACCCACAAAGTGAGCCGCCATGAATGATCTGATTCGCGTCGTTGATTCGCCGGCAGAAATCTCAACTGCAGTTACGGGGGTACGTGAATGCGCCGCTGCGAATGAGATCACACCGAACATAATCCTGGATGTATTTGAAGCCTGGGGCGCTGCTTTGGGAGAACCAGAGACCGCTGACATTCCCGGCGTGCCCTTCCTGCGATTGTGGCTGAGGCGCAATACCCTGGAACCTATCGTCATCAGAGAGCTGGGTCGTGGGGCGCTTTACGGAGACTGGATGGAGGAGGGCCGGGCGAGACTGAAGGCCTACCCGGTTGGCGTGGTCGGCCACTGGCCCGCCGGAAACGTAGAGATCCAGCCCGTTCTCTCGATGACGTGCGCGTTGCTCGGAGGCAACGCTTCCGTGGCGCGTATCCCGAGCCGCTTGAGTGAGCAGACGCAGCGAATTATGGGAAAGCTAGTTCAGGTAGATGGCAATCGCCTGCTGACAGAGCGAGTGTTTATGCCGATCTTCGATCATGACCGGCGCGACCTGCATGAGGCAATGGCGAAGGCTGCCGACGGGGCAATGATTTGGGGAGGCGAAGAAGCTGTTTTGCGGGTGCGCACGCTATCGTTTCCGCATTGGGCGAGGCTAGCGGTTTTCGGGCCGCGAATATCCGTGGCTGCGATGGACGCGGGTTCCTGGTCCTCTTCCGGAGAGCGGGAGTTGTGGTGCCGCCGAATCGCCCGGGAGGTTTGGCAGTTTGATCAGCAGGCGTGCTCGTCTCCACAAGCGATTTTCCTTGAAAAGAAACAGGGCTATTTTGCTGCCGAGTTTGTGCAGGCACTGCGGATTGCCTTCGAATCGGAAAACCGGCTTCATCCGAGACGCGCCATCCAACCTGCCCTGACGTCCGCAATATGCCAAGCTCGCGCCTCTTGGCTGATGGATAACGTTGCAAACCAGGCAGTCTTCCCCACGGGCCCAGATTGGACGATTCTTCTTGGCCACGGTTCTGACATTCCACGCCCTACTCAGGGCAAAACCTTAAGTGTTCTGGAGGCCGACGACCTAATCAAAGTGATTGAGAGACTCGATGGCAACGTACAAACCCTGGGGCTGGCGATTGCGGATGCGGAGAGAGAGAGGGAACTGGCCTCACTCGCAGCAAAAAGGGGCGTAAGCCGAATCGTGAAACTTGGGCACATGCACGTATTCTTTCCGCCGTGGGACGGGGTGGATCTAATCCGGCCCATGGTCCGAATGGTCCGTCACGTTTGCCAGACGGACTGAGCCCGCGACAAAGGAAGCTCGAAATATGATCCATACCAACCCGTTTCTTAGAAGTCTAGAAACAAAGGCCAGAATGTTTGCCCCTTCGGCTCGAGCCACCTTCGACGCCAATGAAGAACTGTGTTGCTGGATGTTGGACCCGCTCGCCCGCTGGGCTGAAGGCGCGTACGGCAAGCGCGCATTTGACGACGCTGCTAAGAGCTACGCCACGTACTGTCTGGGTGTTTGGAAGTGCCAGCAATTGTATGAGAAAACCGGCCGGTACACTCCGCAACAGATCCCAGACGTCGTCGCAGGCGTCTATGAAGATGAAGGATACATGGTCCCTTACATGTGGGCGGCGATCTTGATCTATCCGTTCTGGCCGTCGATGGTCAGCCACATCGCCCTATACCGTGATGACTTCCTCAAGTCCTTGCCGCCTGAGGCCCAACTCTTGGAGTTGGCCTCTGGTCACGGAGTGCTGAGCCTGTTGGCGGCCGAAACGAGGCCAGACATCCGCCTTGAGGGCTTTGACATCAGCCCGCCGGCGGTGGCGGTGGCCAATCGGCTGCTTGAGGTTTCAGGTCATCGAAATCGCGTAGCCTTCGAAGTCAAAGACGCTCTAAGTCTCAGATTGAATGGGAACCGCAGAAAATATCAAGGAATCATCGCGGCCATGCTTGCCGAGCATTTGGAAGATCCGCACTCCTTGTTTTCAGTTCTGGCACATCATCTAGCTGACAACGGGATCGCCTTTTTCAGTACCGCGCTCGAATCAGCTCAGCGTGACCACACTTTTGAGTTTCATCACGAGAGTGAGGCCGTGAAAATGGCTGAAGAAGTGGGACTCCGTGTCACGCGCTTCGCGTGCGACGCGGCTACCCCGGTTCCTGGCGGTCGGTTTCTTCCGCGCGCTTTAGGGATGGTGCTGCGTCGGCGCTGAAGATGATCGGTGAATTGATGGCTGAATCCACTTCCGACGATGTCTACGGCCTTCACGCTGACTTTTCAAGAGCCCGCTTATGACCATGACCTTTGAACAGGTAAAGGACCACTTGAAGCAGCGGTTCCCGCTCATTATGGTGGATAAGGTACTGGAGTTAGAACCTGGGAAACGCATCAGGACCATTAAGAACGTCACGGGAAACGAGCTTCAATTCCTCGGGCATTTTCCTCATTTTGCGATAATGCCTGGAACTTCAATCATCGAAGCGATCGGGCAAAGCGCTTCCATTCTGTTCAGTCGAACCACCGGCAAGGGCACGAACCCAAAGGAATATATGGTGTTGGGGGCCGTGAACGATATGAGGTTTTTAGTGCCGGTAGTGCCAGGCGACACGATGACGATCGATGTAAGCATCCTTAAAATGACGGACGAAGCAGCTTTGATTGAAGGTGTGGCTCGCGTGCAGGACGCAGTTGTAACGCGGGGCAGGCTAAGCTTTGCACGAAGGATTGTGTGAAATGTGCGATCTGACCGCGCAAGGGTTGGTACTCCACATCAGCGTGGAGGACGAACTTCAGCCACCGCCGCCAAAGCCGTGGCTTCTGCCGGTAGTGACGCACCAGTCGCACGAAGCAGGTGCTGACGGTGGGGTGCGGGAGAGCCAGTCGTGACAACGATCGCGCAGGTAGTTTGCACTCCCTGGAAACGCTCCGCGCCCAGGGTGCAATCTCGCTTGCAGCGCAATCAATGATCGGAATTTGGCGGGTCGGGGTTCCGAGGCTTGCCCCGAGAGTGATGAGACTCGTACAGTACGCCAAAAGTGATTTGAAGCGACTGCTTTCGGAAGAATGTTTTTGGCAGCAACCACGGCTGCCGATCACAAGGCGCCGGGCCCTGTCTCAAGTCGCAAATCCACGCGCAGATGACAGCGACGTTGTGCTGTTCACAGCTTCGGCGCAAGGCCAATTGATTGCCTACATCGGCGTCCTGCCTGACCTACTCATGAATGGACACCAACAGCCGATGAAGTTCGGGTGGACAACGACTTGGTGGGTCGACAAGGAAAGCAAGCATAGACCTGCGGCCGTCGCGGTCTTATATGCCGCACTTCAGAAATATTCGAATAGACTCGGCGGCTCTTGCCCGTCACGAGAGGCAGAGCGTGTGTTAGGTGCGACAAGAAAATATCGTGAGTGTGTCAGATTTGATCAAACGCTTTTCGTTATGGCTCCGCCGCCCACATATCGCAGCTTAAGCCTCTTAACTGGGTGGTTCGCTGGTGCCAAGAATCAGATACTGTTTCAGCATGACCTCCAGCGGCATCAATTGGAGATCCGAGTGTTAGACGCGGTCGACGCTGATTTTGAGTCGTTCGTGAACGCTCGGATTCACGGGGATCCTCTGTTGCGGGACAGTGCCTACTGGACGTGGGTTCTAGCGTTCCCTTGGGTATCGGCAGCTGCAGAAGATGAAGCAGAGCAAGAACGCTATGCGTTCTCGGTATTCGCCAAGGACTTCCGTCAAGTTCCGATCCTCGTAAAGCGGCGCGGTACGTCTCTTGCGCTCCTTATACTGACGCTTCGCAAGGGGCGCTTGACCCTGAAGTATGCCTATTATGATCTCAGCGATGCGGCCGATGTAGCCACGGCTCTGCGAGTTGCCGTTGCGGGCATTAATCCTTATCTTTTTGTTTCTGCCGATTGCGTCTTGAACGCAGAGCTTAAACGGCAGTTCCCATTTTATTTCGCGCGAATTCACAAAACCTCAGCAATCTACGCGGCGAATGGACTCCCATTATCGCTGGGACGACACGCTCACTGGGCAACCGGAGAGAAAGTCTTTACGTAATTAATGTTGTAGGGAAACTCATTTCCTTTTTAGGAAACCCGACACGGATGCCCGTTCGCGAGGTCGACCCCATTCGCGACCCTGAGTGGAATGAGTTGGTTGAGAACCATCCGCGGGCCGGTGTGTTTCATACGCCAGGCTGGTTAGAGGCGCTGCGGCGCACGTATGGATATGAGTCGTTCGCTTTGACGACTTGTTCGCCCGGGGTCAGCCTCACAAACGGCCTAGTTCTTTGTCGCATTGACAGCCGTCTGACAGGACGGCGGCTGGTATCGCTTCCATTCTCCGATCACTGCGAGCCGCTGATCGAGAGCGCCGAAGACTTTAATCAGATCCTCGGTTCGTTGGAAGGCATTCTTCAGAAGGACCGCTTGAAACACATCGAATTGAGGCCGACCAGCAACGTGATGGAAAACCGGGAAGGTTTCGTCCAGAGCAATCGATTCTGGTTGCACAGGATAGATTTGCGGCCGAGCCTAGATCAACTCTTCCTCCACCTTCATAGGGATTGCGTGCAAAGGAAGATTCGGCGTGGAGAAAGAGAAGATCTGGTCTGCGAGCAGGGACGCTCGGAAGGGTTGCTGCAACGCTTTTATCAGTTGCTCTTGCTCACGCGCCGCAGACAGCAGTTCCCACCACAACCGCTTGGCTGGTTCCGTAATCTAATCGATTGCTTTGGAAGCGGGCTCAAGATATATCTGGCTTCGAAAGACGGCCACCCCATTGCCGGTATCGTGACCCTGCGTCACAAAGATGTGGTTGTGTACAAGTACAGTTGCTCCGATAAAAGTTTCAGCCGGTTGGGCGGAACAGCGCTTCTACTTTGGCGGATGATCCAGGATAGCAAGAATGACGGAGTTCGGGAGCTCGATTTGGGCCGCTCAGATTGGTGTAACTTCGGTTTGGTGACGTATAAGGACCGATGGGGGAGTAGTCGATCTGTGCTGACGTACTGGAGATGTTCTGTCCACAGTCGCGGAAACCTTCTGCCAGGGTGGACGATGCGGGCAGCGAGGCAAATGCTTGCTCACCTGCCTGATAGCGTGTTCGCCGCCACTGGAAGGCTGTTATACAAACACGTAGCTTGAAAAAGCTATCGCGTCCGGCAGGGACGTGCCGAGCAATTAGCGGCCGAATGAGAGCCGTGACATACAGAAAGGCACCTGTGGTGACGAAGGTAAGGCTGTACGGCATAGGTTGTTTGCTTATCGTCGTCGGCATTTTAGTTGCTTGTCTTTGGCCGTTTCACGCGCCGATCAATCAGGTCACGTGGCTGGCCCACCGCAACGGATTGCGGTTTGGCCATTATGGAACGATTGTCAGTCAGGGAGCAATTGATCTGACCTGTCAGTCCGTACCGCCCGGTTGCACTATCGAGATCTGGCTGCGGCCGAAGTTCCTGTGGAAACAAGGCTCAATCCTTGCATTTTATGATCCGCGTCACCGCGGAGGGTTCTGGCTGCGTCAGTCCAACGGCTCTTTCATAGTCGACACGGAACCGTGGAAGAGAGAGGACGTTTCGAAGTCTCAGGAATTCTTCGCAGGGAATACGTTCGCCAGAGTGGGCTTTATCTTTTTAACCCTCACCTCTGGCCTCCAGGGTACTAGAGCGTACATCGACGGGGTACTGGTTCGGCCGGTACAGAAGTTTCGAATTCCCGCCGATGACTTTAGGGGTCGGCTCGTAGTAGCGAATTCGCCTGTGTTGAACGACAGTTGGTCCGGAGAGCTGAAGGCGATTGCGCTCTATAGCGACGAAATGACCGCAGAGCAAGTCTTGCGGAATTACGACGCCTGGATGCGGACGGGAAAACCAGACAGAAAAGATAGCAGCCGCGCGGTCGCGCTTTATCTGTTTGATGGACACTCGGGAAGCGTGATCCACAACCGAGCCGGCGCGAACGGCGACCTGTACATTCCGAAGCGCTTCAGCGAATTGCACCATACGCTGTTGCGGCAGCCGTGGGACGAGTTTGCGCCAAAGTGGAGTTACTTGGAGGACGTACTGATTAACATTGCCGGTTTTATACCGCTTGGCTTCTTCTGTTATGCGTATTTGTCTCTGATCCGGGGTGTAAAGCGAGCAGTGCTTGTCACCGTGATTTTCGGATGTCTGCTGAGCCTCACAGTCGAGATCCTGCAAGCTTATCTGCCGACGAGGGACTCCGGGATGACCGATATCATCACGAACACGTCGGGAACAGCCGTGGGGATTCTGTTTTATCGCTTTGCGAGCCTTGTTTGTGGAAGGCTGGTGCAGAGCCGCCGCGCCTGGGTCCGTCACGTTGCGGCGCTTTTTGCGGACAGCAGTCTAGGGAAGCAAGGGGAAGCTCAGCCCGCTACGACCATGAGGTGAGTGTATTATGCCCGAAGAAACACAAGACCTGAACAAGACGATTCAGCAATTTATGGGAATCGCGATCCGGCGCCGCTGGTGGCTGATTGCCACCACCTGCGTTGTCGCGAGTGCCGTGGCTCTTGGCTCTCTTGTTCTTACCAACGAATTCACCTCGGAAGCCACGATTCTGGTCGTGCAGCAGCAGGTGCCGGAGCGCTACGTCGTTCCCAATACGACGTACAGCGTTCGCGAGGCGGTTCAATCGATTTCCGAGGCGGTACTTTCTCGTGCGCGTCTGCTGCCAATGATCGATGAGTTTGGGCTTTACCAGTCGGAGAGGGGGCACGTCGGACGTGAAGGGTTAGCCCAGTTAATGCGCAAGAATATTCAGATCGAACCTATCCAGAAGGATCCTACACAGAAGGACATAAACGCCTTTAAGATCTCCTTTACGTGCGACAACCCGCTAATAGCTGAGAAGGTGACAGATCGGCTCACCTCTTTATTCATTGAGGAAAACTTAAGGCTCCAGGAACAACAGGACATTGGCACGACAGGCTTCCTGAAAGATCAACTGACGGCCGCAGAGCAAAAGCTTGAAGAACAAGAGCAGCGCCTTCGGGATTTTAGAATGAGTAATCTTGGCGAACTGCCCGATCAGGAGCGAGGAAACCTGGAGATCCTGGCGGGGTTACACTCGCAATTGCAAAGCACCATGTCGGAGCTAAGCCGAGCCCAAGAGCAGAGGGTATACCTAAGCTCGCTGCTCGATCAGTACCGTAGTTTGGAAGAGGCCGGCCGGCCAGTGGTCCCGGGAGCTGTGGTCTCAACGAACCCGCTGACGGCCGCTCAAGCCGAATTGGAGCATCTGGAATCCGAGCGAGCGTCACTATTGGCCCGCTATACCCCGAAGTATCCGGGCGTGGTGGAGGTAAATCGCCAGATCGCTCAGCAAGAAAGCCTGCTTGCACACCTAAGAGCATCAACGCCTAAAGCGGTGAAGGGAAAAGCTGCCGCGTCCGTTCCCGCAGACCCGGCAGAAACCAGTGGTCAGGCGCAACTCCGAAGTCAGCTAGAGGCCAATCGCTTACAAATGGAGGACCTTGCCAAGAGCCAGGCTCAATTGGAAAATCAGATCGCAGCATACGAACGTCGGCTGAATCAGACTCCTGTGCGGGAGGAACAGCTTACCGATATCCTGCGGGGCTACAACTTAGCGAAGCAGCATTACGACGATCTGCTAAGCAAAGTCACCGAATCAGAGATGGCGACCAGCCTGGCGGAACGCCAGCAGGGCCAGCAATTTCGCGTGGTTGATCCACCGAGTCTGCCCGTGAAACCTTCGAGCCCTAAGCGTACCAAGATCGCATTGGGTGGCGCGGCGGCTGGCCTGCTTTTGGGGGCGGTCTTGGCCTTACTGATCGAATCTATGGATCCGGTTTTCTATTCGGAAAGTGATGTGATGCAGCGCCTCAAGGTTCCCTTGCTCGTTAGCCTGCCGTTAGTACTCACGCCAGCTGAGGAGCGAAGGCGCCGTTGGAAAGGGCGATTCGAGTGGGTTGGGGCGACGGCTTTGCTGATGATTGCTGCCGTGGCCGAACTCTACGTTCTTCGAAAAGGCTAACAGCATGTACAAGGCTTTCTTCGGCTTAGAGCGCGGCCCGTTTGAGATCAGCCCCGACCCGTGGTTTCTGTATCCGACGGCGCGGCACTACGAGGCTCTGGCCAACCTCTATTATGCGATCCGGGAGCGAAAAGGCTTTGTGGTGCTCACCGGAGAGGTGGGGACGGGAAAAACCCTGCTGGTTCGCTGTCTACTTGAGAAGCTGACCAAGCAGCGTGTGAAGTACGTCTATGTATTCAGCCCCACGCTCACGCCCGTGGAGTTGCTTCGCTACATGGCAGCGGAATTGGGCTTACGCCTCGAGTGGAAGGACAAGAGCGATCTTCTTCTCGGGTTATCACGGTTTCTGATTCGTCAGAGCGAAGAAGGCCTCACGACAGTGCTGGTCATCGACGAGGCGCACTTGTTAAGCAGGGATGTATTGGAGGAAGCGCGGCTGCTGAACAATTTGGAGACGCAGCATGGCAAGCTCCTCCAGATTGCGTTGGTCGGGCAGCCGGAGTTGGATGAAAAACTGGACTCCCCAGACCTTCGCCAGTTGAAACAGAGGGTTGCTTTCCGGTGCCAGTTGCAGCCACTTAATTTTGAGGAAACGCAAGAGTATATTGCCTGGCGACTGAAGCGAGCTGGGGCAAATGGGCACGTCCCGCAGTTTCCCATCGATGCCCTCGAAGCAATCTACGAGTCTTCCGGGGGATACCCGCGGCTCATTAACTCCATTTGCGAAAATGCCTTAATTTCGGCATACGCTGCGGGGACACGAACGGTTTCAGTCCCAATGATCACGGAGGTCTGCGGTGACCTTCGCATTGCGGCTGAACCATCTCGATCAGCAAGGATATCGAGCGAAGCTGGCGCTTCTGGCGTCGAAGCGAGTTCCGAGCCCCTCACCGGCACGGGAGATAGCCCGCAACGCAGTTACGGAAACGCGAACTCACGGAAGGAATAAGGTTTATGAGCCACGTGTTCGAAGCTCTTCGCAAGTCAAAGGGCCAAGCTGAAAATGAGGACGTTTTTGCACCTGAGGCTATTTTTCGGACGCCCGAAAAAGTGCCTGACTTCGGCTCTATCCGCACCGAAAATGCTGAAATCAGGCCGGAGGTCCGGCTAGCCGTTTGGGATAATCCGGGGACCCTCGCCGCGGACCGGTACCGCCTGCTGCGACTGCAGCTCGAAAAGCTGCAAAGCAAACGGACACTCAGAACGATCCTGCTCACAAGCGCGTCACCGCAGGATGGGAAGTCCACGGTGGCGCTGAACCTCGCGGTAGTACTGGCTGGCCAAGGAAAACACAGAGTCCTAGTCCTGGAGGCCGATCTGAGGTGCCCGTCCTTCGTTCGTCGACTAGGCCTAAGCCCGTGGAAAGGTTTGTCCGAATGCTTGGCGCACGGCCTGGACCCGGTCACGGCGGTGCGCCGCGTGGACCCGTTACAGTTTTACCTGCTGCCGGCGGGAGAAAGGGTAGACAATCCGACTGAACTCCTGCAGTCGGAGCGGCTCACTCACCTTGTTCAGGCCATGTCGGGTTGGTTCGATTGGATCCTCATTGACTCCCCGCCAGTCAGTCCAATTGCGGACACCCTGGCTCTAAAACCGCGGGCCGATGCGAGCCTATTGGTCGTACGTTCAGGTAAAACCCCGAGAGAAGCCGTCGAGGAGGCGATCCAACAGCTTGGCCCTGGGTTCGTGATGGGCATTGTTTTGAACGGTGCCAAAAGCCTCAACAGGAAATATGCCGAGTACTACAGTAAGTATTATGGCCAGACCATCGCCACGAAGCGGAAAGTCGTTGGGCGACCTGCTAAATAATTGTTTCCCGCCAGCGACCTGGAAACAACTCTAGCTGCCGCCTGCATCTGTGATTCTGAATACGCCTTCACGCTTTTGCGCGCAGACCATGCCCGATTAAGCGGGTTAGTTTTAAAGTCCAACGCAAGCCCTTCAAATACTTCCTGATCGGGAAGACTTTGTTTGCCAGGTTTAACAGGCTCCGGCCTTGCGCTTGGCTGTGGTGTGGGTCTTTTCCGAAAAGTCTGTACAGAGAAGACAAACTTCTTGTTCGACATCGAAACTCCTAGGGGCGGCCTGGAAACACTCGATCGAGAAATTGCCGCCTTTTCAGCGCTGACAACAGGATCACTGCTGGGACGACACATGTTTTCAGGAAGATAAGGATCTTGCCGCAGAGAACGCAAAGGAACGGTTAGAGGAAGCCCACCGACGCCCGGCGGCACTTTCAGCAAACGCTGCGAACACAGAACACACGGTAGAGTCCACCGACGGAACCAGACAGCGCGAGCGCCGCGAGGTTGTAACCAAATTCTCAGCGCCGACTTAGTTGTTCTACCTCACCTTTTTTATTTCGAATAGCTCACTCCGAGAATTTCGATTGACATCGTCACTTGCATCTCCCGCTAGGCGGGAGAGCGGAACCCGTTGCAGCAAGTGGTTAAGGGATCATGTTGAGGCTTCGCGAGCGTCGCACAGCGACATAACCCGCTAAGAGGCAATACAATGCAACTCCATCGTCTTAAGGCTTCCCCAGACAAGTCTTATCCGGGAGGAACCTCCATTCATTCCAGCATGGTGAGCGCTCCCTTGCAAAGGGACACCTCGGTCGCCATCGTGGCGGAAGAACCGATTGTGCGGTACGGACTCCGCCGGCTGCTTGAGACTGAGCCGGACCTCACGGTGGTCGGCGAAACGGCGGAGAGCTCCGAGGCCATCCAGATGGTGCTGAGGCACAAGCCGCAAGTGCTACTGCTTGAGCTCTCATCGGCGAGGGAGGTTCTAAGTGGGCTGACCTCGGTCAGCTCCTCCGTGCGCACGCTGTTGCTGGCTTCTCCTGCCGACAGGCGGCAGATTACGGAAGCCTTCGAGCTGGGCGCTCGAGGGGTAGTGGTGAAAGGATGGGAGACGCGCGTTTTGCTGAACGGCGTCCGGGAAGTTCTCGCCGGGCGGTACTGGATTGAAGAGCGAGCCGTGGAAGGGATGGCAGCGGCGATCCAAAGCTTTACCGAGCGACATCCGGACAGCATCGAATCTGCGCGCCATTACGGGCTAACCCGGCGGGAACGGGAAATCGTTGCTTTGATTGCAACAGGATGCTCGAACAAGGAAATCGGCGGAAAGTTTGGCATCACCGAGCGCACCGTGAAGCATCATTTAGGCAATGTCTATGACAAACTCGGCTTCTCGAGCCGCCTGGAACTAGCGTTGTTCGCTGTCAATCATCACTTGGATGTCTACGTACCGGAGATCCCTTGGATGAGTGCGAACGAGAAAGTTGCCGAGGCGGTTTGACTACGACCTTCGCCCGTGCGGTGATCGGCGCTTGTGTTCAAGGGAATTATGAGGCGAAGAAACCTCTATTTCGGGTGCTTCATGCTGCTTACGGTGGCAGTATTTCAATCGCCGCTACGAGGCCTGGCCAGACTGGCTTATGAGCGCGACGCGTATTCACACATTCTACTCATACCTTTAATCAGCGCTTTTCTCATCCTTCTCGACAGAAGGAAGATATTTGCATGGGTGGAATACAGACTAGAGGCTGGGACGATAGCCATCATGGCCGGGCTGGCAGTTTTTTACGCAGCGCGCGCACGCTCAGCTTCGCTCGGCAGAACAGATGAATTGACTTTAGCAGCGTTATCGTTGGTGGTGGTGTGGTTGGGAGGCTTTGTGGGCTGCTATGGGTTAGGGGCTCTCAAGGCCGCCGCCTTCCCCACGCTGTTTCTATCGTTGATGATTCCGACTCCCGATTTTCTTCTGAATCGAGTCATCTACGCCTTGCAGGCAGGCTCAGCCGAGGTGACGTGTGCAGTGCTTAGGTTGGCGGGCGCGCCCGTTGTGAAGCAAGGGTTTCTGTTTTCTCTGCCCGGATTCAAGATTGCTGTGGCCCACGAGTGCAGCGGGATTCGATCTAGTCTGGCGCTCTTGATAACCAGCTTGCTCGCCGGCCACTTCTTTCTCCGGTCCAAGTGGAAAAGGCTTTCCTTCAGCTTGATGGTGATTCCGGTTACGATCATTAAGAACGGGATGCGAATTGCAATGATTTCGCTACTCTCGGTGTACGTGGACCGTGGGTTCCTCACTGGAAAGCTGCACCATTACAGTGGGATTCCGTTTTCGGTGGTCGCCGTGGTGATGTTGCTGCCCCTTCTGTGGTGGTTGCAACAATCGGAGAACCGCCGGACGAGCCAGCAGCACGAGGCAGCATCTGGGGTGCCAGAAACGTTGACGGCACGCTGAATTTCAGCAGGCAACAGGTGGTGCTTCTTCAGGCCTTTTCATTGGACGGACTCTTTCGAAATAAACGGTCAAGGCCGTGTGCTTGATTCGATTTAACTCTTTCTAGGTCTCAGAGTTGTTTCCCACATAGCGTTCAGCATTGCCACCCCTTGAGTCGCCCGTTGCCGGGCGTGCCCAGTCTGACTACCAACTGCTCCGTGAATCAGCAAACGAATAATGGGTTCGAGTTGCTCGAGGCCAGACTACAGAGGCTTGAGAGTGTAACCCTGTCCCTCCCTGAGCCACTGACTCGTGCTGCCAGATCGGAGCCGGACTCGGCTGAGGCCAATAGCGCGACAGCAAACTCCGTCTGCCGTTCTGGACTTGGCTCGAGTCCAGAATCTGAGACTGCACGTGGGCGTGGAAACGGGGATGCGATCTCTAAGAAACTCAACGGCGCCGACCGCGCCCAGCACCAAATCGCACCCTCTGCTAAGAGTGCGGGTTCCGAAAGCGACACCTTGCCTTCATCCGCCGGTTGCAGCGCAGCACTCGGTCCCGTTCAAGTTGACCCATCCCGCGAGTGCCAGAAAGAGCTGCAAGTCCTCGTCGAGGAGACAGTAAACGCCGCCGGCCAGCGCATGAGGAGCATAGCCAGCCAAATGCTCAGTCATTTCATGGAAGACGCTGAGAAAGCTCTCCAGAAGTCCGCCGGCGTCATCGCAAGCCAGACGATTCGTTTATTGGAGGAGGAGATTCGGGTTGCCACGCACCATAGCTTCAGCGTCGCATTAGCCGGCATAAAATCAGATGCCGAAGGTGGCCGAAACGAGGCGAACTACGCGAAACTCGAACACCAGGACGGTCTTGGAGGCGCCTCCGATCGAGACATCGAGAAGGCACAGCGAGCATTGGTCGCCGCGGTAGAAGCAATTCAAAGTCAGGCCAACACTCTATTGACCAACTTGGACGCACGACTGGAGGCCACATTGCGAGCGTTCCAAGAAAACTCCGCAAAGCAACTCGCCACAAGGCCTGATGAGACCGTCCGGGAGTTCGTGGCACGCGAGGTTGCCGCTGGGTCTGGGCCCTCAGTAAGGCCGGCTGAAGCCGCCACGGCGCAGCAGAGCGATAATGCCATGTCAGAATCGACCATTCCTGCTACGTTGTCACCCAGCAATCCTCTTCCTGTCCCCGCCATTGCTTGCGAAGAGTATGAAAAGGAGGGCAAGGTTGCCAGCCTGTTGACCCGTCTAAGCGTCCGACGAGCGCAGACGCAGCGGGAGAAACAGTCAAGCTGGCGCATTCTCGGCCTGAATTAACGTCAGAAGTTCTCTGGAGACCCGGAACGCACGAAAGGACGACCTTCCCGCGTCACGGGCATGACAAACGTGAGAAACACAACAAAAGAGAGGACCATCTCATGAAAGTCCCATATTTCGATCTGAAGTGCCAATATGCCTCCATACGCGACGACGTTCTTGCCGCGCTGGACCGCGTGTGCCAGAACGCCTCATTCATCCTCGGTGATGAGGTCGCGCAGTTTGAGCGGGAATTTGCGGAGTACTGTGGCGTCAAATATTGCGTCGCTCTGAACTCCGGGACCAGTTCCCTCCACTTGGCGCTGCTTGGATCCGGCGTCGAGGCCGGCGACGAGGTAATCGTGCCGTCCAACACCTTCATTGCCACCGCCGAAGCGATCTCCTACACCGGAGCGCGGCCCGTCTTCGTCGATATTGATCCGAGAACCGCGAATATCGATCCGGGCCAGATTGAGGATGCCATCACGAGCCGTACAAAGGTCATTTTGCCCGTACACCTCTACGGGCGACCGGCCGATCTTGACCCGATCCTGGAAATCGCTCAACGGCACGGCCTGACGGTGATCGAGGACGCATGCCAAGCCCATGGAGCCGTCTACAAAGGCCAACGCGTTGGAAGTTTTGGCCGAGCGGCAGCGTTCAGCTTTTATCCCGGAAAGAATCTTGGCGCCTATGGAGAGGGTGGCGCCTTGACAACGAACGACGAGGAACTTGCGAAATTTGCGAGGGCCATGCGCGATCACGGACAGTCAAAACGGTACTTTCACGACGTGGTGGGTTACAACTACCGGATGGATGGTTTTCAGGGTGCAGTGCTGAGAATCAAGTTGAACCACTTGGAGGAGTGGATGGCGAAACGCCGGGAGCTGGCACAACTCTACCGCGAACTACTCTCAGACGCCGCGGTGGAATTACCTCAAGACGATCCTTGGGCGGAGTCTGTCTATCACCTCTTCGTCGCCTACGTGGCGGACCGGGACGTTGTAAGGCAAGAGCTCGAAAACCGCGGCGTTCAAACCAAAATCCACTACCCGCAGCCGGTTCACCTGCAAAAGCCTTACGCTGCGCTCGGTTATCATCCCGGGTCCTTGCCTTACACCGAGAAGGCTTGTGAGCGCTGTATAAGTCTGCCTCTTTTCCCCGAGTTCAGCGTGCAACAGGTCCGGTATGTCGCCGAGGCGCTGACAAGGGTTGTCGAGCAGGTTTACGAAGCGGCCGTCAAATAACAACGGGCATTTCTGCTGCTAATTTCACGTGGGTTGGGCGTCCGGGAAATGGTACCTTCGTCTCATTGACATGAGTCGTTCCACCGATCTTTACGGTAGTGCGGTATAAAGTGTGTAAACGGACCAGGAAGGAGAGGCGGCTGAAGACTCCAGAAGTGATATAAATCTTTTGTCGGAGAATTAAATCACTCAGGAGGACAACCGCCGTGATGAATCTTAG
>JAKAWG010000092.1:2500-17911 GCA_021817045.1 Acidobacteriota bacterium
CCGTGAGGATGCTGTTTTTCCGCTGATGGCCAAGATTGGCGAACGCTCTTCTCTTGATTGTAAAGGATGCGAATGTCCGGTGTGCAAATGGGCCCGAGCGGTGTGGAGCATCATTCTGGGATATGGGTTGTTGATTCGAGGGCCGGCGACAGGAGCCAATTTGAGCGCTCATCCCTTTCGAGGCGAACCGAACAAACCTGCCCAATCTTTTCTCGCTCGAGCCGAGAGTGGACGGTTAACCTGGGGTTTTCAGCTTGGGTTTGGTATGGAAGAAGCTCCGCCGCACGACATCTCCCACGTCAAGCTCTTGGTGGCTCAGCCGCAGATTGGGTATGTGGTATGGAATTCTCCGCGCTCCCATCTGCCATTCAAGGAATTTGAAATGGTTAATGAGGGAATCTTCGGAAACGCCGTTCACCCCGGGGGGAGAATGACTGGGGATGCCTTGTTGCTGCGCTTCGATGGACGGCCTCACGGGAATACGGTTCCCTTTTTAGACCTTGGCGGCGGCGTCATGGATACGGATCTGCCGAGGCATGCTGTGGAGCTTTCCGGGTCCACGCAATTCATGCCCCAAGGCGGCATCGGCGTTGAGCATTTCTTCGCTCCCGGACGGGCCTGGGTCCTTGAGTATCGCTTCATCCATATTTCTAACGCCGGCCTTCAAGAACCCAACGCGGGATTCAACGGCAGCGAGATAACTGTCGGCCTTCGCTGGCTGAGGCAGCCGGGGCCGTTGCCGGTTCGGCTGGCGACTCGTCGGCATCGCGATCCATTCGATTCCCTTTTCGGCTGGAGGCGCGCCAAAGCGCCGGATTCTGGACAACTTTCTCATGGAGGTAAATAATGGACGGTAAGAAAGCCTTTTTACCGACCGGGGAGGCAAGTGTCATGAACCACGTCATGATAAAAATGCGGCGGTCTTGGCTGGCGATTTTTATCCTGGGCTGGAGTGTTTCCGCTTTCGCGCAAACGTTTCAGGGAAGCATCACGGGGATTATCACCGACCCGACGGGGGCGGTGATTGCGGGTGCTCGAGTCACGGTCACGGAAACGGATCGCGGCTTTAGTTGGAGCACAATCTCGCACGGCGATGGCAGTTACACCATGGCGCTGCTTCCGCCCGGCAAATACCAACTGAAGGTGGAAAAGCCGGGTTTTAAGACCATCCTCCGCGGGCCAATTGATCTCACGGTGAATCAGCACGTGGAAGTGGACCTTCGGATGCGATTGGGCTCTGAGAAGACAACCATCCAGGTGAAGGGCACGCCGCCGATCCTAGACACGCAAACCTCTTCGATGGGCGCGACACTGTCCAAGCAGCAAGTGGACCAGCTTCCACTCAATGGGCGGCAATTTCTTGAGCTGGCATTGCTCGCCCCGGGGGTGACGCCGGGAACGCCAGGCTCCCGAATAAGCGATCGCGGCGGCGCCATAGACGTGGACGGATTGCGAAGCTCCATGAACTCCTACTGGCTCGACGGCTTCGATGACACTGCCATTGGCGTCGGCCAGTTCACTGTGGCGCCTCCGCTCGATTCCGTGAAGGAGGTTCGCATGGAGACGGGCGTTTACGATGCCAAGTTTGGCGCGCATGCCGGGGCGCAAGTGAACATAATCACCAAGTCCGGGACGAATGAATTTCATGGCTCAGCCTACGATTATTTGCAAAACACTCATCTGGATGCCAGGAACTTTTTCGACCCGGTGCGGCCGCCGGCGCATCGCAACCAGTATGGCGCCACGTTGGGCGGGCCGATTATCCTGCCGGGCGTTTACAACGGGGTGAACCGGAGTTTCTTCTTTTTGGCCTACGAGGGAACGCGCGACTTGCGCTCGTTTTTCAATCAGGCTCGTGTTCCCACCCTGGCGGAGCGGACGGGCGATTTCTCCGACCTGCTCGCTCCCGACTGTGCAGTCAAGACGCTCCTCCTCAATCCGTTGGCACTGATGCAGGGTCAAATCCAACCTTTTACCAATATCAATCAGGTCTTGCCGAGCCCAGATACGGTCGGCCAGGCGATGGTGAATCTCTATCCTCGACCCAACCTGGCGGGCGCATCTTGCGGTGCTCCGAATTACGTCGCCCAAGTCAATCGGAAGATTTACACCGACGATTATTTTGGCCGGGTGGACCATCGTTGGGGCGTCAGCAACAGCGCCTTTTTCCGCTATAACCTCAACCGCGCCAACCAATTCTTTCCTCCTGACACCAGCCCTCGTGCAGCCAGCACCCCTCTTCCCGGATTTGGGACCTTCTCGCACGACGAATTCCAGATGGCCGGCGTGGATTGGACGCATACTTTTTCGCCGAGTCTAATGAATGAGCTCAAGCTCGGCTATAACCGCTGGCAAATCCGCGATGACAACCAAGATGAGGGCAACCCCATCGCCAAGCAACTCGGCCTTCAGGGCTTGCCGACGGGCAGCCCGTTGGTGACCGGCTATCCGACGCTGAATTTTGCCGGCTACGCTGGGCTCGGCTCGAACAACACTGACCCGCAAGGAGGCGCGGTGAACACCTTCCAGTTGGCCGACACGATTACCGAAGTTCACGGCAACCACACGCTCGCCTACGGCGTGGATCTTCGCACCGTGGAACGAGGCAATTTCATGGTGGACACTCTGGTGCGGGGAGAATTTGATTTCACGGGGCTGGTGACCGGCGGACTGGGTCAGATTTCCCCGCAAGTTGCGCAGCAATTGGGATGCGCTTCTCCGACTTGCGTGCTGGGGAACGGCGTGGCGGACGCGCTTTTAGGTCTGCCGACCGACTGGCTGGGAGGATTCCAGCAGTTCATCTCCGGGCACTTGGGCGAATATGACTTTTTCGGGCAAGACACCTGGAGAATTACGCCGATGCTGACGCTCGACCTCGGTCTCCGTTACGAGTACAAGGGGCTCTCCACCGACCGACAAAACCATTTTGCCAACTTCGATTTCAACAAGGGGCTGCTGATGGTGGCGGGTACCAAAGCCGTCACGCTCGAGAGCTTCGACCCGGCCACGGGTCTTTTTGTCCCTGTCGGAACGGAGTCGCTGGGAGGGCCCGGCGAGAACCGCTCGCTCCAATATCCTGACAAAGATGATTTTGCGCCGCGTTTCGGGCTAGCTTGGCAACCGTTTGGCAGCACCCGCACGGTGCTCCGGGGTGGTTACGGCATCTATTACAGTCAGCCTTCCGGAGACGTCTTCTTCATGAAAGCGTCCAACCCGCCCTTTGTGAGGCTGAGCGCCGGCAACCTCCAAGTTGCGCTGCCGCTGATTCAATCCGGAACGCTTCCCCTCGGCTCCGGCGCCCTGATCCAGACCGCGCTGGTGGGAGCGGTGGGCCCGTTGTTCCCAACGCTCAGCCCTTTTCAACTTAACTTTCAAGATGCCATGGTGCAGGAGTGGAATCTTGACGTGCAGCGCGAACTCGGGAGGAGCTGGCTGGTGGATGTGGGCTACGTCGGCACCCGAGGGTTACGCTTGCCGATTGAGACCGATCCCAACCAGCCCATCAACCTCAGTGTGAACGATTTGCCGGCCACCCTGGCGGCTTGTGAAACGACCGGATGTCCGCGGCCCTATCCGGAGTTGTCCGGGTTCAGCTACACGCAGTCGGCGGGCTCTTCGATTTACCACGCTCTGCAATTGAAGGTGTCGCGACATTTCGCGCGAGGGCTTTCGTTGCTTGGAGCCTATACCTACTCGCAATCGCTGGACACCAACTCGAGCGCCTTCACGACGAGCCGTGATGCGAACTTCCCGCAAAACTCCCGTGACATCGCCTCCGAGAAAGGACGCTCGGATTTTGATATTCCGCAGCGGCTTTCCATCGCTTACCTGTATGAATTGCCCGTCGGAGCCGCGCGCTGGCGGCTGGCGAACGCCCGCCTGAATGAGGTGATTGAAAATTGGGAGTTGGGCGGAATTTTTACCGCGCAAGCCGGCCCACCGTTCACGCCTCAGATCAGCGGCAACATCAGCGGGGCCGACGAATCCCCGGTGACCGGCTCGGGCAATCCGACCGACCGGCCCAATTTGACCGGCAAGCCTTTGTACCCGGCGCATCAAAGCCCGAATCTGTGGATTTCTCCTGCAGCCTTTAGTGCTCCGGCGCCCTTTACTTTCGGCAATGCGGGCCGAAACATCCTGACCGGCCCCGGGGTCGAGAGTTGGGATTTTTCTGTGATTCGCCGCTTCCGCCTGGGTGAGGCTCGGGCATTGGAGTTTCGAACCGAGATTTTCAACCTCCTGAATCATCCTAACTTTGACATTCCTGAGCGCGATCTGGCCTCGCCCAGCTTCGGCCAGATCTTCAGCACTCTGCCGCCCTTGGCCGGCCTTGCTTCGGGCGGGCCAGGCGAGCCGCGGCAGATTCAATTCGCGCTGAAATTGTCATGGTAGATGGGGAGGACAAGAAGCTGACGACACGCACCCCTGGGAAAAAGGCAGCCCGGAGGATTTCATCTGCGTGCTCGGACATCTAAGAATTTATGCAAGAGAACAGGCCGCGGCGGGTTAGCAAGTTGGTCATTTTATTGTCCGGCGTCCTGGTTTCGATTCTGTTTCCCCCCAAGGCTTTCCCTCAGACCCTGACCTTGAAGGGCGAGGTTCTCAACGAAAAGAGCGCGCCGGTTCCTGGCGCCCTTTGCACCCTGCGAGGCGGCTTGTTGCCGCAAGAAGGACTCATGCACACCACAGGGCGCGGAGGAAATTTTCGTTTTGCAGGTTTGATGCCCGGGAGTTACGTGCTCACCTGCGCCGCCGAAGGCTACGAGCCCATTTCGAAGAGTCTTTCATTGAATGGCGCATCGCCCCCGATCCTTCAAATGGTGCTTCCGGCCGAAATCCTGGTGCGCCAAAAGGTGGAAGTTCGCGCCAAAGTTCCCAACATCGGCGAGGAGCAAGCGGCGCGGCCGGCAACGCTCAACGCTGAGGAACTGTCAACGTTGCCTGGAGTTCAGGAGAAGTTTATGGCGGCGCTGCCCTTGATTCCTGGGGTGATTCGAACTCCCAATGGACGGCTCAATATCAAAGGCGTTTCTGAAAGCCAGAGCTTGTTGCTTTTGGACTCCGCGGAGGCTGTGGACCCGGTCACGGGCAGTTTTGCCGTTGACGTCCCAACCCTAGCCATCGAGTCCGTGCGGGTTTACAAAAGTCCCTATAACGCCGACTTCGGGAACTTTTCTGGAGGGCTGGTCCAGGTGGAGACGCGCACGCCGGCAGATCAGTGGCGATTTGAGTTTGAAAACTTGTTGCCCGAGCCACGCCTTGAAGCCGGACACCTGGTTGGCATTTTGCAATACGCCCCCCGCCTCTATCTTACCGGCCCACTCGTCTCTGACCGCTTAAGCTTCTCGGAAGCTTTCGGCTACGATGTGAACAAGCAACCCGTGCGCGGCTTGCCGTGGCCCCACAACGAAATCAAAGAACAAGACCTCAATTCATTCACCAGTTTCGAATATATCTTCTCCTCCCGCCACCTGCTGACAGCCAACGTCCACGTTTTCCCGCTGAGACGCGAATTTGCCAACATTGACTCTCTGATTCCGCAGCCGGCGTCGTCCAACTACGGACAACGCGGCTATTCCTTGGCCGTTACGGATCGCTTTCAGGCCGGCACGGGGATGCTGACCACGCTCATTCAGGCGATGAAGTTTGATAGCTACGGCCACGGGCAGGGCGCCGAAGCCATGCTCGTTACCCCCAACGGGTGGGGCGGCGACTTCTTCAATAGCTTCACGCGGTTCAGTAAGGAAGAGCAAGCGGAGGAAACGTTCACCCCGGCCAGTGAAACCTGGCATGGGAGACACCAAATGACGTTCGGGGGATTGTTCATCCACCGTTCGTTCACCGGCTTGAGCCAGTCGCACCCCGTTTTGCTCGAAGGGCCGACGGGAAGGCTTGCCGAGCAGATTAACTTTTCCGGCCCGGGCCGGCTGGCCGTGGGAGATTCCCAGGTGGTGTTGTTCGCGCAAGATCACTGGGCGGTTACCGATAATCTCGGCCTGGACGCTGGCCTGCGCTACTCCGCCCAGTCCCTTGGCGGGGCGGCCAACTTTGGGCCGCGCTTTGGATTCGTCTATTCGCCGGGCCGCCAAGGCACGACCATCTTGCGCGGAGGCTTTGGGATTTTCAATGCCGAAGATCCGCTGTTAAGCGCCGACTTCACCGGCAATCAGGATCGAGTCGTGAGCCTGTTTAACCCCGGCGGAAGTCTCGAAGCGACGCCGATCGTGTTCCAGAACGCCTATGGGACGGCTGGGCCGAATGGCACGTTCGGCCTGCTAAAGCACCGGCCCGACACGGCGCCGTATAACGTGACGTGGAGCGCCGAGATTGACCACGAACTGCGACGCAACATCGTGGCCAGCCTCAGCTATCTCTCCAGCCGAACCTATAATGAGTTTATCGTTGACCCGTTGACGGACCTTGAGGCTCCCGCTTTGGTGCTCTCGAATACGGGCGAGTCCCGCTATCATGAACTTGACGCCACGATGCATCTCCGCCTCCCGCGGAAATCGGAGTGGAATCTTGCTTACGTGCAGAGCGGGGCGCACGGAGACTTGAACACGCTGGCCCAGCTCTTTGTTCCGTTCCAGGCGCCGGTCATCCGTCCAAACGCCTTTGCGCCTCTGCCGGCGGATGTTCCAAATCGGTTCATCACCTGGGGACGGTTCCATACTCGCGTTTGGGGCATCATCGTCAGTCCCGTCTTCGACGTTCATTCGGGTTTTCGATACTCCGATGTGAATGTGCTTCAGAATTACGTGGGCCCGCCCAATAGCCAACGGTTTCCGGCCTTTGCCTCGTTGGACTTGGAACTGGGCAAGGACTTCCACATACCTTTCCCCTGGGTGAGAAAGCACTTGGCTTACGGGGAACTCACAATCTTTAATGTCACAAACCATCTGAATCCCCGCGACGTTTATAACAATATCGCCTCTCCCTTCTTTGGCCACTTCGTGGGATTCCAACATCGCTCGTACGACACTTCCCTCAACATCATTTATTGACGGCTGACGGGTATTCAAGCGCTGCCCCAAGCACGGACCCATCCAAATGGGGAAGCTGGTCCGCGCTAATGGCATCGCATTGCCACATCGTGCCTCCGGTGGTCGCCCGCGCGAAAAGCTCGGTTGCCGCCATCACGTCCGAATGGCTGGCCATTCGCCCGAAACTTCAGAAACTATAACGCTGCACAGGCGCTTATCCGTCACCCTCCTTCGCGCCGGCGTCATGCGCCGATCCGCTTCAATTAAGATAGGCCGGCTGGGGACCGCAGAGCTTCCCATTCGCAAGCTCTGCGGTTTTGGATGGCCGCGCCGCAAAAGGCGGGTGGCCGCAACGCTGATTTGCGTGTTGCGGGCTCTGGATGCTCGCGCGCGCCGCGTTCTTCCGCAACCCAATCTAAAAGCCCGCGACGGGGGCGGCGCTGTCGCGGCTACCATTTTAGCGGGCTGCGCAGAGTTTCGCGTTTGAAGACTCTGCGGCTTATGCGTGCAAGCGATAGGTCACAATCTGGTCCGCGCAGCGTCCAGGGCGATGGCTTGGAGGGACAAACCGCAGAATTTGAAGGATACAAACTCCAGGATTCACCTTCGCGGACATTGGTTTTCTGAGATGTGGAACCGTGATAAACTCAGCCATCTCGTACCCCCATGGGCGAGCGGTGTGGGCGGACTCAGAAGATAAGGAGGAACCGAGACCATGAAACTCTTCTCATACGTCGTGCAGCACGATTACGGCCTGGCGCCGAATCCCTACTCGGGCTTTTGCACGCTCTGCCTCTGCAAGCGTCGGCAGAAACGAGGCGATCGGCCAAACGTTGTCGAGTTGGCCAAGCGGGCGAAGGATGAGGGGGAAGTGGTTTGGGTGCTGGGGACGGGCGGGGCAGACCCAAAGAGGAGCGCGGGGAACGGCAAGATCGTTTACGCGATGCAGGTGGACGAAGTACTCTCACGCGGGGAGTATTACGAAGATCCGCGTTTCAGGAGCAAGAGACCCGTTCGCGACGGAACGTACGAAGGTTACGTTGGCGACAACGCCAAACCGAAAGACGAATTCGAAAAACGTCAGCAGTTTGTTCTCGTCTCCTCCCATTTCTTTTACTTTGGGCAAAAAGCCGCCCCAATCCCCAGGAAATTTGGTTGCGTGGTGAAGCGAGGACCGGGCTTTCGGAGCCAATTCGAGGATGGCGAGATCAAGCGGTTTGTGGAATGGGTTGAGCAGCACGAACCTGGAATGCAGGGCGAGCCTTCGGGCAAACAGTGGCATGCGCGGAACCTTTCGAAGGATTGCGGGCCACGAGGTTCTTGTTTGCCGCGCTGGTCAGCCGGTCGTGGCGGCGAAAAACGCGGATTTTTAGCTGACCGCGCTCGACCTAGCGCCGGGCAGTCATTGAACGTGATTCGGTGATTCCCCTGCATCGCGGGGACGCACATGGGCGAAGGCCGCGCCACCCTTTTCAAGCAGGTCCTCTGGATTGCACCAGCAGTCAATCCACTCGTACAGGCGAGCGATGTGGAGGAGAGCAGCACGCATGCCCAATATGGTTACTCGGGTCAACTGCTGCCCGTGGAAGATAGGATTTCGCACCTCGCCGTAGAACCGGGCGTTCAGTTCGTACAAGTCTTGGTCAAGATGCCGAAGACTGAGCTCGGGGTCCACAGCGGCCGGCATCCGATCGCGACGGCGGACTTTGCACCGAAAGAGAAAGGGTTCTTGAGCTTTGCGACGAGATCCCCCGACAACCTCCCGAGGCGGGCGGAAGTGTGCATCAACGCGCCGGGCAAATATGCTTCGATGCCCAGGATTGCACGCTGGAGCACAAGCGTCATGAAGTCACCAGGCATGCCACCCCAAATGAACAGCCCCGCGCGAATGGGTTTTACTGGGGGCTTCAGACACTCCTCAGCTTCAGAACTGTTCAGAAAAGCGCGCGCGCGCTCGTACTCCATACGCAGATTGATTAGCGGAATGTTGCTGAACTTCAAGCCGAAGGGTGGACTCACAGCGGCCTGCAAATTCCCCGGCGTTTGCGCTGACCGGCCCGCGCGAGCCCTCGGTCCGTCATCAAGCTGGGCCATGCCAACCTCCTTTCCTTCACCCCCCGATCTGAGCGGGTCGTGCACACCTTTGGTTTGCGGAAGGTCTGCCGCTTTTCGTGTTCGAGCCGCGGGAGCCGCAAACAATGAAATGCGTGAGCGGCGGTGACGGCCGCGCAAGCACTCTCACATGGTGAGCACGGCGCGGAACCGGACCTTGCCCTCGGCAACGCGCTCGTAGGCCTTCGGTGCCTCTGCCAACGGGTAGGTCTCGACAATCGTTTTGACTTTTCCTTGCGCCACGAAATCGAGGGCTTCGTCGAGATATTCGGGCCCGTTTTGCTGGCTGCCGATAATCCGAATGCGCTTTCCGATGAGGTCCATCAGCGAGATGGAAAGCGGCTCGGCGTCCACGCCCATCGTAACGAGCCGGCCGTCGGGCCGCAATCCCTGAATGCTTTCCACCATGGATCGGGTTGAATTCGAAGTGCTGAGGATGACATCGGCGCCTCCCGCCGCAGCCAGACTCTTGCCGTCGCGGACAATCTCATCGGCGCCGAGTGAGCGGATCAGCTTGTCTTTATCAGGAGAGTGCGAGATGGCAATCGTCACGAAGCCTGCCGCTTTTGCGTACTGCACGGCCAAGTGCCCAAGCCCGCCGATTCCCAGCACCGCCACGCGCTCGTGCGGTTGAGGATCGGCCCAGCGCAGCCCGCTATAGACGGTGTAGCCCGCGCAGAAGATCGGCGCTGCCTGCTCATAGGACACCTTCTCGGGAACGAGATAGGTTGCCTCGGCGTTCATCAGCATATACTCGGCGTGTCCCCCTTGCGCCTGAATTCCTGTGGCCTTCAGATGAGGACAGAACATTCTGCGGCCACGCTGGCACCATTCGCAGCGCCCGCAGGTGGATTGAATCCAGGCGGTGCCCACGCGGTCGCCGACCTTCCGCGTGGTCACGTCGGGAGCCACGGCAACAATTTCGCCGACCGGTTCATGTCCGAGGATTCGCGGAAACGGTCCGGGAAGATGTCCGAGAGTTTCGTGGACATCGGTGTAGCAGACGCCGCTAGCGTGCATTTTCACCAGCACTTGATTAAATCCGGGTTGAGGTTGCGGAACATCTTTGATCTGCCATGAGCTGCTTACAGCGGGAACGACTGCGGCTTTCATAAGGTTTTCTCCTTGCTTCATTCGCTACAGGTGTTTTGCGGATCGTGCAAGCTGTTAAAAGCTCAATCGCCAATCGGCCTACCAGGCTGAAACTGACGTCCCCTGCTCGGTGGTCATAAGCAATTCAAGTTGATGAGTAGTCGCCCTACCTCCGAAGTGGCCCGGAGATGCGAATCAGGTCGCAATGGAATGTTTGCGGATTAGGCTCGGCTGGTTGGCTAGCCTTGGCCCATTCCGCAAAAGGGCGCCGAGGCGTCTGGTTCCAATCCGGGCGCCTCGCTCCGGTTCATGCAGCGACCACGCACCGTTTGACAGCCCAGGCGAATGGGCCGCAGCGCACACGGTTCAAGCCGCTGCCTGGCTTTTCTCAGTTCCTCCGCTCGCGGCGGCGTTCCGCCACGATCGTCACCTGCATATCGCGCGCTTCGGCGACGATGCGATGCACCAGGTTGATGCCCAAAAAAGCCGGCCAGCGCGAGTATTGAGGCCGCGCCACAAAAATTTGGGTGATGCGATGCAAGCGTGCAAACGTCATCAGCGTCTCCACCACATCCGAGCCTTCCAGGACGTGGGTCTCCAGGTGGAGATTCCGCGCAAAATTGAGGTGCCGCTCAATCGCCTCGCGCTTTTCGCGCGGCAACTTGGCAAAATCCGATACGGTCAATACATAAACGCCAAAGCATTCCGTCTGAAGGTAGTCAGCCACGCGTCGCCCTCGCCGGATGAGCATGGCGGTCGAGGGATGCTCGGTGAGATGAACCAAGATGCGATCGCGGCTGCCAGAAGGCGTCGGAGCCGCGGCCGCTTCCCCGGGCGCGCCAGGATCGGTCGCGCCCTCGAATTCCGGCGGTGTCACCTGCCGAATTTCGACCTCATGAGCGGTTTGTCGCAGAGCCAGCTCGCGCAAGGCAACCAGCGTGGATTCTTGAAAAAAGTTTTCTAGCGCCCTCCGCGCCTTTTCCGGCGGGTACACGACGCCGCGCTCCAGCCGATTCAGCAAGGCGCGCGGGGTCAGGTCCACCATCACCACCTCATCGGCCTGCTTCATCACCCAATCAGGAACGGTTTCCCGCACGCGCACGCCGCTCATCTGCCACACCTGGTCATTCAAGCTTTCCAAGTGCTGGATATTTAGCGTGGTGAGGACATCAATGCCGGCGTCGAGCAGCGTCAGGACGTCTTCCCAGCGCTTGGCGTGGGCCGAGCCGGGGACGTTCGAGTGCGCAAACTCATCCACGACGCAGACCTGCGGCCGGCGCTGCAGAATCACCTCCAAGTCCATCTCCTCGAAGCTCGTAGCGCGATAAACGACTTTCTTCCTCGGAATCAGCTCCAGACCTTCCGCCCTGGCGATCGTATCCTTGCGGCCGTGCGGCTCTAAATAGCCAATGACCACATCTACCCCTCGCTGCTTCAACTCGTGGGCGTCGGCCAGCATCTGAAAGGTCTTGCCGACCCCGGCTGCATAGCCGAGATAGACCTTTAACCGGCCGCGGGTTTGAGGAAGAACATCCGTCATAGTTAGGAAGGAGGGAACACTCGCACATCCATGCCTTCGGCGGCGCGAATCAGACGGTCCACCGGCCCGCCCACCACGCTGTTCCACCAATGCCGCCGACGGCGTGGAGAGACGAAGATTTGCGTGACTCGATGGCTGCGGGCAAAATCCATCAGCGCCTCCACCGGATCATCCCCATCCAGAACCTCCACATGCGCGCCGGCGTGCCGGGCGACCTCGGCCTGCCGTTGGAGCTCGCGCTCATCCTTCTCCGAAAGCAGCGAGTGACGAACATAAACCACCACCCATTCGCCGTGGAACCGTTGCGCGTTTCTCCGCGCGCTGGCGATCATCACCTCCGCATTCAAGCCCGGCGTCAGGCAAACCAAAATGCGCTCTTGCGTTCCCCACAGCGGCTCGATGCCGTGGGCGTGGAGATAATCCTCGAGCTGGCGGTCAACTACTTCAGCCGTCAACAACAGCGCCTGCTCGCGCAGCGCGGAAAGCTGCCGCCGCTGTTCGGCCGCCTCGGCGCTGTCCGGGCCGCCTGCCCGCTCGAGCAGTAGTTCGGGCGGAACGTCCACAATCACAATTTCGTTGGCCGCGTAAAGAAAGCTGAGTGGAACCGTCTCCTCGGCTTCAGTACCCGTGATATGGCGGACCACCTCGCGGCGCTCTTCAATGTGCTGGAGATTCAGCGACGTGATGACCACAATTCCCCGGCTCACCAGCTCCAGGATGTCCTGCCAGCGCTTGGGATTGCGGCTGCCGGGCGGGTTATCGTAGGCTGCACCGTCAGCCAGGCAGACTTGGGGCCGGCGCGCCAGAATTGCCTCCACGTCCATCGCTTCTCCGCCGCTGACTTTCTTCGGCGGAATCACTTCCAGCATTCGGATCAGACTCTCGATTTCCGGCGACAGGTTCGGCTGCACCGCTCCCACCACCACGTCTTGGCCGCGCTCGCGTCGTCGTCGCCCCTCATCGAACATGCGGAAGGATTTGCCCACGCCGGACGCATAGCCCAAAAACACCTTCAGGCGTTCTTGGCTCAGTTGCTGCTCAAGCGCCTGAGTGTCCAACTGGCGAAGAAGCCGGTCGGGATCGGGCCGGCTGATGGTGACATTAGCCACGCTGTCTCTGCCTCCAGTTGTGATTATGACCGAATTAGCGAGGAAACCAAAGGCACGGCCGTCCGCACAGGTCGGCGCCGCTGGGACCGCTCCCGGCTTGTCCCTCGCCTTCGAGGAGTCCATCCCCGCAAGTCCCGGAGGACTACGGAAGTCTGACCAATCCGCTTTGTTCCTCGGCAGCGTTCTTCAGGCAGCCTCGATGCAATTGCAATAGGCTATCCACGCCCGCTGCTGATGGCGAGGTCACTCTGCGCCCATGGCCGCCCGGCGCTGGAGGATTTCGATGTAGATGTTCACGAGCGAGACGGCGGCGGGGGTGACGCCGGGGATGCGCGCGGCCTGGCCGAGCGTCAAGGGGCGGACCTTAGTGAACTTCTCCACGACCTCGCGCGACAGGCCGGAGATTTTGTGGTAGTCGAAACCGTCGGGAATGCGGCGGGCTTCGGCGCGCTTCATTCGCTCGACCTGGCGCTCCTGCTGCTGGAGATAGCCCTCGTACTTGAAATCCGTTTCGAGCCGCCGCGCTTCCTCGCGCGCAAATAGACCGCCGTCCGGCCCGCCGAGCGGCGAGAGACCTTGGGCGGCGAGGGCTTCATTGATCCAGGCCGTTAAATCCTCAACATTCATTTCCGGGCGGCGGAGCAGTTGCGCACCGGTCAAGGCCGCGGGCGCGAGCAGTTCGCCGCCCCTTATGAGTCCGAGCTTGGCGTAGATTTCGCGTCCTACGCGCGATCCCGGCTCGAGGTGAGTTTCGAGCAAAAACTTGGTGGCGACGGAAATACGCTTCTGCTTTTCGAGGAACGCTTCGTAATCCTTCTGCCGGATCGTCCCGGCGTGGTACGCGAGCGGCGTCAGGCGCTCATCGGCGTTGTCAATGCGGAGGCGGAGGCGGAACTCGGCGCGCGACGTAAACATGCGATAAGGTTCGTCCACGCCCTTGCTCACCAAGTCGTCAATCAGGATGCCGGTGTAGCCCTGCGAGCGGTCAATGACGAGCGGCTCGCGGTTCTGGACGCGCAGCGCGGCGTTGATGCCGGCCATAATGCCTTGGCAAGCGGCTTCTTCATAACCGGTCGTGCCGTTGATTTGTCCCGCCAAAAAAAGATTTTGGATTTTTTTGGTCTCGAGCCACGGCGTGAGTTCGGTCGGCTGTACCATATCGTATTCGATGGCGTAGCCAGGGCGAATCATCTCCGCGTTCTCAAGGCCGGGGATGGACTTCACCATCGCGATTTGCACGTCAATGGGCATGGAGGTGGACATGCCGTTGACGTAAATCTCATTCGTGTCGAGGCCTTCCGGTTCGAGAAAAATCTGGTGGCGGAGCTTGTCGGCGAATTTGACGACCTTGTCCTCAATCGAAGGGCAGTAGCGCGGGCCGCGGCTCTGGATCTGGCCGGAATAGAGCGGCGACCGATAGAGGTTCTGGCGCAGGATGCGGTGTGTTTCGCTGTTCGTGGAAGTGATCCAGCAGACCGTCTGCGGCTGGGTGATGGCGCGTGTGCGGAAGCTGAACGGCGTCGGAATCGGATCGCCCGGCTGAACCTGAAACTGAGAAAAGTCAATCGTTCGGGCGTCGAGCCGCGGCGGCGTGCCGGTCTTCAGGCGGCCGACCTCGAAGCCGAGCCTTCGCAGGGCCTCGCCCAGCATGAGCGACGGCGGCTCGCCCGAGCGGCCGGCGGCATACGTCTGCTCGCCGCAATGAATGAGGCCGTTGAGAAAAGTCCCCGTGGTAATGACCACCGCGCCCGCCTCGACCGCGCGGCCATCGCGCAACCGAACCCCAAGAACTCGCGGCCGGTGGGATGCGCCGCCGCTCTCCAAAACCAGATCCACCACTTCGGCCTGCTTGATGCGTAGGTTCGGCTCCGACTCGAGCACCTGGCGCATCCTGATGCGATAGGCCTTTTTGTCTGCCTGCGCTCGCGGCGACCACACGGCCGGGCCGCGGCTGCTGTTCAACAGACGAAACTGAATGCCGGTCGCGTCAATCACCTCACCCATTACGCCGCCGAGCGCGTCCACTTCGCGGACCAAATGCCCCTTGGCAATGCCGCCCACGGCCGGATTGCACGACATCTGGCAAATCAGGTCGAGATTGATGGTCGCAAGCGCCGTCTTCAGGCCCATGCGCGCCGCCGCCATCGCCGCCTCGCAGCCGGCGTGCCCCGCCCCTACCACCACGACGTCATGTTTTTCGGTAAAGCTCGAACCCATGCGTGCAGACCCCGCCCCAGGAAAAAACCATTCTAGCAGGGCGTGGGTCTTCCTGCAGCCTCTACTCGTGGAGACATTAGAAATCCACTTGGACGCCCTTGCCGAAAGTCAACCCCGCGACCTCGGTAGCCAGACGGATAATTGTCTTCTTGAGTTGGTTGTTTAGGTTGGTCGAGACGAGCCATCCACCCGGTAGGGCTTCGTGAAGATTTCGGAGGTCAGGGCGCGCGGCGCTAGTACATCGTACAGTTAGTGATTTATATTATTCTTTCTCCGATGGCGACGCCTCGGTTTTCGTGGATGCGCCGCCTGATACTCTCGGGTCTTCTCAATAATATGTTGCAAGTGCTGCGGTCCC
>JAKAWG010000093.1 GCA_021817045.1 Acidobacteriota bacterium
CTGAGCTACCGCGGCACTTGAATCCTCATTCTCAGGCGTGTTTGAATTCCTGTCAAGAATGTGAGGGTTGGCAACGGCCAGTGCGGACAGCGGTGACGGGCTAGCGGAGAGGCTCGTCGACTTCCTGTAGCCACTCGGGGCGCTTCAGGACTTCACGCGGCCTTGCGCCGTCAGGGGAGCTGATGATGCCGTCTTTTTCCATCAGGTCCAGCAGCCGAGCGGCGCGGCCGTAACCCAGGCGCAGTCGCCTCTGGAGCAACGAGGTTGAAGCTTTCCCGGATTCGACGACGATCCGCACCGCATCTTCGTAAACCGCGTCGAGCTCAGCGGAGCTTTCGTCGTCCTCTGCCACCGTACCGTTTTTATCCGGGTCGCCCAGGGGTTGGAGAAACTCTTCGTTGTATTGCGGGACGGACTGTGACTTCCACCAGTCTACTACCTTGTTGATCTCTTTTTCGGTTACAAGCGGGCCGTGCAGGCGAACGAGGCGCGAGCTCGCGGGCGGCATGAACAGCATGTCTCCCCGTCCGAGCAAGGCTTCGGCGCCGTTCGAGTCAAGGATGGTGCGCGAATCCACTTTTGAGGCCACGCGGAAGGAGATGCGCGAAGGGAGGTTAGCCTTGATGAGTCCAGTGATGACGTCCACCGAAGGCCGCTGGGTGGCAAGAATCAAGTGAATGCCCACAGCACGCGCCATCTGCGCCAGGCGCGTGATGGACTCTTCCACGCTCTGCGGCTCGACCATCATCAGGTCCGCAAGCTCGTCGATGACGATAATCAGATAGGGCAGCGGAGATTCCTGCTGACCGTCCCCGTCAAAGAGGTTGAGGTTGGAGTCCGGCTCGAACAGCTTGTTGTATTGCTCGATGTTTCGCACGCCGTGCTGCGCCAGCGTCTTCAGCCGCTCTTCCATTTCGAACGTGGCGCGCCGAAGTACGTTCGCGGCTACCTTGGGTTCGGTGACGATGGGAGTAAACAGGTGCGGGATACTGTCATACAGATTCAGTTCGAGGCGCTTCGGATCAATCAGGATCAAGCGGACTTCATCCGGCGTACACTTGAACAGCAGTGAAACGATGAGGGAGTTGATGGCCACGCTTTTGCCGGAGCCCGTTGATCCAGCGATGAGCAAGTGAGGCATCTGCATAAGGTCACCCACTTTCACTCGGCCGGTAATATCCTTACCGAGAGACAGCGTCAGCCGGGACGGCGACGCGGCGAATTCGCCCGACTCCAGGACCTCGCGCAGGTAGATGATTTCGCGGTTCGGATTTGGCACCTCGATGCCGACCGTGGACTTGCCGGCGACACGCTCGATCAGAATCGATTCCGCCCGCATCGCCAGGCACAGGTCGTCTACAAGATTCGTTATGCGGCTGTACTTGATGCCCGCCTCGGGCTTAAATTCAAACGTGGTCACCACGGGCCCGGGATGGATTTGCGTGACCGAGCCCGTAACCCCGAATTCGGCGAACTTGCTCACCAACTGCTGCGCCCGCTCCTTCAAGTCCTGCTCGTCGAAGCTCTGCTGATCCTCCGGAAGCCGGAGCAGCGTGGTGCTGGGCAGCTTGTACTTGAGACCTTTCTTGGCAACCACTTTCGGCGGCGGCGTTCGCGACGGTTCCGGCGGAGGTGCGTCACGCCCTCCGCTGAGCACGAGCAGCGCGTCGCTCCCCTGGAAGCCCGGTTCCGAATCATCCGCTTGATCTTCCGCTGGGGCTGAGGGTGGTGGCGGCGAGGGAACAACAGGTTTGGCGGAGGGCCTCTCAACTTTTCTGCCCGCGCTTCGCGTCACCACCGGCTCTTTGCCGATCGCTCGCTCGCGGGCCATCCGGCGCTGAAGGCGCCTTCGCTCCCGCGCCTCGCTCCAGGCGGACCACCGGCGGCTGACCGGACCGAACACGCCGCCTGAGACCTTTTTCAAGAAGCGGCCCGTCGCCGAAAAGGAAAATTTGGTCACGAGAAACAGCGAAGAAAGAAACACCGCCCCGGCAACAATCGAGGCGCCGGCGGAATTGAGCGTCTTCACGAGTCCGGCGGCAATCAGGTATCCCATAAGCCCGCTGCCGTGAATGACGCCGAAGACGCGCGGCGTGCGCGGAAACAACTGCAGCAGCGAGGCGAGCGAGCCAATGAGCAATCCCGCACCCAGAACCTTCGCTCCCGGCGACGGCAAAGGGCGGACAAGGAACAGGCTGCCGCCGCTGATGAAAAACGCCAGCGGAAAAAGGAAGGCTGTCCAACCGAAGATTTGCAGCAACGCGTCCGCGGTATAGGACCCTACAAAGCCCACCCAGTTTTGGACGGCGCCGGAAGCGGCGGTATCGAATGAGGGATCCGTAACGTGGTAGGAGACCAGGCTTAAAACCAGCAGTAAGCCCGCAACAATGAGCAAAAAACCAAAAAGTTCCGATCGACGACGGTGGTCAAGGAGGGAAGACTTCGCCTCGCTGTCGCGAGAACGGCCGGCTTGAGCGGGCGAGGCAGATGGCATTTTGGACTCAGGCCCCAAACGTTCATTCGACGGTGAGAAGTGAACCGCCGGCTGTGGACATTACGCAGCCAATTTCCCGTTCACTACTCACCATTCTATCGGCGGTCCTGATACCCGGCGCTCGAAAACTAGCCTCGCGAGGCAATCCCAGCGCCAATACTAGCACACCCAGCGCTGAAACTGCTACCATCCCCGCAAATAGAGCACTTGCACGACTGCGGCCGCCGCGAGGCAGTAAACGCCAAACCAATACCAGCGTCCTCCCTCCAGCCAGTTCGAAAGCCACTTCAGGGCGAGCAAGCCGGCAACGAAAGAACAGAGCATGCCCAAGACGCCTGGCGTCAGCACGGCGGCAAAGTGTACCGGGAGGCCTTTGAGATGAGCCTTGTGGTAGACGCGCCAGACTTCGCGGGCAATGGCAAGAGGCGTGATCGCCACGCCCATGGCGAAGCTGAACGATTCAATGTCACCCCGCCTTCCTCCGCAAAGCAGGCCGCCGGAAATTGTCGAGCCGGAGCGGGAAAATCCTCGAAACGGAATCGCGAATCCTTGCAGGATTCCCATCACGATGGTTTCCAGCCAACCGATGCCGCGCGGCTGCTCTTCCCCGTCCGCTTCAGGCCGGCGGGCCTCGCGCAGACCGGCGTAAAGAATCAGCAGACCGACGATGGCCAAGGCCGGGGCAATCCAGTTGAGCTTGCGAAACAGGACTTCAATGTCGGCATGATGCCGGCCGTGGCTCAAAATATGCTCGACAACTTCGATCACCGGAAGACCGACGAACCCGGAGAACAGGCAACCCACAAAGATGAGCTTCGCGTAATCATAAAAATCAGCCCACGAGGAGAGGAATTCAGCACGCCAGCGCCGCCAGAAGTATACGATGACCGCAAACATCGTCCCTGTGTGGAGCAAGACCAGCAGTAAGGCGTTCGCCGGCGTGGACATGTCTTCGTGGAGCAGCTCGGCGCCGACAATCACGTGCGCCGAACTCGATACGGGTAGAAGCTCGGTCAATCCCTGAATCACGGCTAGAAAGACAACATGAATCCACGGCATAAGCGATAATGGCTACACTTCCAAAATCACCGGCAGCACCATGGGGCGCTTGCCGAGCTCGCGGTCGAAGAACTTGCGGAGGGCGGCGCGAATTTTATCTTTGACCACGCCCCAGTCACTGATCTCTTCGAGGTTGGATTTTTCGAGCGCCTCGCGAATCACTTGCCGGGCGCGCTCCACCAAATCCTCGGCCTGCTCCAACGGCACAAAGCCGCGCGAAACGATCTCCGGCGGCTGAAGGAGCTCGCCCGAGAATTTCTGAATCGCGAGGATGGGAATCACAATGCCGTCGGCGGAGATGCGCCGGCGCTCGCTCAGGATCACGTCGCCCACTTCGTCGAGCGTCCCCACGTCGATACAAACGCGGCCCACCGGGACCCGGCCTGCCCGGCGCGCGCCCTCAGCGCTTAGCTCCAAAACGTCGCCGCTTTCGAGCAGAAAAACTTCCTCAGGTACGCCGGCCAGTTCCCTGGCAAGCTCGGCGTGGCGTGAGAGCTGGCGATACTCACCGTGGATCGGGATAAAGTATTTCGGCCGCACCAGCGCCAGCATCAGCCGGAGCTCTTCAGCGCTGGCGTGGCCGGAGACGTGAACGAGGGGATGGCTGCCGTCGTCATAATGAACCTTTGCCCCGCGGCGATAGAAGTGATCCATCATGCGGAAGATGGCCTTTTCGTTGCCGGGAATGATTCGCGCCGAAAGCACCACGTCGTCGCCCGGCGCCACGCCCACCCAGCGATGCTGGTCTACGGCGATGCGCGCCATCGCGGACATCGGCTCGCCCTGGCTGCCGGCCACCACCAGAGCCACTTCGCGCGCCGGCAGCCTGCGCACGTCCTGAGGAGCTACGATCAGCCCCTCGTCAAGATGAAGCCTTCCCATTTGCTGGGCGATTTCCGAGTTCTTGAACATGCTGCGGCCGATAAAGCATAGCCGCCGCCCGTGCTCTTTCGCCAAGTTTGCCACAATCTGCATGCGGTGCAACGAAGTGGAAAAGCACGAGATCAGCACGCGCCCCTTCGACTCGCTCAGCACTTCTGAAAGCCGCTCGCGCACGGCACGCTCGGAAGGCGTGATGCCGGGACGTTCCACGTTGGTTGAGTCGGAAAAGAGCGCGAGCACGCCCCTGCGACCGTAATCGGCGAGCGTGTGTAAATCGCTGATCCGCTGATCCGTGGGCGTGGGATCCAATTTGAAGTCGCCGGTGTGGATGACCGTGCCGGCAGGAGTCGTGATGGCAAGCGCGCCTGAGTCGATAATGCTGTGCGTCAGGTGGATGAACTCCACACGGAAGGGGCCGACGTCAAACGGAGCCTGCGGCTGCATTTCGCGCAGCTCCACATCATCCGCCATACCGTGTTCTTCCAGGCGCGACCGGGCCAGCGCCAGGGTGAACGGCGTCCCGTAAACGGGCGCGTCCACCTCGTCCAACAGATAAGGCAAAGCGCCAATGTGGTCCTCGTGACCGTGCGTTAGGAGAATAGCCCGCAAGCGGCTGTGGTTTTCGCGCAGATAGGTGATGTCCGGAATTACCACGTCAACGCCCGGCAGCTCAGTATCTGGAAACAGGACGCCGCAATCCACGACGATCAGGTGATCGCCGTACTCGAAGGCCATCATGTTCATGCCGAACTCGCCCAGGCCGCCGAGTGGAATGGCTTTTAGAGTCGCGGAAGGAATGGTAGAAGTCTCCTTGGAAAAAGCCCATCGTATTATAACCCAGGATGGCCAGTGGGTGGCACGCGGGTTTGCCGGCGCTGTAGCGGGCGATGTGGAACGTGGCGGCTTGCTGCCGCTTTCTTCCAGGCCAGTTTTCTGGCCGCAGAAACCAGCCCTCACTCCACTCCTTACGAAGGAGGGTGCCGCGAAAACGGCTGGGTGGTTGTTGGCAGCAAGCTGCCGCAGTCCACAATTAACGTAGCAGATCAAAGAGACGCGCAAGCTGCTCCGGGCTGAGCTGCTCGGCGCGCGCGTGCTGATCGACGCTGGCGGCACGGAGGGCGTTGGTCGCCCGCTCGCGAGAATAGACGGCCGTGAGGTTATTGAGCAAATTCTTTCGCTTGCGGGCAAAGCATCGATGTACAAACGCCAGGAACGCTTCCAGCGTCTGCTCGTCCCACTCCGGGAAGCGGGGCACGATGCGGAAATCGACCAGCGCGGAATAGACGTTGGGCGGCGGCGAAAACGCGCCGGGAGGAATGCTGAGGACGATGCGCGGCTCCGCATGGCACTGCGCGACGACGCTTAGGGACCCGTACTCCCGCGTGCCGGGCGCCGCGGCAATTCGCTCCGCCACTTCGCGTTGTACGAGCAGCGCCATGCGGCGAATTGAAGCTCTTGCCGCAAAGAGATGAAGCAAAATCGGGGAAGTAATGTAATAGGGCAGGTTGCCAAAGACGAAACAGCGCTTTACCCCCTGACGCTCGCAAAGTGCGCGGAGATCGGTTTTCAGAATATCGCCACGGACAATTTCAATTCGCGGCTCGTTCTGAAACTCGGCCTCAAGCGACGTCGCCAGGGCGGGATCAAGTTCCACGGCCACCAGGCGCCCCGCCCGCGACGCGAGCCGCCGCGTCATCCCGCCCCGGCCCGGCCCGATCTCAAGGATGAGCTCGCCCGGCTCAACCTGCACGGCCTCCTCGAGGCGTCGGCTGAACCGCGGATCGCGCAGGAAGTGCTGCCCGAGCTTGGGACGGCGGACGGAAGACATAAAGAGCAGTAAGCAGCAGCGATGACAGCCAGATTAGGTCGGCAAGAACTTTTGCGACGTTGGTGTCCCTTCGGTGTCTGGCATTCGCTGGTTACTGGCGATTGGCCACTGCCTTCTGCTTTCTGGCCATGATTCGCTCGATCTCGGCCGGATTCTTTGGCAGCCCCCGGGTTAGCACCTCATGGCCGGCCGGCGTGATGAGCAGCATGTCCGCGATGCGCACCCCGATCCTCTCCTCGGGAATATAGACACCCGGCTCGATCGTGATCACCATGCCGGGTTCGAGCGGCGCCGTGTAGTCAAACGGGTCGTGTACGTTCAGGCCAACGGAATGGCCGAGACCGTGAATGAAGTAGCGCCCAAGCGGTCCGCCGTGCAAATCGCGGCCGTGCGCGTTGATGTAATCGTAGGCAATCCCGTGCAGGCTGTTCTTCCCTTTTCCTGCAAGAACCATTCCCGGCTTGACAGCGGCAATCGCGACTTCCTGCGCGCCAAGGACGACGTTGTAAATTTCGAGCTGCCGGGGCGTAAAGTGCCCGTCCACCGGCAGGGTTCGGGTCATGTGGCTGGCGTAGCCGCTGTAAGAGCCGGCGGCGGCGATCACAACGAGGTCTCCCGCCTGCATCTGGCGTGAGTCCCGATTGTAGCGGAGCACAGTCGAATTGAAGCCGGAGCCGACAATCGGCGGATAGGAGGGCCATTCACAGCCGTGGTATTCGAATTCGTACCTGATGAGCGCCGCGACCTGGTACTCCCACACGCCAGGGTGAACAGCCCTCATCGCCGCAAGCTGCGCGCCCACCGAAGCGTTGATCGCCTTGCGGATCAGGGCGATTTCGCCCGGACTTTTCACCATTCTCATGCGCGTCAGGAATGGGCGCACATCGGCCAGTGCTGCGGAGGGCGCGAGCTGGTGCAGCGTTTGCGCCTCTTTCTCCTGGAAACACTCTTCGCCGCTTTCCGGCTGAGGAGTGAGCTCGGTGTAGATCTTGTGGAAACGCTCGACGCCCTTGGCCAACTCGGCTTTGAATTGCCGCGTGCTCATGACAATAGGAAAACCGGTCACCACCGTAGCGTCGGGAGCACTCGGGCTCAGCTTCGGACCGGTCCAGCGTTCCTGCGCTTTGTTTCGCGGCGGAATGAACAGGATTTCCTCCGCCAGCCCGGAGCCAGCGGCGTTCGGCACGAGCAGCATCTTGGCACCTGGTTCGTTCCATCCGGTCAGGTAGTAAAAATTGTCATTCTGGCGGAACGCGTGCGTGGAGGCCGCCACATCTTTCGCTTCGTAGCCGAAAAGCGCCACCACGCCATCGTGGATCTCACTCGCCAGCCGCTCCCGCCGGGCGTGATAATCCTGAAGCGGTTCCCGCTCCCAGGCGCGGGCGAACGGGACGACCGTGAGACACCATAGGGCGAACGTCGCGCAAACCAGCCACTTTCGGCGTGCAAGCCGCCTTCTCATGGTTTCTTCCGAGCTTGACGTTATACCACACATTCAACTGCCACCGGCGTGATCCGGGCTGGGAGCGGAAAGCACCTACGAAGGGCTCAGACTAGGCCACCGGCAAGTCTCGGAAAAACTGTCTCATTTGTCTCACCTGTCTCCACCGTCTCACCTGATTGTGCCACCATATAAATGGTGAATTGCGATTGGTGAATTGGGATTGAGGCCGAATAGCCGAACCTATGATGAGTTCCTCTGTACTACTAGAGCGCAAAACCCTTGCGGTCTGGCAAAAATGCAGATTCCTCGCCCCGATGAACTGCATCGGGACTCGGAATGACGCCATTCTGAGCCGAGCGCAGCGAGGCGAAGAATCTGCTATGGTTGCGGCTCTGCCGCGCTGGGCTCACCGTGCCGTTGCAAGCTTTAGCGCGAGGAGCGCGGAGTGTCTCCGCGGCCTCCGTGTTGAAGCTTTTTGCGGGCCTCGGGGAGCGGTGGAAGCGCAAAGAAAAGAATCCTTAGGGGGGCAAATGTATAACCAATTTAAAACAAAGGACAATGATGACGAACAATTATCAACAATCTCCCGGTGGCCATGTATCTTGATGATTTCAAAGGAATAATCTGAACAAATTGTTGGTCAAGGCTAGAAGTGGCAGAAAACATGATGGTTAGAGAAGAAATCGGGCTCAAAACTCGAAATTGTTCGTTCAAAATTTGGCTGATTTTAGTTCGGGTCACGCGACCGCGCGCCCCGAATCTGTGGGAGGCCGAATTGACACTTTTGTGAAGGCTTTGTTAGATTCGAGTTAGGCCGAAATTATCAAGAGGTTTTCTTTCGATACGCCAACAGTTTGAGTACGTTTTGGCCGTTATTCTTCTCGCCGCCGGGCTTTCCGGCTGCGCCGTAAGCCGGATCCGGCGCGTTGCCCGGATGCCTCCGCCGAGCCCGCTACGGCACGCTTCCGTGGCTCAGCTTGTCGCAGATATCAATGCGCAAAGCCGCGCGGTGCGTACTTTTACGGCTAGTGTGGAATTGGAGCCTGAGACCGGCTCGGCCTTTACCGGCGTCATCCGGCAGTACCACGACGTCCGCGGCTACATCCTGGTCAAGCGCCCGCATTGGATTCGCGTGGTGGGCCAGGCTCCGGTGGTGCGGACGGATCTGTTCGACATGGTTTCAGATGGGGAGCGTTTCAACCTTTACGTTCCTCCACGAGGCAAGTTTTACGTGGGTACGGCAACGGTGAAAACCCCCTCCAAAAATTCACTCGAAAATCTTCGCCCGCAACACCTCACCGACGCTCTGCTCCTCGAACCCTTAGATCCAAACCGCGCGTGCTACTTCCGGGAAGACGTCCAGAGCGGCTCAGAAAGTGATTATGTCATCGGCGAATTCGACCGCTGCGGCACGGGCTTGCTCGACTTGAAACGCAAAATCTGGTTCAACCGTTCCGATCTGACCATTTCCCGCGTGCAGCTTTACGGAGCGGAGGGCGCGTACCTGGAAGACATTCGTTACTCAGATTACCAGGAATTCGGGGGCGTCTCTTACCCGGCCCAGATCGCCATCCGGCGGCCGGTAGAGGATTATTCGCTGACCATTCGTATTCTGCACGCCGAATTCAATCAACCCATTCCTCTCGCCAAGTTCACGCTGAAGAGTCCGCCTGGCGTGAAGGTGATCAACCTAAATTCGGCCGGGCAGCCGGAGGCCTCACATGATCGGTAGGATGATCGTCGCCAACGTCCTGCACCGTCCCGTGCGGACGATTGTGAGTGTTCTGGCCGTCGCCATCGAGGTCGGCATGGTGCTGCTGGTGGTGGGCATGACCACCGGGATGCTTACCGAAGCCGCCAAGCGCGTTGGAGGCGTCGGCGCCGACATCATGGTGCAACCGCCCGGAGCATCGTTTTTCCTGGGCGTCACGGCCGCTCCGATGCCGGTGAAGATCGCTGACCTGATCGATGGTCTTCCGCACGTCTCACAGGTCGCTCCCGTTCTGCTTCAATTCAATACCAGCGGCGGGCTGAACCTGATTTACGGCATCGACATGAAATCTTTCAACAAGGTGAGCGGCGGCTTCGTCTATTATGCCGGCGGTCCGGTCCAGCATACCTGGGACATCCTGGTCGATAATTGGTATGCTCGCGCCAATAACGTCAAAGTGGGCCAAACGCTCAACCTGCTCAACCACAATTTTCACGTCTGTGGCATCGTTCAGCACGGGAAGGGCGCGCGATTGTTCATCCGGCTTTCGACCGCCCAGGAGATGACCGGCGCCCTCGGCCGGGCTTCAATTTTTTTCGTCAAATGTACCGACCCGGGCTACACCGACAATGTGCTGGCCGCCATCCGCAAGCTACTACCGCGGTACCAAGTGCTCTCAGTCAGAGAATATATGAGCATGATGACCTCGAACAACCTGCCCGCCCTCACGGATTTTGTCACCACGATGATCGCCATCGCCGTCGGCATCGGGTTCCTCGTCATCTTTCTGTCGATGTATACCACCATCACCGAGCGTACGCGCGAGATTGGCATCCTGAAATCGCTTGGCGCTTCCAAGTTCTACGTTATCCATGCGATCCTGGAAGAAGCGGGCTTGATGGCGGTGGTAGGAATCGGCGTGGGTTGTGCGGGCACGTTCCTGCTCAGAACGCTTATCGTCACCTATTTTCCGACGCTTACGGTTCAACTCACAATAAGCTGGGGGCTGCGCGCCGCAGGCCTCGCCTTGGTAGGCAGCCTGATCGGGGCTTTCTATCCGGCGCTGCGAGCTGCGAGCCTGGATCCGGTTGACGCGCTCGCGTATGAATAGGAGACGTGCCCTTGGCGGCCCGGTACTTGAAACCTTCGTGACGCGGAAATCGTCTTTAAAGACACATGGGGCGGAGCACGGAATACGGACGTGGAACCTCTGATAGTCACGGAAAATCTGAAGAAGGTCTATCGCACCGGCAAAGTGGAAACGCCCGCGTTGCGCGGCGTGAATCTGCAAGTGCAGCAAGGCGAATTTGTGGCCATTGTCGGACCTTCCGGCTGCGGCAAATCCACGTTGCTCCACCTCCTCGGAGGGCTTGCCTCGCCGACCAGCGGAAAAATTCTGGTGGACGGAAACGACTTCAGCCGGATGTCAGACGCCGAGCGCACGCGCTTCCGGCGTCACAAGATCGGCTTCGTCTTTCAGCGGTACAACCTGCTTCCCACGCTGACCGCCCGGCAAAATATCGTCTTGGCCCAGCATATCCAGGGGAACGGCTTCAACCCGCATCGCTTTCAAATGGTTGCGGAAATGCTGCGCATCGCCGACCGGCTCGACTTCCGCCCCAACGCCCTCTCCGGCGGCGAGCAGCAACGGGTGGCCATTGCACGCGCGGTGATTTGTGAGCCCAATATTCTGCTGGCCGACGAGCCCACCGGAAACCTGGATACCGAAAACTCGCAGACGGTGCTCGCCATGATGCGCACGCTCAACCGCTCCCTCCAGCAGACCCTCCTCATGATCACCCACAACCTGGAAGCCGCAGCGGCGGCTGACCGCATTATCCGCATGCGTGACGGGCAGATCATCGAGGATTGATCCACAGCGCATTCCGGGCTATGCTCGGGGAACTGGCCTATGGCTCAAAGCACGGAATTTCACGATCGCACTGTGCCCGAAGCGTTCGCTCCCGGCGAAAGTTTGACTGCGGGACGACGCTTTTGGAAAAAGGCCAAGCACATCGCCGTCCGCTCTGTTCTCTGGTCGTATGAGCGGGGTTCTTGGCAATACGACTTGATCTGTGCCTTCATTCTTGCGTTCATCTTTCTCACGCCCGCTTCCTGGTTCCACGACCGGCCTACACTCGGCCTTACTGATCTTCGCCATACCCAGGGTGTCATTCAGGTCGGCCACGCCCCTGACGGCTGGCACTATCTGATAGACGCTCGCCTCGTTACCTCGATGGCCCCACTGAAGCCGCACAAAGCCGTCCTCGAGATTCTCAAGCGCCGCCTGCGCAAACCGCTTTCTTTGAAATCCGTCGTCGCCTTGCGAGACCGCAACGGAGTGATCCTCGGTTATACTGTCGTTGTGACCCGCTGACGTGGCTTGGCCCGGGTTACTCGCGAATCTTGGCTCAGAGCTGGCACGCAGCGGTTCTCGGTGCTCTGGCGCTGCTGGGGGTCAAATGTTCCTTCCGGCGGAGAATCGAAGGTTCTTTTGAAAATAGGTCGGGTTGGATTTCAAGTCGCGGTCGTGCTGGTCTGCGCCGCGTTTCTTCCGCGCGGAACGCAGGCCAGCGGTCTGCTGCGCGCGGTGAGGCGCGCGGCGCCGCTGACCGCTGGGGAAATCCTTTCGCACATGGACGACGCGGCCCGCCAGGTGAAAACCATTTCTGCCCGCCTCACCTATACCACGGTCACCGTGGTCGTTAACGATCGCTCCACCCAGTACGGCGAGCTATTCTTCCGCAAAGGAAGACACCCTGAATTCCTGATGCGTTTTTCCAAGCCGAGCCTGAAGGAGCTCCTCTTCAAACGGAACCGGGCCGAAATTTACTATCCCCAGCTTAATCAGATTCAGATCTACGACCTCGCGAGTCACAGGGAGTTGCTGCAGCAGTTCCTCCTGCTCGGCTTTGGTTCCCGGACGTCAGAAATTGAGGAAGCGTACCACGTTCGCTATCTGGGTGAGAAGCCACTAGATGGTGTCATGACCCCCGTCCTGGATCTCACCCCGACAAGTAAGGATGTCGCTGCGAAGCTCAGCAAAGTCGATCTGTGGATTAGCAGGGAATCGTGGCTTCCCATCCGGCAGGAGGTCTTCGAGCCGAGCGGGGATTATCTGATCGCAACATATAGTAAGGTGCAAATCAACCCGCCGCTAGCGTCATCCACTTTTAAGATCAAAGCTAAACCCGGTGTCGAGCGCCTTAAGATGAACTGACGAGCGGGCGCCCGTTAGCCTGTTTCTTCACCTCAACTCAAGCCGCAGATTACCTCTTCAACGTGGCTTTTCCTCCGTTCGGAGCCTCAGTATTGTCATCGGGCCTGAAGAGGCATAACCTGAAGGCCGTATAATTGTGCGGGAGCCAGCTGCGCGGATGGCTATCGCAACGCAAGGGGGAAGAACGTGTTCATGAGCCGGGTGAAACTGCGCCGCAAGATTCGCTTCCTTAGCCTTCGGGCCCGTGAGCTGCGTATGATCGCGCGCGGACTGCTCTCCACCCGTCACCCCATCGACGTTCACCTCATCCCGATCCGCCGGTGCAATCTCTCCTGCGCTTATTGCAATGAGTACGACAATTTCTCAAAACCCGTGCCCATTGAGGAGCTGAGAAAACGGGTTGACCGGCTTGCCGACTTGGGAGCGTCCATCATCACTATCAGCGGGGGCGAGCCGCTCCTTCACCCCGAACTCGAAGAGCTCATCCGCGCCATCCGTAGCCGGGGCATCATCGCCGGCCTCATCACCAACGGTTACCTGCTCACACCGGACCGCATCTATCGCCTAAACCGTGCCGGTCTCGATCATCTGCAGATCAGCATCGATAACGTGATGCCGGATGACGTTTCCAAGAAAAGCCTCAAAGTGCTGGATAAAAAGCTCCAGATACTTGCCGAGCACGCCGAATTCGCCGTAAACATTAATTCCGTGCTCGGCAGCCCGGTCCGCAACCCGGAGGATGCCATCACGGTGGCACGCCGCGCCGTGGCGCTCGGGTTCTCCACCACCGTCGGCGTCATCCACGATCATTCCGGTCAGCTTATGCCGCTTAGCCCGCGGCAGCAGGAGATCTTTGACCAAGTTGCCGCGATGGACAAGCGTTCCTACTCACGCTTTTACGAAATCTTCCAACGGAATATCGCCCGCGGCCGGGAAAACCGCTGGCGTTGCCGAGCCGGCAGCCGTTACCTTTACGTCTGCGAAGATGGCCTCGTACATTACTGTTCCCAGCAGCGCGGCTACCCAGCGATTCCCCTTGAGGATTACACCCGCGCTCACCTCGATCACGAGTATGTCACCGAGAAGTCCTGCGCCCCGCGGTGCACGGTCTCCTGCGTTCAAGTGATCGGGATGTTTGACAACTGGCGCGATCCGCAGACTCGTAAGGCTTTCGACTCTTCGTCGGCACCCCTCATTGTGCTCGCTTCTCAGCCTGCCGGCAAAAATTTTTGAGTGAGCGCTTCTTAACTGACCATAAAACCTCAAGACAGGTAGATGATTCCCGGTTTTGTCATTTGAGCTACGCTGAGCCCCGCGAACCCCGTCGCAGCCACCGAACAACCGGCCCAGGATTGTAACGAGTGCCCACCCCACGGTAAATCGGGCTCGTCCACCATGATTCCAATGCGCTGGGCGAATTGGGAAGTGCATAGGAACCTTCGGGCCAGGCCGATTACCCTTTCCATCGTAGGACTGCTTGCCATTCCCTGATAGGCGAGAAAAACCTGGGGCATGCCGGCCATTTTGGAATTATCCCAGGTATCCTGAAGCGGCCACCACGGGCGTTCTCCCAGGGCAGCCAGCAATCCCTGCTCACCGTTAATAGCCCAGTCGTACACCCGCTTCACCTTAGCCCGGAACCTGCGATCGCGCGTCTGGTGGTAGACAAAGAGAATCCCCTCGTGGTAATAGTATTCCGCGCCGAACTGGGTCTCCGGCGCAACGTAGGGCTTACCCAGTTTTTCGGATGGATCGGGATGGCAAATCGGGCGGCCGTCCGATTTCCAATTATCGAGCAGGAATTCCGCCGCGCGCTGCGCTCTTTCAAGATACTCTGGGTTGCGAGTAACGGCATAAACAGCCGCAAAGGCCGCAGCCTCCGTCCCGGTCGCACTGCTGTAGACCACGGTCTGAGGAACGCCGTTTTCTAATCCGTTGGTGAATCCGCCCGACGCTTGCTGCCATTTGGGCGCCCAGTCGTCGCAGAAGCGCCGCGCCGCCTCCAAATAAACCCTTCTTCGGGACGCTGGAACGTAACGGCAGGCAATCGCCAACGCCGTGACAATCGACCCGATATCCGCCAGATTCTCCCAGTGGTGTTTTACAATATCGTTGATTTCCGCCTGGGTCATTTCCTTGGTCGGTTGATTCCGGTAAACCTGCGCCCAACCTCCGTTCGGTAATTGTTCTGCAACCAGCTTATCGAGAATGTTAACGGCGGCGTCCAGATACGCTGGATTGCGAAGAATGTCGTACCCCGCCAGCCACGTTCGCACTGGATACGCTGTCGTGTACCACCAGTACGAGGTCGATGTACCATGCGATTCATAATCCCCAATGAAGCCATTCGGCATCCGCCGATTCAAAAGCCAATCGCAGTATTGCCTCAGCGTTTCCCTGGTGGCCATGTTGCCTTCTCGATAGACTTCTTCCACCGTAGGGAGATAATCGGGAGGAGCCTGCGCAAAAAGCCTCCGGGCAGCCTTGTGCGGGGGCCCCTCAAGAATCAATTCATTCAACACAAAGTAGCTCCCTGCCTGCGCCTCGAAACGCACTTTCAGTTTCTCGTCCACAATTTTGGCCGGAAACATAAGCTTCAATACGTCACCAGGCTTGGTGACAACGCCTGACTTCACCAACCGGTCCTGCACGTAAATATCAAAAGGTCCTTCCACTTCCTCGGAATCCGCCATAATCAGCGTCACCCGATAGTCACCGTCGTCCAGGCCCATCCAGAATTCGCCGCGATGGCCCCGAATAAAGCTCCGAAGCAGAGGGTCCGGATTGTCGAGGCGGGTTGTCGAATCGTCGACTTTGGTAATCCAGAGGAATCTTGGACTGCAATATACGCGGGAAATCCGCTCAAATCCGGGCGCAACACTCCCTTGATTGTTTCCGAAGTCAAAACAATACAGCACGCCGTCTTGCCCTCGCCCGGCCGTTGCATTTCCGCTCAGCACCGCCGCGTGCAGAGGATCGGCGACCGCGCGCGAGCCTTGAGCTTCGCTAGCCGTAGGCTTTAGCCCTGAAGAAACTGATTCCAGGGCAGCCGTTCCGAGCGCCAGCCTTTCCATGAATTGCCGTCGATTTTGTTTGGTCATGGTTATGGATCGTATCTAACCTCGGTTTATGATTCAATCAAAGGCGAGAGCCCGCATCAAATTGCGGCCCGGATCGGTCTGCGAACTGGCCTAGGCCTGACGGCGCAAGTTGAAAAAAGACTTCCTCTCCGAGAAGGGATGCGAAGACGCCGCGAAGATTTGACGAAGCTGGTGCGGCAACTGAGCCTGTGGGAAGCAGACTGTGGGGCTTTAGTGGCCAGTGCGGCCGTGAGCGAGATCGACCGCGTGAGGAAGCAGGTCCACGACGCTTTCCAGCGATTCTTGTGCGCCGCGCGCGCTGCCCGGAAGATTCACGATAAGCGTTTGCCCGCGTAAGCCAGCCAGGCCGCGCGAAAGCGCGGCGCGCCGCGTCTTCTTTAGACCTTCGGACCGCATGAGCTCGGCAAAGCCGGGAATCTCCTTTTCGATGACGGCGCGCGTTGCCTCCGGCGTGATGTCGCGCGGTGAGACGCCCGTGCCGCCACTCGTAAAAATCGCGTCACAATCGCATGCGTCAGCCCAACGCTTAAGCTTCCCGCTCACCAAGTGAAAATCGTCGGGAAGCACCTCACACGCAGAAACCTTCCATCCGCGCGCTTCAAGCATCGCCCGCACCGCCGGTCCCGAGAGGTCCTCGCGCTGACCGTGCGAGCAGGCATCGCTCAGCACGAGAACCTTGGCACGGAGTTGAGTCATCATGATAGGCCCGGCGAGCCGGGGAGAAAAAATCCTTCGATTCCCGATTTGAGGTCTCTGGACGAATAGCGCTTTCTTCCCGCCGCCGATAATTGGTGTGACGTCTCCAATTCCCGATTGGTAGCGAAGGCTCCGCGATCTCTGTGGTTAAAAAGCTCTAACACGGAGGCCACAGAGGCCCTCCGCGTTCAAGCGTGAGTTGCGGCGCGGCGTTTGCATTGTAACGCTGCGGCGTTTTCCGGACCCTCGCAATAAACCGCGGGGCTGGAGGGCGAACCCTTGCGCTACAAGCCTCACACAAACCACTCGAACCGCTAGCGAGTCCAAGCAATCATCCCGGGGCGGGCGGGACGCGCTGAACTGCGGCCAGCGGCAACGCCAGCCTGACCCTGTCCCGAGGCGGTTGGACTCAGGGCGAAGCCAAACGGCAACCGGGGGCGGACCGGCTGCAGCTTAGAAATCGCCGGGGCGGGCGGCGACAAGAAACACTCTACACCAGTCAAATGAAATGGTGGAGACAGACGAGACGAATGAGACAGTTTTTTTCTTGTCCTTCGCCTTTTGTCAGTTCCGAAGCTCCAGGGGCTACGGACATCCGGCGGTTTGCCCGCTCATGAAGCTGGCAACCTCGAGAAAGCCGTTTCCGACTGTCAGTTGCAAGTAAGTATCTGTTGGTGTTACACATAGCAGCACGTCTTAAGAAACGGGCATGTGGATGCACCGGCGCAATTTCCTACTTTTGTCTGGGGCAAGGCTTGTGCCGGGAAGTATGCGAATCTCTGGTTCGCCCGCTTCCGCTCACCGCTGGGCCAGCGAGTCTGTTATCCCTCCCACGCATGATCCCGAACCGGTACGGCAGCCGTTCGACGAAGACGGCATTGCACCCGATCCCATCCTCAAGAAGCCCGCTCCGGTCACTATGGCAGAGCTGGCGAAGATCAAGATCGAGGGCGTGCGAGCGCTGGAAGTGAGCGATTACGTGTTCGGCAACTATCGAGGGCCGCTCACCCCAAGTCCTCCGCACGCGGACTTCAATCCCAAGAAAGCCATCATCGTTGTCTGGCAGAACAAACCGCACAAATTCGTCTTTTGGCACGAAGCCAGTTACTGCCCATTTATCCTACTGCTTTGCGGCGCGGGACCGAGCTTCCAATTTTGGGAGTCTAATTGGGGCGGGGAGTTATTCAACCAATATGGCCGGCTGGAGCGAAACAGCTACGTGGACATCATCGAGAGCGGTCCGAAACGCGTATGGCTGCGCTGGACCTATTTCGACACGGACTTGGAGGG
>JAKAWG010000094.1 GCA_021817045.1 Acidobacteriota bacterium
ATTTGGTTTCGTTCTTGAAATACCGGGATTCTTCGTCGTCCCGACAAGTCGGGACTCCTCAGAATGACAGCGGGAGATGCAGGAATTCTTTGCCCGCCGCGCGGCGAGGCATCCTAAGGATTTCTTTCGGCAATAGGAAATGCCGGGATTCTTCGCTTCGCTCAGGATGACAGGCGAAGGGCTCAGAATGACAATGGAACGATGCACGGATTAACAAAAATGGCACGCCGGAAAACAAAGTCCGCTGATCCAAGCCAAACTGAACTCCTGGACATTACTGCCAAGCTCCGCACTGGCCCTTGCGTGCCTGCGCTGCGTGAGGCGGTGAAGGCTTGGAAAGCAGGCGGCTACAAGGGAATCACGGACACGACTCGCATTCTGCTCAATTACTGGTTTGAGGCAGATCACAAACTGCCTACCGGACTCCCGTTCAAGTACCATCCGTTCCAGCGCGAGGCGATTGAGACGCTGATTTTCGTTTGGGAATTCGAGAAGGCGCGAACGCGCAAGGCCCTGCTCGAACGCTACGCTCAAAATCTGCGGGATGTGCGGCTGCCGCCTTACGACGACTTCGCCCGGTACTCGATCAAGATGGCGACGGGCAGCGGCAAAACGAAAGTGATGGCGTTGGCTGTCGTGTGGCAGTACATGAATGCCACGCGCGAGGCGGACGAGATCGCCAAAGACTACGCCAAGACCTTCCTGGTGCTCGCACCCAACGTGATCGTGCTGGAGCGGCTGAAAACCGACTTTGGCAGCGGACGCATTTTTCGCGTGGACCCGATGATTCCGAAAGAACTCGAAATTTTCTGGGAGTTTGATTGCGTTGTGCGCGACGAAGGCGAAAAGGCACACTCCGATGGCACGCTCTTTCTGACGAACATCCAACAATTTTACGAGCGGCCCGATCGATCCCAAGAAGAGGAGCCGGAACCGCTGGCCGCAGAGCTTGGCCCCAAGCCGCCAACAAAAAAACTGGAGTTGACGGATTTCGGCGAGCGTATCGCGCTGCGCGCCGGGAAGCTCCTGGTCATCAACGACGAAGCTCACCACACGCACGAAGAGGACAACGAGTGGAACAACGTGATCCGCAAATTGCACGGGAAAACGCCCCTTACCGCGCAGCTTGACTTCTCCGCCACGCCGCGCTTTCAGAAAGGCCAGATTTTTCCGTGGACGATTTTTGATTATCCGCTCAAGCAGGCGATTGTTGATGGCGTCGTCAAGCGCCCGGTCAAGGGCATTGCGAAGGTTACCGAAGCAAAATCGGATTACGCCAGTGTCCGCTACAAGCCGTATCTGACGGCAGCGGTCGAGCGTTGGCGGGAATACCGAGACCAGTTATCACCGCTTACGAAAAAGCCGGTTCTCTTCATCATGCTCAACACCACGACCGACGCGGAGGACGTTGCTGACTGGTTGCGATCGCAGTACCCAAAGGAATTTGACGGCGACAAAACGCAGGTCATTCACACGGACAAGTCGGGTGAGGTCAGCAAGAAGGAACTGGACGAGGCGAGAAAGACCGTCCACGACGTTGACCTGCCCCAAAGTCCGATCAACGCCATCGTCAGCGTGCTCATGCTGCGCGAAGGATGGGATGTCCAGAACGTGACGGTAGTGGTGGGCTTGCGACCGTACACCGCGAAGGCGAATATTCTGCCCGAACAGGCGATTGGGCGCGGCTTGCGGCTGATGTTCCGCGACTTGCCGCCTGACTTCACGGAGCGGGTGGACATCATCGGCAACGACGCCTTTCTCGGCTTTGTGGACGACCTTGAAAAGCTCGAAGAACTGAAGCTCGACACCTTTGAGTTGGGGAAGGATAAGCTGCGGATCGTTACCATTATGCCGATGGAGGACCGCAAGGAATTCGACATCGGCTTGCCGACACTCTCGCCGGTACTGGTGCGTAAGAAGAGCCTGGCGGAAGAGATCGCCGAGCTTGATGTTATGGGCCTCAAGAGTATCGTGTTGCCGATGAGCAAGGGCGATCCCGTTTCCAAGACGTTCCGCTACGAGGGGCAGGACATCATCACCCTTGAGAAAATCGTGGAGCGCGACTACGTGGTGCCGGAGCCGCAAACCGCTCAGGAAGTCGTCGCATATTACTCACGCCGTATCGCCGAGGCAGTGAAGCTGCCGTCACAGTTTGCCGCGCTTGCGCCCAGGGTAAGGGAATTCTTCGAGTCCAAAGCGTTCGGCCGTCCCGTTGACCTAGACGATGCAACCACGGTCAAAGCTATGAGCACGCCCGTGGCCCACTTCGTTTGTGTGGACGTTTTCAAGAAAGTGTTGGGCGGGCTGGCGATTGAGGAACAGTCTCCGGCGCTGCTTGATCGGGCGAGAATGCTATCAACCTGTCAGCCCTTTCCCTGGTCGAGACCTGTATGGGAAGGCCAAAAATGCGTCTTCAATCTCGTCCCGTGTGACAACGATTTCGAGCGGGAGTTTGCAAGGTTTCTCGACAACGCTCCCGATGTGCGGGCCTTTGCAAAACTCCCCCAGGCGTTCGGGTTTGCCATCGAATACCTCGACGCGGGCATGAACCTCAAGTCCTATTACCCCGATTTCGTGGCCGTTGATGAGAACGGGGCTTGCTTCCTGCTCGAAACCAAGGGTCAGGAGACAGCCGACGTTCCGCGCAAGGATGCCGCCGCTGCGCGCTGGTGCGAGAATGCGTCGAAGCTGAGCGGGGCGGACTGGAAATACATCAAGGTGCCGCAAGAGGAATTCGCGCTGCTCGCGCCTGGCCGCCTCGCCGACCTCGCTTCGTTGCGGCCGCAACCCTTATGGCAGTCGGGTTGAGTTGCCGCAGCATTGCTCAGTGTGAATTGCGAATACCAGCGACGCTAGTTGCCCGTGCTGTCCGCGACTGATTGGAGTGCGTGTAGCGTGCCCGCCACGGGCGCTGGGCTGCCCCAGGCGCAATCAAGGCCCTCGACCGAACCCGGCGGCGCGCAGACAGCCGATTCCGGCATTGTCAATGGCCTGTCAAATCCATACACTGGTTGAGCGCGCTCGAATGGCTAAGGAGGTCGACCGTGGCTGAGGAACTTTCTCTTCCGGCTGGCGAAAATCTTAGTTGGTGGCAGCGGTGCTTGGGGGTGTTCTTGGATCCCGTTCGCACGTTCGCGAGTGTCGTCCGGCAGCCGGGCTTTTGGGCTCCGCTTATCGCTCTGGTTGTGATCTCATTCGCCACGACGCAGGCGCTGATACGGAGGGTTGGGATGGAGCAGGTTGTGCGCCGGTCGCTCGAAATGAGCGGCCGAGCCAGCAACATGACGCCTGAACAATTAGAGCGGGCGGTGGCGGTGGCTGCCAAGGTGGGGTCGATCTCCGCCAACATCGCCTCCCTGATCGGCGTGCCCATTGTCCTGGTGATCATTGCCGCGCTCGGGTTGCTGATTATGAAAGTTGTTTACGGGCAGTCACCGAGTTTCAAGGCCGCCTTTTCGGTGGCCGCTCACGCCGATCTCCCAATGCTGATCGCGGGCATTTTGACGCTGATGGTTATCGCTTTTGGTGATCCGGCCAGCATGAACCCAGGAAACCTGAGCCCGACGAATATCGGGTTTTTCCTCTCGCCTCAAACCACCTCGAAGGCAGTTTACTCCCTGGCGACGTCCGCCGACGTGTTCAGCCTTTGGGTCCTGGGGCTGCTGGGAGTCGGCTTCGCAGCGACCTCCTCCGGCAAGGCGCGTCCTCGTGCTATCTTCGGTTGTTTTTTTGCGCTGTGGGTGATTTGGGTGCTCATCAAGACCGGCCTCGCGCTAATTTAGCGGAATGGCTCCTGCCCCTAGTTTGAGATTCGAGGTTCTGGCGCGGGACAAGGGCACACGCGCGCGTCTTGGCCGGCTGCACACGGCGCACGGCATTGTCGAAACACCCGCCTTTATGCCGGTGGGGACGTGTGGCACCGTGAAGGCATTGACTCAGCACCAACTGGAGGAGTTGGGCGCCGAGATCATTCTCTCCAACACTTATCACCTTTATCTGCGTCCGGGCACGCAAATCATCAGCCAAGCCGGGGGGCTACACCGCTTCATGAGCTGGCCCCGGCCCATCCTGACGGACAGCGGTGGCTACCAGGTGATGAGCTTGACGGAGCTTCGCCGCATCAGCGAGGAGGGGGTGGAATTCCGTTCCCACCTGGACGGTTCAGCGCATCTTTTCTCGCCTGAGCGGGTGGTGGAAGCCCAGATGGCGTTGGGCTCAGACGTGATGATGATCCTCGACGAGTGCGTCCCTTACCCATCCAGCGAGGAGGCGACGCGGCGCGCTGTCAGACTGACCGGCCGGTGGGCCAAGCGCGCCAAGCAGACCTACCTGGAGCAGCTAGGACGGCAGGAGTCTCCTGCCGGGGCGCTTTACGGGATCGTCCAGGGCGGGGACAGCGAGGAACTGCGTCGTGAAAGCGCGGAGCAAATGCAAGAGACGGGCTTTGCCGGGTACGCGCTCGGCGGGCTCTCGGTCGGCGAGCCTAAGTCGGTGACTTACGACGTGACCGAGTTTACCGCCGCGCTTCTGCCTGAGGATCAGCCCCGGTACCTGATGGGTGTTGGCACGCCGCGGGATCTGGTGGAATGCGTGGCGCGCGGCATTGACCAATTCGATTGCGTGATGCCTACGCGCAATGCCCGCAATGCCTGTGTTTTCACCTCCGAAGGCCGTCTTACGATCAAGGGCGCCCGTTACGCCAGTGACTACGGTCCACTTGACCCCGCCTGCGAATGTTCCGTTTGCCGCCGGTACTCGCGCGCGTATATTCGCCACCTTTTTGGGGCCGGGGAGATGCTGGCGGCTATTCTGGCCACCTATCACAACCTCTATTTTTACCTTGACACCATGGCAAAAATCAGGCAGGCTATCGGCGCGGGAATTTTTGCAAATTTCCTCTCGAAAGCGCGGACAAGCCCTGAGGGAAGTTCACTTTAAAGGGAATAGCTGAAAAGGAAACGCTGCCGCGCTTTGCTCATTAGGACGTAGGATTTACAGGTGTTAGATCGCTTGCTCGTTCAATCGTTCCTGCTCGCCGGACAAAGTCCAACGGGACAGGGGCCGTTAGGTCTTCTTCTTCCTTTCGCCGTTCTGATCGTCATCTTCTACTTCCTCCTCATTCGGCCGCAAAGCAGGCAGCGCAAGAAAACTCAGGAAATGCTGGCCAACCTCAAGACGGGTGACCGCGTCGTCACAAATGGGGGGTTATTGGGCACGGTCGTGGGCTTCGGGAATCGGACGGTGCAGCTTCAGGTGACGCCCCAGGTGAAGCTCGAGGTGCTGCGCACGGCGATCGGCGGCCTGCAAAGGGAAGAAGTAGCCGAACAGGAGGCCGCAGTGAAGAAATAGCAGCGTTATTCGAACCACTCCGCCTCCCCTCCTTATGAAAGGAGGGATTTGAGGGGTACCGGAGAGGTGGAGACCGGCGAGCCCGGGATCGCCGCTGGCATTTGGGTTATGGAAAAGAGCATTCGCAACAGAACCATCACGATTATTATCGCGCTGTTGATCTGTGTCATCGGTATCGTTGGGTTTCCTTCAACGTTCCAGGCTCTCAAACAGAATGTCGCGAATCGCATCCACCTGGGCCTTGACCTCAAGGGTGGCATGTACCTAGTCTATCGGGTGCATGTGATGGATGCGGTGAATGCGGTCACAGACCAAGGGCTCAGCCAGTTGCGCGACGATCTTCGCATGCGTAACATCGCTTACGCCAGCGTGACCAAGACGGATCCGACCCACATGCTACTGAAGGGGGTTCCGCAGAACCGTTGGAATGAAGTGACGATGCTCCTGCAGCAGGAGTTTCCGGACTGGTACGTGGGAAGCGTCGCGGGAGACCTTACCGCTCATATGCTGACGCTGAAGACCACCGAGGAACACACGATCGAGAACGATGCGTTTACCGAAGCCATGGCCACCATTCGCCGGCGCATTGACGCCCTCGGAATCACCGAGCCCGAGATTGCGCAGTACGGCGGTCATGGCAGTTACGCGCTGGTAATCGAGTTGCCGGGGGAGAGCGATCCCGAGCGCGTGAAGAATATTATCCAGTCTACTGCCATGCTGGAGCTGAAGCTGGTGCGGGGCGGGTCTTATCCGAACCGCGACGCGGCGCTGGCTTCTTTTGGCGGCGTGCTTCCCCCTGACACCCAACTGCTGCCGGGCACCAGCGACTCCGGAGCGCCAGTATGGTACCTAGTGGACCGCATTGCTGTGGTGACGGGTCACGACCTAAGCGGCGCTGAACCTTCCCAGGATCAAAATGGCCGGCCGGACGTGAACTTTACCCTGACGCGGTCCGGAGCCGCGCGCTTTGCCGAAGTTACGCAGCGTAATATCGGCAAGCAGCTTGCGATTGTGCTGGATAACACCGTTGAGAGTGCGCCGGTGATTCAGAACCGGATCAGCGACCGGGGGGAAATCACCGGCAATTTTACCATTCAGCAGGCCTCCGACCTGGCGCTTAAGCTGCGCTCCGGAGCGCTGCCGGCCTCTCTGACCCCTATGCAGGAAGAGACGGTAGGACCGTCGCTCGGGGCGGATTCGATTCGGCATGGCATCGCCGCCTGCATCGTCGGCTTTGCCGCCATCCTGATCTTTATGCTGGTTTATTATAAAGAGGCGGGCATCAACGCCGACGTGGCGCTGATTTTGAATCTGCTTATCCTGGTGGCGGCGCTCGCCTATTTTGGTGGCGTGTTAACCTTGCCGGGCATTGCCGGCGTCATCCTGACAGTCGGTATGGGGGTCGATTCAAACGTGCTGATCTTTGAGCGCATTCGGGAAGAGTTGCGCGCGGGCAAGTCTGCGGCGGCTGCCGTGGCGGGAGGGTTCGAGCACGCGTTTAAGACGATTATTGACACCCACGTTACGACGGTGGTTTCAGCGGCCATTCTTTTCGCTTTCGGGACGGGGCCGGTGCGCGGCTTTGCCGTGACGCTGACCATCGGTCTGACAGCGAACCTGTTTACGTCGGTCTTCGTGTCGCGGGTGATTTTTGACTACGTTATTTCGCGGCGAGCGGTCGGCGAAGCGCTGAGCGTGTGAAACTTCGGGAACTTTCCGCACGCAGATTGGTGTCTACTAATAATGATGAGGAAGCAAAGGCAGAACTACCATGGAGTCGCATTTCCCCCGCTCGGATGGATCGCCTGATGAGTAATTCCACGGAGCGAAATTACAGGGGCCTCGAGTTCTTTCATAACCCTCAGTTCGACTGGATGGGGAAGAGTAAGTATTTCATCACCATTTCGGTAATTCTCCTCGTGGTCGGCATCGGCTCCATCATTGCGCATCGCGGCCTCAATTACGGCATCGACTTCCGCGGCGGCACGCTGGTTTACGTTAAGTTCGCGCAGCCACCGAACGTGGGCGCGCTCCGGAATCAGCTTGACCGCGAAAACCTCCATCAGGCGACCCTCCAGAGCTACGGCACTTCCAAAGACGAGATCATGATCGGCCTCGACTTGGGCAAGAATAACGGTCAGAGCCTGGATGCGGGCAGAGCGGCCATCGTGCAAGCTTTGACCCACCTTTACGGAGGACAGGTTGCGGGGAAGAGTGACCTTAATAACGCGAGTGCCCCGATCATCGCCGACAAGCTGACAACGGATGATCCTCTGCATCTGGCGAGCAAGGGTGCACAAGCGGCTGAGAATGAGTATGCCCAACTGGCGAAAGGCATTGAAGCCTTTCGCACCCGCCAAGGTCTTATAGGGAATTTCAACGAACTCGCCGCGGTGTCGGGCGTTACAGGTCCGGTGATTTCCGATCTCCAAAAGCAGTTTTACTTGTCGCAGTTTTCTGTTTTCAACACCCAGGTCGTAGGCCCAAGGGTTGGTGCGAACCTGCGCCGCCAAGCCCTGTACGTGGTGCTGGCCGGGCTCGCGGCCATGTTGGTTTACGTTTGGTATCGCTTCGAGCTCATCTTCGGCGTCGCGGCGGTCATCGCGACGTTCCACGACGTCTTGATAACGCTCGGAATCTTTTCGTTGCTGAACAAAGAGATTTCGCTCACCGTCATTGCGGCATTTCTGACCCTGATCGGTTATTCAATGAACGATACCATCGTGACCTTCGACCGTATCCGGGAAAACCTCCGCATGAAGACGCGCGAGAAGTTCCGCGACCTCGTGAACCGAAGCATCAACCAGGTGTTGAGCCGGACGATTCTGACGTCGGGCCTGACTTTCCTGGCGGTGCTTGCGCTGTATTTGTTCGGAGGCGAAGTCATTCGCGGCTTCTCTTTAGTCCTCGTCATCGGCGTGATTATCGGCACGTACTCGTCTTTCGCCATCGCCAGCCCGCTGGTATTGTATTGGGAAGATCGAACCCGGATGGCAGCGATGGGGGCGGGTGGGAAGGCGAGCGCGCCGGTGGCGCCACCGCGGCCCGCGCAGGCCAAGGCGCGAAAGCGCGAGCCGGCGGGGGCGCGGCGTTGAGGAAGGAGTGCGGGGAATTAAGCTGAACGGTGGGTGGCTGATAAGGACGGGAGGCATGAACCATGTTTGAGCAGACATTGGTTGAATCGTCAGATGAGCGGGCACCCGTGCTGAACGCGGTCCTTTGGACCATTTCAGCGGCATGTGGCGTGGCAGGCTTCTTGCTCTGGTATTTCCTGATTTCGCTGATTCTGGGCCGGCCGATGTCCAACGTGCAGTTGAGCATTCAGTCTTTATTGTACGGAGCCGTACCGCTGTTTCTGACTGCGCTGATGCTCTGTTACGTCTACGCGGACTCGCGGAAACTGCGGTTTTCGACGACTCTGTGGATGCTGATCACTTTCGTGTTCAACTTTGCGGGTTTCCTCGTCTACCTGGTGTACTCGGCGAACAAGACGAAGAACTGGAAGCGGGCGACGATGCCCATGGCCTACATTCTGGACGGAGTTGCTGTGGGCGTCATGGTTCTCGTTCCGCTCATCTATACTCAAGGGTTACCTAAGGCGCAGCTTCTTACGATGCTGGAGGCTCCGCCGCCACCACCCCCACCACCGCCTCCGCCGGCGGCTGCCCCTCCCAGAGTGGTGGTTCATCAGGTATCCTTGAAGCAGCTCATGGAGGCGCCGACAGTTATTCCAAAGAATATCGCAAAGGTCAAAGACCAGCCTATTTCGAACGCGTCAGCCGGAGTAGTTGGCGGGGTTCCGGGCGGTGTTCCAGGCGGCTCGATGGGAGGAGTTATTGGTGGCGTCATAGGTGGCATGGGAGTGGCTCCGCCGCCTCCGCCGCCGAAGGCCAAGACACCGTCGGTGATCCGCGTGGGCGGCCAGGTGGAGGCAGCCAAGGTCATTTACCAGCCGATGCCGCAGTATCCGCCGCTTGCGAAGATGGCGCGAATTCAGGGAACGGTGCGGCTGGAAGCGGTGATCGCCCAGGACGGAACCATCCAGGATCTCAAGGTGCTGAGCGGGCATCCGCTGCTCATTCCGGCGGCACTTTCTGCCGTAAAGACCTGGCGGTATGAACCGACTCTGCTCAACGGGGTTCCAGTGAAAGTGATCACCGAGATTGACGTGAACTTTACGCTGTCAGACTAAGAGAGTGAGAAGTAAGAATAATTTGAACAGGAGAAAAACCTTATGATGGGTGCAAAATTGATGGCTTTGGGAGTGTGGCTGCTTCAGGCGGAGTCGAATGTGGGTTTTGACCCGCTCTCGATGTGGCGCTCGATGGGCTGGCCGGCGCGCGTGGTCGTGATCGTGCTGTTCATTATGTCGGCGTGGTCGATTGCGGTGATGATCGACCGTTACATCGCCTACCAGGCGGCTCGGAAGCAGTCGAGACTGTTTGCACCGGCGGTGGCAGGAGCTCTCAAAGAGGGAAAGCTCGACGAAGCGATTGCTATTGCCGAACAGAACAAGCGCAGCCACCTGGCCAAGGTGGTCACGGCCGGGTTGCAGGAGTTCCAGGCGCACCAGGCGACGGCGGAGATTTCCGGCGAAGAGATCGAGGCGTCAAAGCGGGCGCTTGAAAGAGCGTCGGCGATTGTTCATGCGGAACTAAAGCGCGGAGTTCCAGCGCTGGCGACCGTGGGTTCCACGGCTCCGTTCGTCGGTTTGTTCGGGACGGTGCTTGGCATCATTCACGCGTTTCAGGGCATCTCGGCGGAGCATACCACCGGGCTGGGCGCCGTAGCCGGCGGCATCTCGGAGGCACTGGTGACGACGGCTATTGGTTTGCTCGTGGCTATTCCGGCGGTCTGGTTGTACAACTACTTCACGAGCAAGCTGGAGGCCTTTGACGTGGAGATGGACAACTCTTCTTCCGAACTGGTTGATTACTTTCTTAAGAAATCCGAGCGGGGGAAGCGGTAATGTCTCTCAAAGGTAAAGCGGGAGAAGAGGTTTCTGCGATCAACGTCACGCCCTTGGTAGACGTGATGCTGGTCCTGCTGATCATCTTTATGGTGATCACACCCATGCTGCAAAAAGGCGTGAGCGTTGATATGGCGAAGGCGCTAAACGCGCAGAGCATGGAGGACGCCAATAAGACCAATGCGGTGGTTCTGGCGATCACCAGGGACGGAAAGGTCTATCTGGGATCAAAGCTGATTGATGAAGGCCAAGTCACCAAAAAGGTCGAGGATGCCATCGCCAACAAGCTGGATAAGACGGTGTATCTCAAGAGCGATGCGCGTACGAAGTACGGCGATGTCACCCAGTTGGTCGATGACATTCGCGCCGCCGGCGTGGAAAACTTGGGCTTGCTGACGGAGAAGGTACAACAGCGGCTGCCCATGCCTCCGCCCGGGCAGCCGGGAACATAATTCCGTCGTCTCGCCGGCGCTTTGGCGAACGGCGACTAGGTGTGAGCTGCGGATTCTCAATGGAAGGAGAATGAGCTATGGCTATGGCAGTTGGGGGTAAGGGTGGCCCCTTGAATGATATTAACGTCACCCCGTTGATCGATGTGCTCCTGGTGCTGCTGATCATTTTCATGATCATTGTTCCGCACACGCCCCAGGGTCTGAGTGCTCTGATCCCGCAGCCTCCCAAGCATAAGCAGAACCAGGCTGTGGTCGAGCGGACGATCGTGGTATCGATTGACGCGCATCGCCAGGTTTCGATCAACCAGACGCCGGTTTCAATTCAAGATTTAGGCAATCGCCTTTTGGACATCTTCAAGACGCGCAACGATCGGGTTATGTTTGTTAGAGGCAATCCTAATCTGCCGTTCGGCGCGGTGGCCCAGGTTATCGACATTGCTCACGGCGCGGAAATCAATAAGATCGGGCTAATCACGAAGGCGATTGAAGAGCAGCAATAGCCTGCGCCGAGTGGGAGAGAACGGAGGGTTGAGATGAAGAATTGTCAGCTTACCCGAGTGGGCGCGGTGCTTCTGCTCGCAGCGCTTTGCACGGGGTGCAACAAGCTGAAGGCCCGCGACCAACTCAACAAGGGCGTCATGGCTTTTCGCAATGCCCAATTTCCGCAGGCCGTCGAGCACTTTCAGAAGGCAGTAAGCTTCGATCCTTCCTTGATCAACGCCAGGGTGTACCTGGCGACGGCCTACGCTCAGGAGTACGCTCCGGGCGGGGAGTCGCCGTCAAACGTCAGGATGGGTCAGCAAGCTATCAGCGCGTTCCAGGACGTGCTCAAGATCGATCCGAAAAATACCGACGCTCTCGGCAACATCGGCCAAATCTATTATGAGATGAAGAATTTTGACAAGGCGAAGGAATATCAGCAGCAGCTGATGAAAATCGAGCCGAATGATCCGGACCCTTATTACTGGATTGGGGTTCTCGACTGGCTTCCTTGCTTTAAGCGTCGGATGCAAATGCGTGAGGCGCTCAAGCTCACGACTCCCAAAAATCCCGCTAACCCTGACACGTTGCCGCCACTTCCGGCCAAATCCCGCGAAGTGTTGGCTAAGGAGAACGGGCCGCTGATCGATGAGGGCGTCAGTTCTCTCGAAAGGGCCATTCAGTTAAAGCCCGATTACGCGAACGCGATGTCCTATCTCAACCTGATGTATCGCGAAAAGGCTGATATCGAGCCCACTGCCAAAGCGCGCCAGGCAGACTTGGCAAAGGCGGATGCGCTCGTGACCAAAGCGTTGGCTCTGCAGAAAGCGGCCGCGGAGAAGAAGGCCAAGTCCACTTCGTAGCACGCGATCAAACCCCGGGGCCTGCCAGCCCGCGTAAAAACTTTACTCCCCAGAATGCCTCGGTCTTGGGCGGTTTGCGCCACGATACTGAGGTGTCCCAGTGCCACCCGCTTGCCGGCGCTTGATGCGCGATCTCGGCCTGCCCTAGAATGAGATTACCTGAGGTCGGGGGCGCAGAGGCAAGTCCGTCGTGTGGTGGACGTTTGGGCCAATCCAGATTTTCCCAAGTAAACAGCGCACGTTCGGCCGAGGCTGGAGCCGGGAAGGGCATGGCGCAGTTCGAAGAACTCGGTCGCAAGGTCTCCGCCTATCGCCCCGCGGACGAACTGGGATTGTTGCGCAAGGCTTATGAGTTCAGCGCGCGAGAGCACCGCGCGCAAACGCGCCTCTCCGGCGAACCTTATCTTTCTCACCCCCTGGAAGTGGCTAATATCCTTGCTGATATGAAGATGGACGGAGTCTGCCTGGCGGCCGGCATGCTGCACGATGTGGTTGAAGACACGCCAGCCACGATTGACGAGGTGCGGCGAGAATTCGGACGAGAGGTGGCGCGCATCGTCGAAGGCGCCACCAAAATCAGCCGCATTGAGTTTTTCAACCCCGAGGACAAGCAGGCGGAAAACCTTCGCAAGATGGTTTTGGCGATGGTGGACGACATCCGCGTCGTGCTGGTCAAGCTCGCGGATCGGCTCCATAACATGCGGACGCTCGAGTATCTGCCTGCCGAAAAGCGGGTACGCATCGCCCGCGAGACACTCGAAATCTACGCGCCCATTGCCCACCGCCTGGGGATGGGCAAAATGCGCGGAGAGCTCGAAGACCTTGCCTTCCGGTACCTGGAGCCCGAAGCCTTCGAAGAAGTGAAACAAGCGGTCGAAAGTCGCCGCAAGGTGAGCGAGGAATTCCTGGCCGACGTTTGCAAGCGAGTCAAGAAGAAGATGGAGGAGCACGCAATCCCGGCGCGCATCGAAGGGCGCATCAAGCGGCTTTACAGCATCTGGCAAAAACTGAAGCGGCAGCAGATTTCCATCGAGCAGGTGTACGACCTGCTCGCGGTGCGCATCATCACCGACTCAGTGAAGAATTGCTATGCCGCACTCGGGGTGGTGCACAACACCTGGCGTCCCGTACCCGGGCGCATTAAGGACTTCATCGCGATTCCACGCCCGAATCTGTACCAATCCCTGCACACGTCCGTCATCGGCCCGCAAGGCCAGCCTTTCGAAGTGCAGATTCGCACCGAGGAAATGCACCGTTTGGCGGAAGAAGGCATCGCCGCACACTGGAAATACAAAGACGGCCGGGCGCTCAGCCCGCGGGACGAGGAGCGCTTTGCCTGGCTTCGGCACTTGGTGGAATGGCAGCGGGAAATGCGCGATCCGGGCGAGTTCCTCTCCACTCTTAAGATCGACCTCTATCCGGAAGAGGTTTACGCCTTTACGCCACGAGGTAAGGTGATCGTCCTGCCGCGCGACGCCACCCCGATAGACTTCGCTTACGCCATCCATACCGAAGTCGGACATCACTGCGTAGGCGTTAAGGTGAACGGCCGCATCGTTCCTCTCAAATCCAAGCTCCACAACGGAGACATCGTCGAGATCCTGACGCAACCAGGGCATCACCCCAGCCGCGATTGGCTGGCGGCGGTGAAAACCTCACGCGCTCGGAACAAGATTAAACACTGGGTTAACGTCGCCGAGAGAACACAGGCCGTGGACATCGGGAAAAAGCTTCTCGAGAAGGAAGCGAGAAAGTACGATCTGAGCCTGAAGAGTGCGCCGCAAGATTTGGCTCTGCGCATCGCGGCGGATTACGGTTGCCGCACGCTGGATGATCTCGAAGCCGGCATCGGCTACGGGAAAATTTCCGCCCGGCAGGCGCTCGCCAAGTTGTTTCCGGCCGCCCAGATTGACGCGTACGGCCCTCGCCCGGAAACCCCCGCTGGACGGCCGGAACAGGGAACCAGTTCTGCAGCCATCAAGGTCCACGGGCACGACGATCTGATGGTGTATCTTGCCAAGTGCTGTCACCCGATCCGCGGCGAAGATATTGTCGGCTACATCACCCGCGGGAAGGGAATTGCCGTTCATTCCCGCTCCTGCCCGAACGTGCAAAACCTGCTCTATGACGCCGAGCGCCGCATCGACGTGCAATGGGCCGGTACAAAACAGAGCCTGTACCCGGTCAAACTGACGCTTGCGACGGCGGATCGGCCCGGACTGCTTGCCGAAGTGACTTCCGCCATCAGTGACGTTCACTCCAACATTCAGAACATCGAGGCGCGGACGGGAGACGACCGGGCGTCAATCGACGTCACACTCGACATCGTCGACCTGCAGCACCTTAACCAGATCGTTTCTTCGTTGCGCAGAATCGACGGAGTTTATCAGGTCAGAAGAGTGATGCACCCATAAAGGCAGTGACCAGCGGTAAGTGGCAAGCGGAGAGTATGAAATCTGCCCTTTGCGCTTACCCCTAATTACTGACCACTGTTCACTTGCTTACCCGACCGCTGCGAATGCAGGCGGTACAAACGACCAGCGTCTTTCGAGCGCCGTTGACAACAGCGCGGACGCGCCGCAGGTTAGGGTGCCAGCGCCGAGGGGTTACATTGTGGGCGTGACTGATGTTGTTCCCGTAAACGGGTGCTTTTCCGCAAATTTCGCACGTGCGAGCCATGAATCCTACCCTGGGATGATTTCCCTTTTGATCCATTATTATACCAGACAGATCGCGGCCGTCGGGGAGCATTCCGCATCAAGGGGCGACGCCGTTCTTTCGGTGGCGGCTGTTCGGGTGTAGGTTACTTATGTAGCGTATCAATATCTGTCACGAGATGAGCTGTCCACGAGCGCGTCCGTGTGCGCGGATTTCGGTGCCGCAGCCGCGGACTCCGCGATGCGTTCAAGCTCGCGAGCAGCGCGGTTGACGGCTTGTAAATAGGCGCGAGCGGCCGCCTCGACGATGTTGTGGCTCGTCCACTTGCTGGTGAATTCCCACCCCTCGAAGCGGGCCCGAATCTGAACCTCGGCAGCGCCCGCCATTCCCTGGCCGACGCTCTGAACAGTGAAGTCGACCATTGCGCCCGAGAACCCTGTGATCCGGTCGATGGCGCGGAAGGCGGCGTCGCACGCTCCTTCTCCGGTGGCCGAATCGTGGTAAAGCTGGCCGTTCCTTTCGAGTTCTACTGTGGCCGTGGACGGCCCCAGACTGGAGGTAACGCTCTGAAGATGTCGTAATCGATAAGTCTCCGGAGCAGGGTCAGAACTCTCGGCAATGATGGCAACGAGATCTTCGTCGTAAACCTGCTTCTTGCGGTCGGCAATTTCGCAAAAGGCCTGATAGACACGGTTGAGGCGCTCGGAATCCAGCCGGTATCCCATGTCCTCGTAGCGCTTGGCCAGAGCGTGGCGGCCGGAATGTTTCCCGAGCACAATTTCGCTGGACGGCATGCCCACGGTCTGCGGCTTCATAATTTCGTAAGTGATCGCGTTCTTCAGCACGCCGTCCTGGTGGATGCCGGCCTCGTGCGCGAAAGCGTTGCGGCCGACGACGGCTTTATTGCGCTGGACCGCAACGCCGGTCAGACGCGCCAGAAGCTGGCTCGATCGATAAAGTTCCTCAGTGCGAATGCGAGTGAAAACGGGCAGTACGTCAGCGCGGACATAGATGGCCATGACGATTTCTTCGAGCGCGGCGTTCCCGGCCCGCTCGCCGATGCCGTTGATTGTACACTCCACTTGCCTGGCCCCGCCCCGAATGCCCGCGATGGTGTTCGCCACGGCCAAGCCGAGGTCGTCGTGAGTGTGCGTGCTGAGAATGACGCGATCCATTCCCGGCACCTTGGCTTTGACGTCCGCGAACATCCGCTCGTACTCAGATTCCACGCAATAGCCCACCGTATCCGGCAGGTTCAAGACCGTGGCGCCGGCTTCGACGGCCGCGTGGCAGCACTCGATGAGGTAACTGCGGTCCGTGCGGCCGGCATCCTCAGGAGAAAATTCCACGTCTTTGCAAAGCGATTTCGCGTGCCCCACCGCCCAACCGATTTGCTTGAGTATTTCTTCGCGCGTCTTGCGCAGCTTGTATTTCAGATGGATGTCGGAGGTGGCGAGAAAGGTGTGGATGCGCGGCCGCGCCGCCCCTTCGAGCGCCTTCCAGGCGCGGTCAATATCCAATTGGTTTGCGCGCGCCAAGGCGGCGATCGTGGGACGGCGAATCTCCGCGGATACGGCGCGCACGGCGTCAAAATCGCCTTGAGAGGCAATCGGAAAGCCAGCTTCAAGAACGTCCACACCCAGGCGGTCAAGCTGGCGGGCCATTTCCAGCTTCTCTCCAAAGTTCATGCTGCAGCCGGGCGATTGCTCACCGTCCCGCAGGGTGGTATCGAAAATGTAAACCTGCTCAGGCATCCTCCGCCTCTGATTCTCTTGCCGATCTCCGGCTTGGGGCATGGAAAACGAGCGGGCTCTCTGCAACGCAGCAAAGCCGCTCCGGAAGTGTACCTCGGCCATTGTCCGGCGGAGCGGAATTGATTGTCAAGTGAATGTTACCAGTGTCCTCGTCTCAGGTGTAGCCCTGAGCTTTAGCTCGGCACTTTCCGGCCTGAAAGTCGGCGCTCCTTGGCACCGTAGTGTGCAGGACGGATTCAAGATGATCTGTCGCGGGCCGACCCTCATTGGGTTTCCAAGTTTGCCTGAATCCGTTCCGCGTTTTTCCGTTGGGCTTCGGCAAACGCCATTTGATGAACGTAAACCCTGCCGAGCATATCGCCCCGCAGATCCACCGTGTTCTAGCGTTGCGGCAAACACGTTGATTCGCACCGCTGCCCTTTTAAGGCGTGCATGCCGGGCATAAAGCCCGGTGCTACGAGGAGACAGCATCAGTACCCAAAAAAATCCTGTTTTTCCTCGGAAATTTGTCATAAGCCGCTTTTTTTCAGCAACTTTAATGGGCTGGAACAATCTCATCCCCAACTCACTTATATTCAATGAGATACGTGGATGGGGGGAGATTGTTCCTAAATTGT
>JAKAWG010000095.1 GCA_021817045.1 Acidobacteriota bacterium
CAACCAGGCGGTGAAAGCCACCTGAAAGCCTGGCCGGCCGAGGCAGGTAACCTCCGGCAGGGTGCTGAATTCGTGCTTGCAACCGAACGACTTTTCTAATTACAGCCATTTTTCAGCAAACTGCTAGTCTGCGTGCTGCGTCGAAGCGAAAACGCCGCCCGTCAACATTGATCGAAACGCCGGTGAAACCTGCGGCTTCAAGTCTTGGAGCGAGGGTTGTAGGTTCGATCGGTACAAGGGCGTCCGCGATGTGGAGCAGCCGCATCCGTAGTCCTCCGACGCTATCGATGCCTGCGAACATCCCGCCCGGTTTAATAACGCGGCACACTTCCGCGAAAAGCAGGTTCTGGAGTCGAGCGGAGGGAATATGATGCAGCATCGTGAAGGCCGCGGCTCCTGAGAAAGACTTGTCTTTGAAAGGAAGGGCGGTTCCGTCGCCCTGTACCACTCGAACGTTTGCCCCGCGGGCCATGTTGCCCACTAAATGCGCGAGATCAGGGTCGATTTCAACTGCAGTGACCTGTTTGAAGCGCCGGCGCAGCCACTCTGTCGTGAACCCAAAACCTGGACCGACTTCGAGGACATTATCGCCGAGATCGAAATCGTCGAGCACCTTCGGGAGAACTTCGCACTCCAGCGCCCTCTTCCAATGGCCGGAGCTGCAAATCCATCGGTGAACTCGATTCATTGTCAATCTTTCCCGGAGCAGAGCCAATGGACGCGAAATCTTGTTTATGCGCCGCGCAGCGCGCGTGCCGCTGAAACCACCCTTTCGAGCTTCGCCTCGGCTTCGTCGATTTTTCGTGTCTTGAGCCCGCAATCCGGATCAACCCAAACGTCCTCAACGGGCAAGATATCAAGCCCCTTCTTCAACCGTTGTTCGACCACCGACCGGTCTTCAATAAGGTGGGTATGCACGTCAACGACGCCGTAGCTGATATCTTTGGTTAAATGGTTCTTGGAGAAGAGACGCAGCATGTCGAGTCCACTGTTCGACATTTCGAGATCAAAGTTGTCAACGGCGAGATCGAGTATTCCGGGATAAATACTTTCGAAATCCCCGTAGCAGATGTGGGTGACGAAGTAGGCTCTTAGATCTGCCGTTACCACCTCCATCGCTTCGATCGCAAGCTGGAGCTCTTCGGGCCGGGCGGAAACGGCCGGCTCATCAATCTGTATGATCTTGCATCCCGCGCGACCCAACGCTTCGACTTCCTTGCGGACCTCCACCGCAAGAGCCAGGCATGCATCGCGCCGTGTCGGATAGAACTCGTTGAAGGACCAGTCCATCATGGTGTAAGGGCCAGTCACAATCCCTTTCACGGGTTTCGCGGTCAAGCGTTGGGCGTAGTACCACCATTCGACCGTAATCGGCCCCGTCCATTTTACTTCGCGCACGATGATCGGTTTGTGGAAATAGCGATTACCATAAGAGCGGACCAATCCGCCCTGTTCGAGCCCTGACAGATGCTCCGCAAAATAGGCGACCATGTCGCTGCGATACATTTCCCCATCGACCAGGACATCGAGACCCAGTTCATCCTGCCGGCGAATCCAGAATTCGGTGGCGCGCTTCTCGGCGTCCTTCAGATGCTCCGCACTGATTTTTCCTCGAGCGAAGTCTGCCCGGGATTTCACTAAGATAAGGAGGCTTAGGCAAGCTCCCCACCGACGTCGTCGGCAGAAGAGGCAGTTCGATCCCCAACTCGTGAAGCTTCGCGCGGCTCATCGCAGTTCACCCAGGAGAGAATTCTTGATTGAGGTCAGGTGCTTCAGTTTCAGTTGGGCACGATCGCGAGGCAAATATTCGAGGCCACACGAAGTTGTAAGGTAGCACCGTTGTGCCTTAACACGAGCGAACATCCGTTCGAGCCTGCGAGCTACGACGGTTTTATTTTCGAGTTTCGTGTTCCGTCCGTCGAGCAGCCCGAATCCGAGCGCCTTGGCACTCCCTCCGCCTCGATAACCTGCCGTAGATTCTGCGAGTAGGTAAAATCAAAGACGAGCGTATCAAAGGGAAGCTCCTGAAGTTTGCTGTAAAGAGGCGAGGTATCGCCGAAGTAGGTCGCCAGACCAACCTCTGTATTTCCTTTACGGGCGGCAATCAGAGCCAGCGGTTCGCAGGCAAGCGGCAAGTCTGAGGAATATTTCACCAGGCACGGCTCGTCGATCTGGATCGTACAAGCACCCGCCGCTGCCAAGTCCGCCACTTCCGCGCTCAGCGCTTCGGCATACGAAAAGATTAGAGATGCCAGATTCCTGCGTTCTCCTTCGTGGAGCAAAAGCCGGGCAAGCGTGCACGGTCCGGTCAAAACAGCCTTAACCGGCCGCACCGATTTTTCGGCCGCCCATTGCAATTCGTCTAGCACGAGAGGCCGCGGTCGTACAAGCTTTCCGTACACCACTGGACGCCGAAAGTAAAAGTTGGTATCAAAATACCTGTGCAGGCCGCCGAAGCGTACACCTTCGAGCTTCGCAGCCAGATACGAGATGGGATCGTTCCAACGGATGAGTCCGTCAGTAACGATGCCGAGGTCGGCCTCTTCCTGATCTTGAAGGGCAAGCAAGACCAGGTGATCTTCGGCGGCACGCACGTCAGCGTCAGTTTTCTCACCGCGCTCGCGCTGAGCGATGGTGTGGCGCAGCACTTGCTCGTCGGGACTGCCGCCAATTCGCGGATAGCCGCTGTGGCTGGCCGTAAGAAGATCCATATCATTGGCGCCGGTCTAGCGGCGGCCTATCTTCCGGCCGCCTGCCCGCCGGAGACTGTCGCGTCTTCCATAGTGACTGCACGTGGAAAAAGCACGTTGTTTTCAAGATGGACGTGCTGATGCATGTTGCTCTCAAAAAAACGCAGCCTCTCGTACAATGTGCGGTAAGTGTTGCAGGCATGCGACGGCAGTTGGTAGTTGCCCGTCAGTTTGCGAACCTCATGGAGTGCCACAGCCGAGTTGTCATGCTCGAGCACCATCATCCGAACCGGATTCTGCACTATTCCAAATGCGGGCCGGGGAAACGGAATTCCCTGCGCTTTGGATTCTTCCATCCGGGCAATATAGGGGAATAGGGTCTGTTCTTCCTTAACGAGGTGCATCAGAAGGTCCTTACTCAGCCCGGAAAAGACCGACTTGATTCGGCGCAATTCGGGATGAGAGGCATCATGTGCCGCGATTACCTTATCGAGCAGTAGCTCAAGGCGCGCCACCTCCTGCCGGCAGAATGCATGGTGCTGCTTGACGATATGGTCCATCAGGGTCGCGAGAGGTTGAGCACTCCAATCCACGGCCTGATATTCGCCGCTCGTGGTGGCGGTTGTCGTTTCAAGGGACCGAACCACCTCGTTTACGTCCAGGCCGGCGGCGCGGCAGGCTTGGTCCAGGCACTTGGCGCCTCCGCAGCAGTAGTCTATTCCCAGTTGTTCGAACACCTTTGCTGCGGCAGGCATTTGAAGGATAAAGTCTTTGACGGGTTTGGTTGCGTCGATCTCCATTTGGCTTCCTCCAATCGAAACGGTGTCTCTTTTTTAAGATTCGGCGATCTTCCCGCCTTACACTATGACTAAAGTCTCTATCACGGAATGAACGAACTTGCCAATATGCTCCGGATCGAGTATGAGAGAACAGGCGTCAAGGTCGCGCAAGAGTGTTGTCCCATGGACAATGAGGGGTCGGACGTCCGAGCAAATAACTTCATCGTGCTGTGATATTTGTCATAGCGGTGATTCCGTTTGTCTGTTGAAGTGAAAAGTGTCCACTTTCGAAGAGGTGGTGGACGATATAGAGGGAAATGAGCAGGGACACACAACTCGAATCAGTACCTCTCGAATGGCGAGTGGCTTACGAGCACGATGCTGCGGAAGCAACAACTCTTCCCGATCCCGCGCCTGAACGTCGCGCGTCCCGAATGCTTGCAGCCTATGTTCTCTCAGGGTTGGCCTTCTTCGTACTACCTGGGACGTTTTTCGGCGTCTGGAATCTCCTGACCATCGCCTCTCATCACTCAGCAGGCGGGGCAAATCCGGCGTGGATTCAGGCTCATGGCCAGGCGCAACTGCTGGGCTGGGTCGGATCGTTCATCCTGGGTATTTCTCTTTATGTTCTGCCCAAGTTTCGCGGACGCGCCCTTAAACACTTCGGTCTCGCCTGGACGGTGTGGGTGCTATGGACGGCTGGGGTATTCCTGCGATGGTGGGCGGGAATTGTTCCGGAGGGTTGGCGGGTTGCCCTAGTCGCCGGCGCGGTCCTGGAGCTCGCGGGGTATCTGCTTTTCCAGTACATCGTGCTCTTTGCCGGCAGGACGAAGCAATCCGAACAGGCACACCGAAAGAGGCCGCACGATCTTGGATCGTGGCTCGGGATAACAGGATTCCTGGCCTTGGGTGTGGCGCTCTTCCTAAATCTATGGATTGCCGTACCGCTCGCCTGGCACGGTACTTCGGCGCTTTATCCACTGAGATCTGATCACGCGCTGGTACTTATTGAAGTGTGGGGATTCGCGTTGCCTGTAGCGTGGGGTTATTCCACGCGCTTCGTAACCGTCTTTCTCGGTCTTCAGGCGTCTTCGTATCGTGCCTGGCCTTGGGTTTGCGGCGGTACCGCTGCAATTGTGGCCCTTGCTCTCGCCCGGCGGTTTGAGCTTGCCGATGCGCTGGCCGTGACGGTCGCTGGGCTGGCGATCTGGGCGATTCGAGTCTTCCGCCCTTCCGTCAAGCAAGCGAAACGGCTTGACGTTTACGGCGGTTATCCGTTGTTTGTGCGGCTTTCCTACCTATGGCTGGCCACGGGCGCGGTGATAGGCATCGTCGCGGATTTCGAGCCTCGGTGGGAGGGATTGGGCGGCGCTTCTCGCCACGCGATCACTGTGGGATTCATCGCTCTCTTTATCTTTGCTCTTGCCCCGCGAATCCTGCCTACGTTCTTGAACGGAAGAGAACTCTTCAGCACTCGACTCATGGCGGCTAGCCTGTGGTCATTAACCATAGGATGTCTTGCGCGAGTTACAAGCGAGGCGGTTGCCTATTCAACTCACGGCATTGCGTGGCGCATTCTGCCTGTCTCGGCTTATATGGAATTCGCTGCTGTGTTGCTTTTCAGTCTCAACTTGGTCGCGACTGCGTTAAGCAGGATTCCTGCATGGCTCGGCACCGATGAAGTCAATGCCGATCTGCCGCTCTATTGGTACGTCACGAGTTTCCCTGAGTTGAAAGCTGTGCTTGCCCGCGCGGGCCTTTCCACGCTTAATCGGGCACAGGATGTTCCCCGGTCGCTGAGCCTGGGAGAGGCGGCGAAAGCCGACGACGCCGACCTGGTAACTGTGATTTCGACGGTGCGATCTTTCTTCGCCAGCCGGCAGCCCAAACGGAGGTAGCATCTCATCGAGTTCTATTCGGTATCCGCGGCTTCCGCCTGAAGGGCATCGAGGTCGGACACGACGACCGTTTTCCCATCCAGCTCAATTAAGCCTTGTGCTTGCAGCCGGCTAAGATTGCGCGAGACCAGTTCGCGGACCGTACCGATCTGCGCCGCAAGTTGCTGGTTAGTGGTGCCGAGGGTAAACTCGACGCCACGATCGGTCTTTTTGCCTTCATGCCGCGCAAGGCGCACCAAGTGCGCCGCCAGCCGGTGACGCACGGTAGTAAACGAAAGGTTTTCGATGATCTCCACCAAAAGGCGAAGCCGGCGGCCCACAACTCTTAGTAGCTTCAGCGCCGCTTCGGGATGTTCCATGCAGAGTGTACGGAATTCTTTCTTGCCGATAAACAATAAGACTGCCTCTTTGACCGCGGCAGCAGAGGCAGGATAGTTGCCGCCATCGAAGACCGGCAATTCGGCAATGCTCGATGCCGGACCTTCCACCGAAAGCACGTGCTCGCGGCCGTGAATCGAAGTCTTGAAGATCTTCACCGAGCCTGATTCGACCACGTAGAGGCCTGAGCAAGGTTCGCCTTCCGCAAAGATGATCTGATTTTCGGCGAATCGTCGAGGCACGGCGCACTCTGCCAGGCGTGCCAGTTCCTTGTCGTCGAGGTCTGAAAAAAGCGGCGTCTTGCGCAGCGTTTCAGCGCGGGTAGTTTGATTGTTCACTGATGTTGATTGTACCCACCAACTGCAATGATGCCAACAGGCTCAGGACTCCTGATCTCGTCCGGGGAATTGGGAGCAATCAGGATTAAGGCATGATACCGCGGGTGGCGCATACGTCGCGCATTGCGCGATGTATGCGACCCCATGATCCCTTGCTGTCATCAGAGCATTCGGTCCATCGCCAGCACGGAAGCATCGTTCAGGAAATAAAATCGCCAGCTCGACACCGAAGCATTTTAGCCCCAGGACCGCATACGTGCCGATTGAAAACATCGGCACGTATGCGCCACCCGCGGAAAGCAACCGTCTCCGGAGTGTGATTGCGGATACGCCAATGCTTCTGGCGGCGTCACGCGACCTCAGCCGTTTCTTGGACGGCCTCTTCATTGGTTCGCAACGCCGGTCCCTTCGCTCACGACCGAAGCCGAGGTCAACTCGCGGCCGCGAGCGGCAGAGCGCTGCCAAGCGGCAAATAATGCCAGCGCGAGCTATAAGCGAGCAGCGATCATCTCAGCATCCTTGCCCGGCCCGTTTGCTCCAAATGGGTGTACACAATGCGTCGCGCTTCCGAGCGTTTCTGTTACAAGTGTACGCCGTGACCGCGGCAGTACTTGAACAGAAAGACCGCAAAAACCAGTGGAGGATATCCGCTTGCGAAGGCCCACAAAAACGTGTTAAGCCCCATAATCAATGCGTTAAACAGATGAAATATCAAGCCCGTAATCAGCACCGCGATCCAAGCTCTCCCTGGTAAAAACATCGCAAACGGGAAAGACACCTCAAAAGCTATTACGAACCAATCAACTGACCGGGACAATTGAGGATGGCTGCGCAGAAACTCACCCACTGGTGGCAAGCCATAGGTCCAAGTACATAGAATGCAGGAAGTGCTTCGCCCTGATCTCCATTCGACAGAGAGGGCCTTTGCAACGCCGGCAACCGCGTACGACAGACTCAGCTGTAATGCGATAAAGACTGCCCCGAGCACGTATATTTTCGGATCGTTTACCAGCAACACGACCGCGCCCGTCGTAAGCACGATTGCATTCATGTGGTCGGAACCGTCGGTTCCTATCGGAAGCCTCAGATGGTGGATAAACGTAGAGAGTAGGATTACGACCACGAGAAATGTAATCGTGGATCGGGAAAGCAGAATTATTGCTGAAACAACGAGCAGCGAAGCAGCACCAAGACGAACTAGGAGAACACAATAAAATGCTTGGGGCGCCATCAACTTTATGAGCGGCCTTACAACGGTTGGAAGATCTTCTAGCTTTCGCGGAAGCGATAATCCCACCCAACTCATTAACCCTGTATTGCTTAGGAGGTTTCTCTGCCGGTAGAGTAACTCAAGGGAACCGAGTGCTACACCGACACAGCAGATGCGAACTGCCCAAAGAACTGCGAGGTCTGCTTGTGCACCGAACTGCGGGATATACATTGCTATCTTGACAGCAAGGGGTGGAAATCGGAGGCCATCGACAATTCGACTTTTCCAAACCGTCCCGTTTTTTGAACAAGCGCGAAACGCCGAGCCACAACTTCTGGTCCACACGGCTGGCCAAGAACAAAATGCAAAATTACAAGATACGGGGAGGTAAGCATCAATGTGCGGTTGTCCAATCGACCGAAGCTATTGGCCTGGGCGACTAGCTGCAACAGATCTGCTATTGCTTTACTTTCCCACTTGCCGGGATTCCAGACGAACGACTGAGGCCGCCTGACTGAAGGACCCAGTAGTTGTTTCCACTCCAGCAGTTGACCTGTAGAGTCACAATCCTGGATTAGAATGTAGTGGTCGTGGATACCAGGTCGAGGAGCAAAAAACTTCCAAACGGAGATCAATCCAAAAATATCAAGCTTTCGAAGCCTATAAGTGAACGGCGTCTCGAATTGATTCGCGACGCTTAGGCCGAACCACGCGGCAAAAAGGCAAGCGCATAACCATAACATTTGTGCTTCTTTATGAAGCTACACGCTTGGCCGCCTCCGAGACGGCTCGCCGACGAAGTTCGACCAATTGTTCGAGCGATGCGCGCGATTGCAGCTGCGTCGACAGTTCCTTGATTTTAGCTAATATGTCCTGGTCGCCAGCAGCCGAAACGCACAGCACCGCGGCCGTCGCCCCCGCAGCCACTTCAACTACCGCAACAACAGGAGTCGTTAATGGTCGCATCTCAGATGGGGGTAAACCATCTTCTTCCATCTTGGTGATCAGTGAGTTCAAAACTGCCAATTCGGTCGGTTTCAGTAGCGGCGAACGGCACCGCCCCGGGTGGGTTGGGTTGTAAAATGGCCGGGCCATGAGCGCTCCGGTCTCGTACTTCGACGTGATTCGCAAGATGCCTAACGCCTTCGATTATCGGCTCCGCTTGGCCACTCATGCCCGTCAACACGGCGTCAAAGCTACCGCCCGCGCCTTCTCCACCACCGCACCCACCGTGCGCAAATGGCTGCGACGCTACCGAGCCCAAGGCTTAAAAGGCTTGCAGGAGCATTCCCGAGCTCCTCTCCATCAGCCCCATCAGACTCCGCCCGAGGTCGAACAGCAGGCCGTCGAGCTGCGCCGCCAATTGCCCACCTTCGGCTCACGCCGCCTCATTCACGAATTCGATCTTCCCTCGAGCCATGGCGCCCTGGAACGCATCTGGCACGCACACGGCCTGATCCACCGCCGCCGCAAAAAATATCAACGCAAGCAGGATCTGGCCGCCTTCAAAGCCACCTAGCGGCTCTTTCAGCAAATCTCGGCCGACACCAAGGATTTGAACGATATCCCCCACCACTGGCCCCAGGCCCAGGCCGCCGATCCGCCCATCGTGCAATATACCGCCCGTGAGGTGCGCAGCGGCCTGCAGTTCCTGGCTTTTGCTTCCCGCCGCTCCGCTTCCGCCAGCGCCTGCTTCGCGGCCCGCATTCAGCTCCATTTGGCCCGTTGCGGCGTGGAACTCCGCCGCTGCTGCCACAAGCCCGCGAAGATCAGAACCGATGCCGCAATGCTGAGAATTAAGCCCGCGGCCGGGACTGCCTGCGTCGAAAACTGGCCGATATGTCCCACCCCCAGCGCGCGCGGAATAAACGGCTTCACCGACATGTTCAGCGGCGCATGAGGATCCAGGTGCAGGCCGAAGTTGGCAAGCCAATATTGCAGGTCAGCCAAGAAGCCAAGTGGGAAGAGCGCAGCAGGGATCGCCAGCAGTACCGCCCATGGGCTATGGATCTCAATCGCCGCCATCAGGAGAAGCGCCAGCACCACCACGGCCGCCACGGCGATACGCTTTTCAAGTCGTGCGGCATCCTGCAATGGCTTCATTCCGATGTACTGGTTCAGAATGTTCACTTCGTCGACGCGGCCGCCAAGGCGGTTGATGTAAGAGACCACCGTAAGCCCGTCCGGATATTGTGGCGCATACAGCGTCATCTTCCAGTAGGGCAGGAAGAGTGAGATAATCAGGAGAACCGCGGCTCCTGCCAGGAACCATGCCGGAAGCCGGTATTTCAGCAGGTGCGCCTGCTTGAAGTCAGGCGCGACCCGCGGACCGAAAACTTTCTCGATAACTGGACTCATAAATGACCTCCACTTAACGTTCTGCCATCGCAACGGCTGTCCGAGGCTTGACGACCAGATACCCGGCCATCTCAAGATGCAGCGCCGAGCAGAACTTCGTGCAGTAGAAACTGAACACGCCGGCTCGTTTGGCGATGAAATGAATCGTCTCCGTCTCGCCTGGATTGATCGTGAGGTTGACGTTGTAGGCCGAAATAGCCAAGCCGTGAGTCGCATCGGGCGTGCGCTCGATGTTCGTGATGTGCCAAGTCACATCATCTCCCTGATTTACGCGAACAATTTCCGGCGTGAAGTGGCTACGAACAGCCGTCATGAAGATCGTGACGTGGTTGCCGTTACGCACGATCCTTTCCTGTCCCGGCTGAGTGGCGCATTTTGAGATCGTGCTGGTTCGGGGACTGTAGCCGACCGGGAAGACCTTGGCCACGTGCAACAGGCTGTAGGGAATGATCTGCGCGTAGTGTGTTTCACCCAGACCCAGCGGCGTGTCCGAAAGTATGCGCATTTTTGGACCGTTGATGTCGATGAGCTGCAAGTTCTCCGGATAAAGCGGTCCGACGCAATCGAAGCGATCGATCGACCATTTGTTCAGCGAGAGCAGATAATGGCCGTAAGGCTGGGCCGTGTCGCTTCCCGGGATAGCCACGTGGCCGACGTTGTACTGGATGAGCAGTTTCTGAACCAGGGTCTAGGCCGGAACGTTGGGATGGAGTTTTTCATACTCTTCACCTAACGACCACTTGGCAACGGCGCTGTCCAAGAAAAGCGAAGTGTAGGCGTAACCCTTGTTATCGAACTGCGTGTGCAGAGGGCCAAGACCCACTTCCACACGTGCTTCTACGGTTTTCCTCATGGGTAGGATCGGCACACCGTATTGATCGTGCCGGTGATTTCCTGCCGCGATGGCTGCGAGAATCTTCTTAAAACTGTAAACGGTTGTGTGTGGATCGAGCTTTCCGTTCACCACGATGTACTGGCCGTCCGGCGTCACGTCGACTCCGTGCGGGCTCTTGGTCTCCGGCGTGAAATAGAGAATCTTGTCAGCAACGGCGGTTTTCAGCGGAATGACCGGGAAGCCGTTAATCCGGGTAAACTTCCCTGCCTTGAAATCGGCCTCGGCTTGCGTCAGGTGAATGATGTGCAAATAATCCGTGTCGCGCCGTGTGGCGCCGGCCTCGAATGACGGCTTGCCGTTCGTATCGTTACCGTGGTACTGAGCGACGTTGAATGAATTGCAGAATGCCTAGCCACGGCTGGCTACGTGCCCGGCAATGGCGAGGTCTTGCCAATACGGAGGCAGTTCAACAGCAAAGGACTGATTCGGATCGATGCGGCCACTTTTGCGGTCGAAGCGCCAGAAAGTCATGTCACCGCGGTAGGCCTTGGCGTATTCTTTGATCGGTGCATAGGAACCAGTCAGCGGCGCATTGTACTGGCTCGTCTCGATGATGTAGCGCGTGTTGGGCGTGACGAAAGTGGCACCGTGATCGTTGTTGAAGATCGGGTTTCTGACGATCTGCGTGGTCATGAAATAGTGGAGATTAATGACGGCAATACGGCCGTTGGCCTTGTCGTTGACGAACAGATATTGGCCGTCATACCGAGCATTAGTCTGGCTCAAAGCCGGGTGGTGAACGTCACCCCAACTCAGCTTCATAGCTGGCCCCATGGAACTGGCGGGAATATCGCCCTCCTTGAGAATCGCGTTCCCGGCACCGCCAAATCCCCAGCCGGCCATCGACTCCGGCGTAAAGACCGGAATCTCGTCCAACAGCCGCATCGACGGGATCCCATAAACCAGCACTTGGCCGCTCTATCCTCCCGAGGCAAACATGACGTATTTGTCGTGGCGGCCATTAGGAACAAAGGTGCTCACCGCTCCCAACACGTCTGCTGGTGTCAGGTTGCGCTTGGCAATGACCGCGGCAATCCGGTTCGATTCGCCCCGGTAGCTCGCGACGTTTGCGCGTTTGCCGCAGCCCGCAACGAACACCACCCCGGCGGCCAGCGCAACAATCAGCGCGAGTTTGGGTTGATGTTTCATAGCTAGTTGCTCCTCTCTTGTTTTATCGCAGGTCACGGTCCGCGGAGTTCCCGAACTGCCTCATTGATCCTTCCTCGCGTTGGAGAAATTCTGCGGAACAGTTGATTCTGGGCCTCGAGTGCTCGGTGACCGTTGACAAAAGTCACGCCGGGTCCATGACAGAAGTCGCGCCTGTTTGCGCCAATCGGGCCGCATCTTCAAGAGTGATCGCACGCGGAAACAACAAGTTGTTCTCGAGATGAATGTGTTGATGAAGATCGGCTTCAAAAGCCTCCAAGCCCTGATAGAGAACCTTGAAGCTGTTGCAGGCGTCCTCGGGCGGGGTGAAGTTCCCGGTCAAACCGCGAATGCCCCGGATCAGATGACCGGCGTTGTCATGCTCCTGCATCATCATGCGCACAGGATTTTGAACAGTCCCGAACGGGGCCCGGGGAGGGTCGGACTTATGTTTCTCGGATTCCTCCAAGCCGATGATGTAAGGGAAAAGAACCTGCTCTTCTTTCATCAGGTGCATGCTTAATTCGTTCCGCAGCGACGTGAAGTGCGCCCGGACTCGTTCGAGCTCAGGATGGTTTTCGCCGTGCTTCGAGACAACCTTGGCGAGCAGGGGTTCAAGCCGCAGGCACTCTTCGCGGCAGTACGCGTGGTGCTTGCGAACGATGTGATTAATGAGGCTGCCAAGGGATTGCCAGTTCTCGTCCAGGGCGCCAGACTGATCCGTGGAAAAGGCTTGCTCCAACAGGTTCCGAGCGTGCTCTAATTCGACGCCTGCCTGTTCGCACGCCTCTGCAAGCGGTTTGCGGCCGTTGCAGCAGTAATCGATGCCGAGCCTTTCAAAAATAGCCGCGGCCTGCGGCTTTTCCAGTGCGATGTCTGCGACGGTTCGTTGAGTGTCGATGCTCATGGTGTTCTCCTCTTTCCAATTGCCTTTCATGGGCGGCCGTCACAAGAGGCGGCATCGCCGTTCACATATCTATTAGGCGCTGTGATGTGGGGGTCTGGCGATGACCAAAGTCACGCCTGCGAATAATTCTCGGAGGAACGTCTCTTGGTGCGGGATAATACGCAGAATGACGCACGAAGCAGGCAGGCATCACTTTCAGAGTCGCGATGAACTGCGCAAGCCACTTTCACCAGGAAGTTGTGGCAGAGGCGTGGCGAGGGTTGTACCGCTGAAACAGGCAGAAGTCCCTTTGGTGCTGACGCCGGCCGGATTTACCGATTCGCGTGAATCAACCGAAGCAGTTGTTCCACAGCTTGCCTGGTTTCGATATCAGCTCCGCCAGTTTCTTCGCTTCAGTGAGAAGGCGGCGCGCGCCGTGGGCATTACAGCTCAACGGCATCAACTTCTGATGGGGGCCGCGGTTGGGCAAACATCTCAGAGCTTGCAGAGTTCTTGCAGGTGCGCCATAAGGCGGTAGTCGGGCTGGTGGACCGCGCGACGCGACGGGGATGGGTGACGAAGCAAGACGTGGCCCCTCATCGCCAGCTGGTCCGCGTCGAGCCGGCCTCTCAGGGCAAAAGGATCTTGATGAAACCTTTCGACCTTCACCACAAGGAGCTCCCGAAGTTTCAAGTCCGGCTGGCTAGTTCGCCTGAGGGCCGGCAAGAGATGCCCAGGCCACACCGCAATCAAAAGACAGTTGATGATTAAAGCATGCAGGATGGCGCAATCTCTCAGTTTCGGCAATCCGGCATGGCTCACGCGATTGTATGCCCGAACGGATTCTTCAATGACATGAGCGAAATTTTGAAGATGGCAAACACGGGCACCGTGTACCTCATCGGAGACGGCAGCAAGAAAATCAACCCAATCCATGGCGACGATCTGGCCAAGCTGTGCGTCAACGCCGTAACCGCGAGCGCGCGAACTCCCGGTAGGCGGGCCGCTCACTTACACCTACCGGGAGATCGCCGGGACAGCCATTTCGGTGTTTGAGAAGACAGCCAAGATTCGCTGTGTACCTGTCTGGATGGCGCAACCTGTCGCCTCGGTCCTTCGTCCGTTCAGCAAGCGTCTCTACGGGACTACCGTCGCGCTGACAATCATGACCCAGATCGACTGCGAGGATCCAAAGATGGGGACTCACACGCTTAATGACTACTACCAGGAACTGGCAGCCCACTGGAGCAGAAAAGCATGAGCATCAGCCCTTCGAAACAGACCTACTCAGGGAAATCCATGCAAAACACCCGAGGATGAGCGGGGTATCAAGCAGAGCCTAGAATCTGGCCGGCTAACCAAATTAATTGTGCGCCTTCATTGAAATCCCTTGACAAAGGGACGCCATCGCCATAATCTACACATTAAAGTATAGTATATGTATTTTCAATAACTTATTGCAATAAAGTCGCAGGAATGGACGAAACGTTTATCCGCTTCTTCGCTGTTCCTCGGGGGGTCTTCTCGGGGCCGGAAAACGAAAACTGTGATATGCCCCAAGAGAGGAATTTGAACCGCTCCGAATCGAGGTCCCTCGAGTTGCGCATCGAGGCTTTCAGTGTTTTCAATCACGATCAGTTTTCAGAAGCCGTCGCCGCGACGGTAACATCAGCAGCCCGGCCTTCGGGCAAATCGTGAGCGCACAGAGTCCTTGAATCGTGCAATTAACCTAAGTTCATTTACTGACCATGAATCAAGGAACACGAGATATCGTTCCCACTCACCGAGCGGATACTCAGTCCACTGTCGGCCTCGCCGAAGAGCAGGACGCAGCGAGCGGCACCCCGGGCCTCGCTGAGCGAGCCGGAGTCAGTCGGCGAGCCCTGTTGAAGCGCCTGCTGGTCTTCCTGGCCGTGCTCGGCCCGGGTCAGATTGTGATGATGGCCGATACGGAAGTGGGCAGCATCATCACGGCCGCGCAAAGCGGCGCGCGCTGGGGTTACGCGCTCCTACCTCTGCAATTCGTTTTGATCCCGGTGCTTTTCATCGTGCAAGAGCTCACGGTGCGACTGGGAATATTCACTGGCAAAGGGCACGGCGAATTAATTCGCGAACGTTACGGCGTCGTGTGGGGTTGGATTTCAGTCGGAGGCCTCGCGGTGTCTATCGTCGGAGCGATGGTTGCGGAATTTTCCGGAATCGCCGGCGTTGGCGAACTTCTGGGCGCGCCGCGAGCTATAAGCCTCTCGCTCACCGCAGGTTTCTTATTGCTCGTAGTCTCGGCAGGGTCATACCGGCGCGTGGAACGGATCGCGCTAGGCTTGGGCCTGTTCGAAGTGGCCTTCTTGTGGGTTGCCCTCAAGGCTGACCCCCGGACCGGATGGCTGGCACAGGGTCTCGTGCTTTCTCCCTGGCACAAGGCGGATTACCGATATCTTGTGGCCGCCAACATCGGCGCGGTCATCATGCCCTGGATGATCTTCTTTCAACAATCAGCGATTGTGGACAAGCGGCTCGGGCGCGAACACCTGCGCAGCGCCCAATGGGACACCGCTCTCGGCTCTGTAGTCACGCAGTTGGTGATGGCCGCCGTAATTATCACCACCGCGGCCACACTCGGTTTTGTTCACGGCACAGGATCGCTCGAAACTGTCGGTGAGATTTCAGAGGCGTTGACTCCTTCTCTTGGAGCTGAAGCGGGGCGGCTGGTTTTCGGTCTGGGCATCCTCGGCGCGGCGCTCGTTGCGATTATCGTGACCTCGCTGGCCGCGGCCTGGGGAATCGGCGAAATGACCGGCTACAAACATTCGCTCGAAAACCATCCGCGCGAAGCGCCTTGGTTCTACGGAGTCTATGCTACCGCAGTCGTGGGATCCGCGTTTCTGGTCGATTGGGTTCCGAACCTGATTGCGCTCAATCTGGCGGTTGAAGTGATGAACGCGCTGCTCCTGCCTTTGGTTCTCGGCTTTTTGGTGCTCCTTGCAGCCCGCGTACTCCCTGAACGCTACAGATTACACGGGTCTTACTTGTGGGTCGTGGCAGCCACCTGCGCGATCACCAGCGGAGTGGGGGTCTATTGTGCCCTAAGCGGGATAAGGTGGTAGACGTCGTCCGTTTCGGTTAACAGGCTAAGTAAAGAAGGGTATCTGATTGATCTTGCGGCACGGTTGGCAACCGTAAGTGACTGAAAATCACGTTCAGAAAGCCCAAGTTGTACGGATCTTGTACTCCATCGCGGCGTCAGCATGCGACCTCCTCTCTCGGGCCATGCCGAGAGCCGGCTGCGGTTACTATGACCGGCGCCGCTGGCGGAGTAATCGCTGAATTTCAGAGGGCGAAACAACCTTCGCAGATAATCTGTTCTGCGGGAAATCGCTTGAAGTCAATGTAACCAGAAAATCCGCTGTGACCTCCTGAGCGCACGAGCAAAAACAATTGTCACCTCGGTCAGGGGAGATCTCGAAGATCCTTGGACAACGACCTCTTCCAACTCCTCCTTGAGCAGATTTATCAAGCGGCCCGCGATGGATCGGCGGGCTCTTGGGCGGTTCGCAACCTCTCGATACTCTTCCAGAATCTCAGTCGTCACGAGCCATGCGAACCTGCCCCTGATCAACCAGTGGTACAGTAGATCGCCACTGTCAGTCCTTCCCTCTACGAACGAACCTTTGAAGGCGGCAATACCCGAAATCACTGCTGAAGTGCCGACAATAACTCTACCCTCCCGCCTGCGGCTCAGCTTCAACGGTTACCTCCGGCCTTCGCTTCTTTTGATTTCGGTGCGCTCGGATCGCCTTGCGAATTTCCTCTCGGGATACCCCTCCCATGTCCTGAGCTGCTTCTTTCAGGGTGGCCAGAAACTCGCTCTTCCAGCCGCGCCGCTTTCTTCCTCTGGGCAGATCTTTGAAGAGTCCAACCAATTTAACGCGCTCTTCCACTTGATGAACCAAAGCTCGAAACGGGACCTTCACCTCGGCGGCGATCGTTCCGGGCGAAGGCCTTGACCTGAACACAATCACGTCCAACGTTTCATCCGAGACCAAAGGCAAACAGTCAGTCAAGGTCTCCGGGAACTCGGACAGTCGCTCGGTATTTGTGCCGAGTGCCTTCTTCATGAACAGTGCCACCTTAGCGGCATAGAGGGCGTTGGAGTCAAAGACATACAGTCCCGCGCGCCGTGTCGGTTTGACAACACCAAATTGGACGAGGTTCTGCAACTCCTTGGGCATGGTTTCCAGAACCGCGCTTGTCTGTTTGAGTTTGAGCGAAGTCTGCTTCATCTCTCCTTTCCCTCTGCAATTTCAATTTACTAAGCCGCGCATAAGTAAGTAGAGCTAACAGGGGGCTATCGACTATACTTCCGGCATGCCCAAGCGAGACGCCCGGAAGTTGGATCACAAGACGCTGGAAGAGATTCGGACGCGCGCGGTGGAGCGCGTCCAGGCTGGTGAAAGTCCGGAGGTCGGGATCCAGACCCTGGGTTTCAGCCGCGCTTGCATATACAACTGGCTGG
>JAKAWG010000096.1 GCA_021817045.1 Acidobacteriota bacterium
GACGGGTTCGCAGGTCGCAATCGGCGGTTCGCCCATGCCACCGACTCCGCTGACAGGTACACAGGTCGCAATCGGCGGTTCGCCCATGCCACCGACTCCGCTGACAGGTTCGCAGGTCGCAATCGGCGGTTCGCCCATGCCACCGACTCCGCTGACGGGTTCGCAGGTCGCAATCGGCGGTTCGCCCATGCCACCGACTCCGCTGACAGGTTCGCAGGTCGCAATCGGCGGTTCGCCCATGCCACCGACCCCGCTCATCTAGGTCGGCGCTCGGGAAGTTTCGGTAACGACGGTTTAGCCGCACTGAGGGCCGGTACGCTCGGCATCTCCAGCACGACTGGAGGCGCCCATGCTTGACGCACTGGTCGTTCACGGCCTTCAGTATACGAGCTATGCTCTCGAGTTATCCCTGGTCATGGTCCTTGCGACCCGAGGCTGGTGGAGGAAACACTTTGCTTTTTTCCTCTACTTGAGTGGCTTCGCCTTTATCGACGCATTGCTGCGGCCCGTTGTCCTTTACACCTACGGGTGGACTTCACAGCAGTATCTCTATTGCTACTGGATCAGCGATCTTGTACTGACGCTTGGCGCTTTTCTCTTCATATCCGAGTTATTCCGGCGAGCCTGCCACGATAACAAGACCCTCTGGAAATTCCTGCGGACCACACTCGTTTCCGTCTTCGTTCTGATGGCCCTTATCTCCTCGTACACCGTCTGGCAGCACGATCATACCCTGGCGCGCTATTTCGTGGTTGAGCTGACCCAAAACGTCTATTTCTCGTGCTTGGTTCTGAATACGCTGTTGTATGTCATGCTGCAACGGGCTGACTACATCAACGAGGATTTGAGCCTGATCGTTTGCGGGCTTGGAATTGAGTTTGCCGGCCCTGCGGCCAGCATGGCCCTGGCTCACCTGCTATCCGGATGGTCCGGGAGTATCGCATTTGCAAGCCTTATCGCCCAGTTTTGTAACGTCGGAATGTTAACAACCTGGCTTTATGCTGTCGCGAAGGCGCCTGAGGAACGGCGCGTTCGATCCTATGAGAAGGTCAATCGTGTTCCCGCTTTTGCGGAAGTCCGGGTAAACGGGATTCGGTGAGGTGTTGCTATGTTCGAAGCAACCTTGATTTTGATTATTTCGACGGCGCTGATGCTGTTCTATCTGCAGGCGGCCTGTCAAAGGATCTTAAGCCGCCGGGCGCATCAGGAGTTTTATCACTCCATCGTCAATGCCAACCGGCTTGAGTTCCCATTCGTGCGCAGCGCGATCGAGGAGTATGACGCGCCGCTCGATTACAGCAGGTTCCGGATGCAGTTGAAATGCGACTATCTGGCGCTCACGTATTTGCTGAAAAACGCCGCGAACTCCAGCCTGCGTCTTTCACGAGACGAGAAACTGCTGGCCCTCTATTTCCAAACGATGTTCTTCCTCCTCGGAGTGTTCCATCTCGTTGGGGTCGGCGAAGAGGTATTCATGCTGAAGCTCACTTCGGTTCTTCAGTATTTCAGCAACGTGCTCGGCGAACGCGTCAGCCAGATTCGCTTCGGCAACATGACGGCTTCAGAATATCTGTTAAGCCTATAACCAATCCGCTTGATTAGGCTTGGGCAGGGACCGGTTTTAACGGCCTGTCCAAGCCGATCCGCACAAGATCCTCATCCTCCCAAAGCTAACGTAACTTCGTCGCAGGCTGGTTCGTCTGGCTTACTGTTCGACCGCGGTCCCACAAAATGGTGTCGCGCTGGTGCCCCGGACGAAGCGGACCCGGTGCGCACGTTGCAAAACGCGAGTCCTTTGCGAATTGCTGGTCACCCGACCGCGGGACATCCAAATGCTGGAACCAATAGGAACGCTACGTTGAATACAGACTTAGTAAAACTAACAGGGAGGTTACGATGAAAAGCAATACGAGGCTGGGGGCGTTCGTGCTTAGCGCAATTGCAGGCTGCGCGCTTGCCGTATTTGCAGGACAGCAACCCGGGGGCGGCCAGGGACCCATGATGATGGGAGGTCCTCCGAACCCGCAGCGGATGCTTGAGATGAGGCTCGCGAGAATGACCAAGATCCTGAACCTCACTGCGAATCAGCAGGCCAAGATCAAGCCGATCCTTGCGGATCAAATGAAACAGGCGCGGGCCATCTTCCAAGACAATTCACTCTCGCGAGAAGATCGCCGGACCAAATTCATGGCTCTGCGGCAGAAGACCATGAAGAAAATCCGGCCGATACTGACGGCGGCGCAACACCCGAAGCTAAGGGAAGCAATGGCGCCGCCACGCAGAATGATGCGCGGCGGGCCAATAGGACCGCCGGCCGGTCCCCCACCGCAACAATAGATCGGGCAACTTGTAGGCGGACAAGGCCACGCTGCTCAGTAGGTCAACACCGTGTGTATGTCATAGCGGCTTATCTTGTCGCGCCCTCTTAGAAATTCAAGCTCGATAAGGAAACCCAGGCCGGCTACCTGCCCTCCGAGCTGCTCGACCAAACTTGAGACGGCGAGAGCCGTACCTCCCGTGGCGAGCAGGTCGTCGATGATCAAGACGCTCTGGCCCAGCTCGATCGCGTCGCGATGGATTTCGAGCGAGTCGCTTCCGTACTCGAGCTGATAGGTCGCCCGGGCGACCGCGGCGGGAAGCTTCTTCGGTTTCCGGACCGGCACAAACCCGGCATTGAGCCGATAAGCAACCATCGGCGCGAAGATAAATCCGCGCGCTTCGATGCCAACGACGCAGTCGATCTTGCGCCCCACATAATGATGAGATAGTGCATCCACCGCACGGTGCAACCCGACAGGATCCTTCAGCAAGGTTGTGATGTCGTAAAATAGGATACCTGGCTTGGGAAAATCCGGCACCTCGCGAATAAAGCGCTTCAAATCGTCCACATATCCTCCCGTATAACAGCAGGCAGGCGGCAGTACGAAGGAGGCAGGCGGCAGCAAACAGCCCACATTCAGGGCCAACTGCACTGCTTTCAGCTTTTTGCCTTAGGCTTCAACCACAAAACTCGAATAGCGGCGGTTGACGGCGCTGTCTACCTCCTCGACGTTCGTGACCTCCGCTGCGCGCGGCCCTTCGGATAACCGACCCTTGAAAGAATCAAGAGAATCCGGCGATCCAATCGCGTAGGCTTCCACTGTGCCGTCCGCGAGATTCCGAACGTAACCGCGAATTCCCAAGAGAGCCGCTTCGCGCTCCGCAAAGAATCGGAAACCGACTCCTTGCACTCTTCCCGAGATCACGTATCGCTTTGCTATGACCATGACTGTTTTTCCGTCGGGCCGCTCACCTTCATCGAGGCCCGAGAGAATCGCTTCACGAACTCGCCGCTGCACTTCTTCCACCGCTTCGCGTTCGGTGCGGACAGGCTCGTGGAGAGTCACCCGTACTTTTCCCGGCCGAATTGCGAGTCGGCCCTTAGCCATAATCCTTCGACTGCCCGAAACGGAAACCGGGATGATCGGCACGCCAGCCTTGATCGCCATGATAAAGACGCCTTTCTTGAAGGGCAAGAGCCTTCCATCAGGGCTTCGCGTGCCTTCTGGAAAGACCAGGAATGAATGACCGGCCCCAAGCAATTCTGTCCCTCGCTCCAGAGCTCCGATTGCCTCTTGCCGGTTCTTGCGTTTGATGGGAATAAACCCCCGCAGGCGCATCGCCCGGCCGAGTATGGGAACGCGGAAAAATTCTTCTTTGGCCAGGATCAGGACCGGTGGCACAAGGCTGACGATGACGGGCGGATCGCAATTACTTTGGTGGTTGGCCATATAGACGACGGCCCCGAGTGCGCAGAGCTTTTCGCGGCCTTGAACCTCTGCGCGGACTCCGCCCAGCCAGAGGGCGAGGCGCACGCCGCGAACTCCGGCTTGGTACAACCGATCGGTGTTCCCCGTGAGCAACGAATAGATCAAATAAGGTCCACCGACCGCAAAGGTGTAAAGCAAACTGAGCGAGACGACGAGAAACGACCGGATCATCCCTATATGGCGCTATTCGGCGCTCGCGCGGCCATTTCCGAGCCAACTGGCGCGAATCTTGAGCTGCCCCGGGTTAGCGTTCCTGAGCTCAGCGATGGCGTAATGCGTGACGGGCCGCGAACCAAGCTTGAATACGATCTCGACCGGCTTCCCGCCGCGAGCGGCCGTCAGCTCCACGGTTTCTTCCGGCTTGAGTCCCCTTACCTGCTGAGGCAACGCGTAGAGCTCCTCGCCGTCTATCGCGGTCAACACGTCTCCGGGCTTGATGCCAGCGTTCGCGGCGCTGCTTCCCAACTTGACTTCCGCGACCCGAATGTGCCCGTCGAAACCGCGCTCCGATTCAAAGCCCCAGTCAGGCGCTGTGCCAGGCTTGCGATCGAGCCTGAGCCCCGCGCAGCTCAAATAGCGGTTGTAGGCGAGTTCGGTGGTCCCAAACACATACTCCCTAAAGAACGTCTCTACCCAGTTGGACGGCGGCGCCAGTTCGCCGATCATTCGCTCGAGATCCTGATCCGTGAAGTCTCGATGCCGCTCCGCAAAATTCGTGTCCAGACGGCGCATCAGGCTGTCCAGGCTGTGATGGCCGCTACTTGCCTGACGAATGCCCAAATCCAGTAGACAGCCCAAGAGTTCGCCTTTGTCGTAGTAAGAGATACTACGATCAGGACGTTCGTAGTCAGAGTATTTTTCGAGCCAGGCGTCGATCCCAGAGAGCTCAACGCTTTGGAAATGCCGGGCAGGCCGCTCCTGGAGCTGCTGAATGGCGCGGGCAAGCCGGCGGTAAAAATCGTCCCGGCTGATGAGGCCCGCCCGAACAAGCACCAGGTCCGCGTAGTAGCTCGTCACTCCTTCGGAGAACCAAAGGTCGCGGGTATCTGTGGGGCGCACGTAACTTACCGGATCAAGACCCTGCGGTCGAACGCGCTTGACGTTCCAAAGATGGAAGAACTCATGGGCGATCATTTCTTCGAGGCCTCTCCATCCTGTGCGAAGGTCTTGCTGGGGAAAGCTGATCGCCGCGCCGCAGGCGTGTTCCATGCCGCCGCCTCCGCCGTGCGGCGAAAAATGGAAGATGAATGTATAGCGCGCGCAAGGCATATCGCGCATCAGCGCGGTTTCAGCACTGGTAATTCTTGCAATAGATTTCAGCAAGTGGGCGGAAGAATAGTCACCCGCCCGGGCGCGCACAGCCACGCGATACCGTGTCTCTCCTTGGGTGAAAGAATAGATTTGAAACTGTCCCGCCTCGACAGGGCTGTCGACGAGCGAATCATAGCTCGGTGCTTGGTACGCGTCGCTGCCGGGGCTCCGCTCTATAAGGGTAACAACCTTCCAGCCCGCCGGTACATCGAAATGGATTGTGGCCTGGCGATCTCGCTCGCCAGGAATATAAAAGAGCTCTTCGGCGAGGTTCAGGAAGGCGTGGCCGGGGATGAGTTCGCTGGAAAAGACTCCTGCTTCATCGGCATAAACGCTGTAGCGAACGGAGAGAGATGAACAGGCGCGCGAATCTATCGACCAGGTATAGAGATCGACAGGTACAAGGGCGATCGGTTTCGAGTCGCACTGCGCCTCCAGATCTTCGACGTCGCGGACGAAGTCGCGAATCTGGTAGAGCGCGTTCCAAGCAGGAAATTGGATCTCGGTTCGCGCTCGGGCATGAGGTACGGTCATGACCACGCGTATGAGGTGCGATGCAGGTTCGCGGAGATCCACGTCATAGCTAATCGACGCCTGCGCAGCAGCGGGCCCCAGGATCGCCATCAAGCCGGCGAGCGTCACGATGATTCGTTTGTCGCAGACGCGCATGTTGTCCGTAGCCGCAGGAAACGCGTAATATAGCACGAAGGGAGTAACATCTGATTATGAAGCTCTTCAAAGCGGATCTTCACTGCCACAGCCGCTATTCGGGCCAAGTCAAACATCTCCGTTTTCTCCGCGCCCGGGATTGCTATTCCCAGCCGCTTGACGTCTTTCGCCGGGCGAAGCAGCGTGGCATGGACCTCGTGACGATCACCGATCATGACTCGATCGACGGCTGCCTGGAGGTGCTTGACCGCCTGGGAGAGAGGGCAGATTTCATTATGGGTGAGGAAGTCACCGCGCGCTTGCCTAACTTCCGGCACGACATTCACGTCGGCGTCTATGGGCACACCGAAGCGCAACACCGCGAGATTCAAAAGTTACGCGCAAACGCCACCGACCTGGTTACCTACCTGCGGCAAAACGATCTGCTTCACGTGCTCAACCATTTCTTCCACGATTTCTCGAACGCCTCCCGCGTGCGCGAGTTCATTGAGCGCATGGCCGAAATGTTCAGCGTATTTGAAGCGCGCAACGGCACGCTGCAGCGCGAGCATAACGGCCTCATCATAGCTTTGATGGAGCGGTTCAGACTGCTGGGGCAGCAGGTCAGTGTGGTGGCGGGCAGCGACTCTCATACGCTGCGGCGGATCGGCCGGAGCTATACGGCAAGTCCGGCCGGTAGCCGGGAGGAGTTCCTCGCGGACATCCGCGCCGGGCGAAGCCAGGTGTTCGGGCCCCATTCAAATCATCTATCGCTCGCCGCAGAGATTTATGGCGTGGTTCTGCGCTATTATCCGACGGTGCTTTCCGTGCGCAATGGTGAATTTTCGCCCTCAAGCCGCGTGCAGAAATTCCTTTTGAGTCTTGCTGCGGCCCCCTTCCTTGTCACCCCGTACGTTGCCGCCGTTCGTCACATGCGGACCGAACGCGACCGCATCCATAAATTTTCGCAACTCGTTTTTGGCCACCAAGCCGCGACTCTGTCTCCGTGACGAGAAGAAGCCAAACCGTGCGAATAAGCGCCGGAGCGATTAGCGCCGGAGCGCTTTCTCTTCCGGGATCAACTTCTGATCTTCCGACTTCGCGCTTCCGCCGCAGCCCGACGTGGTCCCCAACGGGGACGTTCGTTTGGCACTTCACGTAAAGCGGGAAGCGCCCGGGATTCTGGGAAGCACGAGGAAGTAGAAAATCACGACAGCGGCCACGGCCAGTATACTTTCCATTTTAAGAATCCTCTCCGAAAAAAGTTTGCTTGTTCATTCCGGCATTTAGAGCGTCGGCCATAGCGATTCCCAGACCTTGAACTCGGTATGGAAGCCTGCTTCTTCGGCCCTCGTCAGCTTTGTGCCCGAAGCCACATCGAGGGTATCGTAAAAGATCCTCCGGCCGACCTCTTCCACCGTCTCCTCCCGATCAAGAATCGTCCCAGCGTTGATGTCGATGTCGCCGTTCGCGCGGGCGAGGGGCGTATTGGAGCTGACCTTGAGGACGGGCCCCAACGCGCAGCCGATGCCTGTGCCGCGTCCAGTGGTGAACAGAGCCACCTGGGCACCGCTCAGGAACAGCGCCGGGGTTGAGATCTGATCGTAGCCGGGCGTGTAAAGAACGAACAGACCTTTGCGGTCTCCCAGCCATTCCCCGTATTCAACCAGATCTTCGACCACCGAGGAGCCTCCCTTGGCCTTGACGCCCGACGACTTGAGATAGATGTTGTAAAGGCCGCCCTTCTTATTGCCAGGCGAGGGATTGTCGCGGAAGTCTTCGCCGAATGATTTCACGTAGGTCTCGTAGCGCTTGAGGGATCGCATCAGCTTTCGGCCGACGTCGCGGCTGCGCGCTCGGCCAGCCAAGTCCACCATGGCCGCGCCCTGAAGCTCCGGAATTTCCGGCAGAAAAACCGCCGCTCCCGCCCTCACGAACATGTCCGTCGCCACTCCAACTGCCGGATTCGACGTGACTCCGGACCAGCGGTCCGAGCCTCCGCATTTTGTACCCACAACGAGCTTCGAGACCGAAGCGGGCCTGCGCTCGAACTGATTGGCAAAGTGCAATTGCTTTTCCACGAGCTCGAGTCCGCGCTCCACCGTCTTGCGGCTGCCGCCCGCGTGCTGGATTACCAGGTTCGCTACGCGCTGGTTGTAGTTGGGCACCGAATTCTGAAACAACGGCGCCGAGCACTCCACGCAGGTCTTTCCACAGCCGAGATCGACGTAAATCGCAGCTCCAAGATTGGGGTGCCGCAGCGTATCGGAAAGCAACTGGTTCAACAGGTCTACCGCCTGCCCGTCTGGCATGCCGCATCCAGACTCCTGGGAGATCGCCACGACTCCGTCCACGTTGGGGAATTTTTCCCTTGAGTAGACTTCGCGCATAGCGCGGGACGCAATCGCGTGCGCCTCGGTGGACGAGCACATGCCGGAAGTCACGATGCCGACATAGTTACGCGTGCCGAATGTCCCGTCCGGCCTCGTATACCCTTCAAACGTAAGCGCGGTTAGGGACGGGTCGAGTGGCGTCGGCTCCCGGTGATCCCGATAGCGAACTCGCAGCCGCGGCAAGCGGTCCTCCAGGTTCTCCTCGCTGATGGGATCGCCGGGCTCGACATCTTTTGAGGCCAGGCCTACCGGATCGCCTAACGTCACGAAAGCCTGGCCCTTGGGAATTTTCCTTACGGCAAAGCTGAGGCCTCTCAAGACTCGGTCCGAAATAACTAGCGATTCCTCGCCATGGCGTAACTCGGTGCCCTGGTCCAGAAAATCTGCCGTCACCACTGCGACGTTGTCTTCCGTTCGGACCACAATGGCGACGTCATCAAGATTTCGCGGTTCCATGATCAACTTTCGCTCGTGTTCAGATAACCGATTTTTCTGGAAGCGCCCTTCCTTAACGGATTCGGCGTTTCCTCAACTAATCCATTGTATGCCGCTTCCGTCTATAACAACACTATTCCGTTCGTTTGCCCCGACGATCAAACCTGCATACAGCGCCTCACTTTCGGGCGCGAACAAAACTATTGGTAAATTTGCCGGCCTGGGAATGATCGTGTAGAATGATTGCCTCGCATGTCCGATTTCCTCAGCGATCTCAATCCGCAGCAACGTGAGGCGGTGGAAACAACGGAAGGGCCGTTGTTGATCCTGGCGGGCGCAGGCAGCGGCAAGACGCGGGTGGTAACGTACCGCATTGCGCATTTGATCCGCAACCTCGGCGTCCCCGCGGAGAGGATTCTCGCCGTAACCTTCACGAACAAAGCTGCTGCCCAGATGCGTGATCGTGTCGCCGGGCTGCTGGACGAATTTTTCCGTCCGCCGCAGATTTCGACGTTTCACTCCTTTTGCGTGCGCGTGCTCCGCCGAGACATCGAGCGGCTCAGCTACACTCGCGACTTTTCGATTTACGACGAGGATGACCAACTCCGTGTGGTGCGCACATCGGCCGCCGAGCTAGGCCTCGGCGAGCATACGCTGCCGCCGCGCACCGCGCTCGCGCGCATCAGCCACGCCAAAAACCGCGGCCTCAGCCCCGAAGAACTCTACCGGCACGCCCCCGACGCCGTCACGGAAAAACTGGCGTCGCTTTACGAACGCTACGAGCGAAAGCTGCACGAATCGAACGCGCTCGACTTCGACGACCTGTTGCTCAGGGCCGTGCAGCTTTTGGACGCCGCCCCGGACGTTTGCGCTGATTACAACGAGCGCTTTCGCTACGTGATGGTTGACGAGTACCAGGATACGAATCGGGCCCAGTACCTCCTGATCCGCCACCTCACCCGTGCTCACGAAAACATCTGCGTGGTGGGTGACGAGGACCAGTCCATTTACCGCTGGCGGGGCGCCGACATCCAAAACATCTTGGACTTTGAAAAGGATTACCCGCGCGCGCGTCTCGTGCGTCTGGAACGCAATTACCGTTCGACGCAGGTGATCCTGGACGCCGCCTCCGCGGTGGTTAGCCGCAACCGCGCACGCCTCGGGAAGAGGCTTTGGTCGGATCGCACCGAGGGGAGCCTTCTGGGATTTTACGAGGCGCGCGACGCCGATGAGGAAGCAAGATTCGTCGTCGCAAACGTGCGGCGTCTGCTTGAAGAGGATCCGGAAGCCACCGCTGGCGTGCTTTACCGCACCAACGCGCAGTCGCGCGCTTTCGAAGAAGCGATGCGGCGCGCTGACTTGACCTATCAACTTGTGGGCGGCTTCCGTTTTTACGAGCGCGCTGAGATTAAGGATGCTCTCGCTTACGCGCGGCTGGCGGCGAACCCGCAGGACTCGGCGGCGCTCTTACGCATCATCAACGTCCCCGCGCGCGGCGTTGGCAGTTCGACGCTGTCCGCAGTGCAGTCTTCCGCCGCCCGCCTCGGCGCAAGCTTGTGGGACGCCGTGCAGCATGAAGTCTCTGCCGGGCGCCTTCCCACCCGCGCTGGTAAAGCCCTCGAAGGGTTCTGTCAGATCGTGCGGCCGCTCATCGCTGACCGCGAACGACTCGGTCTGGCCGAGTTCTTTCGCAAAATCCTCGAGCGGGCCGGATACCTTAAAATGCTGGAGGCTGAAAACCTGCCCGAGGCCGAAGCGCGCATTGAGAACCTCGCCGAGTTAGTGAACGCCGCCGCTGAGGCCGAAGAGCGCGGAGAGACGCTGGCCGAGTTTCTGGATCACGCAGCGCTGGTCTCGGATGCGGACTCATATAACGAGAACGCGCGCGTCACGTTGATGACCCTGCACACGGCGAAAGGCCTGGAATTTACCGCCGTCTACCTTGTGGGCATGGAAGAGGGCCTATTTCCACACAAGATGTCGGTGATGGAGCAGGCCGAGCTCGAAGAAGAACGACGGCTCTGCTATGTGGGCATGACCCGTGCCAAGCGGCATTTGATATTGACGCGCGCCTCCCACCGGCGGTCTTATGGCGAGGATTATTTGCACGGCACTCGGGCTTCGCGCTTTCTGGACGAAATTCCCCGAGAGCTCATCGAGCCGCTTCAGGCGCAGGCTCCCCTCTTTAAGCCGCAGGTCGAATGGGACCGCGCGCTGAATTCGGTCGAAAGTGTAGAACATTTTCTCTCGCGCCGCGCCGCGAGAACGCGCGAAGGATTATCCCCCTCAAGGACCCATGCCGCCTCTTCGCGCTGGAAGCGCGGCGCGCGCGTACGACACCCGAAATACGGGCTTGGCACGGTCGTGAGTTGGGAGGGCGAAGGAGACGACCTGAAACTCACCGTCAGCTTCCCGGGCTACGGCCAAAAAAAACTGATGGAGCGTTACGCAGCCCTCGAAAGCCCATAAACCATACCCGTGCAGCTCCGTGCTTCGCGTTTCCGACCGCAATAGCCACATCATGCTCGCAATTGAAAGGTAACCTTAACCTCCGATGAACACAAAGAACGTGAAGGACAAAGCCGAACGGAAGAAACTGAAGCGCGAGGCCCGGAGGAAGCGCCCGCCCAGACCGAAACAGACGGATCCACGCGGTTCCCGCAAACCGAAAGTGAAAAAGAGAGGCCCGGGCCTCGCCGCGCGGCGATGAGAAAAGCCTGCGGCAGACCTCGGAGGCAGTGAGCCGTTTGTCAGGCCAACTTTTCCGCACAAAGAGCATCGACCTCCTGCTCGCCCAGTCCGAATCCCCCGAACACCGCCTCCGCAAAAGCTTGGGGCCGTGGTCGCTTACGGCCCTCGGCATCGGCGCCATCGTCGGGGCGGGTATATTCGTTCTCACTGGAACCGCAGCGGCGGGCGAGGCCGTACACGTTCATTCGCTACTGAAGGCGCCGCTACTCGACGTGATCCTTCACGGGGGATCCGCGCTCGGCGTCGGCGGCCGCCCCGGTGCCGGACCCGCCATTGCCTTGTCTTTCCTGATGGTCGCCGCCGTCTGCGGCCTGGCCGGCCTTTGCTACGCCGAACTCGCCTCAATGATCCCTATTGCCGGTAGCGCGTACACTTATACCTACGCAACGCTTGGCGAGATCGTCGCCTGGATTATCGGCTGGGACTTGATCCTGGAGTATGCTGTCAGCAACATGGCCGTCGCGGTAGGTTATTCGGCCTACGTGGACAGCCTGTTCCAGAGCTTCGGAATCCGCCTGCCGCAAAAGTTCTCTGAGCCGATGATCGAAGGAGGACGCTGGAGCGGAGCTTACTTTAACGTTCCCGGCTTCCTGATCGTCATGATCCTTACCGTCCTGCTGGTCATCGGAATTCGGGAGAGCGCGGGAGCGAACACCTTGATGGTGGCTGTAAAGATTATCGCCATTCTCGTCTTTGTGGCCGCCGCCGCCCCTCGCGTAAATCCCACGAACTGGAAGCCGTTCATGCCGAACGGCTGGCAGGGAGTGCTCACGGGCGGCGCCATCGTCTTCTTCACTTACATAGGGTTCGACTCGGTTTCAACTGCGGCCGAGGAGTGTGCCAATCCGCAGCGCGATGTCCCCATCGGCATCATCGCCTCCCTTGTCGTCTGCGCAGTGCTTTACATCGCGGTCGCGGTGGTGCTGACGGGTATTCAGAAGTGGCCTTCGCTGCGCAACGCCGCGCCGGTGGCGCACGCGCTCCACGCGATTGGACTCGTCCGCATTGAACGGTGGGTAACGATTGGCGCACTGATGGGTATGACCAGCTCGCTCCTGGTCTATCAGCTCGGTCAGGCGCGTATCTGGTTCGCCATGTCGCGGGATGGATTGCTGCCGCGCCCCTTCTCAAGGGTTCACCGCCGCTTTCGCACCCCGCACATCAGCACCTGGACGGCGGGCCTGTTCGTCGCGCTGCCCGCCGGTGTTTTTGACATCGGCACGCTTGCCGATCTTTCCAACATCGGAACGCTTTTCGCCTTCATTCTGGTGGCGCTCGGAGTGCTGGTGCTTCGCCGGCAGCAGCCGGAGCGGAGACGCTCTTTCCGCGTGCCTGCCTCGCCATTTGTCCCGATTCTTTCGGTAGGCTGCTGCCTAGTGCTGATGGCAAGTCTGCCCGTCGAGACGTGGCTGCGGTTTTTCGTCTGGCTGGTGATCGGCCTGGCAATCTACTTTGGCTATAGCCGCCATCGCAGCGAGTTCTGCGCCCCGCAGCAAGCAGGCGAAAACGGTCGGCTTCCGCTCTGACGACGGCGCGTTCACGGTGCAGCGGTGAAATGCGGTACAATTCATGTTGTGCTAGGAAACACCGCTGCCGAAGCCAATGAGCGCCTTCCCCTTGCTGACTCCGCGAGCAAAAGCATGTAAGCAACGAAGTGACTTGGCCTTTTTCCAGGCGGCCACGTTGGCCGCGTGTGTGGTGTTGGCGTGCCCCACTGCGCAAGCCTGGGGACCTCAAACCAACCGCCTGGTGGCGGGTTGGGCCGTTGAGACGCTTCCCGGTCCGCTTCGAGCTTACTTCCAGACGAACCGCCAGTTTCTCCTCAACCACGTGAATGACCCGGCAAAATGGATCAAGAAGGACCCTTACGAGCGCTTCCGACAGTTTATCTTCCTCGACTCCTACGGCCGGTTTCCCTACCTAAAGCTGCCTCACTCCTACCAAAAAGCTGTAACGCACTATGGAAAGAAAAGAATCGGGCGATCGGGGACGCTGCCGTGGCAGATCGGGGCTTTCAGCCTGAGGCTGACGAACGACTTCCGCGCCGCCAAGTGGACCAAGGCTCTGTCTGACGCCGCCGCCCTCGACTACTACGTGGCTGGTGCACACGATCCGCTCAATACGACGGAAAACTACGACGGGCAGTTGACGGGCGAGTCCGGCTTGTCGTTGCGCTTTGGAGTCACGCTGATCGACCGGTACAAGAACTTCATCGCGTTCCGCGCTACGCCGGCGGTCAACATCGCGGATCCCACCGAGCACGCTTTCCAAATTGTTCTCGAAGCGAACACCTGGGTGGACCGGATTCTACTCGCGGACCGAAACGCTCTCGATGACCTTCCGAATTATAATGGAGATTACTACGATCGCTTTTACACGGTGGTGAATTTTCTCGTCCGGCACGAACTTGGCCAGGCTGCCGAAGACGTGGGCTCTTACTGGTTTACGGCGTGGCGTAACGCTGGCGAACCGGCTCTGCCCGCCCACTGATTCCCGCGGAATCTATGACCCAGCCACTCGACGCTTTCATCCGCGCGCTGCCCAAGGTGGAGCTGCACGTTCACCTTGAAGGCAGCGTCCATCCGCACACGCTTCGCGAGCTTGCGCGCCAAAAAGGCCGCCTCACAACGGAAACCGAGTCCTGGATTCGAGAACAGCAGGCGCGCAATTATCGTTACGGCAGCCTTCAAGAATTCCTGAAGGCGTTTAAGCTGGTCACGCTGCTGCTCGACACTCCGCAGGACTACGGGTTCGCAGCCTTACGCCTCTTTGAAAGCCTCGCAGCCCAGCAGGTCCGTTACGCGGAAATCACGCTTTCGGCGGGCGTCATTCTTTGGAAAAATCAATCGTTGCCGGATGTTTTTGAAGCTCTGCAACAAGCGGCACAGGAAGCTGACGCCCGGCTGTCCCTGCGCGTGCGCTGGATTTTCGACGCGATACGCCAGTTCGGAGCGGAACACGCGCGCAAGGTGCTTCATTGGGCGGAAGTCTACCATGATGACGGCGTCGTGGCGTTCGGCATTGGCGGCGACGAGGAGCGCGGACCGGCAGAGCTTTTCGCGGGTGTCTTCCGTGACGCGCGGGAGTCAGGACTGCACGTAACAGCACACGCGGGAGAAACCGCGGGACCGGACAGCGTGCGTCAGGCTGTCGAGAGGCTGGGCGCTGAGCGAATTGGACATGGTGTGAGCGCCATTCGCGATCCGGAACTGATGGAGTTGCTCGCGGCCCGGCGCGTTCCGCTCGAGCTTTGCCTGACAAGCAACGTCGCCACCGGCATCGTTTCAAGTCTCGCGGAACATCCGCTGCCGCACTTCCTCCGCGCCGGCTTGTGCGTGACCGTGAACTCCGACGACCCCGCAATGTTCGGAACGACGCTTGAGGATGAGCTAATGCTTTTGGGCCAAACCTTTGGGCTCGAAGCGGAGGAGATAGCCGAGATCTGTGCCAACGCCGCGCGCGCGTCATTTCAGGAGGCGGAGGCTAAGCAAACGCTGCTCGCAGAAATTCATGATCGGGTTCTCGCGTCCTCACGCTAAGGTATGCAACGACGCAAGAAGATTCGTGCCGTTCTCTTCGATGCTGGTAACACGCTCATTTTCCCTCGCGTGGACCGCATAGCTCGTACGCTCACGAGCCTCGGCTATCGAGCATCCGTTGAAGATTTCTACCGCGCCGAGCGGGCCGGCAAGCGCAAGCTTGATGAATGGCTCTGGCCGCAGCTCAATGAAGGCCGAGCGCCGCGCCGCGCTGACTACTACTATTGGGCGGAGTATTTGCGCGCCCTCGTCGAAATCGTGGGCGTACCCGAGAAAAAGCGGGCCGAAGTGGCGACCGAAATCGGCGAAGGCTTTAAGGACATCAAGGCATGGTCCCGCATGTTCGACGGCACATCCGACTATTTGCGCGCGCTTCGCGGCCGGGGTTACTTCCTTGCCGTGATCTCCAACTCGCTTGGACTCATCGAAGCTCAACTCGAGCGCGTGAGCTTGGCCCAGCATTTTCGGTTCATTCTGGATTCCTACTGGGTCGGCATCGAGAAGCCGCATCCCGACATTTTCAAGCAGGCACTCGGGCGGTGCGGAATGGAGCCCGCGCAGGCCGTCTACGTCGGCGATCTCTATTCGACCGACGTTGGCGGTGCGCACGGCGCGGGCCTTCACGGCGTCCTCATGGACTGGGTGGGCGCCTACCCCAGGGCCGCTTCGCCGCGCATCACTTCCCTTCCTGAACTGGACGGCGTTCTTACCCGCATTGAAAACGGCGACTACAAGATCAAGCCCCGCCTCTAGCAGAGGCTAATGCGGCTTATTTGCGGATGGGACGCGGAGAGGCCTTGACCCTGCTGCCTCTCTCAGTCTGGCCCGTTACTGGCAGCCGGTGAAGGGTAGCGTTGGAGCGGTAGTTGGGGTGGTAAGGCTGACGGTGAACGACCTTGTCGTTGCGGAAGAGGGGTTGCAGTCTGGTGTCCCGCCACTGCTTGGCACGAACGCCTCACCATTGATCGTGTAGTTGACGTTGGACGGAGACGGCGGCGAATAGGACGTGCCTGACGAACTCCAGACACCCACCTCGGGATTGCTGGCGGGAACGAGTAAGGTGTAACTTGCACACGCAGTCCCCGTGGGGCAGCCGGAGCCGTTTGCGGTCTCGACGTTTGGCGTGAAGCTGCTAAAGGCCGGCTGGACGTTCGACGGGGAACCGCCGAAGACCGGCGTCGTGATCTGAAGAGTGCTCTGGCCCGATATAGTCACCTGTTGCAAAGCTGACAGTTGAACGTCCGCTGCGGTGCCGGCGTTCGAAGTGTTTGAAGACGTAACCTGGCCTGTGATTGTCGCGGGCAGTGTGGTCGAAGAAGAACCGTTTTCCGCGACAAGGGGGATCTTGGTAAGCGCCGTGCCCAGCGGAACGCTGGATGTAAGGGTGGCGTTATAGGTGGTTGTGACGCCTCCCGAAATCACCGAGGCAGCCACCACCACGTCATACTTGCCTGAAGGGAGCGGGCAGAAGATGAAGGAGCCGGTCGAATCCGTCATGCCCGAAGTGAAGACGCGATCCACGCCGTTCGAATCCGGCTGCTCGAGGAAAACCAAGGCGTCAGGCACAGGCTTGCTGGTCGCGCTATCGACCACGGTTCCGCTGATCGAGTTGTTGTTGACGGCAACCTCTCCCGCGTGGAGCGTCGGAATCAGGCGAACCTGCCCATTCCCTTCCTGGACGATCGAGGCGCACGCGTTGAAAGTGATATTGATGTCCGCCGATTGCCCAGCCTGAAGCTGAATGGCCCCGCCGGTAATCTGGCCGGGCGGAATCTTGATGCCCGTCTGGGCCTCGCTCGAGAGGTTGAGAGGCAGTATTCTCGTGAGCGCTACCCCTCCCCCAATTTGGACGCAATTATAACTGCCTGAACCGCAAGCATTCGGCGAGGGCGTTGCTTGGCCCGAGGCCGGGCTGTTGCTGAGGAGGATGATGCGAATTTGCTGGTAGCTGCCGGGCGTCAGACCCGTGGACGAGCCAAGCTGCGTCAACAGGCAGGTCGTGGAAGCGAGACTCAGTAAATCGATCTGTTTGGGAGCACTGGTCAGATCCACGAGCGTAACCCAGCCGCTGTCATTTGGCCCGGCGCTGCTCGAAATATTCGCCTCCACTTTGATGATCGTCACCCAAACATGCTCGAATGATCCGTTGGGCGGCGTGCAGGTCGGCGGATCGCTGATAC
>JAKAWG010000097.1 GCA_021817045.1 Acidobacteriota bacterium
GCAGGTCCTCATCCGCTCGACTGCCTTCCACTGCAACTTCCGTGAATACCGCTTCCGCTTCACTTTGCTCTCCTTCCCGAGCAAAATGTGCCCATCTCGCATGTCTCATTTCAAGGGTTCAGTCCAGGTGGTCTGCAAAAGGCCCACGGCACAAGCCCGGTGCCGTGCTACCCGCTTATGCGGAAGGCCGCGCAGTGCGGAGCCGGGGTAGCTGCGCACTTCCTGCAAAACTGGACATAGACGGGTCGGTATAGCCGTAGCTTATTGAATCTGGAGGATAATCTTCAGACCAAGCAACGGCAAGCGCAGGCAGCAGTCATAGACCTAACCGCCTTAGAATCAATCCGGCTGTCCACCAATGTCCGTTTTCTAAACAGCAGTGCAGCTACTCTATTTGCCCTAAGCGAAATACGGAAAATCCACACGTCAAAAGCCGGTATCTCCACGATTGTGCGGCCCAGCCCGCTCGTTTAGAGTTAGGGCGTAGGAGAAGAGGGAAAAGGGGGACCATAGGGGCGCTTGGGTCTCGGCGGCGCAAATGGCTACGAAAATTTTGATCGCAGATCACCAAAGGGTGTTCCGGAATTTTCTTCGAAGAGTCCTTCAGACCGAGAGCGACTTTCAGGTCGTCGGAGAAGCTAGTGACGGGATGGAGGTGTTGCGTTTGGCGGAAACACTTAAGCCCGACTTGGTCGTAATGGATCTCGATATGCCCCAGGGCGGTGGCCTTTACACAACGCGCCAAATCAAGAACCGAGCGCCGCAGACGATGGTTCTCCTGCTTTCGTCGCTGAAAAAATTGCCTGTAACTGATCTTGGGAGCGGCTCGGGGTTTGACGCCTTCCTATCCAAGGACGTTCCCGTGCCGGAAATTTTCGCGGCAGTCTGGGGCTTGACCAGGAGGTCGAGCGGTTCGAGAAGAGGCAACTAACGAGGAGGAAGCCATGAGCACCATGACCGCACCCGGTTTGAGGACGAGCGTGCCACCGCGCGGCGAGCAGGCTATTGCAGAGGTCCAAGACCTTGGCAAGGAATTTGCTCTGACGAAGGCGGGGATGGGGTTATCGGCTTGCGCGAGCGGATTAAAGAAGTTCGCGACCGATTGGAGACAGGGAGCAGGGAAAAGGGCACGACAGCCGAAGCAATATACGGCTGTCGCCCCGGAAGATTTGATCTCAGTGAGACTGCTCAATATTGCACATTTACGGTGACAACGGGTCTTGCAGCACTGGTTACAAAGAGCGCGTAATTTCTTCTCCAGGGGGCAGCATCGAACGTCAAAAGCAAGTATGTAGAATGCTGAGTAGTTGATCTGGTTTTCGGAACCCGTTCGTCGCCACTGAGACGGTGCAAACCGATGGCGCTGAAGACGACACGGATTCTGATAGCAGGTGATCACCCGATAATGCGCAGAGGCTTGCGCGCGGTCCTAGCGACGCGCCAAGGGTGGAAAGTGTGTGGCGAGGCGAGGGCGGGCGCTGAGGCCGTGGACTTAGTGAAGCGGTTGAAGCCGGACATTTTGGTCATGGATATCTCCATGCCGGAAACAAACGGTTTTGAAGCTCTCCGCCAGATCCATGCTTTTGACCCCAATATCGGGATCCTCATGCTCACAATGCATGATTCCGAGCCGATGTTGCGCGACGCCATCGAGGCGCGAGCGCGCGCCTACATTCTGAAGTCTGACCCAGAGAACCGCCTGATCGGGGCGGTGGAAGCGTTGCGCGCGAGCCGGGCATTTTTCAGCTCCAGCATTTCTGAGGTCATCAGGAGAAGCTATATTAAAGGGGCTGCAGGCGCTCAACCAGGCAGACAGGCCCCAAGCCCATTGACCCCTCGGCAGCGTGAAGTGCTGAAACTCCTAGCCAGCGGGAAGAGCAACAAGGAAGTTGCAAACAAGCTCGGCATCAGCGTCCGGACCGCTGAGACGCACCGCCAGCAGATCATGGCGCGGCTGAAAGTTCGCACGATGAGCGAACTGGTGTTGTTCGCCGTGCGAAACCACCTGATCGAAGTGTAACGGCTCCCACTACCGTTTTCTTCGAAAAGGCTGGCGCATCCCACACCATACGGCCCTTACCTACCGATATGTAGTCCTGCCTACGCTATTCAATGTATTGCGTTTGCGAATTTATTAAGGGATGATCAATTCCTCTTCAATCGGCTTCCGGCGGCCGTGAGTGCATCGGTTGCCGCCGGTTTTTAATATCGCAGGAATCGCAATCTTAGGCCATCGGAGGGGTAAACACACGCGAAGCCAAATTCAAGAAGTCAAAGGAGGTGCCTATGCCGGAAAGCCGACATGTGTTGCTGGCACTCTCCGACAAAGACGGCCATGGCGTTCTCGTGAGCACCCTGGCAGGAATGGGACTCGATCCGATCTACGCATCCACTTTGAAGGAAGCGAGATCGGTTCTCACGCGTGAGCCCGTGGCCATCATGTTCTGTGAAGATCAACTCGAGGACGGCACATTCCGCGACATCCTCAGCGAAAACGCTCGAGGTGAAGGCCAAGTGCCGGTTGTGGTGTGTTCATCATCCGACGATCAACGGCTCTACCTGGACGCAATGTGGCGGGGAGCCTTCGATTTCATCTCCTATCCTTACTCTCCGAAAGAAATTGACTGGATAGTGAGCTGTGCCTTGTCCCGCGCTAAGGCGGCCGGTGCAGCTTAGGCCAAATTGTCAGATTAAAAGTAAAGCCGGGCGGCTCATCGCTGCCCGGCTTTTCTAATTTGGCTGGGGCACAATACGCACGGGGTTAGAAAGCAATGGTTGGCTATGTCTTCCCCCGCTTGGGACACCGATTATAAGCGGAAGCTCGATGCAGTTGTGGATGCGCGCGGGCGCATGGTGACTTGGAAGTGCACCGCCTGCAATTGGACCAAGCTGCCTGACACTCCCCTTATCCTCACACCGACCCAAAATACACTCGACTTATTTACGAACCACAAGTGCGAGGACCACCCGCGCCCCAGTTCAACATGACAGCGCAACGGAGTGGGGTAGTTGCTGTCTTTACCGCGCTACGCTACCCGCTGTGGACATGATTGCGAGCGAACAAACGCGGATCGCAACCCCGGCGCGCTATCCGCTACCCGCTCAGGAATCCGCAGACATTGCAAACCGCGCCATGTCCGCCCACCCACCGAGCCCTGCTACCGAGCCCGTGCGTAGGTAAACTCGATCGACGAGGTTACCGGAAGCGGCGTGCTGGATCTTTTCGAGACCCTCTCGGGAGAGAGATCAAAGTAGGTATGCGCGCCGTTTGCCACCACCGTCACTTGGTGCTTGCCCGGCTTCACGCGCGCCAAGTCCAGGGTGTACTTCTCACCCTGGATATTCTGAGCCACTTTCTTCCCGTCCAGCTCGATGGTATAACTGCCGGGCGCCTTGCCGATCATCTGCCAATCGAGGGGTAGCGAGGCTTTCTTCACGACCTGCCGGTGGAAGGAGCTCGTGAGCGCCAGCACGGTAATGTTGGGAGTCTCATGCCGGTAGAGCGAGATCAGCGCGGTAGTCAGGTTCATGTAGTAGTAGCCCCAGCCTCCGCAGCCCCGGTAGCCACACTTATTCAGAGCGGTCGGCTCCATATCGTCGCTGAACTCCTGATTGTACTGTTCAGCAAATTCATTCCACTGGTGAATCTGAATGAACTTCGGCCGATACTCAAAGGCGACCTTCCAGCTTTCGAGGTAGGGCGCCCCGTGGTCTTTTCCCACGGCCCGAGGATCAAGCCAATGGTCGCCAAGAATCGTGTTGCAACCCACCCTCGCATTGCAATGCGAACCTGGCATAGGGTAGCTGGCATCTGTCACGACCACTTCTTCAGGAACACCGTCGCGATAGGTCACCACCTGCCGAATCGGCGCGTCAATCCACGACCAAAACCCGCACTTCTCGACGTGCGTGTTTTGAAGCTGGGACCCCATGTAACGCACGGTCCAGTCCGGCGCCACCAACCCGGCGGTCTGCTTTGCAATCTCATCGCAGGACAACCCGACGTTGAAAAGTACGACCAGCAAAGGCTTCCCGTGATCATACAGCCACAGGTCCTTGTATTCGGGCTTGTCGAGGAAGTTTTTCGTGGTCCAGGCGATGATCCCGTTCAGCCTCTTCATGGCATTAGGAACGGGCGGGCCGTTTTGCAGGCCGAGCATAATCACGAGCTTGGGAGGGTGCCTGCCGTCCTTTTCCAACTGACGGTATGTCTTGAACAGGAGGTCCGTTGTCTCTTCCAGTTCGTGCGTAGCTCCCTTATGTTCTTCCCAGGCTGGCTTCATCCAAAGCATGTTGCTCCAGTCAAGGAGCAGCCAGTCGACTCCCATGTCCTCAAACCACTCCTCGTGTTTCTTGATTACCTTTACGTTGTAGGATCTGTATTTTCCCAGAATAGGGATCGCCTCGGGTCTTTCCCAGCGACCGAGATTACGCGGTGTAAACCAAGTCTCATATTGCACCCCGATCAAGGTGCCGGGAAACGTGGTAGCTTCCAACCTTCGAGGCACCGGCTCTGCAGCAATCGGCCGTCGCATCGCTTCCGGTTTTCTCTGCTCAGAGCACGACCCCAGAAGGAGCAGTCCCGCAATGGCTACACCGATCGAAATCAGAAATGGGCGACGCATAGCAGTCCACCCTCCTGCTGCCAAGAAATACCGGAATCAAAGTTTTGGCCTTCGGGCAGTTGAAAATATACACCCGCTAGTGTAGTGCTCCTAACGGATGCTCACTTATGCTGAAGGCTTTGGACTGCGGCGGCTTGCCGCCGCGTTAACCCAGGCCAGCCTGCTAGCCGCCCATTTTCTGGCGCTTCCCGCGAGCAAGCTCGCGGGTCGAAAGCGGGAGCAAGCTCCCGCACTCCAAGGCCTGTACCTTGATTCGGAAACGAATCTATGACGCACCGCAATAGCCTGCTCCCGGCGATCTGGGAAAGACCGCAGCGTTACCAAGCAGACGCTGCGCGACGAGGGACAGATTCCTTCGCGTCGCAAGGCTCGACGTCCGAATGACATCATACGCTTTTCAGCAACTTGGGAGGGTATCAGGCGTCGGTGAGCAAAGACAGATTGAGGTCTGAGAGCAAACGAAGCTGATCGAAGGCAATGCCGAGGCGGTGGCTGAGTTGCTCGACGATGCTGAAGGTGGCGTCGGGGTGGGCGGACAAAAACGCCGAAACCTTACTTCGAGTCACAAAGGTTACCTCCGAAGGCCCGTCGCTTTGCGCAGTGGCCGCGTAGGCTTCATCGCACAGCATCGCTTTTAGACCCAGCAGCTCACCGCGTCGTGCCACGCGGCCCTGCAGCCGTCGACCGAAATCGTCGGAGACGGATACGTCGACTCGCCCCGAAGACACCCAATAGACGCCGGAACACGGCTCCCCAGTGCCAAACAACATCTTGCCGTCCGCATACTTCTCCTTGCGTCCCAAGGCTTGGAAATCCTTCAATGTCTCGGGCGAGAGACCTTCGAATATCTCACAGATCGTCAAGTCAGTATTGTCGCCCACGAAAGTACCCTTACCCTCTCCCACGGCACCCGTGAAGGCCCGGTTCTCCTCCTGGGGCCAAAATTTCGCACCTTTCCCCTAGCGCCTCTATGATGGGACGCAGCAAACCACCGTTGCAGTGATGGCAATCACCGATCTATGGGTTTTGCATTACGGCTTGGCAGGACGATGAGCAAAGTGCTCAAACCGGCACTGAATGAGCACTTCGCCCACGCGTGGTGAGTAAGAAAGCCCTGCTAACGGCAAAGCATGGAAGGCTCACAACTCGGCATAATGCTCAAGAGCGCCCTTGTCCGGAATGAATACGGCTGACCCTCTTACGCTGACTAACTGGCGATGTCTGAAGTCCCCCATTGTTCGCGTGACCGTTTCGCGGGAGAGTCCGATCATCTGTCCGATTTCTTCGTGGGTTAAAGTCAACAGCATTCTTGTTCCTTGCCTGGTCGGTTGACCTTTAGTTGCACACGTCAGCAAAAACCCCGCGAGTTTGCCTGTCGCCGAGTGGACGAGCCCAAGGGATCGGACCTGCTCGCAAGCGACTTGGTAATTCTCGCTAAGCTGCTGAGCGGCGTTCAAAGACGCTTCCGGGTGCTGCCGAAGAAAACGTAGGAAGTCGTCTCTCCGGATGAAGGCCACCTGGCAGGGCTCCACGGTTTCGGCACTGGCCTGATAGGGCTGGCCTGAAACCACCGCGTGCAGGCCAAGAGCTTCGCCTGGCCCGACAATTCGTAGGATCACGCTCTTGCCTTCGCTTGAGGTCATGGACAGTTTCGCGCGGCCTTTGCAGATTACGAATACTCCCTGGGGAGCGTCCTGCTCTGCAAACAGGACTGCTCCCTGCGGATAGATATTCGTGAACCTCATGCTTTCCAGCGCTCTCAAGGTTTCCCTGGACAAATTGCAGAAAAAGCCGTCGGACTTCCGCGAACAATTTTCACAATTCCCGGTTAGTCCCAGGCTGTTGAGCAGTCCCATCTCACCCTCCATTTCTAGTTGTGCCGTTCCTCTTGATCTCTCCGACAAGAAACTGCGTCATGAGAGAGCGGCTCTGAAGATCCGCACCCTCCCGAAGCATAGACTTTAAGAGTTTCCGGCCTTCCCGGCTGACGAAGGTAACGTCTGATAATTCAACCACAACGGGTTTGGCAGGCCGGTCATGCGAAACTTCGTGCCAAGCATGTTCTACCTCATCAACCCACGGCCCGCTCAAATTGCCTTCCAGCTTCATAACAGGCGATTCGGATTCGCGAACAAGCGTGATTCTCAGCAACTTAGCTCACCTCCGGCGATCATCTTCCGATTAGCCCGACGTACTGAAAGGAGTTCAGGATCGACCGAGTAGCGCGTGACTTTTCTGGGCGGACTGTGTCCCCACACTCGCCACTGGCAAAACGTGAGAGCGTTGCCGTCATCATCCTGCTCGGGTTGGTACTTCTTGCGCCATCGGTCAGCGCCCTCACGTTTCGACATAAGTACAAGGCAAGAACGAAGCCAAATGGACTGCCTGCCTACAACGTATTGATTATGTGTGAGTTAGTTTAGAAGATGGTTTAGGAAAAGCGTTTGGGAGGGCGGGTGACGATGACCTTTTACGGTCACATGACCACATTCGGTCAGAAATCCTTGCGGGTTATGCCCAACTTTCGTAACCTGGCGTTTAGAGTAGTCCGCTTGAGTCCGAGTCGAGCGGCAGCGCCGTTTGGGCCGGCGATCACTCCCTTGGCTTCGCGGAGAGCGCGCAGAATGTGCTCGCGTTCGGCGACGTCGAGCGTAGTCAGCTCGTTGGGGCGGGCATTCAAGTTGTCTCCCATGGTCAATTCCGCAAGCGGAGCCCGGAGGACGGGACCCGGAGAAAGGATGACCGCTCTCTCGATGAAGTTTTCGAGTTCGCGGATGTTTCCCGGCCACTGCCACCGTTCCAGAGCCTGCATGACTTCCGGAGGAATGGAGTCGATTCGCTTATTCATCCGCCGGGCATGTTTCTCTACGAAGTGATGGACGAGGATGGGAATGTCGCCGTCACGTTCGCGGAGCGGCGCCAGATGGATGGGAAAGACCCGAAGGCGATAGTACAGATCACTCCGGAACTGGTGCTCCTTCACCATTTGAGCTAGGTCCCGGTTCGTGGCCGCGATCAATCGGAGATCGACCGGAATCGTGCGTGTGCTTCCCAGGCGTTCGAACTCTTTCTCCTGCAAGGCGCGCAAAAGTTTGGGTTGCAGTTCCAGCGGAATGTCTCCGATTTCATCCAAAAACAGAGTGCCGTGGTGGGCAAGCTCGAGCCGGCCAATTTTCTGAGAAATAGCGCCCGTAAAGGCGCCTCTTTCGTGGCCGAAGAGCTCACTCTCGAGCAAGCCGCTGGGGATTGCGGCGCAGTTCAACTTCACAAACGTGCGCTCCCGGCGGGCGCTGAGGTCGTGGATCGCGCGCGCCAGCAGCTCTTTGCCCGTCCCGGTCTCGCCCAGGATCAAGACGGTGGCGTTGGTCGTGGCAACCGTTTCCACCTGCTTGAGCGCTCGCTTCAGCGCGGAGCTTTCACCAATGATTTGCTCGAAGTTATATTCCGTGCGCAGCTCGTCTTCCAGGTATTGCTTCTCTTTCATGAGCCGCTCGTTTAGACCGGTGATCTGGCTGAAAGCCGCAGCGTTGTCTACTGCGAGGGCAACCTGGTTCGCAACCTGGCTCAGCAAGTTGAGATTCGTTCTTGCGAAAGCACCTTCCTTGGTGCTGGCGACGCCCAGCGTGCCGAGAGGTCGTCCGTGACTGATGAGAGGAAGCCAGCAGCCCGACCTGATCCCGTCCTTGACCAGGTGCTGAATCGCGCTCGTGGTAAAGCGGCCGTCATCCAGACGATCCACCACGAGAGGCTGGCGCGTGGAAAAGCTCCAGCCTGCGGGTGCACCTTCCAGGGGAACGAACAGCTCTTCAGCGTCCAATGCCAGCCCCGCGGGCGAATTCAACACGTGAAGCCTTAGCTTCCTGATCTCCGGATCATAGAGAGCCAGACTCGCGTAGTCATGAGGTGTCACCTGGCTGACGCTGGCCGAAATGGCGGAGAGCAACTTACGAATATCCAGGTCGGAGATAAGGACGTTGGTGATTTCAAGAAGCAGCGCCTCTTCAGCGTGTTTGCGCGCGGTGAAGTCACGGGTAATCTCGGAAAAACCCCGCAGCGTTCCCGCTTTGTCTCGAAGTGCTGTAATTACCACATCGGCCCAAAACTGCGATCCATCTTTCCGCAAGCGCCAGCCTTCGTCTTCAACGCGACCGCGCTCCGCAGCCAGCTTCAAGGCCTGTTCGGGCTTGCCCCGCTCGATGTCCTCGGGCAGATAAGAAAGAGAAAAGTGCTTTCCGATAACATCACTGGCGCGGAAGCCGATGATGCGCTCCGCCGCCGGATTCCAACTGCTGAAACGGCCTTCGGGATCGAGGGTGGAGATGGCGTAATCCTCCACGCTTTCCATGATCGATCGCAGGCGCTCTTCGCTTTCGCGCAAAGCCTCCTCGGCCCGCTTGCGCGCCGTGATGTCCCGAACTACGGCAATGACGCGCGGACCCTCTTCGCTTTCGAACGGGCTGAGCATGATGTCCACCGGAAACTCGGCGCCATCCTTGCGTTTGGCGTAGAGTTCAAGGCGCGTGCCCATCGGGCGGCGACGGGGCTCCTGTACGTATCCGTGCCGTTGGCCGACGTGCGAGGCCTGGAAGCGCTCGGGGATGAGCAGTTCCACAGGCTGGCCCACAAGTTCCGCCCGGCTGTAACCAAACAGATTCTCGGCTTGCGAATTAACGCGAAGAATTTCCCCTTCGGCATTCGTCACCAGGACGCCATCCGGCAGCGAATCGTAAAGACGCTCGAACAAGACAGGTTGAACCTGTTCGGGAACGGCCTGTACACCATCTTTTGTGGCCATTAATTCGAAAGTTACCATCGCGCGGGGAGTCGCGCAACCTACATGGCGTACCACGGCCACGCCAAAGTAGCGGGATTTGGAGTGCGGCGGCTTGCCGCCGACGACCACCCCGCCGCTTCGCTGCTCCCCTCCTTCGGTATGGATGGGAATAAGGGGTGGTTGCAGGCACTTGCTGGCCGTTTTTGCAATCCTCACTGGATTCCCGCCTTCGCGGGAATGACCAGTGGTGGTGATGCGCGTCACAGCGCGGATCGCATCGCCGAAATACGCTGATTAAAGTGGTGCCCTATTTGTTCCAGAGGCAAAAGGGGCTCAGCTTTGTCTCTGAGCCGAAAGGTGGAAAACTATGCTGAAGATTGAGCGCATCCTGTGCCCGGTGGATTTCACGGAGTTTTCCGCTAAAGCTTACGATTACGCTTACTCGCTGGCGCTGTACTACCAAGCCAAGCTTTACGTCGAACACGTCATCCAGATTTTCACCGCTGCCTATCCGTATTACAACTTTCCGGATGTTGCGGGGAACAGCATCTATTTGGATTTGAATAAAGAAGCCGAAGACCGGCTACAGGAGGTGGTGAAGCGTCACGGCGTGGCTGCGATTCAACCCCAAATAGTCGTACACAAGGGATTTGTACCGGAGACAATCCTCGCCTTTGCGCGAAACGAACGCGCTGATCTGATCGTCATGGGCACGCACGGCCGGCGGGGATTGGACCGCCTGGTCATGGGTTCCGTCACAGAGAATGTGCTCCGCAAGGCTTCGTGCCCCGTACTTGCAGTGCGCAAACCAGCGCACAATTTCGTCGCGCCGGACGATGCCACGGACGCGGTCCACCTCCGGAAGATCCTGTTGTGTACGGATTTTTCAGTTGGGGCGAATAGAGCCATTAAGTACGCGTTATCGCTGGCCCAGGAGTACAACTCCGAGCTGACCTTGCTGCACGTGGTGGAGGATTTTCCCGAAGATAAAGCGCCGATGGCGATGGCTGAAACACGCCGACAGCTCGAAAGGTTGGTTCCGGAAGACGCCCGCGATTGGTGTACGGTCAAAGTAACCGTTCGGATTGGAAAACCGTACCAAGAGATTATCCAGGTTGCCGTAGAGCAGCAGTCCGATGTGGTTGTGCTTGGAGTCCGCGGGCGAAGCGCGGTAGACTTGGCCGTTTTCGGCTCTACTACTCACCGGGTGCTGCAATTGGGCCCCTGCCCCGTGCTGGCGGTGCGCTAGAGAGGCAACCGTCCAGCGATCTACGACGCCGTAATCCCTGACAAACAAGGCGTTAGACTCAGCTTCCGATGTATTTATCAGAACCATAAAAACTATTGATTTTCACAATTCTGGAAAAAAGCGCATAATTACTTTAATCTCATGGGGTTGCTTCCGTCTTTATGGCAAGAGTTACGGATAAGGACGAAGGTGGATTTCCGCGCGAACATGCTGCGCGGCGGATTCGCCCCGGCCTGCCTGCCGCACAAGGCCTTTATGATCCTCTCCACGAGCGGGACGCTTGCGGCATCGGATTTGTAGCCAACATTGAAGGTCGCAAATCACACGACATTATTGCCAAGGGCATTCAAATCCTCATTAACCTGACGCACCGAGGAGCTTGCGGCTGCGACCCGGAAACGGGCGACGGAGCCGGAATTCTGGTGCAAATTCCCCACGCTTTCTTCGATCGTGAGTGCTCGCGTTTGGGCTTCACGTTGCCTCCGCCGGGAGAGTATGGCGTTGGTATGGTGTTTTTGCCCGTGGCCCGGCAGGAACGGGTGCTCTGCGAAGGCATCCTGGAGAAGATTGTGCGTGAGGAAGGCCTGAGCGTTCTGGGCTGGCGCGACACCCCGCTCGACTCCAGTTCGATCGGCCGCCTGGCCCGCGGCACCCAGCCTTACATCGAGCAGATTTTCATCCGCCGCGCCCCGGGAATGGACGCGGACGCGCTCGAGCGTAAGCTTTACGTCGTCCGCAAACGAGCTGAAAACGAGATCGCGAAGAGCGATTTGAAAGAAAAGGGATTCTTTTACGTTCCTTCGCTCTCCGCGCGCACAATCGTTTATAAGGGTCTGCTGCTTGCTCCGCAGATCGCGCGCTTCTACAAGGAACTCTCGGACCCCGAGGCGATGAGCGCGCTGTGCCTCGTCCATCAGCGTTTCTCGACTAACACGTTTCCCACGTGGCATCTGGCACACCCTTACCGCTATCTTTGCCACAACGGTGAGATCAACACCCTGCGCGGCAACGTGAACTGGATGTATGCGCGGCAATCAGTGCTTGCTTCGCCGCTGTTTGGCGAAGATGTTCAGCACCTGATGCCGGTGATCACGCCGGGCGGCAGCGATTCCGCCATGCTCGACAACGCCGTTGAGTTGCTGACGCTTTCCGGACGTAGCCTGCCCCATGTGCTTTCCATGCTGATCCCCGAGGCCTGGGACAACGATCCGACCATGCCTGCGGACGTTCGCGCCTTTTACGAGTTCCACGCCTCGTTGATGGAACCTTGGGACGGGCCGGCGGCGGTGGCCTTCACCGACGGGCGCGTGATCGGCGCCAAGCTGGATCGCAATGGCTTGCGTCCGGGCAGGTATCTTGTGACGAGCGACGGCTTGGTGATCATGGCTTCGGAAGCGGGCGTGCTTCCGGTCAGGCCGGAAACCGTCCGCATGAAAGGGCGGCTCGAGCCCGGCCGGATGCTCCTGGTGGATACGGAACAGAAGCGGCTGATCGGCGACGAGGAGATCAAACAGCAGCTTGCGGCCCGGCAACCTTACGCGCAATGGCTGAAAGAGAACCAAATCACGCTCGACCATTTGCCCGATCCCCAGAAAGTCAAGGCGACGAATCACAAGACCATTCTCATGCGGCAGCGGGCCTTCGGTTATACGGACGAAGACCTGAAATTCATCATTGGCCCAAAGGGGATGAAGGGCGAGGAGCCTGTAGGCTCGATGGGCATCGACACGCCGCTTGCCTGCCTTTCCGACCGGCCGCAGTTGTTGTTCAGCTACTTCAAGCAGATGTTCGCCCAGGTCACGAATCCCGCCATCGATCCCATCCGTGAAGACCTGGTGATGTCGCTGAACAGCTATATCGGCTCGGAGGGGAACATCCTGGAGGAGTCGCCGCGCCACTGCCACACGTTGAAGCTCCGCCATCCCATCATCACCAACCGGCGTCTGGAAAAGCTGCGCCGCGTGAGCTGGGGAGATTTCCTGGCTACTACGTTGCCGATGCTCTTTCCGGTTGAAGGCGGCGTCGCCGAGCTTGAAGCAGCGGTCGAGCGGCTTTGCCAGCGCGCTTCGCTCGCCATCAAGTCCGGCTACACGCTTCTGATTCTTTCCGACCGCGGCGTGGATGCGCAATACGCCCCCATTCCCAGCCTGCTCGCGCTCTCCGCCATCCACAATCACCTGGTGCGCGACGAGACTCGCAACCAGGTGGCCTTGATCGTTGAATCCGGCGAGCCGCGCGAAGTGATGCACTTTGCACTTCTGCTCGGCTACGGCGCGAGCGCCGTGAACCCATACCTTGCCATCGAGACGCTCGAAGACATGCACAAGGACGGGCGCTTCCCGCCCGAGTACAGCTTTGACAAACTTCTGAAAAATTATCTGAAGGCGGTAGATAAGGGCCTGCTAAAGACTTTTTCGAAGATGGGCATCTCAACGCTGCAAAGCTATCAAGGGGCGCAAATCTTCGAAGCCATCGGCTTGAATCGCCCCTTCGTCGAGCGCTATTTCACGGGCACGGCTTCGCGCATCGAAGGCGTTGGCATGGAAGTACTGGCGCGAGAGGCGCTGCTGAAACATCACTTTGCCATGCAGCCGCCGGCTGAATCAGAGACCGAACTCGAGGTGGGCGGCGAATACCAATATCGTGTTCGCGGCGAGCGCCACCTGCTGAACCCGGCCACGGTAAGCAAGCTGCAACACGCCGTACGGCAAGAGAAGTTCGAGACCTTCCGCGAGTTCGCTGACCTTGTGAACCAACAAAACCGCGACTTCATGATGCTGCGCGGCATGTTTGACTTCAAACCTGCCGTTCCTGCTGTGCCGCTTGAAGATGTCGAACCTGCGTCGGAAATTGTCAAGCGGTTTGCCACCGGAGCCATGTCTTTTGGCTCGATCAGCATCGAAGCACACCAAACGCTAGCGATTGCCATGAACCGCATTGGCGGCCGTTCAAACACGGGCGAGGGCGGCGAAGACGAGAGCCGGTTCAAACCGGATGCAAACGGCGACCTGCGCCGCAGCGCCATCAAGCAGGTTGCTTCGGGCCGCTTCGGCGTGACCATCAATTACCTGGTCAATGCTGATGACTTGCAGATCAAAATCGCGCAGGGCGCAAAGCCAGGCGAAGGCGGTCAGTTGCCAGGTCACAAGGTGGACGAAGTCATTGCGCGAGTTCGGCATTCAATTCCCGGGGTGACGCTGGTTTCGCCGCCGCCCCACCATGACATTTACTCCATCGAAGACCTTGCGCAACTGATCTATGACCTGAAGATGGCGAACCCGCTGGCACGAGTTTCCGTAAAGCTCGTCGCCGAAGCGGGTGTAGGGACGGTAGCGGCGGGGGTGGCGAAGGCTCATGCCGACGTCATCCTGATCAGTGGCTACGACGGCGGGACGGGCGCGTCGCCCATCAGTTCCATCCGTCATGCAGGCATTCCATGGGAGCTTGGCCTTTCCGAAACCCACCAGGTGCTGGTGATGAACGATTTGCGCAGCCGTGTCCGGCTGCAGGTGGACGGGAAACTCCAGACGGGACGCGATGTGGCCATCGCCGCTCTCCTCGGAGCCGAGGAGTTCGGTTTCTCCACCGCTCCGCTCATTGCCATGGGCTGCATCATGATGCGCAAGTGCCACCTGAACACCTGCCCGGTGGGCGTGGCCACGCAAGACCCCGAGTTGCGCAAGAAATTCCGCGGGCAGCCCGAGCACGTCATCAACTTTTTCTTCTTCGTCGCCGAAGATCTGCGCCGCATCATGGCCGAGTTGGGCTTCCGCACCGTGGATGAGATGGTGGGCCGCGTGGATTGCCTCGTGCAGCGCAAGGATATTGACCACTGGAAGGCGAAGGGAATCAATCTCTCCCCCATTCTTTACAATCCGCCCATGCCGGCGCACGTCGGCCGGCACTGCATGGTGGCGCAAGATCATGGCATCGAGAAGGCGCTCGATAAAAGCCTCCTCGAACACACCCGGGACGCCATCGAGAATGCGACGCCGGTCTCGCTCAGTCTGCCCATCCGCAACGTGCACCGCTCGGTAGGCGCGATGCTGAGCGGGGAAATTGCGCGGCGTTACGGCTCGAAAGGCTTGGCCGACGATACCATTCGCATCCAGTTTACAGGTTCAGCGGGACAGAGCTTTGGCGCGTTCCTCGCGCCTGGCGTCACGCTCGCGCTCGAAGGCGAGGCGAACGATTACGTGGGCAAGGGGCTTTCGGGAGGCAGGCTCATTATTTACCCGCCGCGCGAGTCCGAGTTCGTAACCGAAGAGAACATCCTGATCGGAAACGTCTGCCTTTACGGCGCGACCAGCGGCGAAGCGTTCTTCAACGGCATGGCCGGTGAGCGCTTCGCGGTGCGCAACTCCGGCGCGACGGCGGTGGTGGAAGGCGTCGGAGACCATGGCTGCGAGTACATGACCAACGGCCTCGTCGTCGTGCTCGGCAAAACCGGGCGCAATTTTGCCGCCGGCATGACGGGCGGCGTCGCCTTCGTCCTCGACCGCGTGGGCGACTTTGCTTCAATCAAGTGCAATCGCCGCGAGGTGGACCTGGAGCCGGTGACGCAGGCGGAAGACGCCGAAAAGCTATTCGAGCTGATTTCGCGCCACGCCGACTATACCGGCAGCCCGCAGGCACGCTGGATTCTCGACAATTGGGACGACATGCTGCCGAAATTCATCAAGGTCTTTCCGCACGAATTCAAGCGCGTCCTGGGCATCCCGCGCCGGCCAGCAGAAGCGCTGGCCGCGCATTGAAGCATGTCGCCGCCCCGCCGCAATTGCACTCCGGAGCGTGTTATATTGGGCAGAGAATTGCCGAAAAGGACGAGAAGGAAGTTCGGCTATGGGATCCAAAACGCTGCTCACGCTGGAAGACTTTGAATGCTTGACCCCGGAAGAAGGAAAGCTTTTTGAATTGGATGAGGGGGAACTGCGCACTATGTCGCCCGGACGCCCACGACACAACCGCGTGCGGGATCGGATCGCGAGGCGACTTGCGGAATTTGTGGAAAAAGGCGAGTTGGGAGAAGTTTTCGTCGAAACTGAATTTCGGCTTTCCACGGACACGGTGCGTATTCCCGACGTCACCTTTGTTCGTGCCGACCGAGTAAAAGATATCGACCCGGACGTTCCAATCAACGGAGCACCTGCGCTGGCGATCGAAGTTGTCTCGCCTACGGACTTGGCCGAGGACCTCACCCGGAAAGTTGACCAGTACCTCACAACGGGTTCTGAAGCCGTCTGGGTGGTTTATCCGAAGGTGAGAGAAGTGCATGCCTACGAGGCAAGCGGCGTGAGCAGAACGCTTCGAGCCGAGAGCCACCTTGACGGCAGTCAGGTTTTCCCGGGATTCTCATTGCCGGTGGGAAGCCTCTTCGATTGATCGCCATGGGTAAGATAACAGGATTCAAGGAATACACGCGCGAGACGGAGCCGCGCCGCCCGGTCGAGGAGCGGGTTAACGACTTCCTCGAAGTCTATCAACCCTTCCCGCAGGAAAAGGTGCGCACGCAGGCGGCACGCTGCATGGATTGCGGCATTCCCTTCTGCCACACCGGCTGCCCGGTAAACAACATCATCCCGGACTGGAATGACCTCGTCTACAATGATCGCTGGCAGGATGCCATCCACGTCCTCCATTCCACCAATAATTTTCCTGAGATCACCGGGCGCATCTGCCCTGCTCCTTGTGAGGCGGCCTGCGTGCTTGGCATCAACGAGCCGCCCGTCGCGATCAAGCTAATTGAAAAGACCATTGTGGAGAGGGCATTTGGCGAGGGCTGGATTGTTCCGGAGCCGCCGGCCGCACGCACAAGCAAGCGCGTAGCAGTGGTTGGCTCAGGGCCGGCTGGCCTTGCCGCGGCGCAGCAACTCAACCGCGCCGGACACGCTGTGACCGTCTTCGAAAGGTCCGACCGCATCGGCGGCCTGCTGCGTTACGGCATTCCCGACTTCAAGCTCGAAAAGCACATCGTGGATCGGCGGCTTGAGCAAATGATCGCTGAAGGTGTGCGCTTTGAGACTCGCGCGCACGTGGGCGCAAACGTTCCGGTGGAAGACTTACAACGGGATTTCGATGCGATACTTCTGGCAGGCGGCGCCGAGCACCCGCGCGATCTGAAAGTTCCGGGCCGCGAGTTGAAGGGCATTCACTTTGCCATGGAATTTCTGCCCCAGCAGAATATGCGCAACGCCGGCGATTCAGTCGAGAACCAGATTCTCGCCACGGGCAAAAACGTCATCATCATCGGCGGCGGCGACACGGGCGCGGATTGTCTGGGCACCTGCCATCGGCAAAAAGCAAAATCCATCCAACAATTTGAAATCATGCCCATGCCGCCGGCGGAGCGTTCCCCGCGTACGCCGTGGCCGCT
>JAKAWG010000098.1 GCA_021817045.1 Acidobacteriota bacterium
TTATGGGTTACCGGGACCTCTGGATGCTGCAAGCGGCTTTAGAAAGAAAGATCGTCACCCCTCAGGAGATGGTGACGTAAAATGAATCGAACCGCCGCTCACCTCCAACGATCTCCGGGGCACCATCCCCAACACCTACCAAGGAGGACTCTATCTGCGCATCGTTCCGGGCAGAATAGACCGACGTTGTTCCGCTGACGATCATATCGCCTCTTGAGGTCTTGAAGTGGAAAATAGCGAAACATGGAAAGCAAGCGGCGCCTGAGCTACTGATTTGCAGCCTCTGCGAGACGAGCATTGATGTCCCCCGGAAAGGTCTCGAGATATCTCTGGAAGACCTGGCGCACCATCTCGGAATCTCCCGCTTCATGATAGGTGTTCGAAAGTTGGAAATAAGCCAGTCGCAGGAGCGGGTCGAGTTCGAGCGCCTTCTGCAAATCACCAATAGCCTTAGAGTTATCATGCGCCGCCTCCCATACCACGCCTGCTTGAAAATAATTAATCGCGACTCCGGGCTGGATCTGGATTAAGTGCGCATAGACCGCTTCGGCTTCTTTGTACTCTTCAGCGGCGTAAAGTACCTGTCCGAGACCAGCAAGGGTCGCGGGATCGTTCGAGAACTTGGACCAGCACGCCAACAGACGTTGCAATCCATCCTTCAGCAAAGGCACTGATTTCATGTGCCGGCCGACCCGGATTTCCGCTAGTGCAAGGTTACGTTGCTGATATGCCGCCGGCGGGTTTCGCCAAGGCACAAGGGCGTCTGCCGAGGTGGTCTTAGGGGGTGGGTGGCTACCCGACTGCTGAAGTGGATAAATTGCGATGCTGTGATCCGTAAACACGGTGTGATTTCCGTTCACCACCGGAAGCCGAGGCATGTGGCAAGCAATGCAGTTCTCGTTAGGTTTCGGGTGCGTCTTGAGCAGCGAAACACCATGGCAAGAGAGACAGCGCGAACGATAGTAGGCGACGGGGTTCGAAGGCTCCCGGTGGGGATCATGGCAAGTACCGCACCAGAGCCGCCCACCGCTCATCCGCGCGCACATACTCAGCGCAAGTTGTTGGGACTGGCTGATCACCTTGAACGGAGCTGGAGCCCGCGGATTCAGTGTGGACACAAAAACGTACACCGTAAACGTGTCTTCCAGATCCTCACCCGGACGAAAATCGCTGAGATTCTTGCCTGGATTGGCGATTCTCGCTGCTCCCATAAGGTGACATTGCTCGCAAACACTGTCGCGAGCGTTCGGCGGGAGCTTTGCAGGATTTATTATTGAGCCAGGCACCGGGTCCCGCATGTGAGCTTCTGCGGGGCCATGACAGCGCTCGCACGTGATCGCCTCAGCCGCAAACGGCGGATTTTTGTAAGTATTTAGCGTTTCAGGAACGGGCTGCGGGGCGCCGGCGTGGCAAAAAAGGCACTCTGGCACTACGGGCCGATAGAAATCCACTAAGTTGGAATTCTGGTAGCCTGGCGCCAATCTCCATCCGCGGCCGGGGTAGTAAGAGAGAGGTGATAGAAAAAGATGATTCCTCAACTGAATAAGGTATCCGATGCCATGGGCTCCAGAACCAATCGAATACGCCACCGCGTAGTGAGAAGAAAGACCCTTCTTCTCGATCTGCTGGACCATGCCGGAAGGAGTTGAACGAATGGTGAATTGCGTATTCGCGGCTGCGTCAAAAAACGATCCGGACGGTCCCTTCGGAGGTCCCAGAGAGCTCCCCATCGGAGTGGCCTCGAATCCGGCAACCTCAGCGGGATGACACCTCGCGCACGGATTTGCACACCAGCCCGGCCATACAACTAGAAAACAAAACGCGAACACGGCGGTCATGCGTGCTTCGAGAGGCCGTACTCCTGCGCCCATGGGAGAGGACCGGATTTTAGTCCACGCTATGTTCCGTGTCAATTTAGGGAATCTCCGGCCGGATCCCTCTCAACAAATCGCTGAACCGTGCAGGCCGACCTTAGCAGATTAACCGGTCCTGGCCTTCTGCAACTGACAAAGGACCATGGACGAGGGACAAAAAACTGTCTCATTTGTCTCACGTGTCTCCACTGTCTCATTAGGCTGTGGCACGATTACAGTGGTGAATTGTTATTGGTGAATTGCTATTGAGACCCGAGAACCGCGACCGAACCCAAATCCTCTATGCTCTCCGTCCCCTTCAAGCTTTAACACGGAGAGCACAGAGAGGCTCCGTTTCCGCCGTGTTGAAGCTTCGGCAAGCGGCGAGAGCTCGGCGAAATAGCCAAGTTATTAATAACGAATGACTTAAACGAAATTAATTCGCTATCTTATTGATTTTACGTAAGATAGCGAAAAGATGGGCGAGCGAATTATTCGACTTAACTTATGTATTTTCATGGGAGTACGCCACGATTCTCAAAAATATTCGGGTGGATTTCGTTTGTCCAATTCCCGATTTGGCATGTCTGTGGGAAGACTGTCTTCACCGGAGTCAATGATCGGACGCAGGTGGGCCGCCATTTCGCCCCAGCGCGACCCGTGCTAAGCCGAAATGCTCTTGGTTGTCAATGCAGTGTCACGCACCGGTGGCCTTCCCAATGAGGATTGGGGGAACGCCTGTGCAATGTTTTTGGGGATGTTCCGACCGGTGGGCACGCGACGCCTCCCCAAATGATTGCATCTAGAGGTTTTCGGCACCTGTTAGAGATGGCAGGAAAGCTGACTAGGATCGCGGCAAACTTATATTGAAAAAGTCTTAAAAAAATACTTGACAAGTCAAAAGTTTTGGAGTATGCCTCGGACAGTTAGGTTTTGGGCTAAAGTCCGCATGACGGAAAAACGGGACATGAGACCATAGCACCGCGCAGAGACCGAACGGGTCGGGCTTAGCCCACCGCAAATCTATAACGGAAGGTGGGTGCCAACATGGGCAACAAAAGTGTGGGACGAGGCTGCGATCTTCTGTTAATCATGTCTATTTTCTTAACGTTGGGAGCCAACTGCCTGGTGGCACAGGTGAACAGGGCTTCCATCGTGGGTACGGTTACCGATCCTTCAGGCGGGGTTGTGCCACGCGCTCACGTCGTCTTGCTTCAGAACGCGACCGGGACAACCCAAACAACTACGACTGACCCAAGCGGGTATTATGCCTTTCCTTCGCTGAACTACGGTGCGTACACGCTGACGGTAACCCACACCGGTTTCATGACTTATAAGCGGACGAACATCCAGCTTGTTCAAGGGGCAAGCCCACGCCTTAATGTCACCTTAGCGGTCGGATCAACCACTCAGCAAGTCACGGTATCAGCAGCCGCATCCATGCTCGAAACGCGCAACACCGCCACCAACTACGTTGAGGACACGAAGACGCTCATGCAGTTGCCTTTGGAGGTTAACGGCGCTAAGCGTGACCCCACACAGTGGGAAGTCACGATGCCCGGCTACCAAGGCGGCGCGGGCTTCAATACGGTGTTTAACGGGTCGGTGGGTTTATACGGCGAGCAGTTGGTTGACGGTGCGCCCTCCGAGTGCAACCCTGCCGCTTTGGGAGGTTGCTTGCGCGCGTCTTTTTCCGCCGAAATTGTGTCGGAAATGAAGGTCTCAACCAACGTCAACGCCGAATCCGGATTTACCGCTGGCGAAGTCACCTCGATTGTGACCAAATCGGGCACCAACCAAATACACGGCTCCGCGTACGAATACATGCGGAACAACGGCTTTGATGCCAGAAATTTCTTTTCACCGACTGTCCCCATCGATAAGCAGAACGAGTTCGGTTTTACGATTGGGGGCCCCGTGTACATCCCTCATGTTTATAACGGCAAGAACAAAACGTTCTTCTTCTTCAATCAAGGGTTTTTCAGATACCTCTTTTCAGCACCAGGCAGCCTGTACACGATGCCGGTCGCCGCTTATAGAAATGGTGACTTCAGCAGCCTCTTGGGCGTGCCCGTTGGGACAGACGCTTTGGGCCGACCGGTGTTGGCCGGGGCGATCTATGACCCCACGACCCAGCGGACCGTGAACGGGCAAATTGTGCGAGATCCATTTCCCGGGAACATAATTCCTACCGCTGAGTTTAGCCCTGTTTCGGCCAAGCTTCAGACTTTCCTTCCCCAGCCTCAAATTAATCAAGTCGCAAACAACTATATCGCGGCGGGTGGGTCTGGAGCGCAGCCCGAGAACACGACGAGTATCCAGATCGACCAAAACATTGGAACCAAAATGCATCTCATGGGTATTTTCTGGAGGGACAAGCAAAGCGTTTCCACTCCGTTCCCGCTTCCCGACATTTTCGCCGTCCGCAACGCTTCGTTCACTGTGGGTCATAACCCGCGGATTGACTGGACGTGGTCGCTGTCGCCTACCACGGTCAATGAGGCCAACCTCGCGTTAGTCCGCGAGTACGACGTGCTCTATAGCAACAAGGCTGCGGCTAACCAGGGAGCTGCGCTTATCGGCCAACCGAACGCAACGGGTTACTGCTTGCCAGCGGTCCATATCGGGCAGTTCTTTGCGGGGACTCAGACGGAACTCAAGTGCGGCCAGGCGGAAGGCGATACAAATTGGAGCTTTCTTGATAATTTATCGCACATGCAAGGAAAACACTTGCTGAAATTCGGCTTTGATTGGACGCACTGGGCTGGCAATTTCCCGGTCACCAATAACGGGCAATTCACTTTTCTCCCGGCGGAAACGGGCCTACCAGGCTTTCTTTCGTCGACCGGATTTAACTATGCGAGTTTTCTGCTCGGGCAGGTGGATGATTCGGCCGTCCAGGGCGGTAACTATGAAGATGGCCGGTCGTACACCTTTGGCTTTTATGGTCAAGACGAGTGGCACACCACTTCGAAGTTAACTCTGACATTAGGTCTTCGATGGGATGCTCAACCATTCCCGGAAATGGGAAAGAATGAGGTTTCGCAATTTGATCCGACTCTGCCCAACCCCGGCGCGGGAAATCGCCCTGGGGCGTTGACCTTCGCTGGCTTTGGTCCCAACACCTGCAATTGCAGGCGAGTGGCGCCGAGTTGGTGGTTTGACCGGAATTTCGCGCCACGAATCGGTTTCGCATACCAGCTTCAGCCAAAGACCGTGTTGCGGGGAGGATATGGAGTGTATTATGGCCCCGTCACCCAGCAGATGGCGGGCTTTGATGCCATTTTACAACAAGGGTACTTCCCGCTCTTCACGGCTGCATCTCCCGACGGGTTTACGCCTGCCTTTGACTGGACGGGTGGGTTTCCCGTTCCGCCGGGAGGGTTTGTTAGGGATCTTTCTCCCACGGTGGCAAATGGAAGCGATACCTACTATTTCGGGAAGGACGCCGGACGCCCACCTTTCATTGAGTCGGTAAACTTTGCCGTTGAACACCAGCTGCCCGGGCAGGTCTACCTCACGGCCAGATATCTGGGCAACTTTGCCCATGGAATTCTCTCCACCGCCCAGGAGAACATTAATCAGCTAAATTTTTCAAATCCTACGATTCAGAGCCTGGAACCGATAATGGGCGCAAACATTTACTCTCCCCAGGCGGTGGCGGCGGGAGTCCCGGTGCCGTACCCGGGATTTCAAGGCACGGTGGCGCAGGCGTTGCGTCCCTACCCGCAGTATCTTACCGTCATGAACGAAGGCTCGGCGATCAATTGGTCCACATACAATGCCTTTCAGTTGCAGGCACAAAAACGGTTCTCCAATGGCTTGAGTTTCCTGGTGGGCTACACGATGAGTAAGGAATTGGCAGACGCAAGCCTCTTTTCACCCGGATTCTTTGCCTCGGCTCCCCAAAATTATTATGATCACCGAGCTGAAAAATCGCTTGCTAACTATGACGTACCTCAACAACTCATTTTCAACTATGTTTATCAATTGCCTTTCGGGCCGGGAAAGCGATTTTTACACGAAAACAACGTGCTTGACCGCGATATCCTGGGTGGATGGTCGATTGCGGGCGTCCAGACCTACCAGTCCGGTACTCCGGTTGCGGTAATCACGGAGAGCTTGCTTCCCACGATGGGCGGTAGCGACCAGGGACCGGCGCTCCTTCGGCCCAATATAGTTCCGGGTCAGGCTATCAGAACCAACGCCTCGTGCTCATCGTTTGATCCAGCCACTCAGACTTTGATGAATATTAACGCGTTCGCTCTTCCCGGACCTTTCCAGTTCGGCGATGCGCCCCGGACATTACCCAATGTCCGAACTTGCCCTTACTTCAATGAGAACATTTCACTGAACAAGACCTTTCCTCTTCTGTCCCATGAAAGAGCTACGATGCAAATCGGTGTGGATACTTTCAATCTTTTTAACCGCGTGCAGTGGGGCGGACCCTCTGGGGACGTCAGTTCTCCGAGTACGTTTGGGACTATAGGTTCTGCAGGCGCGGGGCGCATAGTCCAGCTACATGCTAGAATTGACTGGTGAGTTTTTCCCTTCACGTTGTATTTCGGCACGAAGCCACGCACTGTGTTGCGTTCAGCGTAGTTGCGTGGCTTTTGCTTTTACCCCACCGTGCGCTCTCTTGTCCACCGGTTTCGTCTCGGCCCACGTTAACCGCAAACACCCAGTGTGAGAAGCCGGCAAACGGTCTCCGCCTGGTCAATCCTTCCAGCGCATCCCTGCAAAATATTGAAGGGCAAATTGCTCAGGAACAATTTGCACGTGGCTTAAAGTTCTATTCAGCGGGTCAGATGACGGCCGCGGAGAAAGCATTCAAAGCGGCGGTGAGGGCGGAACCGGGGGAACCCAACTATGTCAAGGAAATAGCTCGGTTCTATATTGATGGGGGGAAATACGAGCAGGCAATCGGGGTCATTCGGGATTATGTGAAACTGTGCGGTGCGACGGCAGTCGGCTACGCGCTGGAGGCTGAGTTGCTATTCAAGCAGAGACAATACGATGCTGCGTTGGTCGCTATACACGATTCGCTCGCCTTGTCCGATCATAGCGCGAGGATGCATGAACTACTGGGGCTGGTCTTAATCATGAAAAGACAGAAGGCCGCGGCTTCTCTCGAACTGGCAGAGGCAGCGGAACTCGACCCCGATAACCCCCAGATAAGATATTATTACGCTAGAACTCTGTATTCCATAGGTCAATACAAGCAGGGCGCGTTGCAATTTGAAGCTTGTCTGAGGCTGCAGCCTAATTACCGGATGGCTCGTTGGAACCTAGCTCTTTGCTATGAGGCACTGCGTGAGTATCCCAATGCGAGCCGGAACTTCCAGCAAGCTATCGCGTTGGAGAAGGAGCAAAAGGGACCGAAACAGGGCGAGCCCTTCGGCTTTTACGGCTCGATGCTCTTCAAGCTGGGCAAACCAAAGAAAGCTCTTGCGATTCTGCGCGACGGTGTTACAGAAAGCCCTGGTTCGTTTGTAGCAAATTACGAGTTCGGTCGTGTTCTGCTTTCGCTGGGTCGAACCCATGAAGCCGAGCACTATCTGCTGGTCGCGCGAAATTTAGCTCCCAACTACCCTCGGGTTTACTATTTGTTGGGAAAGGTTTATGAGAACGAACACCGTATGAAACAGGCGCGCGCCGATTGGGCAAGGTTTGAGGAATTGAATAAGGGAGCCCTAGGCATTGGATATCCTTTGACAGACCCATAGAGGCGTCTCTAGATAATGACTCCTTCTGCTTCTTTTTCAGTATCCAGATTACTGATTTTGTGGGTCGTGCCACGTTTGTGCCCTTAACCATCAGACCTGTTCCGCGTAAACCTCCGAGGGGCAGTTTTGCCGTGCAAAGGCAAAGTGGACCGATAATGAGACGGAGTTCCTTCTCACACCGCGCGAGAAGATTTGTTGCCGCGTCTTTCCTTGTAGTGATCGCGCCACTTGGTGTTTCCAAAGCAATCGGGCAGACTTTCGACTCTTGGACGGCTGAACACTTCCGTCTTGCTTTGCAAGCGCAGCGGCATAGCAAGCTGGATGTGGCAGCGAAAGAATATCAACTCGTTATTTCCCGAGACCCTCGTTTCGCTGGAGCCTATCTTAATCTTGGCATTGTTTACCACGAGCAACGCAAGTACTCCAAGGCTGTGGCCGCCTTAAGAACAGCAGTCGCGCTCAATCCCAAACTAGTCGGGGCGCGGATTTTTTTGGGTGTTGATGAATACCTATCTGAGGACTTCGGTCCCGCAGTGGAGAACCTGAGGACCGCGCTTCTGCTGAAGCCTCAAGATAAAGTGGCGGGAACATACCTGGGTCTCAGCTACATTGCTCTTAGCGAACCGCTCGATGCGATTCGCGTGCTGAGCGCCATGGCTCAATACTATCCTAAAGATCCGAACATTCATTACCGTCTCGGCGAAGCTTATCTAGCGGCAATGAAACAAGGTCTGGCGCGTCTGAAGAAGTTGGGCGCACAGTCAGCCTTCTATCATTGGGCACTCGCGATTGGCGCGGAGCGGAAAAGGGACCAAGTCACAATGATCGAAGAGTACATGAGGGCGTTATCTCGCGACCCTAATCTGCCTGCGCTGTACTGGAAACTCTCAGCCGCGCTGCGCGAGGCTGGTTTTCACGAGCTAGCAGCTGCCGCATTGGAAAGGTACAGGTTACTCAACCCTAGTCGAAATGTTTCTCACACCGTTACGAACGAAGATGCCCGGGTATCGCCTGGTAAAGAAGCGGTCTTATTGCAAAACGCAACTGCGTTCCACCGATTGTGGAAAGCAATTCCACCAATCCATCCCGATCCGTCAATGCCCGATGTAGGAGACGCTTATGTCAGGCACGCACTTCAGAAAGGATCAGCTTCTCCGGAGGAGAAAAACTTAAGAGATATTCTACACCTCTATTCCCGAGGAAACTACGAGAGTGTAACCGAGAAGATCGCTAACTCAAGGCTGTATGAGAAAAATTGGGCTGTCGCTTATATCCTGGCCTCAGCCTATCAAGAAGAGTCGCATTATAGAAGGGCTTTTAAGGTGGTTGAAGAGCACCTCTTGCCCTATCTGCAGGCGCCGGCAGTATCCTTGTTGGCGGTGGAGGTTGAAAGTCACTTGGCATTGTGGTACCTCAACCAAGCTGTGGCGATGCAGCCAGACTCTTATCTTTCCAAACTCCTATTGGCAAGATATTATGCTGCAGCAGGTCAAGACTCAAAGGCTCTCGCAATTTATCAGGAAGCCCTCAAGCTGGCACCAGATCGCCTGGGTGTTCATCTTGCTATTGGAGAGATTTACGAGGACGAGCTTCGTTGGGCACCCGCAATCGCTGAGTATAGGGCTGAATTAGCTCTCGACTCGTCCAACGAGCTGGCGCTGGCGCATCTCGGCCACACTTTAACGGAGGCACACGAAGCAGCTCAGGCAGTCCCGGTGCTTGAACAATTGCTCAAAGCGAATCCAACGGATGGTCAAGCATGGGCAGACCTAGGTAAAGCGTGGGAGATCGACAACGAACCTAGTAAAGCGATTACGGCGTACGGGCGGGCTCTCCGCTACGATTCGAGTCAAATTAGCCTTCATTATCGTCTCTTCCGACTATATAGGAACGTGGGGAACAACGAACAAGCCTTGAAAGAGCTGGCTACATTTAAAGCCGCAGAGGCGAAAAAGAAAAGAGAAGACCAGGAGCGCGTGAAGGTATTGGAGTCTGGCCAACAGTGAGATGAGTCTCAGCGTAGCGTTGCCGAAATTAGGGCACAGATTTTTTACTGTCGAACCGGTTCACTCTTCGTGAGGCAATCGCCCTGGGTGGAACGAAGAAGCTCACGGTAGGCGTGGCGGATTTTTGATAGAGATCAGTGGGGATTAAATCTCGCCTTTCTTGTATTGGTCAACTAAATAGGCGCAGGAGCGGCAGGCGATGGCCATGAAACCAAGCGTAACATTCTGGCAGCCCGACGACACCCAAGAGCTGCCGTCCATGATAAAGAGGTTCTTTACGTCGTGGGTCTGGCAAAAGCTGTTCAGCACCGAAGTCTTGGGGTTGTTTCCCATACGGGCGACCCCTACTTCATGGATGGCATTACCGAAAGGCCGCATCGCCTTAGTCAGACGGATGTTCTTCGCCCCCGCTGCCTCAAGCATTTCAGCCGCCGTGTTCGCCGCATCCTCACCCAGCTTGCGCTCGTTATCCCCATAAGAAGCGTGAATATGGAGAGCGGGAATCCCCCAAGCGTCCACGACGTTCTTATCCAATTCAATGTAATTGTCCCAGCGTGCGAGGCATTCCCCAAAGGCGCCTAGACCAATGTGCCATTCGCCGCGCTTCACATTCTCCTTGAATTTCCGCCCAAAACCTTCAGCCTCGAAGTTAAACTCCGGGCTGCTCCCGCCTTGGAAACCGTATCCACGAATAAAGTTAGGGCTGCGCTCGGTGACATTCCGGAAGCGAATCACGTAGATGCCATTTGGACGCTGGGGAGGCCCTGCCCAAGGCCGTGATTCCAGCATGGGCATGGTGCCTTCGGCGCCGAATCCCGTAACATGGTCCATCAAGTAGTGCCCGAGAACACCGCTCGAGTTGGCGAGGCCGCTTGGGGACTGCCGGTTCGCGGAATTGAGAAGAATGCGGACGGATTCCATCGCTTGCGCGCACAACACCACCACCTTGCTTCTCAACTCGCGGCTTTCCCGCGTCACCCGACGGACATACCGAACGCCGGTAGCCCGACCCGTGTCCAAATCCGTTGTCACGTGACTCGCTACCGCATCGGTGATCAAGGTCAGGCGCCCTGTCGCCTGGGCGGCGGCCAGTGTGGTCGTAGGGCTGTTGTAATAGGAATGCGTAATGCATCCGCGCTCGCAAGGTCCGCAATAATGGCAAGGCGGCCGGCCGTTCAAGGGGGCGGTCAGATTTGCGCATCGGCCAATCGTCACAATTCGGCCAAACTTCTCTTTGGCCGAATTCCTCAGCATCACCTCGCCGCACGTCATGGGCATGGGAGGCAGAAACTTGCCGTCCGGCAATTGCGACGCTCCCTCCGCCGCACCGCTCACGCCGATGTAGCGCTCGACTTTGTCATACCAGGACGCTAAATCGGAGTAACTGACAGGCCAGTCCTCTCCGTACCCATCGTGGCTTGCGGCCTTTAAGTCAAGGTCACTCAAACGGTAACTTTGCCGTCCCCAAGCGAGCGACCTCCCACCCAAGATGCGGAGACGAAACCACCATACAGGCTTTTCCGGCGCCGCCGTGTAGGGATTCTCATAATCGTTGACGAACCATTTGTAGTTCCATTCGTTGCAGCCGGAACAATATCCTTGGATGGGCCGAGTCTCTGCAATTTCGGGTGAATAACCTCGATAGCGGATTTGATAAGCTATGCCGTGCTCGGTGAATTCTTTCTCAGGCACAAGCATCCGCCCTGCTTCGAGCACTGCCACCCGGAGGCCGGCTTCAGTGAGCTCTTTTGCTGCCCACCCGCCGGTCGCACCGGATCCGACAACGATGGCGTCGTACACGTCTTTCGGACCCAAATTCAAATTAGCCATGGACGCCTCTCGCTCGAAGAATTAATCGCCCGCACCAGACACGATGGCCATCGTCTTGTCGTGCGCCTTCTCGGCGACTTCTCTTAAATCCCCGCGCCAATAGGTAGGGTTGAAGAGCTCCACGGATAAGTAGCCGTCGTAACCGATCAACGCCAGGTCACGGAGCATCGCGCGCAGCGGCAGAACTCCGTCACCGGGATATACGCGATCAGAATCACTCTGCTGAAACTGCCCAGGCGCCGCCGGAGCGTCGTTGAAATGGCAGATTGAGATCTTGACGTCCCTTAAGAACTTCAAGCCCCCGAAGCCCGATCCCCCGCGGTAGAGATGGAAAGGATCGAGCACAATCGAAGCCGCCGGATGATCGGCCTGCTTTGCAATAGAGACGGCTTGCTCCATCTCGAACACGTTTCGATGGAAACCGAGAAACTCCATGGACGGCTTGATGCCTACCTCTTCTCCCAATTCCAATAGCTCCCGGTAGCACGCCGCCGCCCGCGCGATGTCAACATTCGGAGAATCGGGAGACGGGGAAGCAACGATGTAAGGCGCGCCCAAAGAAGCTGCCTGCTCCATCCGCCGCCGCGCTTCGGTGAAAGCCGTCGCTTTTTGCCGGCCTTCACTCTGCATCCAAGCGGCGACGGCGATGATGCTCGGGACCTTAAGGCCAGAATCACGAAGTCGGCCAGGGACTTCCTTCAGAGACCCGCCGTGGGCCTCAAATTCTGTGAGGTCGTCGTTCCAAAGCTCGATGGCGGAGTACCCGGCGTCGCGAGCGATGGTGATCTTGTCAAGTAAGCGCGCGGGACGAATGGTGCTGGTGTTCAGGCACAAAGGCCATTTCGCCATTTCTTGCTCCTCGCTCTTAAGGAGGGTTATCGTGTAATCAGGCTCTCCCGCCGATTCTTCGTCAAACGCACTCTTTTCTTGCGTAAGTCCGAACGCACAACCGAGTTTCTGATGATATGCAACCCGTAGTTTATATGTCAATGAATCCGACGGAGCGCTTTCCGCAGGGCGGAATATTGTCGTTCCAGATGACCTCCTGCCGGTCCTTTGCATATCGGCACCGAAGTGTAATAAGCTGATACGCGCTCTACAAGGACCGAACAGAAAGGAGTTGGCGCCGTGGCAGATATTAACCGAAGAGAATTCATCAAGTCCGGCGGGCTGGGCCTCGCTGCCGTGGCGGCAGCCGGCTTGTCTGGTAAAGAGCTTGACGCGTATCCCCTGGGAATTCCCGTCGGCCTTCAGCTTTATACGATCCGGCAGCTATGCGATAAGAATCTCGCGAGCGCCCTGCAACAAGTAGCCGCCATCGGCTATCGCAATGTTGAAGTGGGCGGTACCGATAATCTATGGGGCCGACGGCCACGAGACCTGCGCAAGATGTTTTGCGATAATTGCCTGGTGTGCGTCAGTGCTCCGGTCTCAGCGGAAATGATGAAATCAAGCTGGCAGAAAACCGTTGATCAATTGGCGGAGCTTGGCGCGCTGTATGCCGTGGGTCCCGGCGAGGATGCCGCCCTCGAACCTTCTCTCAGCGCGATTCGGCGGCGGGCGGAACAGTTCAACCGGCTCGGCGAACAGTGCCAGAAATCGGGCCTTCGCCTTGCCTTCCACTGCCATAACCGCTGCTTTCGAGTTGTCGACGGAGTGGTCGCTTACGACGGAATGCTTCAGCACACTGATCCGCGCTATGTGGACATGGAAATGGATTGTTTCTGGACAACTCTGGCCGGCAAAGATCCCGTTGCGTACTTCCATCGGTATCCTGGGCGCTTTGCGCTGCTTCACATCAAGGACCTTAAGCCAGGTTTTGCACGAACAACCGGACCTCTGCACACGAAAAGAAATCCTTTCACCGAGGTGGGCCGAGGCATTATCAATTGGAGAAGGATCTTTGCGGCAGGCCGCGAAGGCGGCTTGAGATACTACATGGTCGAGCAAGATAGATGTGACCGGCCGCCGATTGACAGCATCAAGATCAGCTACAATTATTTGCGAAATCTGGTTGTAGCATGAAGGCGCGGGTGGGCTAAGAAAGGACGCTGCACGGCACAGCCAATCCTTTGGGCCTTCTGGAGAAAATGTGTCAAAGAGGCTGGGGTGAGATTTATGGACAATCACAGGAACGGAATAGGTCGCAGGGAGGCCCTGAGGCGCCTTGCGGCGGGCGGCAGCGCGGCGGCGCTGCCCATGGTAGGCCAAGCCGCGCAAACAACAACCAAAGTCGCGAAGGCTCCGCCGGAGCCTACCGCTTTGGGTTCGGCGCTACCTCCTGATCGCGAGCTGTCAAGCAGAACTTGGAAGCCGATTTTTTTTGGCTCACACCAAAACCGAACGGTTATCGCGCTCTCGGACCTGATTATTCCGACTACGGATACTCCCGGCGCAATGGCCGCGCAGGTCAACCGGTTTATTGATTTATTGCTTGCAGCAGAAACAGAAGAAAAGCGAAAGGAGTATATCGAAGCCCTCTCGTGGTTGGATGGGTACTGCCTCAACCGGTACTCCAATCCATTCGTCCGCTTGGGCCACGAGGAACAGGTAGCAGTTCTATCTTTGCTTACCCACCCAGAGCCAAATCCGGAGCTTAGCCACGGCGTCAAACTGTTCCAGATCGTCAAAGCCTCGATCGTGCGGGCCTATTACACTTCCGAAATCGGCATGCTTGAGGAGCTGAAATACCAGACCAATCCATACCAATTGGGCTGTCCCGGCTGTGGCTGTAAGAATCAGCCGGAGTATCCAAAGGCCTGATAATTTACGGCGGCCCTCCAATGGCTCTTGAAGGATGAATTAGGACCGGCGGGCCGCTTTATCCTAAACGGTTTAACTCATCCCACATACGGAAAGCCTGCCGGCTGGTTGATCGAAAGTATGCTACCGGGGATTTTCATTTTATAGTGACAACGTTTCCTGTAGCGGCGCTCTCTGAGCGCCGAACTGCCGGCGGCGAGACGCCGCCGCTACAGCATTGAAAGTCACTATAATATGTAATCCTCATTAATAAAAGTAAGTTAACCAGGGGACCGTATGAACACCGTGCGCAATCGTTTTGAGGCTCCTATTTCCCTAGCGTCTTTGGTGTGGGCGTTAGTGGTCCTGTGTCCCATGGTTGCGCTATCAAGTCAATCGATTACCCGTCCAGAGCTTTCTCCGCAAGAGGTGGACCGCCGCGTTGACGCGATGCTCGCCAAGCTGACGCTCGCCCAGAAGATTTATCTTGTGGGCAGCAGCGAGAACGGGTTATTCACACATGCCATGCCACAGGTTGGGCTACCCGCGCTGAAGGAGTCAGACGCCTCGCTGGGCGTTCGCACCTGGGGGCCCAGCACCGCTTATGCCGCCGGCATCGGCCTAGCTGCCTCTTGGGATGTGAACCTGGCCAGACAGGTTGGCATCTCAATCGGTCGAGACGCGCGCGCCCGCGGCGTGAACATTCTGCTCGGGCCGGGTGTCAACATCTACCGCGCGCCAATGGACGGCCGCAACTTCGAATTTCTCGGCGAGGACCCTTATCTGGCCGGGCAGATTGCTGCGTATTACATTCTGGGAGTACAGAGCCAGGATGTCGTTGCCACGGTCAAGCACTTTGTCGCGAACAACTCCGAATACGACCGTCACAATGAAAATTCCGTCATCGATGAGCGCACCCTGCGAGAGATTTACTTGCCAGCTTTTGAAGCTGCGGTGAAAGAAGGTCACGCCGGTTTTGTCATGGATGCCTATAACCTGGTTAACGGCGAGCACATGACCCAGAATAGGTTTCTGAACGAAGAGGTTCTCAAGAGAGGCTGGGGATTTCGGGGCGTTCTGATGTCTGATTATGACGCGACTTATGACGGTATAGCTGCGGCCAATGCCGGGCTCGACCTGGAAAATCCTGATGCAGAATTTATGAATGCGAAGGCGTTGTTACCCGCCATCAAATCCGGCGAAGTCTCCGTGGCGACTATCGACGACAAGGTCCGGCGTCTGCTGAGGGTGGCAGTCGAGTTCGGCTTCCTCAACCACCACCAGACGGACCTGCGCATCCCGCTCGACAGCCAGCAATCACGCGCCGTCGCCCTGCGATCGGCGGAAGAAAGCGTGGTGCTGCTTAAGAACGAAGGGCATCTGCTGCCGCTTGAGATGAGCCAGGTTCATTCCATCGCGATTATCGGACCGGACGGCTATCCGGCCGTGGCTACGGCGGGCGGCAGCGCTCATGTGACCGCCTTTGCGCCCGTCAGCTTTATGACCGGCTTGAGTGATGCGCTCGCTCCCAACACCAAGGTCTATTGGAACCGTGGCGTCAAGGAACTGCCAGAAATTTTTGAGACCTCTCGTTTCTCTACTGACCGCGAAGGGACTCATCGCGGCCTCGAGCAGGAAGAATTCTCGAATCCCAGCTTTAGCGGCGAGCCAGTGAGTCGCCGCGCGGTTTTGAGCATCAACGACTGGGGCGGAAATCAGTGGGCGCCAGCCTCGCCGGTCAGGCGAGCTTATCGCTTCTCGGGGTACTACACACCGAAAGTGCCCGGGCCGGAGCGCTTCATTGCGGCAGCCGTAGGTGGAGACAGTTATCGTCTTTACGTCAATGGCAAGCTCGTGCTTGAGCAGCCCGCGCGCGAAGGCCAAAGTCCGAAAGCGGTGGATATCAATCTTTCTGCCGGTCGGCCGGCTGCTGTACGCTTTGACTACTTGCCTCAGACGAGCCGGATTCGTGCGGGCCTCGGCGTGATTCCCCCAGCCCAGATGCTGGAGCCGAACGCCAGGAAAATCGCCGCTTTAGCAAATGTTGTCGTCCTGCCGGTCGGCTTCGGCCCGCGGACGGAAGGTGAGGGTCACGACCGGACCTACCGCTTGCCTCCGGGCCAGAATGAACTGATCGAGGCCGTGCTGGACTCAAACCCGCATACCATTCTGGTGTTGACCGCCGGTGGCAGCGTGGACACGAGCGAATGGATCGACCGAGTGCCTGCATTTATCCAGACTTGGTACGGTGGCTCGGAAGCCGGCCGCGCGCTCGCCGAGGTGTTGACGGGCAAGGTGGACCCTTCGGGAAAGCTGCCAATCACGTGGTGGCGGCGGGTTGAGGATGATCCCACCTATAAGAACTACTACGAGGAGCCAGGCACGCGCGATGTGAAATACAGGGAAGGAATTTTTCTGGGCTACCGGGCATACGGCCGGAAAGGGCAACCAGCCCCACTCTACCCCTTTGGTTACGGCCTTTCATATACCCGGTTTGCCTTCAGCCACCTCACTGTCAAGCCCGAGGAAGCAAGCCCAAAGGGGCCGCTTACCGTCGCCTTTGACGTCCAGAACACAGGCCCACGAGCCGGCGCCGAGGTCGCAGAGGCTTATGTCGGTGATCCCTCCGCCACTGTGCCGAGGCCCGAGAAGGAGTTGAAAGCCTTTAAGCGAGTCATGCTCACGCCGGGCGAGCGCAAGCACCTTTCGATTACCCTAAATCGTCGCTCGCTGGCTTATTGGAGCGTCAGCGCAAAAGGCTGGAAAGTAGACCCTGGCCAGTTTGTCGTCTATGTGGGTGACTCCTCAGAGCACACACCGCT
>JAKAWG010000099.1 GCA_021817045.1 Acidobacteriota bacterium
GTCCTGATCCCGATTTGAGCTGGCGCCTCGAAGCCAGCCTTCAGATTGTAAGCTGACGAATCGGAATTGAGAGAGAATGAAACCAGTTCTTGCTCTACAACACGTTGAGTGCGAAAAACCCGGCCTCATCGAAGAGGCGCTGAAATCGAAAGGGTATGCCGTTGACGCGATCTCGAGCTTCCGAGGTCAGCCGGTTCCAGAAGGACTGGGCGAAGCGTGCGGCCTCGTAGTGATGGGCGGGCCAATGGGCGTCTATGAAGACGGCCGTTATCCTTTCCTACGCGATGAAATGCGGCTAATCCAGCAAGCGCTGCGCCAAGAGAAGCCGGTACTTGGCGTGTGCCTCGGCAGCCAGTTGCTGGCGGCAGCGCTCGGCGCAAAGGTCAGGAAAGGAGCGCAAAAGGAGATTGGCTGGTTTCCGATTGAGCTTGCGGAGCCGGCGCACGATGACCGGCTCTTGGGCGGCATCGACCGCTCGTTTACGGCCCTGCACTGGCACGGCGACGTTTTCGACGTTCCTGCCGGTGCGACTGCTCTGTCTTCTTCCCGGCTCACCGCCTGCCAGGCCTTCCGCTACGGCCGAAACGCTTATGGCTTCCTCTTCCATATGGAAGTTACCCAGAAAATTCTCGACGGCCTGGCAAGGACTTTTTCCGGCGAGCTTGCGGAGGAGGGCCTGAGCGGCGATCAAATCCTTCGTCAAGCAGGCGAGTTTCTCCCGAAACTGCAACTGCTCGGTCGCCGCGTGTTTTCGGAGTGGGCAAATCTGCTTTGTGAGGCGGTGTAGTGCCGGCGTTCAGGCCGGCAGGTGCCGAGCTAAAGCTCGGTGCCACGCTTACAGCCTGGGAAGGTACTGGGCCTTTGGTGCGCTTGACGGTGGTTCGCGGCCTGTGTTACGGTCAGCGCGACGCGGGTAGTCTTTGCATGGCGGAAATCCTGAAGGTGAAAGACCTTGGCCTCGAGGCCATCTTGCGGCGCGCGGCGCTGCTGATCTCGACCGGCAAGGTCGTTGCGATTCCGACGGATACGGTCTACGGGCTCGGCGCCGACCCGTTTAACCTCGCAGCCGTGACCGAGGTCTTTCGCGTGAAGGGTCGCACGCCTGCACGGCCGCTCCCACTGCTCGTGAATTCTCTCGACCAAGCCAGCGAGCTCACGCTGAATCCGCCTGCGCCGTTTTTCAGTCTTGCCAAGAAGTACTGGCCTGGGCCGCTGACGATCGTGGTTCCCGCATCGCGGCTGGTCCCGTTGAAGGTAACAGCCAACACGGGCAAGGTTGGGCTTCGCTGGCCGCGCGCTCCGCTGGCCGTCGCGCTGATTGGCGCGATGGGCCACGCCCTGACGGGCACGAGCGCGAACCTGACGGACCACCCGGTTTGCAGGAGCGCGGAGGAGGTTGAGTCGCAAATCGGCCGCTTGCTGCCCCTGATTGTAGACGGTGGACCCACCGGGGATGACTTAGCTTCAACCGTAGTCGATTTAACAGAGCCGTCCCCTCGTGTCTTACGCTACGGCCCTATCGCTGAAGACGAGTTGAAGGAGTTCCTGGGCTGAAACTCCGGCACATCGTCCGATGGGCAGGTCTTGCGGCGCTCGCCGCCTTGATTGCAGGCATTTGGGGTGAGCGCGCGCTTTACCACGCGATCCGAGCTCAGGCCGCCATCAACCAGGCAACGCCCGCCGATGCCATCGTCGTGATGGGCGCGGCGGAGTATGACGGCGCTCCTTCGCCAGTCTACCGCGCGCGGCTTGACCACGCTTTCGATCTCGAAGAGCGCGGCCTCGCGCCCTGGATCATCACAACCGGCGGCAACGGTGGCGACCCTCAATACAGCGAAGGCGGTGTTGGACGCGACTATCTGATTCAGAGGGGTGTGGCGGCCAGGAGAATCCTCACCGAGACTCATGGCGAGACCACTTACCAGAGTGTTCGCGCCGCTGTCGGCATCATGCGCGCGCATCATCTCCACACTTGCATCGCGGTGAGCGACGGCTTCCATCTCTATCGAGTAAAGACCTACTTTGAATCCTTCGGGATCGAGGCCTATACGTCTCCAGTCCCCGACAGCGCTATTGAAGACGACCCCACACTTCGCACTCTCTATTCGCTGCGCGAGATGGTGATTCTCAATTTGTGGTACTTCCACATTCACGTTTGAATGGCTGCTGCACACTCTCGAACGTCACCCATTGCCGTCTTTCCCGCGCCAGCGGGAACCCATGTCACTGGACCCCACTTTCGCAGGGGTGACAAGTCGGGGACTTTTCATCGTTATGGGAGGCCGTAAGTCCCTGTGGCAGTCAGTGGAGCAGTCTCAGCATGTAGGCTCCCGCGAGGCCGAGGCGTCCAGCCGTCATCATGCCGTACATGTGACGCCAGGCAGGATGATTTTCCTTCTCGCGGACAAGCCGGCGCGGATTGCGGGTGATGAGAACAATCACATAGCCACCCCAGCCCGCAAGCACGCACGCGAGCGCCAAAACCGCCGGGCGGCTCGCCGAGAGTATCCTGAGCCAGGCCGCAAGCGCCATCACGAGCCAGGGAAACACAAAGGACGGGCTGATGAGGCGCGCGCTCGCATCGACTCCATATTTCACAGGCAGGGTAAGGCAACCGGCAGCGCGGTCACCTTCGACGTCCGCGAAGTCCTTCGTGGTCGCGGCACCCGCCAGAAAGAGGAAGAAGATCAGCCCGACACACCACGGCTCCCACGTGTCGAGCACCGAGCTCACCACTGCCCATCCGGCGACCTGGAGCAACTCGCCGCGCACGAGCGCGATGATCACGTTCGATCCCAGCGGCCTGCTCTTCAGCCGCCAGGGCGGAGCCGAATACATGGCCGTTGCCGCTCCGCCAAGCAGGAACGCGACGAACGTCTGCGTGTTCACCTCCGCCGCCAAAAGGAGCGAGAGGGCATACATCAGAATCGTAAAAGCCACCGCTTCGAGCATGGAAAGACGTCCCGCCGGCAGCGGACGGCCGGGCTTATTGACCCGGTCATTCTCAATATCGAAGATTTGGTTCAGGCCGTTCGATCCGGCGTTAAGCGCCGCCGCACCGAGGGCGGCCATCGCCACGTGCGAAGCCGGGAATTTGGTGGCTGTTGCGGCGTAGGCCATGAGGGAACCGGAGATAATTCCGACCATGGGCGCGATCTGTGTGAACGGCCTGGAAAAGTTCCAGTAGGTGTGAAATTTAGGCATGACGCTGGTTGCAGATCGTTCAAGATTGCCGCGAGCCGGTGGCAGGAGAAGCGGGCTTTGTACTGCACCCCGCCAACCGAGCATATTCGAGGATCGCTGCCCGGCGTGCTTCGTCGCTCCACCCTAACTCGCGCGCAAAGACGTTTGCCGCTGCCTTGCCCGCCCCGGAATGAGTCTGAACCACCCAATTCAGGCCCGAGCGACGCAGCAGAAAATCGCCGATCGTCATCGCCATCTCTTCACGAATCGAAAACACAGCTTCGGCGCGGGTGAGCCCTCCGGCTTCGGTTAGCGACTCGCCGAGCGAACGGTCCTTGCGAATGGGCGCTAGAACGCTTCTCCACCGGCTGCCGTAGGTTCGCGCGATCCTCTCTGCTGTTTCCGGGGAGACTCCGAAGGTGCGAGCGGCTTGTTCCCGCGCCTCCTTGACGAAGCACGGATAATCCATGATGTGGCCCCCGGGCACGGGCGCGCTGCGGGAGGGATCGGAGTAGGCCGCGGCTCGCACGGTCCCAGCCGGCAGCGCTGCCACAATCAGGTCCAGCAACTTCTCGCCCAGCGCACGCGCCGTAGTGAGTTTTCCGCCGCATACGGTGATCAGATTTTCTGCCCAGGGGTCGCGGTGGAAGCGGTAGTCCCGAGTGATCTCGGAAGGCTCCTTTCCTTCTTCCGCTACGAGCGGTCGCAGCCCGGCAAAACTGCCCAGCACGTCGGACCGATTGAAAGGCTCCCGCAAAACGCGGTTGACCGCGCCCAGCAAGTATTCGATGTCCCCTTCGTCCGGTTCAACGTTTTCCAAGTCTCCGTCGTATTCCGTATCGGTGGTGCCGAGCAGTGCAATGCCGTGCCAGGGCATGATGACGAAGATGCGCTCACCCGGCCGAATGGCCGCAAACACGGCGTACGTTTCTGAGATCGAAGGCAGGATGAGGTGCACTCCCTTGGTGGTGCGAATTGTTCGCGAGCCGTCGTAGCCAGCGATAATCTTCCGGACTCTGTCCACCCATGGGCCCGTGGCGTTTATCCAAAAACGCGCCGCCACTTCGCACCTCCCGCCCGTCAGTCGGTCCGCCACCTCGGCGTGCGCAATCGCGGGCCGGCCCGGAGCGATGGAAAAAGCCCGGACCTCCGCGTAGTTGGCGACAACCGCGCCGTGCGCGGCCGCGTCCAGCACGTATTCCAGAGTCAGTCGAGCATCGTCCGTCAGCGAATCGTGGTAAACGGCGCTCGCTCGAAGCCCCTCGCCACGAAGCGATGGCAAGCGGTGAAGGGTCTCGGCCGGCCGGTAGAAGTGATGACGATCCCCCCGGCCTAAGTTCCCAAGCCAGTCGTAAATCGTGAGCCCGGCGCGAATCTCAACCGGCGCGTAAGGATCGCCTCGATAGATCGGCAAAAGGAAAGGCAGCGGCTGCGCGAGGTGCGGTGCGAGCTTAAGCAGCAAGCGGCGCTCGCGGCGAGACTCGCGGACCAGGTGGAACTCGCGCTGCTTCAGGTAACGCAGCCCTCCATGGATCAGCTTCGAAGAGCGGCTCGACGTCCCGCTCGCAAAATCGTGCCCTTCGATCAATGCAACCTTCAGCCCGCGCAGCGCTGCTTCTCGCGCCGTCGCTGCGCCATTTACTCCCCCGCCGATCACGGCGAGATCGAACTCTGCACGGCTTAGCGCTTCAAGGTTTCGTCGCATGACCCTTCCGGTCTGCTAGGTTAGCACATGCACGCCGGCCTCTCAGTCGCGCAACCGATTGGCAAATTCGTATTGATCCCGGGGCGGCGCTTGCGGCATCATGCAATGGATGTGCAAACCGAGCGCTTTCCTTCTTGCCGCACTTCTGGTCGTGAGGCTCCAGCCCGACCGGCCGCTTTCTGCTTCGTCCGAAAAAGAAGCTGAACGTGCAAATCACGAAGTCTTGATTCTTGATTATCATCGCTTCAACACCTATCGTGCCGACGACATGACGGTGACGCTTCCCGTCTTTAAGTTCCAGCTCCGCACCATGAAAGACGAGGGCTATCACTTCCTTCCTTTAGCCCGCTATGTAGCCTACCGGCTGGGAAAAGCGCCCCCGCCGCCGCCTCGTTCCGTTATCATCACCATCGACGACGGCCACGAATCTGTTTATACTTATGCGCTGCCGCTCGTGAAGGAGTATCACATTCCGGTGACTCTGTTCATCTACCCATCGGCCATTTCGAACGCCAGTTACGCCATGACCTGGAGCCAATTGCGGGCGCTGAAGGCTACCGGACTTTTTACCATCCAGTCGCACACGTACTGGCACCCCAATTTCAATGTCGACAAAAGACGGCTCACGCCGTCCCAGTACGAAAAGTCCGTCACCTTTCAGCTTCGCCACTCCAAAGACAGGCTCGAAAAAGAGCTCGGCATTTCCGTAACGCTCCTCGCCTGGCCTTATGGAATATACAATGACTATCTCATGCGCGAGGCGTCGGAGGCCGGCTACACGGCCGCATTCGCCCTCAACGGCCGGCACGCCGGCGACGACGACAACATCATGGCGATTTCGCGTTACCTGGTCTCCGATCGTGACCGGGGCCGCCTGTTTGAAGAAGTTCTCGCGGGCACACCCGCTCGGCTCACACCGCCGCGCTAGTTGCCGGGCAGCCGCTCTGAAGCTGCGGCAGCCCGCAAATTAAAATTCGCCCCCCTCGCTTCAAACCGAGTTAAACTATAGCTGCGCATACGTGCTGGCGCCGCCCGAGGAGAGTTCGCAACCAGGAGCTAGGTCCATGGCATCTGGCGGCATGGCAAGACGGTTTTCGGTGGTCGTTTTCGGTTTGTCGTGCCTCAGCCTGTTCTTGCCCTCGTCTCTTCTTGTGGCCCGGCGATTGGATGCGGGGAAATTAGTGGCGCGCATCGCGCGCGAGAAAAATCCGGTGAAGAAAGCGCGCATGGAAGTCAAACTGGGCCGCTTTCATCTGGACCAAGCTATAAGGGCGTACGACCGTCGACAAAACCGGCAGGGTCAAAAACTGCTTGGCGAGTCTCAGGCGGACTTGCAGAACGCCTGGAAAACGCTCGAAGCGAGCGGCCGCAACGCCGCCAAGAAGCCGCAAGGGTTCATGAAGCTGGAGATCGGGTTGCGGGAAGATCTCCGGCTGCTCCGGGAGCTGCGCCGGCAAGTCTTTTACCTGAATCGCGGCCCAATCGACGCTGCCTTATCGAGTCTTGGCCAGCTGCACGCGAAGGTGCTGGTGGCGCTTTTCCCCGGAGCGGTTCCTCCCGCGTTCAGCCGTCACTCCCCAACAATGCAGGCTAGCCGTTTCAGCGGAGAGGCGCATCCGCGGTGAGGGCTTCCCGGCGCATTTTAGTTGCGCTTGCCGCGGTCACATTGACTGCAAGCCTCCTCGCACAGCGACACGCCGCCCTCAGCGAAGCGGAAACCGAAAAAGTTCGCAATACGCAGGATCCGGCCCAACGCATCAAGCTCTACCTCGAATTCATGCAGAAACGGCTAGCCGAGTTTGAAAACTACCGCCAGCAGCCCATCAATCCGCGCGTGAGGATGGGAAAGTTCCTGAACGAAGTGCTGGGGCAGTATGTCGATCTCGACGACGAGATGAAGGACTGGATTCAATATCAGTACAACCACGAAGGCGACATGCGGCGAGGACTGCGCTCGCTCCTCAACCACGGCGCACAGCAACTTGCCCAGCTTCGCCACGTACAGCACACTCCGGACCCTTATGCTTCTCACTACTCGGACACGCTGAACAACGCCATTGCCGACATGGAGGACACGCTGAACGGCGCGACGCAGGCCCTTCAGCATCAGATCAAGGAATTTGGAATGCTGCAGCGGCACACGAAGGCTGCCCGGCAAGCCTCGAACACAGCCGTTAAAGAAGAAAAGAAGCGACTCAAGGAAGAGAAAAAGCTTCGCGAGAAGGAGCGAAAGCAGCGAAAATCGGAAAACAACTGAGACCCTGCGGAAAGGCTCTTGCAGTGTGTCATGCTGAGCCCGTTCGCGCTTCTGCTGCGGACAGCCCTTTCGCTACGCCCTGCGCAGGCTCTGAGCCGTTCGCTGTGTCATTCCGACGCCGAACCGTGCGAGGCGGAGGAATTTGCTTTTCCGGCGCTTAGAGCGGGCTCCGCGAAGGGGCTCAGGCTAAACTCCGCTCTCGGCTCTTCAGAATGACAGATTCCGGACGTTCTCCGGTGGCTTGCTGATGCGCGAGCAATCATGAGTGTCGAGTTCATGAGCGAACAGCTTTCCCTGCCCCTTGATCTGCCTCATACTCCAGAGGAAATCTTCGCGCGAACCCATCGCCGCATCTTCCCTTCTCGGCCCGCGCCCGCGTTTCGGGTGGCTTATCGTGAATGGGCAGCCGTGCGCTGCACCATTCGCAGGACGGGCACCGGCCTGGTGGAAGTCGACATATGTGACGTTTTACGGGCCGCGCCCCCGATCACGCTTGAGGCGCTGGCCGAGATTCTGATCTCGCGCTTCTACTCCCGGAGGCCCTCACGCGAGGCACGCGCTTGTTACCTTGCCTGCACGATGGCCCCGGACATGCGCCGCCGCATCGAGGAAGCGCGGCGAACACGCGGTTTCAAACTGATGCTTCCGGCCCGCGGCCGCCGGTTCGACCTGGAAGAAATTTTTGCCCGGCACAATCGGGCCTTTTTCGGCAACCGGCTGCAAGTGAAGCAGGTGGGATGGAGCCGCACCCGCTCCTCGAGTGTCCTTGGACACTACGACTCGGCGCACAACACGATCACGATCAGCCGCCTCCTTGACGGGCCGGATTCACCGCAAATCCTCGTCGAGTACGTGATGTTTCACGAGATGTTGCACGTGCATTACCCAGTGACGCACAACCACCACCGCCGGGTCGTCCACTCGCCGGAATTTCGCGCCGCGGAGAAGCAGTTTCCGGGTTACCGCCAGGCGCAACGCCTGCTTCACTCGAGGCTGTGGAAAAAGAAGTGGAATGGGCGCCACGAAGGATGGTAAGAGTTGGGGTTGACAAATTACCTTCTAGCCCTCAGGAAGGAGGAGGGCTGGAGACTGGGTGGTCGCCTGCCAACTCGCGTTTCAAGCGCGTGATGGCCTTGTGTACGCCTTTGGCTCTTTCAGCGTCGCGGTCTGAGGGCAATTCGTTCAGGTACTTCTGATAAGCCGCAAGCGCTTTCCGTCGCCTGCCAAGCTTTTCGTAGACTTTTCCCAGACCCAGGTAAGCCGGAGCGTAGTAGGCGTCATCGCGAACCGCTTCGCGAAAGCGGCTGAGTGCTCCCCGGTAGGCGTGCTTTCGAAGGTACAAATTGCCGATTTCCACGGAAATCCACGGAGGAGGAGGGACTTCGCTATAGTGATTCACAATGATCCAACGAGCGGCTTTCTGCACGGGCTGCGCTCCCACGCTCGCGGCAAAGGCGCACGTCAATGCAAGGGTCACCGGCAACACCAAGCGCTTCATGCGTAAATTCTCCTGCTGCGCCAGCGGCAAAGTCAACCTCGCCGTGTTGTGCACTCATTCTCAACCTTTCTGGCTGCAAACCGGGAGAACCGGGACCATGACATGACGGATCAGAGCGCACCGGTTGAGAACCGCTTGCTCCGAATCCGTTGAAAGCATAGGATAGAAGCCTTGCCGAGAGGCGAGGATTCCAGACTGGAGGGAAGACACCATTGAGCCGGAGACACGATCTTTCACGCAGGGACTTCATCCGTGACAGCACGGGGTTGGCCGGAGCCGCCCTTGCCGCCCGGACCGTGATGCTTGAAGCAGGACCCGCAGCCGGAGAAAGGCGCGCGGCGTCCGGCGATCCCGTACGCTTCGGAATCGTAGGAATTGGCATGAGAGGGTCAGGTCTGCTCGCCACCGCTATTACTCTGCCAGGGGTGGTCTGCGGAGGCGCCTGCGATCTCTACACCGGCCGGCGAGAACTGGCCAAGGAGATTCTCAAGAACCCTTCTATACCCATCACCGCCCGCTACCAAGACCTGCTCGACAATAAGAACATCGACGCCATCATCGCGGCCGTCCCTGACCACTGGCACATGAAGCTCGTCGTTGAAGCGACGAGCGCCGGCAAGGACGTCTACTGCGAAAAACCGATGAGCCACACGGTGGCCGAGGGTTTTAAGATGGTCGCCGCCCAGAACAACAGCGGTCGCATCGTGCAGATCGGCAGCCAGAGGCGCAGCTCGATCGGATTTGAAAAGGCACGCGAGTTGGTGGCGGCAGGGGCGATCGGGGACGTGACCTGGGTGGAAGCTGGGCTTGGCCGCAATAGCGCTTGCGGCGCGTGGAAGTACGCCGTGCCGCCGGATGTTTCGCCGGAAACAGTGGACTGGACAACGTGGCTTGACGGCGCTCCCAATCGGCCCTTCGACGCGCTTCGCTGGACGCGCTGGCGCTGCTACCGCGATTACGGCGAGGGCATCCCGGGCGACCTCTTTGTGCATGAGCTTACTGGCATTCATACCGTGATGGACGTTAAGGCACCGCCTTCTCGCGCCTCGTCTAGTGGCGGTTTGTTCCGATGGAAAGACGGCCGCGAAGTCCCCGACGAACTTGCCACTCTTTATGAATACCCCAGCTTCCGTGCGCTGGTGCGAGTAACCCTGAATACGAGAATTCCCGAAATGACCCGGTTTTACGGGACTCATGGGCTGATTGAGCTCCACGGCGAAGGCGATGTGGTGACGATGATTCCGCAAGAGGGCGAAGACCATTCGCCCTGCACGCCCGCGTGGCCAGAAGCGATGAGGGAGCGCTACGCCAAGAAGTGGGAAGCGAAGCACGGGCTCCAGGCGGGCGACGCAAAACTGAGCGAGTCCATGATTTACCGCACGCCGGACCACTACGACGATACAGCGGACCATTTATGGAATTTCTTTCACTCCGTGCGCACACGGCGGCCCTCCGTGGAGGACGCCAACTTCGGTAATCGGACCGCGATAGGTTGCCACATGGCTAACGCCTCTTACTTTCACCAAGCCACCGTCGTGTGGGACGAACAGGCAAAACAGATCAAAGTCTGAGCGGCGGGGAGGATTCGAGGAGCGCGGGACCAGCGATCCCATCGTTGATCCGCCTCCAAGCATCGTCATGCCCGATGAGGTCGCAACCCCGGAGCTGTTGTCACGCCTTGTCGCGCGCGAGGAGGGTGCTCTCGGGTTACTTTATGAGCGGCTCGGTCCACCGCTCCGGGGAATGGTGGCCCGCATTCTGACTTCGCAAGAGGAAGTCGAAGACGTTGTCGAAAACTCCTTCCTCGAGCTGTGGAAACAGACCGCGCAGAAAACCAGCGTAAAGGCCAGCGTTGAAGTGTGGCTGACGCTGGCGGCGCGCGATCTGGCCGTCGAACGTCTGCGAGCCGCGCGGAAATCTCCGCGAAGGAAACTCAGCCCGCCAAGCCTCGACAGCGCCTGGCTGCCCGACTCCTCTGAGTTCGCCTTGTTTGCCCGCCGGCGAGAGCTTGTGCGGAACGCGCTAGGCGTGCTGCCCGCCAGCCAGCGCGCCGTGCTAGACCTCGCAGTCTACCGGGGACGCACCGAGGAGGAAATGGCGGACCTCCTTCACAAACCTCTAGGCCGACTGCGAGACGAATTGCGCGCCACACTCCGCTATGTACGACAGCGCCTCCACGCACTGATGGGAACATGGACTGCCAATATTTAGAAGACCTTCACGAGCTTTTTCTGCTTGGGGCGCTCGCAGAGCAAGACGAGATTAAGCTTCGCGAGCACGTGGCCACAGGCTGCCCGCGATGCGCCGAGCGGCTTGGCGAGGCTGCACTCACGCTCTTCGCCATCCTTCAATCACCCCGCCCCCTACGCAACGATCCGGGAGCCAGGGCCCGCTTGCTTCGGCGGCTTCGAGCAAAGTGACAAGCGCGACCACGTCAAGGTTGTGCGGATATATAATTTACTGGGAAGGAGATGAGATATGCCCGGCAAAAAACTGCTGATGCTCGTAGGCGACTTTGTAGAAGATTACGAAGCAATGGTTCCGTTTCAAGCATTGCAGATGCTCGGTCACACGGTGCACGCCGTCTGCCCGGGGAAGAAGACAGGGGATATGGTGAGGACCGCTATTCACGACTTTGAAGGCGATCAAACGTATAGCGAAAAACGCGGGCACAACTTCTCGCTCAACGCCACTTTCGATGAGGTGCGGCCAGAAAGCTATGACGCGCTGGTGATCCCGGGCGGAAGGGCCCCGGAATATCTGCGCACCAACGCCCGAGTGCTGGAAATCGTCCGCCATTTCTTTACGGCTGGAAAGCCGGTGGCTGCTCTGTGCCACGGTGCGCAGCTTCTCACCGCAGCCGGCGTCGCAAAAGGGCGATCAATCAGCGCTTACCCCACAGTAGGTCCCGAGGTGAATGCCGCGGGCGGGGAGTACGTGAACGTGCCCATGACCGAAGCCCACGTGGATGGGAATCTTGTCACCGGTCCGGCTTGGCCGGCTCACCCCGCCTGGCTTGCGAAGTTCATCGCGGTAATGGAAGGGCGTGAGAGGGCTGCTGGAGCCTAACGCCTCGGTGAGCGCTCCGCAGCATCTCCTCACGGTCTGGCCGCTGATTGAGCGTCAAATCCGGCGCGCTGGGCGTATCGCGATCTTTTCGGATTTCGACGGGACTTTGACCTCTATCCGGCGGACGCCCGGAGAAGTCTCATTGCGCGAGGACGTGCGAGATTTGCTCAAGAGGCTTTCTCACAAGGTTGGGGTGGTGGGCATCGTGAGCGGTCGCAGCCTGAGCGAACTGCAGGCGAAGGTACTCTTGCGAGGCATCTGGTACGTGGGCGACCACGGGTTCTCCGCCCTGACTCCGAACAACCGCCGGCTCGATTTTGCTAATCAAAAACAAAGGAAGCAGATGCGACAGGTTTATCGCTTTCTGTATTCGCGCCTGATGGACTTGAAGGGAATTGGTTTGGAAAACAAGGGGGTCACTTGCGCGGTACATTACAGGAATTCAAGCCGCCAGACCCGCGAGCGGGCGCGCAGAGTTGTCTTTAGCTTGGCGGAAGAAATCCCCGGCCTCGCACTGATGCGCGGGAAGAAAGTGTGGGAACTGATTCCGCGCGACGCAACGAACAAAGGTGAGGCTGTGCGTCGCATTCTGCGGCAAGTCAAGGCCACGCACTCTCCGCGGCACTGGCTGGCTATGTATTTCGGTGACGATACCACTGATGAGACCGTGTTCCAGGGATGGAAAGGCATTTCCGTGGCTGTGGGCAAAAGAACACGTACTGCGGCGCGCTTCTACGTGCGTTCGGCGGTGGAGGTGCGGCAAGTTCTGACTCGGCTGGAGCGCATCGCAAAATGACCCGCACTCATGGTAGGACGCTGCTGAAAGCCCATGCGAGCGGGCCTGCACGGGCTTTTCTCATGGCCGGCTTGGCGGTGGCGTCCGGCTTGCGCTGCGCCCGAGCGCAAACTGCGACCCAACCGTTGACCCTCACCATTTCGGTCAGCCAGTCAGTGATTCCGGAACCCTTCTCAGCCACAGTGTCGCTGCACTTTCACAATGCCGGCTCACGCGCCGTGTGGCTCTACAAACCGGTCCACGATGCGGCGTCCATGTTTATGGGCATCGTCAGCCCAAGGACCGGCGGAGCGTCTCTGGCCACATACCTTCAGCTCATACGTGCCGACGAGGGCGCGGTTGCCGGAACCAGCCCTGGCGTTGGAACGGTGTTGCGTCCGCCTGACTTCCCTCATCCGACAGCCGTGAAGCTCAGCGCGGGTGGCGACGCCACGGAAAGCGCCGTCATTCACCTCACCCCCGCCACCGTGCGCACCGCAGGCGGAACGCGGCCGATTTTCGGAACGTACAGGCTGTCCGTCGTCTACAGCGCCAGTTATGCCAACATGTCGGCTCTCAAGGGCACCGACGTAAATGTGTGGCAAGGCTCCATCTCGAGCAATCCCGTGACTTTGAAGATCGAGCCTGCGCCCGATTCCGCGGGAGGGGTCATTGCCGGAACTGTCCTTGACCGGCGGGCCAGCCCTCTCGGCGGGATGTTGGTCTCGATCTCCGACTGGACTGAACACGTGATCACTCAGCAGGTCACCGCGGCTGATGGGGGATTCTACGTGGACGGGTTGCCGCTCGGCCGCTATTGGGTGGACGTACGGCCACTTGGCTCGGACCGCGACACTGGGCTCTTCGAGCACGCCGTGCTGACCAACTCCCAGCCCGAAGCTCGTCTGCGGCTCATCATGCTCCATGGCCGCGTCTACGAAGGAAGAAAGATGCTCCACAAGCCGGTATTCTTCCGAATCACAGATAACGCCGGCAATCCATTGGGCGGCGCTGAGCTTTCAATTCTATGGGACAATGGGACCGTGTTGAGCAACGTGAAAGTGAAGAACAATGAGGACGGCCTGGCGGAAGCGGACGTAATTCCGGGAACGAATTACGTGACGGTGAAGAGGCATGGTTGCCGGAAGAAGAACACCGTCGCCAACGTTTCGCACCGCAGCGGCATCGACGCCTTCATCATCGCGCTTACTTGCAAGGAAAAATAAGAGGCTCGGACGGCCTGAATTACCGTAGTTCTTCCATCACTTCGTCGAGCGCCTGGCGCGGGGGGCGAAGCTGGGATTCTTTCAACTCCACAAGAGGCTTGTCCGGTAGGTCCAGCAAGGCAAAAAAGTTCTCGCGATCCGTCTCGACGTAGAGAAGACCGGTCACGATTTCCCCTCTCTCCCTCGATTGTTCCAGCATTTTGAAGGCTTCGAGCCGGTTCGTGGGATCGTAATCCTCGGCGAGCTTCTTCAACACGAGGCGCGAGCCGTCGTGCAGCGTCACTTCCTTCGCTGTTCCCGGCTCATACTCGACCGAAATAGCCTCGAAGAACGGGACAAAGCTCACATCTTCCAGCGGCGAGTCGTGGTCTTTCACGTAAGCATAGCTCTTGGTCGAGCCTTCGTGATCGTTAAACGTCACACAAGGCGAGATGACGTCCAGCATGGCGATGCCGCGATGAACGACGGCAGCCTTGAGCAAGGCCAGAAGCTGCTTCTTGTCGCCGGAGAACGAGCGGGCCACAAAGGTGGCGCCGAGTTCGATGGCAAGCGCGCAGGTATCGATGGGAGCAAATTCGTTGACGGCGCCCGTCTTCAGTTTGGCTCCCTCATCCGCCGTGGCAGAGAACTGGCCCTTGGTGAGGCCGTAGCAACCGTTGTCCTCGATGATGTAAACGAGCGGAAGATTCCGACGCATGAGGTGAACAAACTGCCCGATCCCGATGGAAGCTGTATCTCCGTCTCCGCTCACCCCGACCCCAATGAGCGTCCGGTTGGCAATCATGGCGCCCGTGGCTACCGAAGGCATCCGACCATGCACGGCGTTGAAACCGTGCGCGGTGCCGAGAAAATAAGCAGGACTCTTCGACGAGCAGCCGATGCCGGAAAACTTCGCCACGCGCTGCGGATCAACGCCCAGTTCGTAAAAAGCTTCGATCAACCGCTCCGAAATGGCGTTATGGCCGCAGCCCGCGCACAGGGTGGTCTTGCTGCCACGATAAACGGCAGGTTCCAGTCCGATGCGGTTCACCTTTTTCGGGCTCGGGATGGTGGTCGTCGACATCGTTACGCTCTAGCCTCCTCGGAAACAACGGCCTCGACGACGGTGGCGGCGTCAAGAGGTAGGCCGTTGTAATGGCGAATGCTGCGGAGCCGCGCAACGTCTCCACTTTGAGCCTCCATTCGCAACAGCGAGAGAAGCTGCGCATCACGGTTCTGCTCAACCACGTAGATACGTTGGTACCGTCGGATGAAATACCACACCTCGCGGCTGAAAGGAAACGCCCGCACCCGGCAATAGGCTCCGCTCAGCCCATGTGCGCGCTCAAGCTGATCCAGCGCTTCAGCGACCGCCCAGTGCGATGAGCCGTACGCCAGGATGCCGAAGCTTGCTCCCGGACGCTCCTCGATGACGGGCTGTGGCACACGCTCGCGGAGCGTTTCAAACTTGCGCGCCAGCCGATCCATATTCCTTACGTAGGCTTCGGGGCGCTCGGTGTATTGAGCGTCCTCGTCGTGGCCGCTGCCGCGCGTAAAATAACCTGCCCCCGGGTGCGGTGTGCCGGGCAGGGTGCGGTAAGGAACGCCGTCGCCGTCTACATCGCGATAGCGCCCGAACGAGCCGAGACGCCCCAGATCTTCCATGCTTAGCACCTTGCCTCGCGCCAGGGGTTTTTCCGGGTAGGCCAGCCGATCGCACATCCAGGTGTTCATGCCGAGATCCAGATCGCTCATCACAAAGACCGGCGTCTGGAATTCCTCCGCCAGGTCAAACGCCTCCAGGCTCAGCGAATAACACTCTTCAGCGCTGGCCGGGAAGAGCAAGGGATGCTTTGTGTCACCGTGCGAGAGCAGCGCGGCGGCAAGAACGTCGCCTTGCGACGTGCGCGTTGGCAAACCGGTTGAAGGGCCGACCCGCTGAATATCAAAAATCACGCAGGGAATCTCAGCATAGTACCCGTACCCGGCAAACTCCGCCATCAACGAAATGCCCGGGCCTGAGGTGGAGGTCATGGCGCGTGCCCCCGCCCAGCCTGCGCCGAGCGCCATGCCGATCGCGGCCAGTTCGTCTTCGGCCTGAACAATGGCGAAGGTAGCTTTGCCGGTTTCCGGGTCCGTGCGGAAGCGCTTCATGTAACCGCTCAGCGTCTCGCAGAGCGACGACGAGGGCGTGATCGGATACCAGCTCACCACCGTAACGCCGGCAAACAGGCAGCCGAGCGCCGCCGCCGAGTTTCCGTCGATGAGAATCTTTCCACGCGTTCGATCCATCCTCTCGAGGTAAAAACGGTCGGCTTTTTCGAGCTTCTGCACCGCATAGTCGTAACCGGAGCGAACGGCGTTCCAGTTCAAGTCCGCCGCCTTGGTTTTCTTTTTGAACTGCTTGCGCACCGCCTTTTCCACTTCGGCGAGGTCGATCCCCAGCAGTTGCGCGACGACACCGTCGTAGATCATGTTTCGAACCCGTTTGCGCAGCTTCGCTTCAGGACATACGGGCGCCACAAGCTCATCGAAGGGAACCGGATAAAAAATCACGTCATCCCGCAGCCGGCCAAGGTTAAGCTTCTGATCGTAAACCACGGCGGCGCCGGCTTCGAGTCCATGCACGTCTTCCACGGCGGTTTCTGCATTCATGGCTACCAGAAAGTCAGCGCGCTCTCGCCGGGCCGCGTAACCATCGCGTGAGGCGCGGATCGTGAACCATGTAGGAAGACCCTCAATGTTGGACGGAAAGAGGTTCTTTCCGGAGACGGGGATGCCCATCTGGAAAATCGACCGAAGCAGCACCAGATTCGCGGACTGACTCCCGGAACCGTTTACGGTGGCCACACCGATGCTGAAGTTGTTCACCACGCGCTCGGTGGACAGGGTCGGCTCCGCTTCGGTGACCGTAGGCTGTGTTGTCGGCATCTCCATTCCTTATGTTTATTTGTTACGTTGGGCCTCTTTGTAGCACGAGTACCGACTTAGATTATAACAAACCTGCTCCGCACGCCGCGAACTCCGGGTCGGGATGCAGCAACCCGGCGCGCTCCAATTGCCGATTTGAGGTGATGGCTCGTCCTGGAACTTGCGGCGAAGAGAGAAAAGCAGACTCCTCGCTCCGCTCGAAATGACATTACTTATGGCCGTTGTC
>JAKAWG010000100.1 GCA_021817045.1 Acidobacteriota bacterium
GTTTGCCTTTTGAGGACTTTGGACCGGTCGAGCGCTGGGCGGCGGCGCGATTGGCGGCAAGGCGTTTTCCGGTGACCGTACGTTGGTCGATTGGCATGACGAGAATCTCCTTGGCTCGGACAGGCGGCGCGCCCCAACCATTCCGAGGGCGCCGGCCGCGGTCCGGGTTACCTCTGAGCCTAGCAGGCGGGAATGAGAGAAAGGAGACAAGTGAGACAAATGAGACAGTATTTTTTCGAGCGGGCAACCATCACGGCACGGGGTTCGTGGCTTTTTCTCCGGCGCGACTCATTCACGGCCTCCATCGCAAGCCGAAATTCGTCCACCACCAGAGGTGCCAGCGCGCGGCGAAGCTTGCAAAAAAGAGCCGATCCGTGGTGAAAAGCTGTGAAAAAGTCATCGGCGCTGGTCATCCTGGGCGACAGCAAAGGATCACGGTATTTTGTTTCCGAGGAAATACACGGATGCTTCGCTGCGCTCAGCATGACAGATTTGACTAATTCACACGTTCTGGGCAAATGGCGGACGCGCGACACGGCTCAGTCTAATACACCCAAAGGCCCACGGCACCTACCCGGCGCCGTCGCCAAAAAGCAAAACGGGCTCGCGAATTGCGAGCCCATTTGATTCGGCGCTCCCTTCCTGCGTCAGGGCAAGTTCCGAGCGCCGCTACAGAATTAATCCCGGCGACGACTTACTCTCCCACGCAGTTACCCGCGCAGTACCATGGGCCCTGGAGGGCTTAACTTGAGGCGCCTTGCGGGCGTGAGCAAAGCGGGAGCTCGCAGCCGAGATCCCGAGCGATGCGAGGGATCGCCTGCGTGTTCGGGATGGGAACAGGCGTGCCCCTCATCCCTGTATATCGCACAGCGCGCTATGCGCCACCCGCCTGCTCCCAAGGCCTACCTATGCCTGCTCCTGTACTGCGTGTAGCCTCGGGATTCCCGGGATCGTGCTGTTAAACCAGCAAACAAATTCTCAATGGCGGCCGCCGCGAACTCCGTCACGATAATCGGGTGGGTTGGGGCGGGAAAGAAAGAGAGGGATTTCGCATCCCGCGGCAGAGTTTTTCCGACGGTTAGCATAAAGAGAACCCCGGGGACATGAAAAAAGTAGTTTCGAGCTTCATCCCTCGCAGCCGCGCACGGTTCGCTGAAAACGATTTGTGCCCTCGGCGGTGGGGATACGTACACCAAAAGGGCCATGTGTTCTGGGAAGCCGGCGTCGCCTCGGAGCCAGAGGCGAATTGGCTCCGAATATGGACCTAGCTGAATCTTCGGCTCGCTGGTAGCCTTGCGCCAGGAATGCGCTGAGGCTTTCCAGAAAATACTCATCGCGAAATGTGCAATTTTCTCGCAAGAGATTTCAGAATTGTACGCTGCAGAGTAAATGGCCATCCGCCCGTCATTATAGCCGGGAAGGTCTTTCAGCAACATCTCGTAGAACGGAAATTTTCTGTCGATTGTAGCGAGCCTGGGCACAAGCCAGCTTTCACCGCCTTTGTTCAACACGTCTTCGCACGCCGCGCAGAGGAGATAGTCCTGGGTCTGCTGTGAGGTCGGCACCAACATTCCGCCAGCGATCCTTATAGGCTCGCAGTCCGTAGCTCGGCAATACTTGTACAGGGCCGCCGGCATCAGGTGGCTCTTAACAAGGCGCGTGTTCTGGAGACAAAGCCTGCAAGGCCCACTGGCCATAGAGTAAGGCGCGCCGGGCCAGGACGCCATTCCCGGGTGGCGTACACATCCCGCCTTCTGCGATGCGTACGCCGACTAAAATACGAGATTACAAATTCAAGATTTCAAAAAATGCAAAACACCAACAAGAGCGGGACCGTTCTATCACGCATACAGCAACCGGCCCCCTCGGAGCCGGAATCGAACGGCCTGACTCTGTCGCGGTTTCGAGCCACTCTTGAACCACGATCTCCCCATTTGCCAAGGCCTCGCGATAAGTCTTTCCATCCGCTGCACAGCCAAGGAGTTCGGGAACTTCAGCGATAAAAGCGCGGTCTGCTTCGCTCCAATCGATGATCAGTTCATACTTCAGCATCGAGCTTGCCTCTCAACTCAGGCGAGCAGCGCCGGCAGGGGACGGAGCTCCCGCTTGAATGGGTCGAGCATCAGGCCGAGGGCTTCAAGGGAAACGGAACCGAGCAGAACGCTGTCGGTTTCCTCGCCGAAAATCACCGGAGATGCGCCTTCCTCGCCGTCCAGGCGAAACAGGGCCTGTCCAATGAGCCGCTTCACTTCTGTGCCGTCGGCGAGAATGAAAGTCTTGGCTCTGCCAGGCTTGACGCCCACGCGCTTCAGCACCGACGCCGGAACCACAGAGTACGTGGCTCCTGAGTCGACCAGAAATTTCACGCGCGCTCTGCGGCGCGGATTCGCCGGGTTCACGATAGTGGCTTGGACGTATGTCAGGCCCATTCAGGAAGATTCCAGAGGAAGTGTAACTGCCGTGGGAAGGCGTGTCAAACCGACGCCAATTCCGGGCACGGGTAGCGGATCGCGCTCTTTGCGGCGCGTGCGCCCGGTTCAATGCAGAATCGGAGATTCCGAATTTGACATTAATCCCCCGTCCCGCAAGTCTTGCACGACGTAATCTTACGCGGAGATATTACGCGCGGCCCGCAAAGAAATCTGCGAGATGTTTGATCTTCGCAATCTTGTCCGGGCCAAGGCCGTTTAGCTCAGCCTCGGTTAGCCATCCTTCGTTCAACAACTGGCCGAAGACTTCGATGAGGACCGAGTACCTGTAATCATATTTCAGATCCGTATCGCGCCGCTGCTCGGAGAGATAATCGTGGATGTGCCAGATAGTGCGCGGGTCAGAGTCGTCGCGCATCATTTCCTTCAGCTTCGAGGCGATGGCGCGGCACTCGCGCGCGTAGGCTGACTCAAAGGCTTTTCGCGCGGCTTTCTTTTCAGAGGAAGACCATTTCAGATCGCGGAACGCGAGCATCTTCCTATCCGACTCTAGGGAACAGCAGATTACAAATTTAAGATTTCACAAAATGCCGAACGGTACGCCATTAGGTTACCGGCTTGGTCCCTGAAAAGCAAAACGGGCTCGCGAATCGCGAGCCCGTTGATTTCGGCGCTCCCTTCCTGCGTCAGGGCAAGTTCCGAGCGCCGCTACAGAATTAATCCCGGCGACGACCTACTCTCCCACGCAGTTACCCGCGCAGTACCATGGGCCCTGGAGGGCTTAACTTCCGTGTTCGGGATGGGAACGGGTGTGGCCCCTCCGGTATGGTCGCCGGAAAAGTCTAAGCTATCAGCGATCAGCCTTCAGCTATCGGCAAGAACACAGCTTCTGCTTGCTGGTTGCTGACGACTGATAGCCGATGCTTTTTCCTGAATAGTGCGGCGTCTGGAATGCAGTGGCTGGTGAAAAGTGTTCAGTGGTAAGCACGAACCACGAAGCACTGACCACTAACCACTGCCTTTGTGTGTTGGGCAGAATTTTATGGTCAAGCCGAACGGGCGATTAGGACCAGTCAGCTTAACGCATTACTGCGCTTACACCTCTGGCCTATAGACGTCGTAGTCTTCGACGGCCCTTCAGAGGGATCACATCCCGATTGCATCGGGGCGTTCACCCTTGGGAGATCGTATCTTGGGGCGTGCTTCACGCTTAGATGCATTCAGCGTTTATCACTTCCAGACTTCGCTACCCAGCCGTGCCACTGGCGTGACAACTGGTACACAAGAGGTCTGTTCATCCCGGTCCTCTCGTACTAAGGACAACTCCCCTCAAATCTCCTACGCCCACACCAGATAGGGACCGAACTGTCTCGCGACGTTCTGAACCCAGCTCACGTACCGCTTTAATAGGCGAACAGCCTAACCCTTGGAAGTTGCTACGCCTCCAGGATGCGATGAGCCGACATCGAGGTGCCAAACCGGGGCGTCGATGTGAACTCTTGGCCCCGATCAGCCTGTTATCCCCGGCGTACCTTTTATCCGTTGAGCGATGGCCCTTCCATGCAGAACCACCGGATCACTAGGTCCCACTTTCGTGTCTGCTCGACGTGTTTGTCTCGCAGTCAGCCTGGCTTATGCCCTTGCACTCGACGGCTGATTTCCAAACAGCCTGAGCCAAGCATGGAGCGCCTCCGTTACAATTTAGGAGGCGACCGCCCCAGTCAAACTACCCGCCTAGCCGTGTTCCTGGCCCGGATTACGGGCCGAGGTTAGACCCACAGAATCATCAGGGTGGTATCTCACCGTTGGCTCCTCCCGACCCGAAAGCCGGGATTCAAAGCCTCCCACCTATCCTGCGCAGACAACCCCATAAGTCAGGGCTAAGTTGTAGTAAAGGTGCACGGGGTCTTTCCGTCTAGGTGCGGGAAACCGGCATCTTCACCGGTACTACAAATTCGCTGAGTCACTCGCCACGACAGTCGCTCTATCGTTACGCCATTCGTGCAGGTCGGAACTTACCCGACAAGGAATTTCGCTACCTTAGGACCGTTATAGTTACGGCCGCCGTTCACCGGGGCTTCAGTTCAAAGCTTCCGAGGATTGCTCCCCATGACCTCTCCCTTTAACCTTCCGGCACCGGGCAGGCGTCAGCCCCTATACGTCGTTTTCGACTTAGCAGAGACCTGTGTTTTTGTTAAACAGTCGCAGAGCGCGCTTCGCTGCGGCCTCCTCGGGCTATAAACCCTGGCGAGGCACTCCTTCTTCCGAAGTTACGGAGCTAATTTGCCTAGTTCCTTAGCGAGTGTTCTCTCAAGCGCCTGTGGATATTCACCTCGTCTACCTGTGTCGGTTTGGGGTACGGTTGCCCCGGGAACTGCTTAGCGGCTTTTCTCGGCAGTGTGAAATCACGGACTTTACTCGGGAGAACCCGATCGGTGTGAACCTCAGAGTGGCTTTGAACCGGCCCGGTGGACTTGCCTGCCGGACCCTCCTCGGAGCACCCATCGCCATCCATCAGACGACTCCGCTATCCTTCTGCGTCCCCGCTTCGTCATAACGTTCCCGCTGCAGTGCAGGAATATTAACCTGCCGTCCATCAGCTACGCCTTTCGGCCTCGCCTTAGGAACCGACTTACCCTGAGCGGATTAACCTTTCTCAGGAAACCTTAGACTTTCGGCGCGGAGGGTTTTCACCTCCGTTATCGCTACTTATGCCGGCAGAGTCACTTGCGTACCGTCGACGGGCCCTCTCGGTCCCGCTTCAAACTATACTCAACGCTCCCCTACCAGATTGAAATTTCCGAAGAAACTTCAAAATCCGCAGCTTCGGTAAATGGCTTGAGCCCCGTTAAATTATCGGCGCAAAATCGCTCGACCAGTGAGCTGTTACGCTTTCTTTAAAGGATGGCTGCTTCTGAGCCAACCTCCTGGCTGTCTAAGCGACTTCACTTCCTTTCCCACTTAGCCATTGCTTCGGGACCTTAGCTGGCGGTCTGGGCTATTTCCCTCTCGACAATGAAGCTTAGCCCCCACTGTCTGACTCCCGGAATGCACTGAGCGGCATTCGAAGTTTAGTTGGATTCGGTATCCGATAACGGACCCTAGTCCATCTAGTTCTCTACCACCGCAAGCGACCTTCCGAGGCTAGCCCTAAAGCTATTTCGGGGAGAACGAGCTATCACGGAATTTGATTAGCCTTTCACCCCTACCCTCAGTTCATCCGAGCTGTTTTCAACCAACACCGGTTCGGGCCTCCGGCCGCTGTTACGCGGCTTTCACCCTGACCAAGGGTAGATCATCCCGCTTCGCGTCTATTGCCCGCCACTCAATCGCCCTATTCAGACTCGCTTTCGCTTCGGCTCGCTCCCCCGCTCCTCGCGGGATCATCGCTTAACCTCGCGACGGACAATAACTAGCCGGCTCATTATGCAATAGGCACGCCGTCAGGCCTCCCCGGATGTTGCCACCCAGGTGTAGCCCTTCGACTGCTTGTAGGCATACGGTTTCAGGTACTATTTCACTCCCCTCGCAGGGGTTCTTTTCACCTTTCCCTCACGGTACTAGTTCACTATCGGTCGCCAGAACGTATTTAGCCTTACGGGATGGTCCCCGTGGATTCCCGCAGGGTTTCTCGTGCCCCGCGGTACTCAGGAACGCGCACTAGAGTCCGGTCAGCTTTCACCTACGTGGCTATCACACTCTATGGCCGGCTTTTCCAAGCCGTTCGACTAGCCGCCGGATTGATAACTCTATGGCTCTAAACCCGCGCGCGCCCTACAACCCCCAACCCTCCTCTGAAACCTCAAATTTCAAATTTGAAATCTCAAAGGAAGGTTGGGTTTGGGCTCTTTCCGCGTTCGCTCGCCGCTACTGGCGGAATCGCTGTTGCTTTCTTTTCCTCCGGGTACTGAGATGGTTCACTTCCCCGGGTTGGCTCGCACCCGCCTATGGATTCAGCGGGCCGTTCCCGATGTTGACATCGGGAGGGTTTCCCCATTCGGATATCCCCGGGTCAAAGGGTGTTTCCCCCTCACCGAGGCTTTTCGCAGGTAACCACGTCCTTCATCGCCGTCTGGCGCCAAGGCATCCACCGTACGCCCTTAGTAGCTTGACCATAAAATCTGCTCAACACACCTGTAGCAGCGGTCTACAAGCGCCATCTCTCTCGCTCGGCACTCATAGATCGCCGCTACAGCGTCTTGCAGATTCGCCCTTGCCTTTTCTGCCCGGATCCACAACCCGGACAGATGAGCACATGTAGACGCCGCACTATTCAATTGTCAAAGATCGTCGAGAGCCGTTCGCGGAATCGTTTCCCTCACGGCCTCTCCAGACCCTTTGCGCCGCCTATTCGCGGCGCGTCAGGACACTGAGATCGCTGTTCGAGCAGCATGCTCGAACAGCCAACTCAGAATCCAAATCCCATTTCGTGTCTGTAATAGCGAACCATCGCGGCCGACAGGCCGCTTCACCTTAGCCTTTCGCCTTTCTTCTGTTTAAATCGATTGGATGTGAAACAGGTGGGACCCTCAGAGGCGAGAACCAGCTTGCTTCACCATCCTACGTGGCAAAATCTCGCGTATGGAGCCTCCTTGTTCGCCACCACAGGGGCCAGCCACTTCCCATACCCCAGCGGCAAGAAGAAGCTTAACACCCAGTGCATCAAATTGCAAGCGGTATTTAATGTGGCCCTCTCGGGGGCATCAACGGCCCTGCGCGGTGATCCGTGACCGCCGTTCTTCCGCTCTGACGGGCTTAAGCGAACGCTGTTCGCCGGTGCAGGAACTTCTTCGACTCACCGCTGGAAGAACTCGTCCGTATGCGTGACCGTCTCAGGGTAGGCACCTGAGCCCAGTTCGTACAAGTCCATGCCTTGCCGCTCGCCCTCTGCCGCCACCCGTTGCGCATAGACTCGATCGAGGACCCAATTTAATCCATAGCTCAGCGGCAGAACAAGGCCGATAAGCGTCGCTACACCCACAACTTGCGCAAGCCACTGACCGCTGTCGCCCGGCACCCCAGAGGGGTGAGCCACATTCAAGACTGGCCAGCTAAACTGGCCGAAGAGCCCAACCGCCAGCACGCCCCATAAGCCGCCCACACCATGGACAGATACCGCGCCGCCAGGATCGTCCAGCGCCAAGCGCAATTCGAACCACTCGACCGAGAAGGTAACCAGCGCTCCGGCGATCAAACCGATGAGCATGGCCGCGGCGGGAGCAACGAATACGCAGGAGGCGCTGCTGGCCACTAAGCCCGCGACCCAGCCATTGGCGCTGATTGAAGCGTCCGGCTTGCCGAAGCGAGCGCGCGTGATGGCGACCGCGGCCAACGCGGAAGACACCGCGGAGAGCGTCGTGTTTACGGCGATTAAGACAACTTGTCCTGGCGCAGCGCCCGTGAATAGAATCGCTCCCGCGCAGTTCAAGCCCAGCCAGCCCGTAAGGGCCAGAAGACAACCAAAAAGGACGAAGACAGCGTTGTGGCCAGGAATAGCAGTGGGCATTGCACCCTCCGCGTACTTTCCCCGGCGCGGGCCGAGAATCCAGATAACCGTCAGGGCGCTGAGGCCACCGACCGCTTGAATCGCGCCGGAACCACCCGCGTCCACAAAGCCGTGGCCCATCCCATAATTAACTCCCAGTTGAGCCAGCCAACCGCCTCCCCAGACCCAGTGCGCGAATAGCGGATAGGTCACTCCGGCTAGCAGCGCTGTCGACGCGCACGAAGCGCCCAGACGCCAGCGGTCTGCCCCGCCTCCCAGCGGAATAAGCGCCGCCAGACCCGCGCTTAGCATTCCCAGCCAGGCGGCTAGCGAAATGCGCGACCCATCCAACTTCAGGCCACGGAAAAAGAGGGGTTGAGCGGCAACCCAACTCCAGGGTTTGCCGGCCACGGTGACGCTGTGGGCCGGCTGCCCGATAAACCCTTGCCAGGCGAAGCCGCAGATGAAATAAACGACAGCCGCAACGGCAATGGCGCAGAGGCAAGAAAGCATCGCGTGGCCGGCGCTGCGGGAGCGGCCGAGGCCCGTGTTGATGAGCGCCAAGCCTGCGCCTGCCAGCGGAACGAGCATAACGCAGAACACGCACAGCCCCATCGCGGTTTGGGAAAACGCAGGAAGCGTCATCCCTGTTCTTCCCCACCGAGCACCCGGTGCGCGTGAGCCAAAAGGACAAGCCCGAGCAGCTCAACGCCCACGCCTGCGAGTACAAATCCGGTCCGTGCCGCAGGCGATGGAAGCAGCGCCAGCGCCGCAAGAACAATACTCCATCCTGCAAGCAACAATAGAAGCGCAACAAACCTCATGAAACATCCTCCCACGTTACCGGACAGTCTGACCACCGAGCCAGAAGATGTCAAGATCGCGGCACTTGCGGTCTCCCAAGGAACCGCAAACACGCGTCAACCCGCGTCGTTCCGAATGTGCGCCCAACCTTCCCGTTCCACTGAATCAGGCGGTTTGGAGATTAAGCGTAGTGCCTTGATCAGCGAGCATTCAATTGAAATTTCTTATCATTGCCAAAACGCAAAGCCGGGTTGATTGCCATACAAAACCCTTATCCCGGCGATAGAAACTATTCGTTTTACTCCGCGTGCCGAACACCGTACGATGCCAATACTTGCTGGTTGGTTTGTGTCAGGGGTTGTGTTTCCAAAAAGGAGATTGCCTAATGGCGGAAAATACGGGACCTGAGATGAAACAGACCCTGGGTCTGACAGGCTTGACGGTCAACGCGATGGCGCTGATCGCGCCCGGCGCGTTTCTTTGGCTGACCTTTGCAATCCAATCCTCAACGGGAGCCACAGGTCCAGCCATGTGGCTGGGCATCTTTGTGGCACTGTTGCTATGCCTGGCCACGGCGGTCAGTTATGGTGAGTTGGCCAAGCTGTACCCTGGGCCTGGAAGCTCGTACTTCTTTGCGGAGCAATCGTTCCTCAACCATGAGAAGGCGTGGCGCTACGCCCGCCTTTCGAAGTTCGTCATCGGCTGGGCGTCTCACCTTTACTACTGGGTCTATCCCGGAGTGATGGTGGCCGTGATCGGGGTCTTTTGCGGGTACATGGTAGGAACACTTTGGCCAAGCGTCATGAGCGCCTCGAATCCGGGCCCGATGTTCATGATGCTCTGCGCGATTATCGCCTCGTTCGGCATCGCCTACATTGCCTATCGGGGCGTAACCGGCTCGACGGCCGTCAGCGTTGCGATCAATGTTATCCAGATCAGCGCCTTGGTGGTCTTCTCGGTCATGGCTCTGAGCTACCGCATGAACCATCCGGCCGGCTCAGCGGCGTGGCAATTCGATCCCGCGTCGGGTGACGCATATAACTACCAATTTCAAACTCAGAAGACCGTTGTCGATGGGAAGACGACCGAAACCATCGTCCGCAACGCGGCCGAAATCCCCCAGCCGAAGCTCGATGCGTCTGGCAAACCGGTGCCCTACGTCATCAGCTACTCCACGCACGACGCGAGCGGAAATTTCCTTTCTCACAAGAACGCCCTGTCGGTTATCGGCTCGCACAACTGGGGATGGGTCTTCGTGCAAGCCACAGTGGCGATCCTCATCCTGGTCGGCTTCGAATCCTGCACGGCGCTCGGCGGCGAGGCCAAGGATCCCAAGCGCCACCTCCCGATCGCGGTGGTCACCTCGCTTCTGATTCAGGGAGCCTTCTGTTACCTGTTCGAGTACTTTGCGACTAACTACGTCTTAAGCAGCGGCTACACCATGGTGAACGCGCAAGGTTCAGCCGCGCCCATCGGGGACCTCATGATCATGGTGGGCGATGCCCTCTTTGGGCCTGGGCGGGGGCGGATCTTCATGCTGGTTGAGGCGTTCACCGTGTTCCTGGCGCTGATCGGCACGACACTCGCCTGCATCAATACCGGGGCGCGCGTGACTTACGCCATGGGCAAGGATGCGGAAGTGCCGGAACACTTCGGCATGTTGCACGGCAAAAACCTGACTCCACATCGCGCCATCTGGACCCTGGCCACGATTTCAGCGGTCATCGGCTGCCTGGGTGTTTCTATGGTGTTTGGAGATGCCGGCGCTCTCTCCAATGCCACAATCAAGGCTCTCCCGCAAGGATTCTGGTCGAGCTTTGGTTACGTCTCGCACGCGGCGATGGCGGCGATGCCGAATTCTCTGCTCACAGTCACGTTGACTTCGAATTTCGGCACCTTCCTGCTGTACGGCTTCACCTGCATCGTATGCTTCGTGGGTTATCATCACCATCCAAACTTCAGCTTCGTACGCCACGTGCTTATTCCCGTTTTCGGCGTGCTAGCGAACTTGGCCTGTATGGCCTTCTATGTGGTCGGGCCGTTTTTGGGCTACGGCACGAAGATGGAGCCTTTGCTGGCGCTCGGCGTTGCGGCAGTCTGGGGGATTTACGGTGGAATTTACTTTATCCGGTCGAGCCGGAGTACCGGAAAGACCGTACTCATCGAAGCACGAAGGGTCTCAGCGGCGGGGCAGCCAAGGTCAGCGCTTTTCTGACGGAGGACCGTTCCCGGCACAGACCCACGGTCAATTCCGCCCGCAGGATTGACCGTGGAGACTTGATTATTGTAGCGCCGCCCTTTAGGGCGGCATTCCAGCCTGAGGGCCGGCGCTACAGCGTGCTTGACACAAAATGCAGTTAGGGCGGACCTGTGGTCCGCTCTCTTTATTTCGATGATGGACCTGGAATTTTTCCAGCTTTCTGACCGCGGGCTGGTGCGGGAAAATAACGAAGACCATTTGGGTTACGTGCTGCCTGAGAGCGAGGCTCAGGCGCGGAGCCACGGGTGGCTGTTCGCGCTGGCCGACGGCGTCGGCGGGCAATTGCAAGGCGAGGTTGCTTCGAAATCAGCCATTGAGACCCTGATTGCCGGTTTCCGCCATGCCACCGCAGGCGAGGCGCCGGCGGCGCTGCTTGAGCGGCTGATTCAGGCGGCGAACCACCACGTCCACGAAGCAGGGCTCGAGGCGGGAGCGGCCGGCGCGGGAATGGCGACGACGATTGTGGCTTGCGCGCTCCGCTATGATCGCGTCGCGGTGGCGCACGTCGGCGATTCGCGCTGCTACCTCATCCGCCACGGACACGTCAGCCCGCTGACGCGCGACCATACTTTCGCGCGCGAGCAGGCGCGCCTGGGATTGCAATCGGACGCTGACTCTCCCACTCGTCACATGCTCAGCAGGTCACTTGGGAGCGAGCTTTTCGTCAGCGTCGATACCAGCAACCACCAAGTATTTGCCGGAGATGTCTTGGTGCTCTCTTCGGACGGGCTGCACGGCTCGGTCACGAGCGCGGATATCGCCGCCGCCCTGGGCCAGGAGGCGGATTTGGAAGCGGCCGCCCGTTGCCTGGTGGAGATTGCCAATCAACGTGACGGCAGCGATAATATCAGCGTCCAGCTTATCCGCGTTCGAAGCGTTGAGCAGGTGGGCATGTACCGCGGGCGGCCTTACAGACTGAGATGAATTCCGAATGTCCCCACTTCATTCTGGCGATGAGCTCGACCACTACCGCATCGAAGGCGTAGCTGCGCGCAGCGGTATGGCCTCGATCTTTCGGGCCACCGACCTGCAGAGCGGCCGCCAGGTAGCCGTCAAGGTTCCGCACCCGGAAATGGAGGGAGACGTCGTCTTCTTCGACCGCTTCAACCGCGAGCGGGATATTGGCAAGAGGCTCGACCATCCCGGAGTCGTCAAGGTGTTTCCCGACGACGGCCAGAGCCGGATGTATCTGGTGATGGAATGGGTGGACGGGAAGCTGTTGCGCCAGATTTTGCGCGAACAGGGAAAGCTTCCCCTCGAGCGCGCGATCAAGATCACGCTTGGAATCTGCGACATCCTCGATTACATTCACAGTCACGGCGTCGTCCATCGTGACCTGAAGCCGGAAAACCTCATGGTCGATTCGGAAGACCACGTGAAGCTTATCGACTTCGGCATCGCCGGATCACAGGGCGCGCGCAGGCTGACCTTTGCAAATCTCTCTCAAGTCATGGGTACGCCCGAATATATCTCTCCTGAGCAGGTGAAAGGCAAGCGTGGCAACGGTCGCAGCGATATCTACGCCCTGGGCGTCATGTTCTACGAAATGCTTACCGGCAAGACTCCGTTCCAAGGGCCTAACGCCTTTGCCATCATGAACGACCGTCTGCTGAATAATCCTATCCCTCCGCGCGAAGCCGATCCGGAGATTTCACCCCAAATACAAGAGGTCATCTATCGCGCCCTCGAGCGCGATCCGCGCAAACGCTACAGCACTGCCCACGAGTTCGCCTGGGACCTCGAGCACTTGGACCAAGTCGGAATCGCTGACCGTGCGGAGCTCCGCGACTGGAAAAAACGGCGCAAGCCTTGGGTTAAACAAGCTTTGTTTTACCTGATTCTCGTGTTGATACCCGTCGTTGTCTTCGGGCTGCTGCTCTACGTGGCCAAGCACGAGTGAATGACTGCCGCTTTGTTAGGGCTTGAAAGGCACGCAGAAGCCCTCACACCGTCTGATTACCTTACCCCCACTCAAATACTTGTTAACCGTTTACTGGTCTCTGCGTTATACGGGATGGAACGAAGAAATTCTCTTCGTATTGTCATCGTGGCCCGCGGCATCGTGTCAACAAGTATGGCGGGCAAGCGAGGTGATTCAACATGCGTAACGCCAAACTACTACTTCTTTCAGTGATGTGTTTCGGACTGCTCGGATTCGCCGTTAAGAGCGCTTCTGCCCGGCCACAAAGCCCGGGTGCCAAGGTGTCCGTGCAAGTGCAGCCGCAGGCTGAACTGGCAGGCCAAATTAAGACACCGAACCAGGCCGAGCTTGGAAGCTTCAAGGAATTCCTGGCAAACCATCCGGCTGTGGCTGCTGATCTGCACGCTAGTCCAGCCATGGTCGGCAACGCTGCATACTTGAAAAGACATACCGATTTGCGGCAGTTTCTTGCCGCCCACCCTGAGATTAAAGCGAACCCGGAAGCTTTCCTCAGCCCGGAAGGCGCGGGCGGTGTTCCAAGCCGCGAAGAAATGCTCAAGTTTATCGCCGCTCATCCGGAGTTCAGACGTGTGGAATTTTATCCGAATGGATACCGGGCAGTGCCGTTCCAACGCCACGTAGGTGAGAGTGTCTTGATTCCGCTCGGCGGTGAACTCGTGGCAATCGTGTTCATCTTAGCTATTCCACTCCTGATTGTCTGGATTCTGCGCGCCGTCTTTATCAACCGCCGCTGGAACAATGCGGCAAAGATTCAGGCCGAGTCGCACGCCAAGCTACTGGACAAGCTCTCATCCAGCGCGGACGTTGTGGCGTACATGCAGTCGGAGCCAGGCAAGCACTTTCTCGAGGCCGTCCCGCTCCCCGTCGACGCTGGAGGGCGTCCTCGACTCACCGGCCCATTGGGGCGTATCCTGTGGTCGCTAGAGGTAGGCCTGGTTGTGACACTCGCCGGCATCGGTCTTCTGATCATTCGCAACCACGTTTCGGTAGGACACGAAGGTTTATTGGTGTTTGGGACGCTCGCACTCACAGTCGGGCTGGGTTTTATCCTGTCGGCCGGAATTTCCTTCTTCCTGTCCAAGCGTATGGGGCTGATCCAACCTCCGCCCGCACCGGATGTAAGTGCCACAACGGGAGGAAGCGTGCAATAGAGGTAAGTTTAGGGATGCCGGAAATGGCCCTATCGAACAGCGAGCCGTTCGCGCTCGCCGCCGAGGCCAGCGACGAGCCCTTCAAGATGGACGAGGATAGCTTTCGAGCGTTCTACGGGAGAACCTCGCGCCCGTTATGGCATTACCTCGCGCGGGTCTCAGGCAGCCGAGTTCTGGCGGATGACTTGTTGCAAGAGGCGTACTACCGTTTCCTTCGCGCCGATTTGAAGGACACGAGCGAACTCTATCTGAAAAATTACCTCTTTCGGACCGCCACGAACCTCCTCCGAGACCACTGGCGAAGGGGATACAGGGCATCGTCCGTCTCGCTCGATTTGCCGGCCGTCGAGGCGCTTCCGGATCGTGACCGGACAGCGGACGATGTCCAGCGGCGTTCGGACTTGGCCAGACTGTTCGAGCGCTTGAAGCCACGCGAGCGCGAATTGCTATGGCAAGCTTATGCGGAGGGAGCCAGCCACAAAGAGATCGCCGAAAGGCTTGGATTGCGGCCGGGAAGCATCCGGTTAATGCTTTTTCGCGCGCGGCACAAGGCGGCGCGGCTGCTGCGCGGACGGAAAGTGTAGCGCCGGTCGATGACGGCGGCTCTTTGTTGCCGGCGATTCCGCCGCTCATAGAGTGGCGCTACACTACGGAAACTGAGATACATGAAACGAATTGAATGCGAAAGAGAAGCGGAGATTCTGGACGCGGTCCGGTGCGGTAGATGGCCGCGACTCGCAGAGCCGGAGCTGGTACGCCATGCTCACGAGTGCCCAATCTGCTCAGAAGTCGCTTTGATCGCTCCGCTGATCTGTGAACATCGTGACGCGGAATTGGCTGAGGTAGCTGTGCCATCTGCGGGCTTCGTGTGGTGGAAAGCTGAGCTTCTCGCCCGCCGAGCCGACGCGGAGCGCGCCACAAAGCCAATCGCGATCGTCGAAAAGATCGGCGCAGCAATAGGGCTGGTGGCCCTGGTTTCTATCATCCTGTCACACTGGCACGTCTTGATATTTGGGTTCCGCCAAGCATGGACCGCGTGGCGCGAAGACTTCGGCGTACACGCGGCATACCCCGCTCTCTGGCAGCCTCCGTATTCCAGCTTGTTGCTCCTGGCTGCGGCTGCCTGCTTTGCGCTGGTAGTCGTCACGATCTTCCTGGCCCGCGCTGAGGAATAATGCACCCTAAGTCTTGGCGAGTCGACTTATACGCCATGCCTCGGACAGAGGAGTTGCCTTCACGGGCGGCGACACAAACCTCTTCCTGCAGCATGCCCCGAAGAGTGGTGATCGCAGGATGGGTGCGGACCCGGCCTGGGTGCTGGTCGTGAGGTTGGTTTGGGGTTTTTCCCAAGCCGGGAGCCCGCATACATGCTAAGACTGGTTTCCTTTCGATGGAGCCGCCGAATCATCGTTCTCGCTGCACTGGCGTCTCCCGCACAAGCAAAAGAGATGATCCGGCGGCCCATCCGAGCAAGCCGCATCAGGATCAAATGTCAAAGTACAGTGCGAACTCGTGGGGATGAGGTCGAAGCTGTACGGGGTCCAGCTCTTTCTTGCGCTTGTACTCGATCCAGGTCTCGATAAGGTCCTCGGTAAAAACCCCTCCCTTCAGCAAGAATTCATGGTCCTTTTCGAGCGAGTCCAAAACTTCAGCCAAGCTCCCCGGGGTAGACTTCACGTTGGCCTTCTCTTCGGGACTGAGGTCGTAGAGGTCCCGGTCGATCGGGTCAGGGGGGACGAGCTTCTGTTCGATGCCGTGCAACCCCGCCATGAGCATTGCGCTTAACGCAAGGTACGGGTTGGCGGAAGGATCAGGACAGCGGAACTCGATCCGTTTTGACTTCTCGCTGCGCGAGTAGACAGGGATACGCACGCAGGCGCTTCGGTTGCGCTGCGAATACATCAGGTTTATGGGCGCCTCATACCCAGGAACCAATCGCCGGTAGGAATTTGTAGTGGGCGCCGCAAAAGCCAGAATGGACGGCGCATGTTTCAGGATGCCGCCGATGTAGTGAACGGCTGATGGGCTGAGATCGGCATAACTGCCTTTTGCGTAGAACAAGTTCTTGCTGTCGATCCAAAGGCTCTGGTGGACGTGCATGCCCGAGCCGTTGTCCATAAAGATCGGCTTCGGCATGAAGGTCACCGTCTTCCCGTGCTTTCGCGCCGTGTTCTTGATGACGTACTTATATAGCAGCAAACTGTCGGCCATCTTGGTCAGCGTAGCGAACTTCAGGTCGATCTCGGTCTGGCCAGCCGTGCCGACCTCATGGTGGTGCACCTCCACGGGAACGCCGAGCTTCTCGAGCTTCAGCATCATCTCAGTACGGATGTCCTGCAAGCTGTCCATCGGGGGAGCTGGGAAATAGCCTTCCTTATACCGAGTCTTGTAACCCAGGTTCTTCTCGCCGTTCTCGCCCTCTTTGCCGCTGTTCCAGAAGCCTTCTTCGGAATCGATGTGATAGTAACCGAAGTTATAGGATTGATCGAAGCGAACGCTATCCAGAATGTAGAATTCCGCTTCCGGACCGAAGAAGGCCTTTTCGGCGACGCCCGATGATTTCAGGTACGCCTCCGCCTTC
>JAKAWG010000015.1 GCA_021817045.1 Acidobacteriota bacterium
GCACTCGTCACAAGAAGTAACAAGGTTGTCGAGTTCATCGGAGCCGCCGTTCTTGACCGAGATTTTGTGATCCACCTGGAGCGAGACCTCCGGGGGTCTGCGTCCGCAGTACACACAGGTGAACGAATCGCGCGCGAGCACTCTCCAGCGGAGTAGGGGGCTTTTCCCCACACGCTTTCGGCGCGCCTTGGAGGGTCCTCCGGCGGCGAAACTTCCGTGGATCGAATACTCTCTACATTCAGTGTAATGACGCGGCTGTACGGTCTCCCACTGGTAGTCAAATTGTTCGGCGATGCCCTCGCGCTTATAAGCCTCCTTGTCGATCTTCCGGTCGATCTCGTCGGCGTAAGCCGAAAGGTACGAGGCGAAATACCCAAACGTCTCGTAGGAGACCTCTGGACAGAATCGATCGAGATACCCAATCTTTATAGGCTCCGATACGTAAAAGATCACCGGATCCTCGTCTCGGACGACGGACTTATAAGGTCCCCACTTTCTATCAAGCTGCGCTTGCCTCTCCGGTGACATCGAGGCAGTCACGCATACACTCGCAAGGACCCACCTACTGCCGTAATACCGCGGACAGAGCTCAGAGTCCGCCAACGGGCAGCGCGGAGGCAGCCCGTGTTTTTTACTCTCCGCCGAATACCACGCGAAGTCTGCCCTTTCTATCGGCATACCCTTTTCTCCCCCGCGAACCTCCTCCGGGACCGGCTCATTAAGCCTGCACCAGCTTCGACTCGGGGTGGCAGGTCGACGCCAAACCTGTGCCGAAGTCCCTGAGGGTTATCCCAGCTTTTGTCGTCGCGCCGACATCACCGGCCCCAGCCCGCTGCTTTCTGCCTACTGTTGGTTCAATCGAGATCCACGTGGTCGAACCCCTGGCGGACGGCCTGCTCCATGAGTGCCCGAGGCGCGGACTGGCCGGTCCAGATTTCGAATTGCCGCGCTCCCTGGCCGACGAGCATTTCGAGGCCGGAAATGGTGGTCAAGCCGCGGCTCCGCGCATCCGCCAGGAAGCGTGTTTGCATCGGGTAATAGACCATGTCGAACACAACGCGCACGCGCAGCCGAGCCAAGTCCACGGGCACCGCGTCCGAATAGGGAGCCATTCCAATCGGCGTGGCATTGATGACGGCATCCACGTCCAGCCCGTCCGCGCTCTCCCACGGAACGACTTCGGCAGAGACGGCTTGAGCTAACCGGCGGGCCGCTGCTTCCCGCCTTGCGGCGATAAACAACTGGGCGCCCTCGCCGCGCAGAGCGAAGGCGGCGGATCGCGCGGCGCCGCCAGCTCCCAGCACCAGGATGCGGCTGCCCGCTAGCCGCAATCGCTTGGTCAGCACCTCGACGACCGCAGCGGCGTCGGTGTTCCAGCCCATCCATTTGCCGCGCTGCACGGCGACGGTATTGCACGCGCCAATCTCTTCCGCCATGGGGTCAATCCAGTCGAGTTCCCGCAGGATGGCCCGCTTGTACGGCATGGTCACGCTGAAGCCAGAGAAGTTCAACCGCCGCGCAAAGCGCAGGAAATCTGCGAGGCGCGCCGTCTCGCAGGGCAAATAGACGGCGTTCACGCGCTTCGCCCCAAACGCTGCGTTGTGCATCGAAGGCGAAAGCGAAAGAGAGGCGCGTGCCCCGACGATGCCGTAAAATTGCGTTCGATGGTCCAGCCGCTCCGCCCGATAGAGGGAACGGAGCGCTGCCACCGGGATCTGCCCTGCCGCTACCGCCTGGTGGCTTCCCGGGGAGGCATATGTGAAAGCGCTGCCCCATTGCAAGGAAAGTACGCGCGAGGGCATACCGGAAGGGCCCAATGCAAAGACCGCCAGCTTCGGGCCACTGGGACGATGCGATTTCATGAACTGCATGACCTTGAGGTTGTCGGTCAGACTGTGCGCCAAGCCCACAATCTTCACCGCCTGGACAGGCAAACGCGCCAGTCGTCGGCGCACCTTCCATAGGGACGGCAAGCTTTGATAGTCGTGAAAGGACACCACCATTTTGACATTTTTGAATCTACCAAGCGCTTCCCTGCCCGCGCGTTCCACTGACTCACGTTCGAGATCCACCCAGTGACAGCCGGCCCGCACCCCTGCTTCCAGGGTCTGAAGCTGTTCTTCAACCGTTCCTTTAAATAACCCACCCGCCTCTTCCCGCCGGCACGTGGCAATGCTTTGCGGGAATCGCAGCCGGAAAAGGAGTGCGTGAAGACGCGACTCCATATCCGTGAAGTCCTCCAGATAGTCAAGTCTCCACTCATAGCCGACCTGGGAGCTGCCCACGCTGGCCGCCAACTCCTCCATGCCGTGGATCGTCGGAGCGGCGATACTTACGAAAATATGGGGTTGCGCATGTTTGGCCACGAATTCTCCGCTCGTCTTGAAAGGATTAGCCGAGTCTGTCAATATAGGGCGTTTAGACGCTAAAAGGCAAGAATTTCATGCTCAACCTTCGACAACTCCAGGACGGAAAACCATTCGGGACCTCGTGACAAACTCCCGTGTTCGGAGGATTCCCAAGCGCGTACCCAAGCCTTTCTCAGTGGCCAGCGCCCAGCCCAGGTCTGCCGCAAGCCCCGGTTTTACCGAGCCTTCGGAGCCGCGAAGGGAGTATCCCACCCAGCCCATTCTCGCTGTGGGGGGAGTCGTGGTGAAGAAGGGTTCGGTGCTGCTCGTGCGGCGCGGCCGACCGCCCCAGGAGGGAGAGTGGACGCTGCCCGGGGGCTTAGTCGAACTCGGAGAACCCGCGAGCGTCGCGGTGCGCCGTGAACTTCGGGAAGAAACCGGGCTGCGAGTGGATCCTGTGAAGTTGGCCGCCGTCTTCGAGCGGATCATCCGCCGCGGGCGCCGGGTTCGCTATCACTATGCCGTTCTCGATTACTTATGCCGCCTGCGAGGGGGCCGTCTGCAGCCCGGCTCGGACGCACTTGATGCCCGATGGGTGGCCCCGAAAGATCTAGGGCGCTATCAGTTGCGACGCACGACTCGAAGCGTCATCGGCCGGGCCCTGAGAATATGGGAGGCGAAACGCCTGGACCGTCCAGGACAGCCTTCCGGAAAACCTCATGAAAAACATTAAGTTTGCGCCCTTGCTTTTCATCGCGTTTCTCATTGGAGGCGCACTGCCCACTCTAGGTGGCAAGGTTCCAGCAGGCTCTTCATCGCACGGCTACCGCCTTGTGCCCTTCCATCTGCTCGATCATCGCCTGGAGTTCGTGCCTTACAAGAACGCGCAGCGCGAGCGGACGCTCCTCGGAATGTTTCGCTCTGCAGGTTGCGCCGGGCAGAATCTGACAACCGAATTGGTCAGCAAGAACCGTCCCCCACAGGTTCTCTGCCGCCTGCAGGGGCAGACGAATTCCCTCATCATCGTCGGCGGGCACCTCGATCACGTCCGGCGCGGAAGCGGCATCGTGGACGATTGGAGCGGCGCCTCGATGCTTCCCAGCCTCTACCAGGCGCTGCGCTCGCAGCCGCGTCGCCACACGTTCCTCTTTATTGGATTCACGGAAGAAGAGAGAGGCCGGGTGGGTTCGCGCTATTTCGTAACGCATCTCACGCCGGCGCGCCTGCGGCGCGTTCGCGCCATGGTGAACCTCGAATGCCTCGGCATGTACCCGCCCGAGGTCTGGGAGGACCACGCCAATCCGGTCCTTCTGCGCAACCTGAGCGCCACGGCGCGCTACCTGGGCACCTACGTGCCGGGTGCCGACTGCGACCGTATCGGGTACGACGATGCCATGTCTTTCCGCCGCTTTCATGTTCCCACGATCACGATCCATTCCATTACACAGCCCACCGTGCGGGTGCTCCACACCCGGCGCGACAACCTCTCTGCCATCCACTTGAGTTATTACAATCGGGCCTATTGGATCGTCGCTGCCTATCTCGCCACACTTGACGCCCAACTTCCAGTTACTCCGCGCCAGCCGTAAACCGCCGCCAAGCCAAGTTAAGTTCTCACGTGAAGCATCAGGTAGGCGCCACCCAAGGCGAAAAGGATATCGGGCGACCAGGCAGCGACGGCAGGCGGGAGTTGGTTGAGGTTCCCCAGCGCCTGAAACAAGCTTGAAGCAGACCAGAACGCTATCGCGATGGCGATGCTCAGCGCCACGCCGGCGAGAGCGCCCTTGCGTCCTGCGGTGAAAGCGAACGGAATTCCGATCAGCGCCACCACAAGCGCTACCAAGGGATATGAGAATTTGCGATAAAACTCGACCGACAGCCGCACCACGTCAAATCCGCCCTGCCGCAGACTGCGAATGTAACGGTCGAGTTCGAGGACGCTCATTTGATCCGACGTCCGCACCTCCCGCTTGAAGTACGATGGATGCTCGGTAAGGTTGCGAAACGGCTCGAGTGCAAAGGGGTGGTAACGGGTCACGCGGCCGCGGCTGAGGTCGCGCTCCCAGCCGTCTTCGAGAATCCACTCGCCCGCGTGTGGTTCCCAAAACGCGCGCGCGGCATAAATGCGGCGTGTCAGATGAAACGAGGAGTTGAAGTCAAAGACCGAGAGATCGGCGAAGACGTCATGGGCCGTATCGAAGAAGCGATAATTGTAGATGCGGTTGGACTTGCCGTAGATCCATTGCCAGCCCTGCCGAAGGAATGTCTGCGCGGGGTATCCCTGAATCTGGCGGCGGAGAGCATCCTCCCGCTGCGTCGCCGCAGGCAGGTACCGGTCTCCCATCAGGAACATCCCCGCGCTTGCCACGGCGGCCGCGAGCAGCACGGGCATGGCAATGCGGTATAAGCTCACTCCCGCCGCCTTCAGGGCGGTAACCTGGTTGGTCTTAGCGAGCAAGCTGAGGCTGACGAGCGTCGCCACCAGAACGCTAACCGGCAGCATCCGATAGGTGATGTGGGGCAATAGATCGGCGTAGTAACTCAGCACAAGGCCCGCGCCGGCACCATGGCGGACGATGGCGCTGAGGAGTTGAAAGAAGTCAAAAATAATGTAAATGCCCGTCAGAGCCACCTGCGTGAGCGCAAAATAGAGAATCCAGTCTCGCACGATGTAAAGGTCGAGAATTTGGAGGAGACGTCCGCCGACGGGCCGCGCCGGCAGTAAAAGATTCTGTTGCGGTTTCCGGCGCATCCGCCGGGCATCTGCGGCCAGCCGCCAGCGCGTCTTCCACGCTTCCCATGCGCTGTAGACGCGCTCGATGCGCGTCCGCACGCGCCGCAGCCGAAGCATCATTGCCGTGCCCATGAAGACGAAGAGCGCATTTGCAGCCCACAATCCAAGCTCCGGATTGAGCCGTCCCTGCTTGGCGAATCCCAACCCGAGAGCCATGATGATGTAATAGATGAAGACCAGCAGCACCGCCAGCATGATCCCTGCCGCCTTGCCTCCTTTGCGCGTAACGAGCCCCAGCGGCATACCCACCCAGGCAAGTGCCAGCGAGGCGAAGGGGAGTGCCAAGCGGGAGTTTAGCTCCACCAGACCGTCCCGCCTATACTGCGGGTGGCGGATATAACGGATCAACTGCGGAAGCGTCTGCGCGGGAGCCGGACGCACGGCTGGGGTTGTTGCCGACGGGGATTCCATGGGAATATGGATGTCCGTGCCGGTAAACGACGCCACCGAGTAAACCAGTGGATTTTGCCGATCGATTTCGTGGGTCGCGCCGCGCTCGAGGTGCAACGTCAAGCCGCCGCCTGCCGGATCGGCCGCCAAGTATCCGCTTGCGGCGACGGTAATCTTTGGACGCGAGGGATGCGACGTATTAGCGATGAACACGCCCTTCCAGCGCGACCCGGCAGTTGTCACGTCCTTCAGGTAAATGAGCAATCCCGGAAACTGCTCAATGAAAACGCGCGGCTTTATTTCATACGGCAGCTCGGTCGCTTTAAGCGTGGCTTCCATCCGGCCCAGCCTCCAGGCCGCCGCCGGAGCGAGCGCCAAGCTCATCATTGAGGCTGCCGCCCAGCCCGCGAGCGCATAGAGTGCCACCGGGCGTGCGAAACGGCCGAGGCCCGCACCGGCCGCGCGAGCGGCGATCACCTCGCCGTCCGCCGCCATGCGGCTGAGGCCGATCAAGATTCCAAGCAGAATGGCCACCGGCAACGTGTAAACAAGCACTTCCGGAACGGGCAACAAACACAGAGAGAGCACGGTGGAAGCCGGCAAATCCCGCCGCACGATCAGCTCAAGCAGACGATCAAGGTGGGGAAAGTAAATAACAAAGGTGAAGATGATCAAGCCCGGCAGCGAGTGGGAAGCGATCTCTTTCAGAACGTAGCGCGTGAAGATCTTCATGTTTCTTTGGTGACCTTCACGCCTTCGCGTGAAGCTTCTCACATGCCGGCCGGAGTCGTCGCAACTTGCGAAGAAACGCCCGGCTGCTTGATCCCCTGCTACGGAGTATAGCGCAAAAATTATGCCTCAGACCCGCGTCATGCTTCTATGGCACATGCACCAGCCCTTCTATAAGGATCTGGTTGAAGACCGCTACGCGATGCCGTGGGTTCGCCTCCACTGCCTGAAGGATTATTACGGCATGGTGGCAATGCTTCGCGATTTTCCTTCCGTACACGTTACTTTCAATCTCGTTCCGTCACTCGTTTCTCAGATTCTCGACTACGCCGCCGACCGCGCGCACGAGGAAAGCTACGAGCTGGCGTTCAAGCCGGCACGCGACATCACACCGCCCGAAATAGAAGCCTTGGTGGGCTACGCTTTTCAAGTCAATTATGAGCACCTGCTTTGCCGCTATCCGCGCTTCAAAGAGCTTTTTGAAAAATCAACCGGCAGGCGCAAACCCTGGCCTGAGCGCCTAGCTGGACTTCAAGAAATACTCGACCTTCAAGTTCTTTCTCAACTTGTCTGGTTCGATGAGCTTTACCTGACGGGCGATCCGCAGATCAGCGCGCTGGCCGCCCGCGGCAGAAACTATAACGAGGAAGACAAGCGCATCCTGCGCAAGAAGGAGCTGGAAATATTTAAGGTAACACTTGAAGAGTATGCCAGCGCAGCGGCGCGTGGCCAGATCGAGATTTCCACTTCGCCTTTCTATCATCCCATCCTCCCTTTGCTCTGCGATTCTCAAGTTGGCGCCGAATCGAGCCCCGGACTCCCCCTTCCTCGCCGGCGATTCCGCCATCCTGAAGACGCACAGGATCAACTGCGCGGAGCTATCAAGCTGCACCAAGAGGTTTTTGGCCGTAAGCCCCAAGGTCTGTGGCCAAGCGAAGGCAGCGTCTCTGAGGAGGCTCTTCGAATTGCCGCCGAAGAGGGCTTCAAGTGGGCGGCGACGGACGAGGGTGTTCTCGGCCGCACGCTTCACACCTATTTCCATCGGTATGCCGATGGAACCGTTCAGGACGGGCACCATCTCTACCAGCCGCGACGCCTAAAGCTCGGCCGCCAGGCGATGGACCTGTTTTTCCGCGACCATCAGCTTTCCGATCTGATCGGCTTCGTTTATGCGCGCATGGAGCCGGTCGCCGCCGCCCAGGACCTCGTTCGTCGAATCCGCTCGGTGGCGCGCTCGACCGGCGATCAGCCGGCGGTGGTCTCCATCATTCTGGACGGCGAAAACGCCTGGGAGTATTTCCCACGAAACGGACGCGAATTCCTTCGCCAGTTTTACGGGCTGTTGGTCTCGGAGCCGGGCCTCGAAGCCTTAACGCCAAGCGAAATCCTCAGCTCGACACAACCAGCTTTCCTTCCTCGGCTCACGCCCGGCTCATGGATCAATGCCAACTTCAACGTCTGGATCGGAGCCGATGAAGATAACCATGCTTGGGACGCACTCAACGACGCCCGCGACTACTTTAGCGAGGCGGCAGGCAAAGCGAAGCTTAATCCTGAGCAGGCCGAGAAGGCGCGGCGGGAGCTTTGGATCGCTGAAGGCAGCGACTGGTGCTGGTGGTACGGACCCGAGCATTCCACATCCAACGACGAAGAGTTTGACGTGCTTTATCGCAAGCACCTTGTAAACCTCTACCGGCTGCTAGGCGGAAGGCCTCCGGACGAGCTCGCTACACCCATTAAGCGTCCTCGCGCCGTCGCCGCCTACAATGTCCAACCCACTGCGCTTGTAAAGCCCGTGGTCGATGGCCGGGAGACTACCTACTTCGAGTGGCTGGGGGCAGGCGTGTACGCGCCGGATTACGTTTCCGCGGCAATCCACGAGTCCGAACACTACATCAAGCAACTCTATTATGGGTATAGTGATACTTCAATATATCTAAGGCTTGACTTGAACTCCGAGCGCGCCGGCGCCCTGGACACTTTTCAGATTCGCGTCGGCGTCAACGAAGCAGATCCGCTTCGCACTCACGCCCGGATTGCAGGTAGCAAACTGCGCGGACTTGAGTTTTGGCGCAATGACCAGCAACTGGACTCGGCGCGTGGCGGCCTTGTCGAAGTGCGCGCCGCTTACGAAAATATCTTCGAAATCGCCTTCCCCTATGCAGCGCTGGGCCTTACACCCGGAGAGACAACGTCGTTCCAGGTCTCGTTCTGGCATGACCAATTACCTGTGCAAGTCCTGCCAAAGGAAGGCTGGCTTTCTCTCGAATTAACCGAAGAACTCGTAACATGGTAGGGTGTAGCAGAAGAGGAAGAAAGCAATGAGAAGAACGGAACGACGCCAGCGAATCCACTCTAGTCTTTTACTATTGGCAATAGGTCTAGCGATTGCGGCACGTTATAGTTATGCGCCGACTGCGGCGCGGGTGGCCGGAGGATCTTCCGCCGAGCAGCTAGCGCCTGTAGATTACGTCAATCCGTTTATCGGCACGGCCGCAAGCCGGAAACTGCCGTCTTTGCCCATCTACGTGCCACCGTTTGGCTTTCCGCTGGGCATGATCTGGACTTTCGAATTGCTGCGCGGTTTCCCAGCGTCACTGGCGCCCGCGCAAGTCTCAGGGCAAGGCAAGCCGCAGACGCTTCTGACGCAAGCCTCCGGATTGAGCAGCGGCAACACGTTCCCTGGTGCCAGCCTGCCTTTCGGGATGATTCAATGGAGCCCGGACACGGTGTCCGGATCTAAGCCACATCACGCTGGCAGCTATTTGTACCCAGACCATCAGATCAGGGGATTCAGCTTGAACCATCTAAGCGGGCCGGGATGCCCAGCGTTTGGAGACGTGCCCATCATGCCCGTCACTAACAGCCTTCAGGCTTCTCCCGCTGCCAACCCTCGCGCTTACCTCGCCGATTTTTCCCATTCAGACGAAAAGGCTTCGCCAGGCTATTATTCCGTCAAACTGGCCTCCGGCGTAGCAGTGCATCTCTCAGTCACCACTCGAACTGGGCTTGGAGTTTTCACGTTCCCGGCCTCAACCCAGTCCACCATCCTGTTAAATGTCGGCGTTGACGCGACCGGCGTCCGGGAAGCAGAAGCAAGACTGGTGGGGGATAAAAAAGCGGAGGGAAGCGTCACCAGCGGTGGATTCTGCGGATCGCACAACCAATACACGCTGTATTTTGCCGCCGAATTCAATCGCCCATTTTCCAGCTATGGCGCTTGGGGCGGAGCAACGCTTCAGCGCGGCGCTCGCGCGGCGAAAGGGCCTCATTCGGGAATTTTCGCCACGTTTAACACGACGAACAATCGCACCGTCGAAATGAAAGTGGCGCTTTCCTACGTCAGCGCGGCCGATGCCTGGCTTAACCTGGCCCATGAAAACCGAGGCTGGGATATTGTGACCGTTCTTAATGCCGCCCGGATTCGATGGAATCGGGTTCTCTCTTCCATTCAGATCGGCGGGTCGGCGGCGCAAAAGCAAGTCTTCTACACGGCCCTTTACCACGCCCTGCTCGCGCCCAACACCTTTAACGATGATAATGGCGAATACCTCGGATTTGATGGCCGCGTGCACCACGTGCCTCCCGGCCACAGGCAATACACCAACTTTTCCGGGTGGGACATCTACCGCACCCAAATTCAGCTTCTCGCGCTTTTGCCGGGCACGACCGCGAGGGAGCTCGTCCGGTCCCTGCTGACCGACGAAGAGCAAAGCGGCGGTCTGCCGCTCTGGCCCATTGCCAACCAGGATAGCTGCGTGATGGCGGGTGATCCGGCCAGCCCGATCATCGCCGGTGCCTACGCGTTTGGCGCCCGCGATTTTGATGCGCAAGCCGCTCTTCGGGCCGTGATCGAGAGCGCGACTGCGCGGAGCGCGCACTCCGGGGGCTGTCCACAGACGCCCGAACTCGAGGAATATCTCCGCCGCGGCTACTTCGACACGCGGACGAAAGGGTCGGTTTCAAAGACGCTGGAGTTCGCAACCGCTGATTTTGCGATCGCTCGGCTGGCAAAAGATCTTGGCCAGGCCCAGGTCTACCGGGAGTTTATGCGCCGCGCAGAATCTTGGAAAAAGCTCTATGATCCGAAAACCGGGCACCTCACACCGCGCAGCCGCGCGGGCCGATTTGCCCCAAACGCTCCCTCGCTCAAGCGTGGCGCCAGCTTCAATCCTTCGAGCACCAATGGCTACATCGAGGGCAACGCAGCGCAGTACACCTGGATGGTCCCTTTCGACTACCATTCGCTCTTCACTTTGATCGGAGGAGAGAACGAAGCGATAAAAAGGCTCGACGGTTATTTCAAACATCTAAATGCGGGCGGCCATCTGCCGTATCTCTGGATTGGCAACGAGCCCAGCTTCGGCGATCCCTGGATCTACGACTTCGCGGGCGAGCCGTGGAAAACACAGAAGCTGGTACGACAGATTGAGCTGCGCTGGTTCACTGACCGCCCGGAGGGACTGCCCGGCCACGACGACCTCGGCGCCATGTCCGCGTGGTACGTCTTTGCCGCACTCGGCATGTATCCGGAAATTCCTGGCGTGGGAGGGTTCTGTCTCAACAGCCCGCTCGTTCCCGAGGCCACCTGGCGCTGGGGAAACAGAAAGACAATACGAATCGTTTGCAGCGGCGGAAATCCGGCTCAACTGCCCTTCATCCAAAAAATGGCTTTGAACGGAACGATATATCATTCGCCGTGGCTCACGTACGACGGTTTGCGTTCAGGTGCGACGGTTGAGTTTCAGTTGAGTAAGAACCCAAACCGAGAGTGGGGCAGCGCACCCGCGGACGCTCCTCCATCGTTCACCATATCCGGTCTCCAGCGTCCATGATCCCCATCCAACGCGACGTCCGGACACCGAACCCTGACTGGAGCCCTCAAAGGCAGTCCCGGAGCGGTGAGAGCACGAACCGGATGCAGAGAACATCGATGGGTGTGGCGTCAGACATCGTCTTGTGATGTTTGTAAAACGGTCAGTTGCGGGTTACGCGGCCCCTATATCGACCAGCGTCTATTATTGCTCCCACCCGGGAATAACAACGTCCACCGGCTCGCTTCCCACCGGGATGGTCGTCAGCAGAGACGAGTTTCGGGTGCGGAGAATAGCGAGGCTAGCGCCTGCAAAATCCGCAATGGCCAGGAAGCGATCGTCCGGCGTGAGTGCAAGTGAATCCGGCTGGATGCCGACACGAGTCGAGGCGAGAACGGTCCGGCTGTTGACGTCGAGCGTCGTCACGGTGCCGTCGCCCTCGTTGGCGATATACGCCGTCCTGGAATCGCGCCGGAAGACGGCGGCCGATGGACGTATGCCCGTGGGCAGACTTTGCTCGACGCTGTCATCGGAGGTATCGAGAATCGTAAGAGTGGAATCGGCCGGGCTGAAAGCAAACAGTTCGCCGCCATCCGGCTTCAGCGCCAGAAAGGCCGGCGGGGAGCCAAGCTCGATGTGAGAGAGCACCTGCTTCCCGGAAAGGTCCACCACAGTTACGGTTCGATCATCCGCGTCGGCAACGAACGCCTTCTGACCGAATTGCAACACCACCATGGGTCCGGGTTGTTGGCCCAGCCTGACCGAAGCAACGCTGCGCCCTGTTTGTGGGTTGACAAATAGCAACTGCCCACCCGCGGTGTCCTCTGCGAGCAGCGTATGGCCGTCGCGAGTGAGAGCAATACGCACCACGTTCGCCAGCAGCGGAAATCGGCGCATCACTTTCATGGTTCGACAATTTATAACCGTGAGGCTGTCGCTGCCTCGGGCAAGCACATACGCTCGCCGCCCATGCGGGGAGAAACAGATGGCGACCGAACCTCGGCCGCATTCGAGCCGGGAAAGCACACGAAGTCCAGGTAAACGAATCACAGCGACGAGTCCCGACTCAGAAGCCACGTACACTTCCCGACCGCCTGGTCTTAAAACCAACCGCCGCGGAACAAAACCGAGCGGGAGCATGCGCACGCACTTGAACTCGGCCATGTTGACGACGGCTACGGCTTGGCTTCCCTCATCCGCGACCAGCGCAAGATAGTCTTTTGGCAGTACCCCAGGATGGCGGCAGGCACTGAGGAACAAGAGGGTCACGAGCAGGGCAGAAAATCGCGCGGCGCGAGTGTTGCCTTGGCGGGAGAGAAAGGGCAAATCTTGCGGCAGCGACCGTCGCCCGCCCGGAGTACACCAGTTCAGAAGCGCCGCGCCGGCAAAAGCTAACGGCTGATTAGCGTACCCAAGCCGGGTCGGGCGAACAAAGGATTTGTCAGCGCGCATCTCTTACGCCGTGGCGCTCGCGGAGACCGCGACATCTTTCCCGCTGCGCCGGATCGCCGCCTGACCAGCGGCCAGTCGCGCAATTGGAACCCGGTACGGCGAACAACTCACGTAATTAAGCCCCGCTTCCGCGCAGACCTCAATCGAGGCCGGATCGCCGCCGTGTTCCCCGCAGATGCCCACTTTCAAATTCGCGCGCGCCTGCCGTCCTTCAGACGTACCGATCTTGAGGAGCCGTCCGACGCGCTTCGGGTCAAGCACGGCGAATGGATCCGCAGGCCAGATCTTCTGCTTCACGTAGGCGGCGATAATCTTGCCGCAGTCGTCGCGCGAAAGTCCAAACGTAGTCTGGGTAAGGTCGTTCGTCCCGAAGCTGAAGAATTGGGCTTCGCGCGCGATCTCACCCGAAGAGAGCGCAGCGGCCGGCAACTCAATCATCGTTCCCACCAGGTATTCCACCTCAATTCCTTTCTTGGCGAACACCTCGCTGGCGACGCGGTCAACGATCTCTTTCTGCGCGGCAAGCTCCTTGACTTCGCCGACGAGCGGTATCATAACTTCCGGCCTGGCCCTGATGCCCTTGTTCTTGCAATCGCAGGCCGCTTCGAAGATAGCCCTTGCCTGCATTTCGGTAATCTCCGGATACAGGATGCCGAGACGGCATCCGCGCAGCCCAAGCATCGGATTAAACTCATGTAATCCTTCAACTACCTCCAGCATTTTTTTGAGCTGGCTTAACTTGGCTCCTTTTTTGCCTTTGGCCTCAAGGGTCGCGATCTCAACCATCAATTGTTCGCGTTTGGGCAGGAATTCGTGCAATGGCGGATCGAGCGTGCGGATGGTTACCGGCAGGCCGTCCATGGCCTTGAACAAACCAGCGAAGTCGCGCCTTTGCATGGGAAGCAGTTTTGCAAGGGCTGCGCGGCGATCTTTCTCATAGCGCGCCGCCTCTTTTGGATCGCTCGTATCCTTGCAGGCCATAATCATGCGCTGCATATGCGGCAAGCGGTCCGAAGCGAAGAACATGTGTTCGGTGCGGCACAGCCCAATGCCTTCCGCGCCGAACTCGCGCGACACAGTGGCGTCGCGCGGAATATCGGCGTTGGCACGAACACCGAGCTGGCGATACTCGTCCGCCCACTTCATGAACCGGCCAAAGGGTCCGCTGTGCGGGTCCGGCTGCTTTGTAATGGCCTTCCCTAACATCACGCGCCCGGTCGAGCCGTCGAGAGAGATCCAGTCGCCTTCCTTGATGACGTTTGGTCCGATCTTCAGAATTTTTCTCTTTTCATCGACCTCAGCATCCGAGCAACCCGCTACGCAGCATTTGCCCATGCCGCGCGTCACCACGGCGGCGTGCGACGTCATGCCCCCACGCGAAGTAAGAATACCGGCTGCAACTTCCATCCCGTGAATGTCATCTGGTACCGTTTCGCCGCGAACCAGGATGACCGGTTCGCCCTTTCCCTGCTTGACGGCATCGTCTGCGGTGAAAACCACGCGGCCAACGGCTGCCCCTGGAGATGCAGGCAAGCCCTTTGCAATCAACTTCAAAGGCTTCGATTCATCAAGCACTGGATGAAGCAACTGGTTGAGTTGCTCCGGCTCGACGCGCATCAGCGCTTCCGCTTCGTCAATAAGACCTTCGTCCACCATGTCAACCGCAATGCGTACGGCTGCGTTGCCGGTGCGCTTGCCGTTGCGCGTTTGGAGCATGTAGAGCTTGCCTTCCTGGATGGTGAATTCGAAGTCCTGGACATCTTTGTAGTGCTCCTCGAGCCGGCCCGTAATGTCGCGCAGTTGCTGATAGACTTCCGGCATGAACTTTTCAAGTTCGGCGATCGGAACGGGCGTGCGTACGCCCGCAACGACGTCTTCGCCTTGCGCGTTCATAAGAAACTCGCCGTAAAACTGCTTCGCCCCGGTCGCCGGGTCGCGCGTAAACCCGACGCCCGTGCCGGAAGTTTCGCCCATATTGCCGAAGACCATGGTCTGGACGTTGACGGCCGTGCCGAGGTCATCCGGGATGCGGTTCAATCGCCGGTAGGTTTGAGCGCGCGGGTTGTACCACGAGCGAAAAACGGCTTCAACGGCCATGTTGAGTTGGCGGCGCGGCTCCTGCGGAAACTCAAATTTTTTCTTCTTGAGCACAAGTTTTTTATATGCCGCGATAATTCGGTTCAGATCTTCTGGAGTAAGTTGGGTGTCGAATTTGAAGCCGCGCCGCTTCTTCTGGCTGTCAAAGATGTGCTCAAAGTCGGCTTTCGGGATGTCGAGGACGACACCGCCGAACATCTGAATAAAGCGGCGGTAGCTGTCATAGGCAAAACGCTGATTTTGCGTCTTGCGCGCAACCGATTCCACCACGGTGTCGTTCATGCCCAGGTTAAGAATCGTATCCATCATGCCGGGCATGGAGAACTTGGCGCCGGAACGAACGGAAACGAGGAGAGGGGAGCCGGAATCGCCAAGGCGCTGTCCGAGCAGCAACTCAAGGTGCGAGAGCGCACTGTCTACTTCCTCCTGGATCGACTTGGGAAGCTGGTTGCCGTTTTCAAAATAGGTCCGGCAGGCAGAGGTCGCAATGGTGAATCCGGGTGGGACAGGAAGGCCAGCATTCGTCATTTCAGCAAGCCCGGCGCCTTTGCCGCCCAAGACGTCCTTCATGTCGCCACGACCCTCGGCCTTACCTCCTCCAAACGAGTAAACGTACTTTTCCATCATTCACGCTCCTTTATAAAGTTCTCGATCAAAACCCTTTCGGCCCAGTCTTTGCTCCGTGTCGGCGCGCCGACAAAACCTAAAGCGAAGCTTTACATCTGCCCGGTCCCACTAACGCTTGAGTCTCGCTGCACCGTCCCTCGCACCCAACTCGTCACCATTCGGATCCTCAGATTCAACCTCGGAGAGGTCAGCTAGACGAGAAAAGATTTGAGCATTGATGCTGTTGAGCAGCGCCAGCCGATTTGCCCGGATGTCGGGTTGATCCGTCATCACGAGCACATGGTCGAAGAAGCTGTCGATGGGTTCCCGCATTGCGCGAAGCTCCCTGAAGGCCACTACGTAATCGCGTTGCTTTTCAAGGTCGAGTAGGCGAGTTCCCATTGATGTAAAGGCCTCGTGCAGTTTCTCCTCCTCCGGCTCCCTTAGTAAATCAACCCTCACGTTTTGAATACCCGCAATGTAGTCGCCGGCCGACTTGATCAGTATGTTTCGCGTTCGTTTCGCAGCCTGCGACATCGCTCTATAATCGTCGGTGTGGATCATCTGCTCAAGCGCTCTTCCCCTAAGAGCCGCATCCGAAGGATCGCTCCAGCCCAGAGCCGAGCCCACCACCGCCCGCGTCGTGTCGTACCTCAGCTTAGCGACTTCTCTCAAATAGTACCCGACGCGCTCCCTCAGGAAGTTTCTCACACGCTCGCCCAGACCAGATTGCTCTGCAACGGGGATGCTATACCCCGACGCATAAGCCGGCAAGAGGTCGAGGGCAAGCCCCGGTAATCTCTCGGCAGCAATCTTCACAATCCCATTCCCCGCCCTTCTCAGCCCAAACGGATCGCTTGAACCCGTAGGCTCGATTCCGGCAGAAAAACCGGATACCACGCTATCTAGCTTATCGGCAAGCGAAACAACTGCGCCGATTACGGAGCGTGGACAAGAATCTTCCATGCTGACGGGGCTGTAATGATCGTAAATCGCTTCGGACACCTCCGAAGATTCCCCTTGGACCTTAGCGTAAAGTCCGCCGATGATGCCTTGTAGGTCGGTGAATTCCCGCACCATCTGCGCGGTGAGATCGCACTTACACAACTCGATAGCCCGCAGCACGTTTTGCCGCTGCTCGCTCGTCATGCGGCGGGTCTGCTCAAGCTCAAGGCAAATTTTTTCTGCGAGCACCTTCATGCGCCCAACCTTATCGGCATAACTACCAAGCTTCGCCTGGTAGGTGACGCGCTCGAGCATCGGAATGCGCTGTTCCAAGGTCAACTTTTGATCGGCCTGCCAGAAAAACTCGGCGTCGGCGAAGCGCGCCGCTAGCACGCGCTCGTGCCCCTGCCGGATGACACCTTGGGGATCGCCCACAACATTCAAAAATGTGACGAAGTTCGGTTGCAGGCTTCCAACCTCGTCTTCAGCAGCAAAGTATTTTTGGTGGTCGCGCATCACGATGATCAGCACCTCGCGTGGCAGGGCCAGATAGCGCGGATTGAAACTGCCCAAGAGCGGCTCCGGCCACTCCGTCGAATTCACGACCCAGCTTTCCAGAAAATCGTCCGGAACGACCCTCAACTTCAGCTCTGCCAGCAAGACCTTCAATTCCTCTCGGATTCGCTTTCGCCTTACTTCAGGATTAGCCTCCACCAAGTGATCGCGCAAATCGTTCAAGTAGCACTTGAAGTTATTGACGCGGATGGGCTCGTGCCCGGCTAAGCGGTGACCGAAGGTAAACTGGCCGGACTCGACTCCTGCGAATTCAAAGGGCACAACCCGTGCCTCACTACCCTCACCGAGCAGGGCCAGAATCCAGCGGATCGGACGTGCAAAGCGCGGCCCTGCTTTCACAGTCCAGTACATGCTCTTTGGAAAAGACAGGCCGCCGACCACTACGGGTAATGCTTCAACCAATACTTCAAGTGCGCTTCTCCCCGCTTTGGGCAGCACGAGCGCGAGATACTCCCCCTTGGCGTTCGAGACCCGCTTGAGGTCCGAGACCTTCGCGTTGTTTTTCGCCGCAAAGCTTTCCGCAGCGCGGGTTGGCTTTCCTTCCTTGTCGAAAGCCACCTTCACTGGAGGGCCGATGATTTCATCCACCGTGCCAGGCACCTCCGCATAAAGCGAAGGGATGTGGGCAACCAGGCGGCGCGGCGTGGAGTAGGTACTTACCCTCCCGTCTCCGTTTGGAGGCCGAAGCAAGCCGAGAGCAGCCCCAAGCCCGACACCCAAGTCGCGTTCGGCGGCTTCGAGAAACCTTGCCGGAAGCTCTTCGCAACCGACTTCAAGCAGCAACGACGTAGTTCCTGCCATACTCACGCGGGCTGAGCCTCCAGCGATCGTGTTTTTCGCGCTACGTCAATCGCGGCCACCGAGCAGGCAATCTTGCGCACCCGGCCAATCAGCGCTACGCGCTCGGTCACGCTGATCGCGCCGCGCGCGTCCAGGATATTAAACAAGTGGGAACACTTCAGGCAATACTCGAAGACTTTGCGAAGTGGAAATCGTTTTGGCTCCGCCCACGCAGGCGTAAGCTGGCATGCACCCTCATCATTCGACTTGGCCACCGGCTCATCGCCGATCATCCGGTTGCGTTCTGAAACAATTTCCACGCCTGTTTCCTTCCATGCGTCGAGCAATCGCCACGCTTCTTTCTCATACAGGTCAAACAACTGCCGGCAGGTCCCGGTCTCCGCCGCCTCAAAGTCATAAACCGAAAGTTCAAGTTCTTCTTGAAACCTAAGATCCCGGTAGGTGCGTGTCCGATTCCACCTGACGTCGAAGACGTTGCTTGTAGCCTGGAGGAACGCCGCGATGCGCTCGAGGCCGTACGTGAGCTCCACGCTGATCGGTTCGAGGTCGATGCCGCCGCACTGCTGAAAGTAAGTGAACTGCGTAATCTCCAGTCCGTCGAGCATCACCTGCCAACCTATTCCCCACGCGCCCAGCGTAGGAGATTCCCAGTTATCTTCTTCAAACCGCACGTCGTGGGCGCGAAGGTCAATGCCAAGCCTTGTGAGGCTCGCGAGATAGACCTCCTGAATATCAGCCGGCGGTGGCTTGAGGATGACCTGCATCTGTGTATGCTTCAGTAGGCGGTTTGGATTCTCTCCATAGCGCCCGTCAGCGGGCCGACGCGAAGGCTGGATGTAGGCCACGCGCCACGCCTCAGAGCCAAGCACGCGAAAAAATGTCTCGGGGCACATGGTCCCAGCACCTACTTCCAAATCATAGGGCAGTGCAATGGCGCAGTCCTGGTCTGCCCAATATTGGCTTAGGCGGGCTAGGAGGTCTTGGAAGCTGACGAAAGAACGGTGGGCATCGTCTGGCATACGTGGAAGAACGAATCGCTCAGCCAAGGCTGCCGGCCGGAGACGTTGCCAGCCGGCCTTCTAAGCCCCCTCACGAAGCTGTTCGAGGGTTACGAGTTTCCCCTCCGCTCGCGCGGCAACCCAGGTTTCAAGCAGCCGTCGCGCCTCCCGCGTCGCCGCAGCCGAGGCCGTTCCGCTGGCAAGCCAGTCAGCAAGCGGCGTGCGCCGGGCCGTCTCCGCAAGTCCGCGGGCGGCGGCAGAAAGGGGCGTGGCGGCTGTGGCAGGACGGCAATCGCGGCAAAAAACACCCTCCGGCTCGGCCCTGCAATACGCAGTCTCGCTCCCAAACGGCCGCCCACAGCGAGCGCACTTGTCAAGCGCAGGTAAAAATCCGGATAACCGTAGAAGCCAGTAATCAAAATAGAGCAGTGGCAACCCGATTTGCCCGCCGCGCTTAATTCCCCGCAGTACCGCCAGCCAGAGCCTGAAGGCCCGCTCATTAACTTCCCGTTCGGGAAGAAAGCGGCCAGCCGCCTCCGCCAAATATTGGGCGGCCACCTGGATCAGTTGGTCGCCCTGGATTGCAAAGAAGGACTCCAGAAGCTCCGCCGAATTCAGCCGCAGGAGCTCCCGATTCTCGCGGTCATAAATCCACAGCCGAACATATGTAAGCGGCTCAAGTAGCGCTCCCCAACGACTCTTCACGCGCCGCGCACCACTCGCCGCAGCCCGCAGCCGCCCCATATCGCGCGTGAACAGCGAAACAATTTTGTCCGCCTCGCCCACCGAATAAGTTCTAAGAACAATCGCTTCCGTCTCGCGAAGTGGCATCGAGCGCATTGTCGGCGCGCCGACAATCTCTAACTTAACACAGCCTTTGGAGCCACAGAAAGCAAAAAACCCCTCCCTGCCCGCCATCCCTAATAGAACTCTCGCTCATCCCTGAAAACTACACCCGCACGCCCCGTGCTCCCTTTCGTCCTGACGTTACGGTCCTCATACCTACCGAGATTCCTCTCTGCAATTGAACACCAACATTCCCAACGCCGGCACCAGGCCAACAGTCACCTTCCAAGTTGTGGAAAACAAAACCCGAGCTGTGCGCGAAGATTATGTTAACTCGCCATCTGCCACTACAAAATGTTATCAGACGTGGCTGTGGAAGCTTTTTATTTGCCAGGGTCATAGGGGCCGATGTAAATTCAACGGTCGAGGAGGAATCGGCCTTTGGCTCGAAATCAGGTGTACGTTGTCGGCCTCGGGCTGAACGCCACAGACACGGTGATGACGGTTCGTGACTTCCCTCCCCTGGGTGGCAAGGAGAGAGTAGTTTCCGTATCCCGGCAGGCGGGCGGCCAAATTGCGACCGCGCTAGTGACTTGCCAGCGGCTTGGCCTACCGACACGGTATCTTGGCAAGGTCGGCGACGATGACGCCGGCCGGTTCCAGATAGAGAGCCTGGGCGCGGAGGGTGTAGACATCACCGGCGTTCGCTCCGTCCCTGGCGCACCGACACAATTCGGCCTGATTATCGTCGATCAGGCCACCGGGGAACGAACCGTCTTTTGGGACCGGAGCCCTAAGCTCGCGATGGCTCCCGGGGACGTACCCGCAGAGGTCATCGCCTCCGCCCGAGCCCTGCACCTGGACGGGTGCGATGTGGAGGCGTGCCTGGCGGCGGCCCAGTGCGCGCGCCAGGCCGAAGTTCTGGTGGTCGCGGACCTGGACACGGCCTACAAGCAGGTTGAACGGCTTTTTCCTCACATCGATTATTTGGTGGCCTCGGCGCAATTTCTGCCCTCGGTCACCGGCGAGGACGACCCATTCCGCGTCCTTGAACTGATGGCGCGGGAATTCGACATGAAAGCTCCTGGCATGACGCTGGGCCGCGACGGCGCGTTGCTCTTCGCCGAAGGCCGTTTCATCTATTCGCCGGGTTTTGTCGTAGAGACGGTGGACACGACGGGCGCGGGCGACGTCTTTCATGGCGCGTTCATTTACGGCCTTCTTGCAGGCTGGTCGATGGAGGAGATTATGGAGTTTTCGAACGCCATGGCCGCGCTCAATTGCACGGCGCTCGGCGCACGCGGAGGGATTCGCAGCCAAGCGGAGGCAAGAGCGCTGATGCGCAGCGGCGCCCGCCACGTCAACCGCGAGTACACCACTGCGGCGAAGCGCAATGCGACCGCGCCACCGGCCCGCAGGAATACAACGCCTGGCACGGCCGGAGGCGGAAGGAAAGGGAAGCGTACGCCCTTGACCTGGCGAGAGCAGCACGCGGAGGGAGAGAGGAATAGACGGAAATGAAAACCTACGCGCTTGTCACCGGGGCCTCAAGCGGGATTGGTGAGTGCTTTGCGCGGGCGTTGGCGGCACGAGGCAAGAACCTCCTATTGGTGGCGCGCTCGGCTGAAAAGCTGGAAGCTCTCGCACGCGATCTTGCGGTACGGCACTCCATTGAGGCCGAAGCTCTGCCGGCTGATCTTGCGGAGCCGGGGGCAGCTTCTCACCTTGCTATGTCCATCTTCAGCCGGGGATTTGCTGTGGACCTTCTTGTTAACAGCGCGGGCTTTGGCGCTCAGGGTAAGTTCTGGGAGATTCCCCTGGAACGTCATGCGCAGATGCTGCGCCTCAACGTTCAAGCATTGGTTGAGTTATGCCATCTGCTGCTCGTGGGAATGCTGGAGCGAAAAGGCGGGACGATCATCAACGTTTCTTCCACGGCGAGTTTCCAGCCACTTCCCTATACATCGTCCTATGCGGCTACCAAGTCCTTCGTCACGAGCTTCTCGCTGGGGCTCGCGGAAGAGTTGCGCCCTTGCGGCGTTAAAGTGATCACGCTCTGCCCCGGCCCCACCCGAACTCGATTTTTTGAAGCCGGGCAATACCGGACGATCCGAATGCGAGGTAAGTTACAGGCCCCCGAAGAGGTGGTCGAGGCGGCGCTAAAAAGGCTTGACCGGGGCGGATTGGTTCTGTGCCGCTGGCTAGACAAGGCACTGGTTTTTATGGAACGCTTCCTTCCACGTGCGATAGTGACCCGAGGCGCGGCCGAGCTCTTCAAACCGTAGTCATGCAACGAATGAAATAACTGTTGCAAGCATTTCTGACAAGAGGGGTTAGTCGTTTCTAAGGTAATAGTTGAGTATCGGCGTAAGCTTGCCCTGCGCCGCCAGGATTAGCTCAATGGTCTCCCGAATTGCTCCCAGTCCTCCGGGATCGCGTGTCCAGTAATGAACGTAGCGGCGCAGAAGGGGGTGTCCATTGCTGACGCCGACCGCCAATCCAGCTCGTTTGAGAATGGGTAAATCGACGAGGTCGTCGCCTACGTAGCACACCGCCTCGTCGCGCACGCACGCCGTTTTCAGCACAGCGCGGTAGGGTCCGAGCTTATCGAGTGTGTTTTGGTAAACGAAGTGAATGCCGAGCTCCTTGATCCGGTGCTCTACAATCGGCGAGCGGCGGCCCGAGATGATGCCCGTCCTGATGCCGGCCTCGTGAGCGAAGCGGATACCAAGACCGTCGCGGGAATGAAAAGTTTTGGTTTCAATCACCCCGCCTCGAGGATTGGGAACGTAGTAGATGCGGCCGTCGGTAAGGACGCCATCCACATCCATGAGCAGGAGTTCGATTTTCCTGGCACGCCGGCGAATTTCAGCAGTTATAGGCATAGTCCTCTACGCTTTCAGAACATTTGTGTTGTCCACAGGTCGTGAATGTGTACGACGCCTTCAAGTTTTCCTTCAGAATCCACGACCGGCAGCGACGTGATCCTGCGCGATTCCATGAGGTTAAGCGCACGCGTCGCGAGTTCATTGCGCGCAATGGTGACGGACGAGCGCGTCATGCAGTCTTGCGCGACCCGTTCGACCGCGCGGTTCCCTTCCCGTTGAAAGAAGCGGCGCAAATCACCGTCGGAAATAAAGCCCACGAGCCTGTCGCCCGCGTCTACAACCGCCGTGTGGCCAAGTCCCTTGCGGCTGATCTCGTAAATGACGTCGGGCAGACGCGTGCCCGGCGAAACGCGAGGAACGGCGTCCCCCGTGTGCATCAGATCCTGGACGCGGCGCAGCTTCATGCCGAGTCCGCCAGCCGGGTGGAGGGCCGCGTAATCTTCAGCGCTGAAGCCGCGTCTTTCGAGCAGGGCCATGGCCAGGGCGTCCCCAACGGCCAGCATGGCCGTGGTGGAGGCGGTCGGAGCAAGACCCAAAGGACAGGCCTCCTGCGGCACGCCTACGTTGATCACCACGTCGCTCGCCTGAGCAAGGGTGCTGGCGGCGTTTCCGGTGAGCGTCACGAGCGCGATGGCCAACCGCTTGACCGTGTCGAGCAGCCGCAGCAGTTCCTCCGTCTCGCCACTATAGGACAGCGCCAACAGCACATCATTCCTAACTAGCCGCCCAAGGTCGCCGTGCAGCGCTTCGGCCGGATGAAGGAAAAACGAGGGCGTTCCCGTGCTGGAAAGCGTGGCGGAAATTTTCTGACCGATGAGACCAGACTTTCCCATGCCCGCCACGACGGCCCGACCGCGGCAGCCGAAAAGTACATCGACTGCGCGCTCGAACCCGGCGTCAAGGCGATGCACCATCTCGCCGAGCGTCCGCGCTTCAACTTCCAGAACCTTGCGTGCAGTCTCCAGGCTCATTGCGGTGTTCCGGTCCCGGTCGATGATAGCATAGCGTCTGCATGACCTTTGCTTTGTCCGCAAGCGCGAGACCTTGAGGACGGAGGCCGCTGGGATTTTTCGTGATGTACTTCTTGCGACGCCAAGTATGCGGAAGGGCCCGTCTTGGACGCGACCGCAAGGCGACGCTGTGTTAAATTCTCAATTGGCGCGCAAACTCACCAAGACAACTATGGCGGATTTCGATACCATCCGGAAAGCGCTTAAGGAGAACGAATTCGACGCGTGGCTCTTTTACGACCACCATCATCGTGACCCGGTGGCTTACCGCGTGCTTGGCCTCGCTCCCTCGTTCTGCACGCGGCGCTGGTACTATCTGATCCCCGCTTCCGGAGAGCCCGAAAAACTTTCACATGCGATTGAGCGGAGCGTGCTCGCCGCCCTGCCCGGCCGCGAACGTGTTTATGCGTCGTGGCGAGAGCAGCACAAGGAACTACGAGCGATGCTTTCCGGCCGGAAACGCATAGCCATGCAATATTCGCCGCTCAATAATATTCCCTATATCGGGTTGGTAGACGCGGGAACCGTAGAGCTGGTGCGAAGCTTGGGCGCGGAAATTGTATCCTCCGCCGACCTAGTACAACTATTCGAGGCCCGATGGAGCCAGGAGGCCCTGGCCATGCACCTGGAAGCCGGCGAGCGCGTTCACCTCATCGTCCATCGCGCGTTCAACTTGATCGCGGACGGCGTAAAACGCGACAAGCCGCTCAACGAGTATGGCTTACAGCAGCAGATTCTCGAACTGTTCGAGCGGGAGGGGCTTGAGACGGAAGACCCGCCGGTGGTGGCAGCAAACCGGAACACCGCCAATCCGCACTACTCGCCCACACCCCAAAAATCGCTCCCACTTGCCGAGGACGCCCTCGTGCTGCTTGATATATGGGCCAGAAGGCGTCTGCCGGGCGCGGTCTATTTCGACGTTACCTGGACGGGCTACGTGGGCGATAAGCCGCCGCGCCCGTATGCGGAGGTTTTCGACGCCGTGCGGGAAGCACGCGACGCCGGGATCGAGCTAGTCCGGTCGCGCCTGCGTTCCGGCCAGCCGCTGCGCGGCTGCGATGTGGACGACGAAGTCCGGGGCATTCTCGCCCGGCAAGGCTACGCAAAATTTTTCGTCCATCGCACGGGGCACTCCATCGGCCGCGAGATTCACGGCAACGGCGCCAACCTTGACAACTTCGAGACACGCGACGAGCGCGCCATTCTGCCCTTCACCTGCTTTTCCATCGAGCCGGGTGTTTACCTTTCCGACTTTGGCGTGCGCAGCGAGGTGAACGTTTACGCCGAAGAACACGGCGCGCGGGTAACCGGTGAAGTGCAGCAAAGCATTGTTCCCATCCTTGCCGCCTCGCTTTGAGGTGTGCTACCTTGTTCATCTGCTCGCGCGCCGGGCGGCCGGTCCGTCCCTCCAGGACGACGGCGCAAAGTTCTTCGCATGGCAACCGTAGAAAGAAATCGAAACGCTGCCCCGGGTTCCGCGGTCGAGGCGGAAGCACCGCCGGTGAAAAGTAGAGGCCTGGTTCGGCTGTGTATCGCAGCCTGGCTGGTACCAGGTCTCGGCCATTGGCTCCTGAAGCGGAGAGGGCGAGCGGTGATTCTGTTCCTGGCGATCGTGGGGATGTTCGTGTTCGGGCTATTAATGCAAGGTCAGGTATTCGCCCTGGGCTCGCCTTCGTACCTCGAACGGCTCGGCTACCTGGGTGAGCTATGCTCCGGACTGGTCCTGCCGGTTGCCAGGTTTTTTGGCTATTCGGGAGGCAATCCATTTTTCGCAAGCGCAGATTACGGCACGGCCTACCTGGTGACGGCTGGCATGCTGAACGTGCTTGCCATCCTTGACACTTACGACATCGCCTTGCTGCGCAAATCCTAACCCATGGTGATCTACCACTTTCCGGCGATGGTGCTCTTTGCATTCTTCGTCTCCGTCGTGTTTGGAACGATTGCCAAGGAGACGACGCGCGAGCGGATCGTCTACGGTGTGAAATCGTTTTTGCTCTTTATCGGCACCGCCATCGTTCTGGCCTGGATCATGTACCCCTTCCCGCGCTGAGGTACCGCCCCCTCGGCTCGCCGCCCGTGTCATCCATTAGTTGTGCTTTTCCTGCCCCGGCGACAGGGTCTGAGGCGTGACGTAAGTCATGCGAACGAGCCGTCTTCCGCGCGCCTACTAAGGCTTGGGATATGGTGAACATCATGCGGCCCGGTAAACATGGCGTGCTATACTAAAGTCGTTACTAGGGCCCAGGAGGATCTTCCCGCCCGTGCGAAGAGGATTTCATGCCTATCGATTATTACGATAAAGTCTGGCACAACGGAAAATTCATCGACTGGAAGGACGCCACGATCCACGTTGCGACGCACGTGCTTCATTACGGCAGTTGCGTGTTCGAAGGGGTTCGGTGCTATGAAACGCCGAACGGGCCGGCCATCTTCCGCAGCAAAGATCACGCGCAACGGCTGGCCGACTCAGCCAAGATTTACCGAATGAGCCCCGATTACTCCGTGGACCAGTTCGAGCAAGCCATGGTGGAGACAATCCGTGTGAATGAGGCGCGCCACGGCTACATCCGCCCCGTTGTTTTCCGCGGCTACGGCGAGATCGGTGTCAACCCGTTGAAGAACCCCGTGGAAGTCTTCATTCTCGCTTGGCGATGGGGAAAATACCTGGGCGAGGAAGCACTGACGAACGGCATCGACGTGTGCGTTTCCTCGTGGAACCGGCTGGCGCCTAACACCATGCCCTCCCTGGCCAAGGCCGCAGCGAATTACATGAATTCGCAGCTCATCAAGATGGAGGCATCCGTTAACGGCTATACGGAGGGGATCGCGCTGGACCACGCCGGGAATCTTAGCGAAGGGAGCGGCGAAAACGTCTTCATCGTGCGCCACGGTAAGATTTACACGCCGCCGCTCTCGAACTCGGTGCTGCCGGGCATTACGCGCGATTCCGTGATCACGCTGGCCGAAGAGATGGGCTTCACCGTCATCGAGCAGGCCATTCCGCGCGAAGCGCTCTATATCGCCGACGAGGTATTTTTCACCGGCACGGCGGCGGAGGTCACTCCAATTCGCTCCGTGGATCGCATTGTGATCGGCTCCGGCCAGTGTGGCCGCGTCACGCGTAAACTCCAGGAGCGCTTCATGGCCATCGCTCAAGGCCGTCACGAAGACGTCCACGGCTGGCTGACGTATTGCAACCTACCCGTTGAAGCAAAGTAAGCGCGGCCGGTCCCGCACGGCGCGGCACGCATTGTCTCGTTTAAGGTTTTTTTGCTTTCCCGCCGATAAATCCCTCGGAACGGTGCGCCGACCCGTTTTCATGCATTCAGGCGAGCGCCGTGGCGCCTAAAGGAAAACACATGAACTTCGACGACCTGCTGCGCAAAGCTTTTGAAGCAACTGCTTCTGACCTTCACCTGAAATCAGGTAATTTCCCTTACGTGCGCGTGAACGGCGACCTTCGCCCGCTCGAGGAGTCTCGCCGCCTGACGGCCGAAGATACCCAGTCGATCGCCTTCGGCATCATGAGCCCCCGGCAGAAGCAGCGCTTCAAAGACTCGGCGGAAGTGGATATGAGCTACGCCGTGTCGGGCCTCGGGCGCTTTCGCCTGAGCGTGTTTCAGGAGCGGGGAGCGGTGGGGATGAACGTTCGGCTGATCCCACCCGTCATCCGCAGCATCGACGAGCTGCACCTCCCAAAAGTCGTCTACAAGCTTTGCCAGGAACGGCGCGGCCTGGTGCTCGTCACCGGCGCGACGGGTAGCGGAAAATCCACCACGCTTGCTTCGATGATCGACCGCATCAACTCGACCCGCGCCTGCCACATTATCACCATCGAAGACCCCATCGAGTTCTACCATCAGGACAAAAAAGCGCTCGTCAACCAACGCGAGGTAGGCTTTGATACGCCTGGCTTCGAGCTCGCCTTGCGCTCGGCCCTGCGTCAGGATCCGGACGTGATTCTTGTGGGCGAGATGCGCGACATCGAAACCATGCGTACAGCCATCAACGCCGCCGAAACCGGCCATATGGTCTTCTCCACGCTGCATACGCTGGACGCTCAGGAAACTGTTCAGCGCGTCACCAGCGTTTTCCCGCCGCCTCATGAGGAAAAGCAACTGCGATTGCAACTCGCCGCTACTCTGAAGGGAGTGATTTCGCAGCGCCTGCTTCGCCGCGCCGACGGCAACGGCCGCGTCCCGGCGGTGGAAGTGCTCATCGCCACGGATTTCATCCGCGAGTGCATTATCACCCCGGAAAAGACGCGCCTCATCCGCGAGCTCATTGCTTCGGGGACCTCGCAATACGGCATGCAGACCTTCGACCAATCATTGTATGATCTCTATTCGCAAGGATTGATCACTCTGGAAGAGGCCACCATGTCATCGTCGAACCCGCACGAGCTGAAGCTCCGCATCGAAGGCGTCAGCTCCACCACGGAGGCGGCCCGCGAGGAAATGGAGCGCGCAGTCCTCTCGCGCGTGGACCGGTTTGGCGGCTAAGACGAAGCCGCCGGAGCCCTTCGCAGCGGGTATAGCCCTGCTGGCGCGCCGTTCTTATGCCCACGCCGAGTTGCGGCGCGCGTTAACTCGCAAATTCGGACCCTCCGCTGCCGTCGACGAGGCTATCGCCCGCCTCCGCAGTCTCGGTTATCTCGACGACTCCCGCGTTGCCCGCGAACACGCGTCATATCTCGCCCGCAACCGCGGCTTTGGACGTGAGCGCGTTCGCCGTGAACTGCGCTCGAAATTCGTCGAAGAGGCTGCCATCGACCCCGCGCTTGACGCCGCCTTCGAAGAAACCGGCGAGCACGAGTTGCTCGAGCGCGCCCTCGAAAAGAAACTGCGCACCCTCCGCCTGCCTCTCACGCGTTCCAGATTCCATTCGCTCTGCCAAAGCCTGATGCGGCTCGGCTTCCGCACCGATGATATTATGAAAGCGGTGCGGTCACGGCCCCAGCTTAAGCCAGTTGCTGGAGATGTTGACCGGGCGGAGACGGAAGAAGGAAAGTAAAGAAAAACTGTCTCACGCGTCTCATTTGTCTCCACTGTCTCAATGGCTCGTATCATGATGGGCGAGATGGACAGAAGATCCCAGATCGCCGGCCGGCAGGAAAGGAAGCTTGTGGAAGCGTCGCAAGACAGGACTAGGTGAGACAGATGAGACAGAAAAAAAGAGATGTTTTTGTCAAAACGAACCCACAAGCCCTTTGCTATCAACACGAGTGTGCAAAGCGAACCCAAAACGAAGCCACGCAAATTGGAGTCTGTGTGACAACGGACCTAAGTAATCTCATTCCGAGCGGAGCGAGGAATCTCACAATGAAAAGAAGCCACTTACGAGATTTCCCTCGTTGCACTCGGGACAGGCTCTCGTCGCCTCCGGCTCCTCGGAATGACGGGAGTCGCGAGTTGTCACACGGACTCAAATTGGGCAGGGTTGACAGGCCCAACTCGGTAATTGATCTATGAACTCAGACAAAATCCGTTCCCAGTTCCTGAAGTTCTTTGAAGCGCGCGGCCATCGCATTGTCCGCTCTTCGCCGCTCGTGCCGGCAAACGACCCGACGTTGCTTTTTGCGAACGCCGGGATGAACCAGTTCAAGGACGTTTTCCTTGGCCGCGAGAAACGCGATTACACCCGTGCCTGCTCGTCGCAGAAATGCGTGCGCGCGGGCGGCAAGCACAACGACCTCGAACAGGTCGGCCGCACGCGTCGGCACCATACCTTTTTCGAGATGCTCGGCAACTTCTCCTTCGGCGACTACTTCAAGGAGAAAGCCATTCCCTGGGCATGGGAACTGATCACTGAGGGTTATAAGATTCCCCGTGACAAGCTTTACGTGACCATCTTCGAGGGCGCAAATGAAATTCCGCGGGATGCTGAAGCGTACGATTGCTGGCGCGCCTGCGACGTTCCCGCTGACCGCATCTTCGAGACGGGAATGAAGGATAATTTCTGGCAAATGGGCGAGACCGGCCCGTGCGGACCGTGCTCGGAAATTCACTATGATATGGGTCCGGGAGCAAGCGATCTTGACCATCCCGATTGCAAATTCCCCTGTGATTGCGGGCGCTATGTAGAGTTGTGGAACCTCGTTTTCATGCAGTTCAACCGCGACGAGCATGGCAATATGACGCCGCTTCCCCGCCCTTCCATCGACACCGGCGCTGGCCTGGAGCGACTCGCGGCGGTATTGCAAGGCAAAATCTCGAATTTCGATACCGACCTCTTCAAGCCGCTCATTGAAGAAGCCGCCGAGCTCGCCAACGTCGAATACGGATCAAATCACGAAACCGATGTTTCGCTTCGCATCATTGCTGACCACAGCCGTGCGGCAACCTTCCTGATTTCCGACGGCGTGCTGCCTTCGAACGAAGGGCGCGGTTACGTCCTGCGCCTCATCATGCGCCGCGCCCTCTATCACGGCCAGACGCTCAGCTTGAAAGAGCCGTTTCTTTATAAGATGTCTGGCGAAGTCGTGGAGCTAATGAAGAGCGCGTATCCTGAATTGCTCGAAAATGCGCAGCACATCGCAAAGGCGATCAAGATTGAAGAAGAGCGGTACGAGCATACGACGAGGATCGGTTTGCAGCGGCTGGAAAATATCCTTGTCATGCTGGACACTGGCGAAGAGATGCCGTTCAGATTAGCGAGGCAATTACATAGGGCTATCGAAACGCACGCAAGCTCCGGCGCTACCACCTTCTCGAACACATTTCAGCGGAAGCACGACCTGTACGCTACCCAGCAGGAGAAAAAGGCCTTCAATGAGTGGTGGGCAAGCTTGGGACCCTATAAAGCTGCCCTTCCCGGCAGGGTTTGCGAGCGCGTGTTGAAGTACTTGCCCCCTGGAGTCGAAAAGCAGAGATGGTTCCTTGTTTTCAGTAGGGACGTCTTTCAGGTCGCACAGGATGTATCTTCATCCAAGACGCTCCGGCAGGCGCTGGATCAGGTTCAAGACCAGGTCAAAGGCAAGGCACCTCTGTCTGGTGCGATGAAGTCGGTGATTGACCACTGGCTTCCGCCTATAGGCGTTCTCGCCTGGATACCTGGCGAGGAACTATTCAAACTGCATGACACATTCGGTATCCGACCTGATGTTGTCGAGGATCTTGTAAAGGTCTACGGCTTTGTGATCGACCGGGCCGGCTACGAAGCCGAGATGCAGCGCCAGCGCGAGCGGGCGCGGGCAAGCTGGAAAGGCGCAGAAAAGAAAGTCGCCGCGCCGATTTATCGCGAACTGGCAGAACGGAATCAAACTGTCTTCGATGGCTACGCTCAAACCGAATCGTCAGAATGCAGCATCATGGCACTGATTGTGAACGGAGCAAGTGTCAGCCATATAGATGCTCGGTCTCAGGCTGAAGTCGTTCTCGATCACACCCCTTTTTATGCCGAAGCGGGCGGGCAAATCGGCGACACAGGCCGACTGTTCTCGGTATCCGGCGAAGAAGTGGCTCACGTCGAAGACACTCGGCGTCCTGTAACGGGACTGATCGTCCACAAGATCAAAGCGCTCGCTCCACTCGAAGTGGGCATGAAAGTCACGGCGCAGGTTGACGCCGAGCGCCGCGATGCCATTCGGCGCAATCACACGGCGACGCACTTGCTCCACGCCGCCTTGCGCACGACGCTTGGGACGCACGTCAAGCAGGCCGGATCGCTGGTTGCGCCAGACCGCTTGCGTTTCGACTTCAGCCATTATGCGCCGCTCGACGAGCAGGATCGACTGGACATCGAAGACCTGGTCAATCGCCACATTCTTGCCAACGAAGAGATGCACACCGACGTGATGGAGATCGACGCCGCCATCAATTCAGGAGCGATGGCGCTGTTCGGCGAAAAATACGGAGACAAAGTTCGCGTGGTCTCGGTGGCGGATGGTTCGTTTTCCAAGGAGTTATGCGGCGGTACGCACGTGCGGCGGACCGGAGATATTGGCCTGTTCAAGTTGACGTCCGAAAGCAGCGTTTCCGCCGGAACGCGCCGGATTGAAGCCATCACCGGCGCGGGCGTGCTGGAAGACTTGCGGAAGGCCAGCGAGACCCTGGCGCTACTATCGGACACCTTGCGGGCGAAGCCAGACGAGTTGCTGGCCGCTGCTGAGAAGCTCACCGAGGAAGAAAAGCGGCTGCGAAAGGAATTGGAAGCCGCGAAGCTCAAACGGGCCGTCGCTTCCGCGGGCAACTTGCTCGAACGCGCCCGCGACGTGAAGGGCGTGCGCGTGCTGGCCGCGCCGGTCGAAGTTCCGGACCGCGCCGCGATGCGGCAGATGATCGATAATCTGCGTGCCCGGCTCGGGTCGGGCGTCATCGTGCTCGGCAGCACGGACGATGGTAAGGTCTCGCTCGTGGCCGCCGTCACCAAAGACCTCACCGCGCAACTCGACGCAGGAAAGATTGTGAAGGCGGCGGCGGCGATTGTGGAAGGCAGCGGTGGCGGGCGTAAGGACCTGGCCGAAGCGGGCGGCAAGAACCCTGCCAAGCTCGCCGAGGCGCTTGACGCGGTGGCGGGCATCGTCGAAGGAATGCTCTGAATTACGGAAATTACGAGTTACGAGCACCGAAGGACGTCCGCAATTCGTAATTCCGTTTGCCCGCTCGCACACGAGATGAGATATGAAAGGCGAGCCCGCCTTAGTTCGTGTCCGCGTATTCAGCAGGCCTCAGGGATTCATGGAAGCCGATCTGGCCCGCAACATTCTTAAGGCTGAAGGCATTGATTGCGTGTTGCCCGGTCAGTATACGGCTGGCGTGCTGCCGGGCATCGACGGCATTCAGATTCTGGTCCGGGAAGCCGACGCCGAACGGGCCAGTGAAATCCTCGCGAGCTACTTTGATACGCCGCAAACGAGCGCCTAAGAGTTCGGAATTACGAGTTGCGGGATGCATCGCCTTGGCTCAGAAACCGTACCTTAAAATTTGTAATTCCTAATCTACTGCATGAAATTTTCCCCCTATCTCTTGCTCCCAACCTTCTTCCTGGCATCGCTTGCGCCTGCGCGAAGTGGCATTCCTCTCAACCCGCCCGTGCCGGAAGGATTTGGCGTGAACATTCATTTCACCACGCCGCGGCCCGGCGAGATGAAAGAGATCGCCGCAACGGGCGTTCATTGGGTGCGCATGGATTTTTCCTGGGGAGCTACGGAGCGGGTAAAGGGCGTTTACGATTTCTCCGCCTATGACGGCCTGCTAGCGGCGCTGTCACCTTACCACATCCGGCCGATTTGGATATTGGATTACGGGAACAAGCTTTATGACCGTGGTCTTCCTCCCCACTCAAGCGCTGCCCGCCAGGCTTTCGCGCAGTGGGCCGCTGCGGCTGCACACCACTTTCGAGGGCGCGGCGTGGTGTGGGAGATGTACAACGAGCCAAATAACATTACGTTTTGGAAGCCGAAACCAAACGTGTTTGAGTACATTCCGCTTGCCTTAGCCACAGGCGAGGCAATGCGCGAAGCTGATCCCAACGTCACCATCATCGGCCCGGCGACTGCGCTCATTGATCTGCGATACATCGCCGCCTGCGTTCAAGCCGGACTGCTGAATTTCTGGTCAGGTGTTTCCGTCCACCCCTATCGCCAGCTCGACCCCGAAACGGTTGCGCGCGGCCTCTTTGCCGTCAGATGGATGATTGCTCGTTACGAGCCGAAGGGCAAACACATCCCTGTCATCGTGAGCGAATGGGGATACTCCTCCACGTGGAAGTACGACCACATGGACGAGCAGACGCAGGCGCGAATGTTGGCCCGCGAGTGGCTCACCGAGGTCATGAACCAGGTTCCCATCGGCGTCTGGTATGAGTGGAGCGATGACAGCCCGGATCCCCATAATTCCGACGCGCATTTTGGCCTCGTGCGCTTTCCATACCGTGCAGGCGGCGATCCAGTTTACGAGCCCAAGCCCGCTTATATCGCGGCGCGAACGCTAAGCCACGCGCTGGATGGCTACCGTTTCGTCCGGCGGCTTTCAATCGTCGACGCGCGCGATTACGTGCTGCTGTTCACTCGCGGCGGGCAGGCGCGGCTGGCTGCCTGGACCACGAGCGCACCTCACACGATTGTCATCGCGGGCGCCAGCGGCCGATTCCGTGTAACGGGCTTCGAAGGTGCGCGCCTGCCCGCTGTGCGTGCCCATCACCGGAGTCTTCGGCTGAAGCTCTCCCCTGATCCAATTTATCTCGCTCCGCAGAAACCCGGCGGACTTGCCGGCACCGTCAAAGGCGGAGGAAGGCAAAGGTAAGCTGCGGACCGCTTGCGCGAAGTGCGCGGCCCGTCTAAGCTGGCATTATGACCGCACGCAAGCCGGCGCTTTCCATCGCGGTGGTGTGCGTGTTGGCTGCAATCCTCGTCGGCCTGGCTATCCTGCAGGTACACTGGACCAACGAACTGAGCCGCGCCGAACGCGAGCGCCTGCGGGCAAGCCTGCGCGTCGCCGTCACCCGCTTTCGGCGTGATTTCGACGACGAACTGCTAGATGTTTGCTGGTCGTTCGTTGGCAGACCTCAAACCCTCGCGGTGTACGCGGATCGTTATGAGAATTGGCGGGAAACCTCACCGCACCCGGATCTGGTCACCAATCTCTACATCTGGCAGGCAGATAACGTAGAAGGCTCGCCTCTGCTTCGTTATTCAGACTCCGTCGGGCGTTTTCGCCCGGCGCAATGGCCTCGCAAACTCGCCCCTCTGCGAACACTCCTTCTGCGGCAAGCTGCCGAGCGGCTTTCCATTTCGCAGACGGTCGCCCTCGTGAATCGGTGGACGCTCGACGAATTAACGCCCGCGCTCGTCCACCTGGTCATTGGGGACCACGGGGGGGCCGCGCCCCGGCTCACTGGAGCCGTGATCGTAGGCCTCGACCTTGGAACCATCCAACACGAAATCTTCCCCAGTTTGGCCAAGAGATATTTCGGCGGCCGCGGCGGATTGGTGTATCAGGTCTCGATTGTCACCGGCAACCCGGCGCAGCTACTTTTTCAATCGTCTCCGTCAGCCACGAGCAACAACCTGCAAATGGGCGACGCGGCCGTCAGCCTGGTTCCGCGCCAGCCTCCGACGGTGCAGTCTGATGTGGTCGAGGAGGCGGATGTGCCGCCCTTGGACGCCACGCGCACACTTGCACCCAAAAGCGACGAGCATGTCCCACCCGTGCTTGTCGCCACCCCGGAGCTTTGGGGCTGGAGGCTGATCGTCCATCACCGGTCGGGATCGGTCGAAGCTGCCGTGCTTCGGCTTCGCCGCCGGAACCTCACCGTAAGCCTTGGTGTTCTGCTGCTGCTTGCGGTAAGCATGACCATGATTATTGTTTGGGCGCAGCGGGCGCACAGCCTGGCACGTCTCCAGATGAGTCTTGTGGCGGGAGTTTCCCATGAGCTGCGCACGCCGCTCGCCGTCATACGCTCGGCAGCGGACAATCTTGCGGACGGCGTGATTGGCGACGCCGGGCAGGTGAAGAAATACGGGACTCTCATTCGCGAAGAGGACCGCAAATTGTCTGACATGGTTGCACAAATTCTAGCCTTCGCCGTTGAAAGCTCACGCTACCGCACCTATGAGGCACGCCCGCTCAATCTCTCCGCAGCTATTGACAGCGCGATCTCCGACTGCCGGCCGCTCCTCGAATCATCGGGCGCGACGCTTGAAAAGCACATCGATCCGGACCTTCCGGCCGTTCGTGCGGATGCGGCGGCTCTCGGACGCTGTCTTGAAAACTTGTTATCCAACGCGATCAAGTACGGCGGTCCCAAGCCGTGGGTTGGAATTCGGGCAAACGCGGCGCGCGCGCCCGGCCACGAGGTGCAGGTTCACATTGAGGACCGCGGCAGCGGCATCCACCCGGACGATTTGCGCTATGTTTTTGAACCGTTTTACCGGGGCAAGACTACGCAACAGGTACACGGCACCGGCCTCGGGTTAAGCCTGGCGAGAGAGATTGCGGAAGCTATGGGCGGGCGCCTGAGCGTGCAGAGCGAGCTCGGACGTGGCTCCTGCTTCACGCTCCACCTTCCCTCGTTCACGCCCAAAGACCAAGCGGATGGCTGAGCGAGAACCCCAGATGACGACCAGGAAAATCTTGCTCGTGGAGGACGAGCCGGGACTGATTCTGACGCTCCAGGATCGGCTGCGGAGCGAAGGTTATGACGTGGAGGCGGTGCAGGATGGAGCGCGAGGTTATGAGCGTGCCCTAACCGGGGGCTTTGATCTCATCGTGCTCGATCTCATGCTCCCGCACAAGGGCGGGCTCGACATTTGCCGCGACCTGCGCCAGCGAGGAGTGGCGACGCCGGTCCTCATGCTCACCGCACGCGGACAAGTGGTGGACAAGGTGGTCGGCCTGAAGATTGGCGCGGACGACTATGTCACCAAACCCTTCGAGATGCTCGAGCTGCTGGCTCGGATCGAGGCGCTGCTGCGGCGCCGAGTCGAAGCGCTGGCCGAAGAAACGTCCTTTCAGCTCGGGAAGCTACGTGTGGATTTCCGCTCAACGGCGGTGTGGCGCGATGGCGAGCCGGTGGCGCTTTCGGCCCGCGAGTTTCAGTTGCTGCGCTACCTCGTCGAGCATCGTGGCGAGACCCTTTCCCGTGAAAAGCTGCTCAAGAGCGTCTGGGGATACGAAACGACCCCGAATACGCGCACCGTCGACGTTCACATTGCCTGGCTGCGGCAAAAACTCGAGGAAGATCCTCACCACCCTCAGTTGATCCTTACGATCCAGGGATTGGGTTACAAGTTCGCAGGCTAGTCATTGGCTTCATGCGCCATCCTGCGGATAAATGCCCGACGGCCGCCTGAACGTCTGAGCCCTCGGCTCGCTTCACCACTCGTAAAACCACACGTAACTCGTTAACCGGCTTGATTGGGGTGAGCCATAGGGCTTTCCGCTCTTTTCCTCCCCGTTTCGCCACACCAACCGCCATGCTTTCTGAAAAATCAGCGGGTCTTCCACGTGAAAACGGTAGGCCGAAAACCGGCAAGTCCCGGACGCGTCCACTTCCTTATGAGTAAGTCCGGCGAGGGGCAAGTGGTACATACCGCGGTTAAAATAATAGGTGCCCAGAAAGTAATCTTCGGTCCCGGAAGAGAGCAGGATAGGTTCTTTCACGCCTTTGACGTAGGCCCTCATCATCCCTTCGAGAAAATTCCAATTCTTGCTGGCCACTGCGAGCGTGACCTGGTAAACGGCCCCGGGACCCGGCGAGGTCGCAAGGTCAATCATCTGGAACGGCTTGAGTGTAATGTTCCGGCACACCTGGAGTTGCAAGCGCGCCGTGGCGGGCAGACGAATATTTCCGAGGTACACCGGAAGGTTCTCAACGCCACGCAGGATCCACCAGAAAATTTGAGGCTTCTCCACTCCAGCTCCCAACTCGCCGGTGACCCGGATACTTTTTCCAAAGGGAATGCGGTAGGTGTTGTAGAGCCCGCTCGGCTGTCCTGTCTTGCCCACACGACTGGTCCCCCAGGGCGCTGCTGGATCATCCCAGCCAATTCCGTGGCCCAGGAAAAGTTCCATGTCGATCGAAGGCGTCGCCTCGCCGTCCACGTAGATCCGAACCCGCGTCCTCTCGAATCCCGGCCAGTCGCCTCCAAACCACATATGAGTCAGGCACCCTGTTCCGTTGTGCTGCAACAGAACCACCTCGCGGCCGGGATAGAGCTTTTCCGCCTTGCCGGCCGTCCCAAACGTCTTCAGGTTCCTGGCGTCGGTTGCCTGGTCGGCAACGAGGCTGGCAATCCGAGCCTTCGCGGCTGAGCTGCCGGCCACCGCAAGAGCGATTAGGGCGAGCTCCAGGAAATTGAGTCGTGCCCGCCTCACCCCTGACCGGGCCAAATTCTGTTTCCTCATCGCCGAATCCCTCGAATTTTTGGATTTTCTGTGTGCTCTCAGCCGGCGCACAGGGCTGGCCTTCTGTGTGCGCCATCCTCGAAAACATGGGCATCCGTACGCAACCTTGGTTTCAGGAAATCGCACACCGCTCCGCAGAGGTCGCGCCCGCCTCACCAGGGTTGCGAGTTTCACCAGTTCGTATACGACCCGTCGGGCCGGGCCAACATGGGGATGGGCCGCGAACGCTCGGAGATCTCGGCAACAAGCTTGAGTGGCTTGGTGTCCAGAGTCACTCCTAATCCAGGGCGGCGGTTGGGCCACAGTTTCCCGTTACGGAAGTCGTAGTGTTCAGGCAGGTGCGGATAGTGAGCCTCTCCCGTGCGGAGCATCTCCATCATCACCGGCCCCGGAAAAGCGCTGCAAGCGTGGACGAGCGCGGCCTCGGAGAGAGGACCGGTGAAGTGCGGGATCAGCCCGACGTAATGAGTCTCGGCAAGCGCGGCGATTTTCATATATTCGGTTATGCCGCCGACGTTCGGCAGGGTAACCCGGGCGTAGTCGATGAGCTGGTTTTCGATCAGCCAGCGAATGTCCCATTTGGAGCCGAACTGCTCGCCCACGGCGATAGGAACTTTGACGTGAGCGCGCAACTCGCGATAAACACCCGAATTCTCCGAGCGGATCAAGTCCTCCGCAAAATAAGGCTCCAGCGGCTCAATCAGCGTGGACAGGCGCACGGCATCCGGGAAATCGAGCCGGGTGTGGTAATCCAGAGCCCAGTCGCCCTGGGGTCCAACGCCCTCCCGAATCTGAACACAATCTTGATACGTCTGTCGGACTGCCTGATGCGAATTAAACGGCTGGCCGGGCAGTGGGTCAGCGGTGGCATACCGGAAGGCGCGAAAACCCGCGTCGATGCAGGCGTGGGCGGTTTCCTTGAGCGAGCCATCGCTCGGAAACGCCGTCGAATAACATTCCACATGGTCGCGAGCCAGCCCGCCGAGCAGTTCGTAAACGGGCACTCCCAGCACCTTGCCCTTGATGTCCCACAGCGCGAGGTCGATGGCGCCCAGCGCATCCAGCTTCTCGCGCCCGGCGGGATAGAAATAGCCGCGAAACATCACCTGCCACAAGTGGTCGGTGCGAAATGGGTCTGAGCCGATGATCATCGCTGCGCACTGAGTCACCGTGTCTGGCGCGCCGCCCTCCCCGATTCCGGTAATACCGGCGTCGGTCTCAACCGTGACAATGTTGGAACTCTGATTGAATGCCGGCGGCGAGAGCGGGTTGTGATAAAAACGAACGCGAGTGATTTTCATCCCGAACGGCCTGGCAGGCAAGTTGCTCGCCGGACGGCTCAGAGACCGACCCGCAGCCTGACCCGTCTTGGCCGGTCCCGCCGTGGCCGCCAGCGCCGCTGTTCCCGCCATCCCTGCCCTGCGCAAAAACGCTCGCCGTTTCATTCGTTCCTCCTTTTGTTGATAATCTGGGCATTCAACCAATCGTCCGTGTGTAGGACTGTGCCATTACGGACGATTCATGAAGGGAATCACGCTCCCCGAAGGGTAGGGTTTTTAACCCCCGCCGAAAAAGGGCACGGTTAAACCGTGCCTTTCCACTCCTGTCCGAACCCTTACGATCCCGGGCAAACCTATCCGGCGCGCGGGCCGTGCTCCACGGTCATCGCAAAAATAGCCAGCGCCGGCTGGTTAACCTTTAGCGTCAAATGGAGACTCTCGATCCTGGTGCTGTCAACCGGTACCGGCCACAGCAACGCCTGATAGTGCTCCCGGGCAACGTCTTTCACGAACATGAGCGCGCGCTGGGCTGCTGTAGTTACCGGGTTGATCCGCGTGGCCATATAGATGAGATTTGCTTGCGCCGCCTCGAACCCATTACGAATTGGAAGTCTTCGCTCCTTTCCATTCGAATATCGAAGCCGGTACGTTGCCACTTGCTCTCCCTCCTGCCCCACGGCCGGAAACCCAACCGGAAATGTCACTTGGCCTAAGATGTGCACCCGTACTCCTGCAAGGCCCACAGGGATGCTAATCTCAGGCACTTCGGGCGTCAGAATAAGCGGACGGACGTATCCGTTCACCACTGGCACACGGAAAGGTATGCCCGCAATCTTCACCTCCGGGACCTGCCAAAGCAGAAATTTCTCCCCCGTCTTTTGCCATTGGTCACGGGCCATCGGATCCGCCGCCCAATTTTTCGCCATGAGATTTTCGAATGCCGCCCAGGAGCGCTTGCCATTCGTTGTTTCTATGTGCGATTGGAGATCCACAGGGGTGAAGCTGCTTCCCGGCGATGCCGCCGGATGCCTTAACGGAACCACCGTCGGGCGGGTTGGCTTTCGCATTACCCTTTCCAGTCGGTCTTCAAATAGCCTCGCGAGCTCCATGTAAACTTCAGCGCGCGGCTCGCGATTCTGCGTCACGACGCCTTCGGTCAGAACTCCGTCGTGCATCATCCACCCTTCGCGGGAAAACTGCATCATGTCAGCCCATTCCCAGTAGGAAGCTCCTGCCATCTGCTTCGCCTGCGAGAGTTCAATCAACGTGTCTACGGTGCTCTCCATCACCGGGCGCGACTGGCCGAAAACCATGGCGCCCCACTCGGTGGCCGTGAAGGGCTTGCTGGGTCCGTAAAATTGGGCGGCGCGCCGGAATCGATCGGGATCGAATGTATAAAGATGCTGATCGAAAAAGTCCATACCGGCCTGCTCATAGATTGGCTTGGCCTGCTCCATCGGCATGTCATTCGCGAACGAGACCGGCCGGGCCAGCGGATCCAGCTTGCGGCACCGTGCCTTTCCCTCCTTTAAATATTCCACCGTCAGCTTACACTCGTTTCCCAGCAACCAGGCAAACACAGAAGGCGAGTTCCAATCTCTACGAATCGTGCGCTCCATAATGCTATATCCAAGCTCGATCATCGGCTCTGGCATCGTCGTAAAGTCCATTCCCCAATACCCCGGCTCCTCGCTCACCAGCAATCCCAGTTCATCCGCCAGTTCAACAATGTGCCGGTGATGCGGGTAATGAACCAAACGCACAAAATTGCATCCCAGTTCCTTGATCATCGTGCAGTCCAGTTCCATCTGCGCCGGAGTCAGCGTGAACCCTTGCCCCTTCCACATGTCGTGCCGGCACACACCCTTCAGCACCAAGGGCACGCCGTTGAGAAAGAACTGACTGCCTTGTATCGTCACTTCCCGGAAACCCGTTCGCGTGCTCCAGCGATCTACTCCTTGGCCGCTTTGCAAAGTCACGATCAACGTATAAAGATTAGGAGCTTCAGGCGACCATAAAGCGGGCGCGCAAACACTAAACGGCAACTGGACTTCGGTGATCCCTGGCCTCATCTGAAAACTCTTCTCGGCGTGCGCCACTTCCGCGTGCACATGCTCCAGCTTCACTTCCACCCGCGCCGGGCCTGCCTTCGGTGAGGAAACAAACACGGTCGTCCCGCAGCGCGCTTGTGCGTCATCGAGGTCGTAACCAAACTTGGCATTGTCGACGAAAGCGGCAGGCCGTAACTCTGCATAGACGTCCCGGATGATCCCCCCATACGCCTCCCACCCTCCCATGTTCACGCCCAGCGCGACTTCATCTTTCCCTTCGCCGTTCGGGCCCGAAGCAAGATCCACAATTTCTACTTCTACGCGATTGATACCTTCTTTCGCGCTTGAAGTGAAGTCAAACTCGTAGGGTAAATACGGCCCCATCGTCCCCACCACCCTGCCATCCACCGAAGCTTGCCCATAATAGGTGATCGCATCGAAGTGCAGGATCGCCCGCTGCCGGACGGAAAGACGAGGCAAAACGAAAGGACGCTGGAGGCGATAGAAACCCATCGGGCGCTGGGAGGATGGAACCGTAAGTCGATCATAGAAGACGCCCGCGACGTACCGCTCCCACTCGCCGCCTAAGCCAATCCGAAGCCGCGCTGAGGAATCCGGCGTTGGCTCAGATGCGGCCGAAGCGGCTAGAGATCCTGATACCATCGGCGCGACCGCGGCAGAGCCGGCAGCGATCACGAATCTTCTGCGGTCAATCGTGTGGGCCATCTCATGCTCCTTATTGAAGCCACCAAGTCAAGTTCGATTAAATGACGTCAGGCCATCTTAAGCCAAATGGACCTCGTTGGCGATGCATTCCTTCTTCAGTGCAACCGGAGGAGGGATAGTCCTGGGTGCAAGAAGTCTTCGAGCGTCACGCCGATAAACTAGAGCGCCGCCCAACGTCCTGTGTTTTGAGAACGGAACTGGAACCTCATCGGCGGGAAGAAATCCGGACGAATCGAAATGGGAACAATCCTCCAACCGAGGTGTTGCACTCCAAGTCCAGGTGACTGGGACTCCGCCAGTATCGCTGAGCAAAAGCCCTTGACAAGGCGTCAAAGGTGATATATGACATCGTAGTTGCTCCTGGCCAAAGTACGATAGCTTCACCGGGGAGCATCATCCGAAAGTAAAGGGACTGGATCGTACCAGGATCACTGGGGCGGCGCTCCGGGTGCAAAGCGCACATCGCGAACGAACGTCCGTCCGTTGCGACTGAGAGAAGACTAGGGATGGCAGACAGTAAAAAAACTGTCTTATCTGTCTCACTCGTCTCCCCTGTCTCAGTCGACCGTGCCACGATAGAAGTGGTGAACTGTGATTGGCGAATTGCCATTAAGATTAAATAACCGTGCCTATGATGAGACCGCCGATTTCTCCGCGCTCTTCCAAGCCTTGCCACAGAGAGCGCAAAGGGTCTCCGTGGCCTCAATGTTAAAACTCCTGGGGCAGAGGGATACAGCAAATGCATAAAAGATTGTTTATGGAGGAACAAATTGAATTCAATTCATTGGAAACAAAGGATCATTGAAGAAACAATTTAGGAACAATTTCCCTGAATTCATGTATCTTGCTGAATCGAAAAGAGTAATCATTGAAATTGTTCCTCGAGACCAAAGTTGCAGAAAACATGACGGTTAGAGGAAAAATCGGCGAAAAAACAGAGTTTGTTTTTCCAAAACCATGGCCATTTATGGCTCGAACATCTCGACTCTTGGAGGTCAACCATGAACGGCGCACGTTTTTCGCGGCAGCGATCCATCAACCCCGCCCGGATCCCCCGGAGCCTTCTTGGCATCGTTGTAGCGAGCCCTCTGCTGATGGGGACCTTCTGCCGCAAAGCGAAGGCGCAGATTTACACGTCCGTCATCGTTGGAACGGTGACCGACGCTTCTGGAGCCGTGATCCCCGGAGCCAGCGTCACCCTTCTAAACGTCAATACCGGGGTTACGGATAAGACCAATCCACGAATTGGCGGGAAGTGAGATGATAGATCAAGATGCGGGCCACAGCAGTCGTCTTAGCAACGCTCATCTGCGCTGGGTGTGTCACCGCCCAGCTTATGGCAAGGGCGCGATCACAAGGGAAGGCTTCGGAAGCGGGCTCCGTGCAGACGACTGCTGTGCCCGAAGGCGAAGTGGGACTCGTGCTGCTGAAGCAGGGGAAATTCGCGGAGGCAACTCAGGACCTTCAGCGAGCGGTTCGAGTTGAACCCGGTTCGTGGAAATATTCGCTGGCGCTCGCCGAGGCCTTTCTCGCCTCCAACTACAACTTTACCGGCCTGCGCTTTTTGTTGAACGTAAAGCCTCGGTTTCAAAGTCTGGCGGAATTCCACTATATTCTCGGGCTGGCGTATTATCTCTGTTACCGCTATGCCGAAGCCATCAAGCAGTTCGAGACCTTTCCGCAAAACGATCCGAGGTTTAATCGCATTCCATTTCTCATCGGGAACTGCTATATGGGAATGAGTGATTTGAAAGAGGCGTCCAAATACTTTCGCAAAGCGATCAGCCTGAATCCGACCGAGGCGGATTACTACGTCTCGCTTGCGAAAATGCTCCGCATGGAAGGGCCCGCACACCTCGGTGAGGCAATCGAAGTGTTGAACAAGGCGCTCAGCCTCAAGCCGCAAGATCCGTATATCCGTCTTCATCTAGCAGCGTGTGAGCGTGGAGAGCGGGACTACAAGGATGCTCAGGCACAACTCGAACAGTTGATCCGCGAACACCCCAAGTTCCAACCAGCTCGCTTGGCCCTTGCCGGCATTTACGAGCACGATCACGACTGGGCGAAGGCGCGGCACGAGCGGGAAATCGCCGCTCAGCTAACGCCTCCGAAAACGTTCGTGGATCCGAGGATCGGTCCGGTCGCATCGACAACAACTCCACACTAATCTTCAGCTTCACCGGCTTGTACTTTTTCCGAACTGCAAAGAGCGGAACTGGCAAAATCAGGGACCATAAGAGTCAACGAGGGGGCAATGAAGCGAAGAACGAAACTTGGACTCAATCTGGTTGTGCTGTGTTTGCTGGCTGCTCCGGCCCAAGCGAGGCGAGTTGGCATGCGACCACCGCACGCAACGCAGTTGCAAAACTGTGCGTGGCGAGCGTCCCAAGGCGCGAGAGTGGTGACGCACGCTGGAAGAACGGACCTGCTAGTAGAACTTCTGCCGCACCCGGAACCTCGCACTATCGAATGCTGGGTTCCTTTGCCTGGCGATCAGGAAATGGTCGCGCGGGGCTCAAACGTCGGAGCCGTAACAGAATCCGGATGGACGTTCTCTTTTGTGCGCTTCACGGGAGAGCGCATCACGCTCAACCGCAGCTCGCAAGAACGAGAATTTTCCTTTCCAGTGCCGCTATCCTGGGAACACGACAAACGCGTAGGCATCATGCTCGGCATACCGGGCGACAATCCTGGTTATGTGCAGTTCGCGGATTTGCGTTTGGCGCCTGCTCCGAATGCGCTGCCGGCCGCTCCTCACCTAGTGTCTCCGAAGGATGGCCAGCAATTGACTCCTCCTGCTGCTGACTTTCTCTGGTCCAACCCTAATCCCGAGCTGGTTTCTTCGTACCAGGTCGATTGGCACCGCAAGGGCGGCAAGGTGCATACACAATCCGTTCCTGCTTATTTCATCAGCAATGCCCAGGGATTCTGGCCCACCAGGTGGATCGCTCCAGGCGAGTACACCTGGAAGGTGCGCGCGCTCAACGCCGGGGGATCGCCCGGAGGATGGTCCGCGACGATGCACTTCACGGTCCGAGCCGAATCAGCCAAGAAACCACCGGATATTCGTCCCAGCGAACAACATCCTCTTTTCCTGGTGGACTTGGAAACGAGCAACCCTGGGCCAAAGTGGAAGCTGCTTCCTCCCGACGTGCAAGGCCGCCTACTATTCCGGGTCGGAGGCTCTCTCGACCACGATCAACACACGCTGGAGGAAGCTCAGCGCCAACACATCCCGATTGTTCTTCAGGTGAATGGACCTCACAACATCATCGCCGGCCGATGGGACCGCCTTCCCCTCGCTCGCCTTGCTGAATGGGCGCATCAATACTCTGAACTAAAGGCTTTTTATATTTGCGAGCAGCAGGTTCATGGGGGCGTCGAAAATCCCGAGGTGAAGAGCTACATCGAGCGCCTCATCGCGCTGGGCTCAGAAAAGGGGCGGCCGCTCTTGTGGGCAGATGCCAACTGGGGACGCAACATCTGGCTGGACGTGGAGGCGCAGCCCGACTTCACGCGGTTTCTGCGCTCTCATTACGGTTATCTTTATCCGCTGTGGAAGATGAACGGCGGAGAAGCGCCGTACTTAGCACCGGCCGGACTCCTTGGCCTTTGGCTTACTCGTACGGTGGCTGCGTGGGGTGTGCAGCCTGAAACCTGGTACTGGGTCGAAGCTGGCTTCACCGCGTTGGGAATTCAACATGGTTATAAGGAAGGTGTACGGCAGGACGCGCCACCCGTCCTCTTCCAGGAGTTGGCGCTTCTCGGCGCTTCAGCGGGCGCGCAGGTATATTCTTTCGAGCCGGGAACGGACATTTTCGACTCGAACTCCGGGCGGAACCTCCAGATGATCTTGGTCCCACTGGTCCGATTGCTGTCCGCCTCGGTTATTCCGAACCGTACTCAAGTGAAGGCGGCTGTTGTCAAAGCACATCTACTCGAGCCCCATGATCTTGCCTTTCGGCAACTCTACACTGCACAGCTGCGGAAACTCTTTGCAAAGACGCTCGGGATCGAGTATCCCTTCCAGATGGTTCCCGAATCAGGGAGCTGCTATTGGATTCCGTTTGTTCCGCCGTCCGCCAAAGCTGCCCTAGGCCGTATCAACGTGTCAAGCGATTCGAGCAAGCAGGTGCAGGCCTGCCATCCTCCGGTTCCGGGAAAAGCTGCGGTCTTTAAGGCCGGCAACGCCGCTTTCATCTTTAACAGCCGCCTTAACTGGTCAGGAGAAGAAGGCTTTTCGCTAGACGTCGCGCGTGTCCAGATGGTCGGCACGGTTGGAGTGAATGGTTGGGTGGTGGTTCGAAACGAAGAACGCGGCGGGGCGCGCCTGTGGTTCTTCGCGCGGCGGGGCGCTCGCCTGGATTTGAAATTCGATCGTCCGGTCGTTTGGAAAACCCTGGGCGAAACACATCGCCCAAAGACACCTAATCCGCCGCAATCGGTCGCGCTCTCAAACTCTCGTACGTGGTCTCGCGCCGTCACCCGCATTAATCTCCAGGCCGGTCAGCATCCGTGGGACATTGAAATTCGACCGGGCAAAGGACCTTAGAAAGCTGCGAGAAGGCGTACGGCACCCTCGCGGGCATGGAGTGAGAATGTTGGAGTCCTGCTGGTCTAAAATCACCGTTGCATTTTTCAACGAGCTTTTTTCTACAGGCAAATAAAGAGCTGGCTCGAAGAGGGAGGATTATGAAAAAGGCACTCACTTGCATCCTGGCAGGTTGTGTTCTTGGCGCGCTAGGATCGTGCACGTCCGGAGGAGTACGATCCCTGACAGTTACCTCGCCCGACCACCGTTTGTCACTGACGTTCGAACTGGAATCTCTGCCTAAGCCGTACGCCGCCGGTCAGAGGATGTACTACCGTGTTTCGTATAACGGCAATCCAGTGCTCAACGATTCTCCGCTCGGGCTCGAGTTCAAAAACGCTGCCGCTCTCGATCACGATCTTGCCGTGACCGGAACCAGTCGGAGCACGCAGGATTCCACCTGGCAGGACCGGATCAACGACCAGTTGAACGTGCGCGACCATTACAACCAGCTTACAATCGATTTAGAAGAGCGCGATGCCCCGTACCGCCATTTCCAATTTATCTGTCGCGTCTACAATTCCGGCGTAGCCTTCCGCTACGTTTTGCCGCGCCAGCCCAATCTCACGGACTTTGTACTGCGGGAAGAAGACACCGGTTTTTACTTTGCGCGCCCTTCTTCCGCGTTTGCCCTGAAGCTCGGGTCGTTCACTACTGCGTATGAGGCAGAATTCCAGCCAGTTACCCTTCAGCAGATCGCGCCTTCTGACATCGTCGGATTACCCCTGTTAGTCCATGCGCCGCATGGTCCGTGGGTCGCACTACTTGAGGCGGATCTCCAGGACTACGCGGGAATGTACGTCGGCGGCGCGCCGGGTTTCCCTCACGGCCTCGCCAGCAAGCTCTCGCCGCTGCCGGGGCATCCTCACGAAGCGGTGTCGGGCTCGACACCTAAAGACACGCCTTGGCGCGTCATCATGGTGAATTCGCGCCCGGGCGGGCTGATTGAGACCGAGGACATCATCTTGAACCTCAATCCGCCTTGCGCGATTCACGACACCTCGTGGATTGAGCCCGGGAAAGCAGCATGGGATTGGTGGTCAGGAGACTATGATACCGGCGTCTCTTTCAAGCCCGGCATGAATACGCCAACTCTTGAACACTATATCCAATTTGCGGCGGACCATCACTTGCCTTACATGCTGATTGATTCAGGCTGGGCTCAGGCACCATCTCCGCACGACTGGGCAGACGCCGACATCACACGCTGGAATTCGCACGTTAACCTGCCGCAAATCCTGGCACTTGCCAAGCGCCGGCACGTCAAGGTGCTGCTTTGGATGCACTGGAAGTCCGTGCAACGCCAGATGAATGCTGCATTTCCCCTTTTTCAAAAGTGGGGCGTGGCCGGCGTCAAGGTGGATTTCATGAATAGTGACGACCAGCCAATGGTCAATTTCTATTACCGAGTGGCAAAAGAGGCCGCTCGATACCACTTGGTCGTCGATTTTCACGGCGCGTTCAAACCTACGGGCATGAGAAGAACTTATCCAAACCAACTCAGCCGCGAAGGCGTGCTAGGCATGGAATACAGTAAGAGCACCTACCGCTGCACGCCTTATCATGACGTGATCCTTCCTTTTACTCGCAATCTGGCCGGGCCGATGGATTACACTCCCGGCTGCTTCAACAACGCCACGAAGGCCCAATTCAAGCCTCGGTCCGTCAACCCGATGTGCCAGGGGACACGCGCGCACCAGCTTGCGATGTACGTCGTGTTTTTCAGTCCCCTGCAGATGCTCGCCGACTACCCGGAGATTTACGATCGCACTCCCGGCATGGCCTTTCTTGACCGCGTTCCGACCGTGTGGGATGAGACGCGCGTCGTAAATGCCAACCCCGGCCAGTACGTGACCATCGTGCGAAAGAAGGGGAAAGTTTGGTATCTGGGCAGCATGACCAACTGGACGCCGCGCGACCTGCAGATTCCCTTGAGCTTTCTCGGCAAGGGCTCCTACCAGGCTGAGGTCTTCGCGGACGGCCCCGACGCTGCTCAGAACGCCAAGAGCTTGAGCGTTCGAAAGGAGATGGTGACGGCTAGCAGTAGCCTGCACGCGCACCTGGCTCCTGGCGGCGGGTTGGCAGCGATTTTCACTCCCGCATCCCAGTAATCTGGTCCCGCCATCGGCCGCAATCAAAAGCAGATTCTTCGCTGCGCCCAGAATGACGTCATTCCGAGCCCAGCGAGGAGTCTGCCGTTCTTCGCGCGCCGGAACATGCTTACGATTATTACGAACATCCGCGGAGAAACTGCGCGCCGGGCTACTTCGTTCTCTATTGGCTCACGCGCTCCAGGAGGCTTCGATTTCCTCAAGGGTGCGTCCTTTTGTCTCAGGCACTTTCCGCCAGGAAAAGTAAAAGGCTGCAACACACGCTGCGGCGTAAAGCCAGAAAGCGTGACCGGTCCCCACTGCCCGCACGAGACTCAGGAATGTCACGCTGACAAGAAAATCGAAAACCCAGATGGTTACCGAAGCAATAGACATCGCCTGACCGCGAATCGTGGTGGGAAAAATTTCCGAAATCAGCAGCCAGAAGATCGGTCCCAACCCGATACAGAAGGAGGCAAGGTAAACGAGCACGTCGATGAGGATGAGAGCCCGCGCGCCGTGGCCCGCGCCGAACAGGTAACCCAAGTAACCCAGGCTCATCGTCATCAGAGCAATTCCCAACAGCAGCAGAGGCCGGCGTCCTATACGATCGAGCAGGAGCAGCGAAACGATAGTAAAGGAGAAATTCACCACGCCAATTAATACCGTCCCCAGGATAGCGGTCGATGCGCTGTGAAACCCAGCCATTTGAAGGATCATAGGGGTGTAATAAATAATTGTGTTAACGCCGGTGATCTGCTGGAAAATGGCGAGCCCTACACCGACGATAAGGGCCATGCGGAAGCGCGGATGAAAAAGATCACGCAACCTTAGCCGGTCTGCCTGAACGACTGCTTCGAGTTCGAGGACGTGCTGCTGAGCGGCCGCGGCATCTTCCACGAGGTTAAGGATTCGGAACGACGCGTCAAAACGCCCTTGGGAAGCAAGCCATCGCGGGCTTTCGGGCAGGAAGAGAAAAGCCACGACTAGAACGAGAGATGGAATTACCGCGGTAATGAACATGCCGCGCCAATTCCCGCTTCCCGAAAAGAGATAGTCTACATAGTACGCGACGACGACGCCCGTCGTGATGGCAAGCTGATTGAACGTGACTAAAGCGCCGCGTATCTTGGGAGGCACAATTTCCGCGATGTAGAGCGGAGTGAGCATCGACGCCACCCCAACCGCCAAACCCACACAGAACCTCGCAGCGACAAACGCTTCGAGGCCATTCGCCGTGCTCGTCAAGAACGCGAACAGTCCAAAGATGACGGCATCCACCAACATCACTCGCTTGCGGCCAAAGCGGTCCGCGAAATAACCCGCCACCGCAGCACCTAGGGCCGCGCCCGCCAGGACCGCACTCACGGCCACTTCCGTCTCAAAGGAGGAGAGATGGAATTGTCCCCGTACAAACAAAATGGCTCCGGAGATGACGGCTGTGTCATAACCAAACAGCAGTCCTCCGACGGCGGCCGCCACGGCAACGAGCAGGGCGTACGCTCTGTTCTTCCGTGAAGCCGCGCCGCCGGCTTCCGCGCGCGACGGGCTTGCGTCTCCCGCGTAGCCGGTCGGTGACGGGCGCGCGCTTTCACCTTTGCGATTTTCGCTATCGACCATCAGGAAAACCCACCAAAAGGAAATGGCTCTGCGTTCCGCAAATAAAAGCAGATTCCTCGTCCGTCTTGCGACGGACTCGGAATGACGTCATTCAGAGCACCGCGAGGAATCTGCTTTTGGTTGCGGTTCTGCCGCACCGTGAAATACGCTGTTCGGGAGCTCCGCGGTGACGCGGCCGCGACGTCCGATGCAGGGACTTTGGAGTTAGCATCTCCACATCGCTTCCCACGACGACGCGCCGGGCTGCACTAGAATCGCGTTTTCCTCCTGCCGGCTTTCTGCGCCGGTAAGCCGAGCGAACCGGCACCGTGATCCCAATCTCTCAGGCAGTTCCAGACGCGACGGTGCTGGTCCCACGCCTCGCCGGAATTTCAATCGCCAGCCTCGCCGCCCACCGAGCGGTTCGAGATTCGCGTCAACCCTTCCAAACCGGGTCGGAGTACCCGTAAGATCTAACGGCTGGTCGCCGGACAATTCAAAGTCGCCAATTCCGCCCAGCAGGCGAAGCGCGGGTCCATCCTCAAGCGCCAGCATGTGGCGCAAGTAAAGAATGGACTCGGCGCTCGCCCAGTTGTGCGGCATATCGCCGACATAGCCGGCCGTCAAGCTCCCGCGTACCGGCTGTTCTTCCCGCCAGCAATAGCGTGGTGTCGCGTGGTTAAGAAAGCCCCTAAAGGTCAGCCGGGCCCAGTCGGTCACTCCTGCCCAGAGATAAACATGAGCAACAAACGCGGCGTTATAGTTCCAGACGCCCCCATGGTGAAGCCAGCCGGTATCGGCCGGGACGTCCTCCTGCGCGCAGGCTTGCATCAATTTGATATGTCCCGCGACTATTGGGTCATTCTTTTTGAACACAAGGCCAGGGTAGATTGCTTGCGAAAGCGCCCACTGAGCCGTCTGCGGTCGCGGCCGATCCCAGGGGTCAGGTGCAGACCAAGCCCGGTCTTCCTTCATCAGCATTGGCAAATATTCAAACCCACTCGGGTACCGCCGCATCTCGTGGGCAGCAGCCGCAAAAAACGATGCGCGCAGTTCTTTATAAAACCGCTCGGCATCCTCAAACCCGGAAAGATGAAGCTGACGAGCGGCCTTGAGGACGGCCCTCAGTCCTGCCAGCACCCAAAGCGTGTTCGTAAATTCCGGGCGGATGCCTCCGAGCCCGCCATCAGCAAAGCCTTCCGCCAATAAGCCATAGCGGCCATTCACGCTTCCCGCACGTCTGGCTTTTTCCCGCAAGCCCTCAAGAAACTTCACGGCGCGCAAAACGTTTGGCTGCATTTGGCGAAAATAAGTCCAGTCCTGGCTAAGTTCCGCCTGCCGAACCAGCGTGAACATCGCAATGCCGGTATCTTTCCAGTCCTCGGTTCCCGCGCTGGCAGCAACTTGTCCGTCCGGAAACTGGCGCGACCATTCGGTCTCCAGCCCTTCCTGCGCAGCTTTGTCGTAACCCAGGTAGCGCGCAGCTTCAAGAATGAAATTGCCATCCGCAATCCAAAGCCCGCGATAAACCGTGGGACCCACCTGGAAGGTCAGTTTTCCCTCTTTCTCTTCCCGAGCCTGCTGGATGTTCCTCGCGCAAGCTACCAGGAACTCGCCGTACCGGCTCGGAAGTTGCCATGACACGTTGCCTTCAAACGGTTTCCAGTCTTGCCAATAATCCCGGGTTTCCGCCAAAAGCGCGTCCAGGTGTGTCAACCCATCCTTCAGTTTCCCGAAGTCCTGGCCCTCCTGAGGAAACCGAAAGAAGCGCCGGAATCGCGTGCCATCGGCAGCGAGTCCTGCGTTCATCGCATACGAGCGCCAAACGACGCCGTCTTCGTGGAGTGAGAGGGGAACGTCTGAGACCATGAAGGGCGGCGCGGTTTCGCTGCCCAGGTGCACGATTGTGGCTCCTGACGACTGCGTAAGCTTAACCTCGCGCTTGGTTCGCAAGATAACGAGGGGAACCGCGTGAAGGGCGTGCAGGCTTTTCGGCTCGACTTCAACGATGACGTTATCCACGCGCCCTTCTCCGGCGCGCCGCGTGGCAAACGTGGTGAGCTCAAGAAACGCTTCGGGACGATTAATGCGAGTGTGAACGACGGGCACCCCAGGCGCTTCCAGTTGCTGCCATCGCACAACGTCTGCTTCCATGCCTTCAAGCGAAAAGTCGACAACCTCGGGGAAATAGTCAATCCCCCTGCCCACTCCAGGATGGCCGTAACGAAGATCGCCATGCTCGCCGACGAGGCTCTTGTGGTGGTCGTCAGGGAAACAGAAGGTTAATTGTGAGGAAAGCGGGGAATAACGAAAATCGATTCCGGCGGGGAGAGTCTGGACGCTCGAAGCCGCGCTCTCACCCTGCACGGGCCTTGCTGGAGATGCGTGGGGCTCAGCCAATAGGGGCGTTCCACCGGCCACCTTGGCCGCCCCGAGACCTGCTCCCAGATCAGCCAGGAATTGACGTCTTGTCGGGCGATTCATAATTTTCGCAACTCCACCTTATGTTCTCCTGCAGGCACGTTGAACACAGCCCTGCCGTTCTGCACGGGAATCCGTCCGGATTCCTTGCCGTCCACGATAAGGGACAGTCGCCCCGATGCGAATTCCTCCGTCGTCACGCGAGTCTCTGCCGCCGCGTGAATTGTGAAGGAAACGCCGGATGGCTTCAGAGAGTAATCGCGAACGACGACGCCACGATCCGCCTGGAACCGCCTCACACCATCGCGGACAAGTTGTGTGAGCTCCGGCCCAATGGAAACGTCATAAACGTGACCGTCCCACTCCGCCTTGCGAAACTCGCCACGTTCGGGAGGGTCGAGCGCTCCGAAGCGGAATCCATCCCAGGGATTCACGTCGATGTACTGTTCTAGTCCAACCAGACAGAGCAGCGTGCCCCAGGTGTAATGGGTATGAGAACTGGCGCCGCCACCCCAGGCAAAGTAACACTCGTCGTAATGTTGATTTTGTTTCCAGTCATCCATGAACAGGTTATAGCTCTTTGTGGCGTATTCGAGGGCGACCTTATCAAAATGGTAGCGGTTGAGGCCCTCGTAGACCAGATAGTTGGTCGGCCCCCAGATGTCGCCACGCCAGTAAAACTGGTCGGCAAAGGCGGGGTTGTCACGCGCGATGGTCGGAATCACATACTTTCCCCAGAACTCCCTGGGATTCAGCAGATGCTCTTTCACCATCTCCTCAGCCTGAGCAGGCGTGGCGATTCCCGCAATGAGGGGGTAGAAGTTGGTGGGAGAAAGTTGCTTGGAAAAGCGCCCGTCCCAATAACGGTTTTCGTAAATACCGTCTGCCGGGTTCCACAGCTTCTTCTGCATCAGTTGCTTGATGCGAGCGTATTCGGCGGAAAACTGGCGGGCGTCCTGGTCCTTCCCGAGAATCAAGGCCATCTTGGCCAGGCATTCTGCGCCCAGGGCGTAGAGCGAGTTCAAGCCCACATCGTCCAGGTCCAAGGTATAGGTGTGTGGATTGTAAGTTACGTGGTCCCACATCGGGCTGTCATCCATACCGCTTTCCCACTTGGCCGCTTGCAGGTAGCCGCGTCCGCCGAGCGACGGAGTCGATCCACGGTCGCTTCCCCACTCAAGCAGACCGTCGCGGTTACCGTCCCGCCACGGTTGGCCGTCCCCGCGATCAGCGAACCACCGCTCGTGCCACTTTTTGAGCCGGGGATAGGCCCACTCAAGCAGTTTCCGATCATGAAAACGCTGGTAGATCTTCCACACGCAATAAGCGCCTACCGGCGGCTCGGACCGGTCCGGCGAAAACCCCGACCCGGACAACACATTCGGCACAAGGCCCGTGGGTGTTTGTGCAAGAAGCACAGCCTTGACGCTCGCTTCTGCCAGCGTCTTGCTTTCCAAGCTGCTGAGCAGCGCTCCAAAAAAGCAATCCCATTCTCCCTCCGCCCACCCGCCCCAGTCGTGCGCCCAGCGACGGCTGATGCTCGGGAAAATCAGGTTGTCCGAGCGCGCATAGACCGCATTCCAAGACATGGCATTACCGATTGCGTGCGCGGCACCCGCAAAGAGGCCCGTCGCGGCCGGCCGCTCCTGAGCATAGGCTTCCGACTTTTCGCGCAGAATGGAGTCGATCTTGCCTGCTTGGAGCAACTCTCGCGCACGCTTTAGGATCGTGCTCTGGTCCCAGCCCAGTTCAGCCACAAAATGCGCTGTTCCGGATCGGCCCGTCGTAAACTCGATCCCCCCGACTTTGTCGGGCGGATTCCCATCCAACGCGGAGGTCAGCGTGCCTGAGACTTGCATGGACTCAGCCAACTGCGTGAGGTGTCCGTAAGTTCCGCTTCCAATCAACGGGCGATCGACCATCACCACAAACTTCGCCGTGGGACCGAACACTCCATCGAAAAAATTCTGGCCCAGGATGGCCCGGTCCGTCTCGTCCAGGTGATAAAAACCCTGACTCTCCCAAGGGGAATAAGTCTCAAGCACCAGGCGGAACTCCGCATTGGCAGTCAAACGACCAACGACGGTCGTCCCGTCGACGCGGGACCATTCAAGCGTGACCGGTGCTTCGTGAGGGTGATGCCGCCACGCCATGCGACTGTAAGAACCATCTGGTGCGTGCGGGCCAACCTCGCTCACGTCGCTTGAGACCTGGAGGCCATCAAGGAAACCGCCTCTGCCTAGCGAGCCTACTCGCACCGCAAAGTTTGCTGGCTGGTGAAACGCGCGAGCGATAAAAACCACGCCATTCCACGCTGCGGGATCAAACGCACCGATTTTTACGCTGCTGAAAGCTGCGGAGGGTTGAGCAAAAGCTACGGCGTTCGCCGCCAAAAATAGCAAGGCGAGAAGAACAAGCCTGCGACACACACTCGCGGCACCGCCGCCTCTAAGTGCGACAACAGCTCCAATCCATTGGTTCAACATAGCGACATCCCTCTTTAGCGAAATGGAGCCTACGGCTTATCATCCAAAACAGCCGCATTCTGGGCAAACAATTTCCCCTTTTTCGGCCTATTTTTCCTGCTAACCGTCTTGTTTTCTATCGATTCGATCTCTGACCAACAATTCGTTTCGATTACCCATTTAGAATCAGTCAGATAGGCAGCCCCCGGGAGATTGTTGGTCATTGTTCGTCCTGACGGCCCTTTGTTCTCAATGGGTTATAAACGTGCCCCCCTAACCATCTTTTTTCTTGCGGTTCCTTCAGGGCAGGTCGCTCGAATCCCGCACTGCGGGATCCTCGCCTTTTTATGCCGCGAAGGGCCATGCGATCAATCGGTTCCATGGCAGTCCCTGACTCAGTTTTGCGCGAGGGGAAACCCGACCTTCGGGATTAGCGAGGGTGCACTTTGGCTCTTGTAGGCTAGCATACTAGTGATCGCCATGGGTGTCAACAGGCTGCACAGTCTTCGAGCCCGCTTGTGCAATTCGGTCGCGGCACAGCAATTCAGCGCGATTGCGGCGCAAATTGAGGCCCGTTGGTCCTTTCGGGTAGGGCCTGCTGCCCATCAACCCTCTCCATAGAATGTGGTTGTACCGGCTAAAGTTGAAGTCATCTTCGACCCTGAAGTTCATGCCCCGCGTTACTGCCGTCCAGTAGGCGGCATCGTGCGTTGGCCTTAGTGGCTTGAGCTTGGCAACGGACGCCGGTAGCGGGAGGCCCGTACCCACCAGCATCGCGGAAGCCGTCGCGGTGTAATTCCAGCTTGTTTGGTTGAGGTCGAAAACGTCTGCCATCGGCACCGCAAGCGCATCGCTGATATTGAGAGGCTTGAGACCGAGAATGACTTCCATAGTTCGCACGAAGTCGACCGTGTTATAGCGGGTGGAAACAACCGCGTGATGCTTAACATAGGGTCCGACGATGAACGCGATACTGCGGTGCGTATCGACATGGTCCGGGCCATCCTGTGAATCGTCTTCGATCACAAAGATCAGTGTGTCCTTCGCATAGCGGCTGCGCGCGATCTTTTGCACGAGCAGGCCCACGGCGTAATCGTCATCGGCTTGCTGCCGTTCCGGGGTATTGATGTGATAGATGGCTGTGCCGAAATCGCCGGTGTGATCGTGCATGAAGCGAACCAAGATCAGCGCCGGCAATCCGCCGTGCGCATAGTGCGCATCGAAGTCGCGCGTAAACTCCTTGTACCGGAAGTAATCAGGAAAAGAGTTGTCGAAGCCACGGAAGTAAATGTCGGTCACAGGAGCGAGCGATACACTGTCCGGATACGCTACCTGGGTCTTCGTTTTATAGGGATCGGTTAGCTCGGGAATGCTGAACTTCGCGTAGGCGCCAGTGAGGTTGTAACGGGTGGTATCGATGAAGAAGCCGTAATTGCGGATGGAAAGCCCCGCGCGCTTGGCTTGATCCCAAAGATAGCCCGCGCCGGGCTCGTCGTCGGGCCCATCAGGGGCTGCGACATCGGTGGTGCCAGGCAGAACGTCACGGTCGTTCGGAGTGAGGGGATTCGCCGCCAGGCGCTGGTGCAGCGTGGCTAAGCCAACGTTCACGTTACGATTGTCTCCTTCGGTATCGTAAGAGAGTCCGCGACCGGCGTAGTTCACGACAACTCCTTTTTCGACCATATCGGGAGCGCGCGCGGAAGTTGACCACGGCCAGCCGTCCATGCTCACTTCGCTTCGGTCGTAGAAATTGTCGAGATCTACGAAGTCCAACGCGAGCTTGTGCTCGTTCGGCGTGATGGCTTGGCCAAACTCGGTCAGCGAAGGGTCGCCGTTGCCAACGGGAAGGTCACCAAGCACCTGATCGTACGTTCGGTTTTCCTTAATGATGTAAATAACGTGCTTGATCTTCCCGCGGAGGGCCGCCATTTTTCGCCAGTCTTTTGCGCTCACCTTGCGTTGATAGTGATTGTCTTCCGCCACCCGCTCGGTGAGCGCGTCAAGCTGAGTTTGCGTCGGAGTGGGAAAGCTCTGCAATCCCGCCTTGATTAATTGGAGATCGTATTGGTTCGCAGACCGGCAGCCGGCCGTCGTCTTCCCATTCACCCCTCTGCCATAACAGAAACCAGGATTCGGGCCCGTGGGCGACTTGGCGTTTGCTACGTACATATAACTTCCGTCACCATTGAAGCTAACCGAGTCCGGATACAATCCGGTTGGGATCAACCCGATGACCTTTCCGTCCTTCAGGCTGACCACCGCCACATCGTTAGCCGTGCCGTTGGTCACGCAGAGAAGTTTTCCGTCGCGGGACAACGTGACGCTGTTCGTGTTATTTCCGGTGCGGTCAAATGGAGCGTGGGAAAACTGCGGCGCATCGCCGACAAAAACGTTCTCCACAACCCGATTGCGCGCCGTGTCGATCACCGCCACCGAATCAGATTCGTCCTGCGCAACATAGAGTCTTGTTCCTTCTGAGTTCAGGCACATTTTGTTCGGCTGGCCGCGCAAACGAATCCGCGTGACCAGTTTGGGCTTGTGACCCAGCCTCACCACATCAATCTCGCGGTCTCGAAGGCTCGAGATGTAGGCCGTCGCGTTGCCCTTAATTACAACCCAGAACGGGTATTCGCCCCCGGGGATGCCGGACTGAGCGGGATTGATTTTTCCCGGGCGCAGATCGAGCTCGCCGGTTTTCGTCCACCTATTTCGGATTCCCTTGGTGAGCACCGAGATGGAATCGTTGTAGTAGTCGGCGACGACGATTTGCCGGCCATTTGCGGTGATCGCAATTCCTGCCGCCTGGGGCTTGACGTCAAGCCCAACTCCCTTACCCTGGTGCCCCAGGGCGACGGGGCTTCCCTTCCGTTCTACCCAGCCGTTTGCGCCTAGATCGTAAATGTGAACGTCGTCATCGACTCCGCCGGAAACGTAAAACGATCTTCCGCTCGGATCGAACGCGATACCGCAGTACGTGTTCGCCACTCGAATCGCCTGGACCTGAATCGGGATGCGATGGGCGATGTTGAAGACGAAGACGAACTGGGTCGAATCCCGCGGAATGGTCCGGCCCGCTCGATTGTTGAGCCTGTTGTAACCCGACGTGAGCACCAGGAGCGTCTTGTGATCCGGACTCACAACTGTCGTGACCGCGCCACCGGCGACGTAATTCGGAAAATCCTTCAACCCGGGATTAAGAGTCTGAAACCGTGAGCCAGGAACTGCAAGAGGGGTGATCCGCACGCCCTGGTTGGGAACGTTCATCACGGCAGACGTCAGCCCGACGAGGTTCTGAGCTGCAAGAATGGAAGGAATCATCAGAAACACAGCAAGCGAAACTGCCCATTGGCCGCCTGCCATACGCTTGCACAAATTCACCTCATGCCTCCTTGAATAGACGTCTGACCGGGTTTCCGTCCAGCAGAAAAGCCCCATTTTCAGCCGCTGCTCAGATCCTTGATTCTTCAATCTGCACGAGGACGGACCGCATTACCGTCAAGTGGTCGAGAGGTTCCAGCGCGTCTTCGCAGCAACCATCTTCATTGGGACGCGAGACCATGTCAAGGGGGCCGTGTTGGTTAATTTCGCGCGCTTTTAATTTGTTTGAAAATCTGGCCCAACGCGGGCAGGCAAAGCGAGTTGCCTGAAGTGGCTAGTGAGGGTCTTGCTTCACGGTGTGCGCGACTGGCGTCCGCCCCAAGCGGATTTCCATGGCCGTATCCTTGGGGAACACCACGTCCTGCCCTCGCGAAAGCAATTGAGAATAAATGGACCAAGCAGCACCGTAGGCGGCAAACCCAGCGGTGACCGGCTGAAGGTGAAGTCCGAGTGCCATGATTATACCTGTAAATCCGAAGCCCAAGCCTCCGCCCAAGATCTGGCCGCTGGCAGGACCGTTCGTATCGGTATAGACGCCGTTGGGGCGGACATCGGTATCCGGCATCGCCGACGTCGCTGCAATCAAGACAGCTAGCGCAGGCTTAGCGTAACGCAGCTTTGAAGCCGTCGAGTGCGCCCCGCCTTCTGAATCGAGCTTGACTCGCTCTTTCTTGTTCACATCCACCGCCTGCAGGCTCCCCTCGACCATGTGCGGCATACCTTGAGGCGTCTGAATCTTTTGAAACGTAAAGCGCAAAATCCCGTTGCGATGCAACCTCATTCGCCGCGCAGGCTCTACCTCAACCACTGTGCCGTCAAGCTTGCTGCCTTCGGGAATAATCAACTTGTGTCCTTTCGAGAAGACCGGACGGGTGACCATCGCCTCTACCGGCATGCCCCGGTGCGCAGTCTCGGAGCTGAGAGGGGTCATCAGGACGGCTTCGATAAGGCTATTAGGAGGAGGCACGGTTCCCACTCGTTTAAGTTCCGATGCAGGCACTCGGGCCAAGCCCAGCGGAACCGGCTTTTCCACAACAGCCGTGAAACGAGCTCCAGCCGGTAAGAACTGACGATGATAAGGCAACCCGGCCAGCAGCCATTCCTTGATGCGATGGACGCGACCGGGCTTTTTGATGTCCGCGAACAACTGTTTCTTATCCTGTTCGATTTGTCGACGGGCATCGCGGACCGCCCTCGACACGGCACCTTTTTTCTTGGCCGGCGGCGCGCCTGCGACTTGGAGATGGACCATCTGGGCCGTCGCTGGAGAAACGTTGGTCTGAATGGGGATGCGGCGACCACCCTGCAGTACGAGCGTGTCAAACTCCACTTGCTCGCTACGCAAGGGCGTAAAATTCCCATGCACGATCGCCTCGATGCGCTTTTTGCGTGGTGCGCTCGTGACGGCTGTGACATGTCCCAGCACCGGGGATCCGGCCGGCACCACAACACGGTCAAATGAGTACACTGGCTGCGCCAGCGTTCCCTCCACAGGTTCACCCTTGCGGCCAATTGGGATCCGGTGGGCCAACGCAATACTAAGCGCCCTGCCCTTCGCAAGAGTGAGTGGAACTGTAACCGCCGGGTCGCCGGACCGCATCGTTGTGATTTGAGGAGATGAAGACTTGGGTTGAGCGCTCAGAGCGAGCACGGGAAACGAGGCAAGGAGGCAAAGCAGAGCGCCTCTGGCAAAAGAAAGAATGGCCTGCCCGCACTCCGTCCCAGAAGCCGTCTTCCTCGGTTCGCTTGGTCGGTTGAGCATATTTTGTTTGATTATACCTCTCTCTACTGGCCTCACGCCGGCTCGGCGCGCGCCGGGATTTCATTCTTAATTGAGATGCCAGAAACTCTGATGGCGTCATCTTGGCGTATCGAAAAGGTCGCTATGGTCCAGCCTGGCAACGCGTCTTCGCGGCAACCATCTTCTTTAGTTATAATCAGGATTTGTTTCCGGGATGATTGGGGGGTATTCGGTCTCCCTAGCGCGGAGGCCGACGTATACTGTTACACGAGTCCGTTATTTTCCTCGATGTTCGCCGGGTGTATTCCAGGAAGATGCCTCACTCCCATCGCCGCTTGTCGTGCCGCGTGTTTCTATCAGCTCACAGCCTGAATGAACCGATGCTGGCTCGCATCTGAGAGTTGATCACTGCGGACAGCCCACTCACCGAAGAGCACACGAAGCATCTCAGCCGCTTGCCTATCCTCGTCGAATTGGTCTACAACCTTCGTCCTGCCGCGCTCGCCAAATTCCCTCAATTTCCCAGCCTGCAACAAGGCTTTGCGAATGCCTTCGGTGAGCGCTTCCACCGATTCCGGCTCGACCAGCCATCCGTCCACACCGTCGCTGACGACTTCCGGCACACCACCGACGCGCGAGGCCACGCACGGAAGACCGCATGCGAACGCTTCCGCCAGGACCAAACCAAATCCCTCCTCGCGAGAGGGCAATACAAATAAATCCGCGCCTCGGTAAAACGGCCTCAAATCGGCTTGAAATCTCAGGAAGCGAACCCAAGGCGTAATTCCCAACGCTTCCGCCTGGAGGCGGAGGGCTTGTTCCAACGGGCCTTCGCCGATGAACAGGCACGTTACCGACTGCTTCTCCGCGCGCAGGCGGGCACATGCCTCCACCAATAGATCGAGCCGCTTCGACTTCACCAGCCTCCCAACGTGGAGCAAAAGCCGGTCCGATTCCGCGACGCCGAGTTGGGTTTTCAGATTCGAGACTTCGCGCGCGGGCGTGAAGTATTTAACGTTTACACCATTCAGGACTACGGCAGTCGCGCGCTTGGAAATATAGTACCCGTTTACGTCCGCGTCTTGAGTTGCACGGCTCCCGCAGGCCGTCAAATCGACCAACCTTGTCCACAACCACCCAGTCGCGCGGCGTTCGTATCTCTGCCTCGCGCGCAAGCCGATAATCGACCTCACCGAATCCTTCCAGTCGCCACGACGGGTCATGGGCGGCAAGTACGCGTTGGGCAGAATGTGATGCTCGATAGCGACGGTCCGATCAGCACCCGACCAGCGCGCCGCAAAAAGCGCGGTCAGGGGAAAACTCAGGTGGGAGCCGAATATAAAGCACACGATGTCCGGTCTTGCCTGAGTGAGGGCCCGGCGAAACTCCCCAAAAGACCGGGCGCTCGCCTTGTGAACCTCGACGCCGCGGCGCAAGACTTCATTGAGGTGCCCAGAGAATGGATCATTGTGAAAGCACAAGATGACCGGCTGGACGGCGGCAAAGTCCATTCGCTGAAGGAGACCGAGCAAATGTCGTTCGCCTCCTCCGTACGCCTCGGTCTTCGTGGCAAAAACGATCCTTCGTCTGCGGAAGGAGCTGGCCTGCCCTCGAAGAGCGGAAGCCGATTCAATTGTCCCTGCCGCCACATCCACGGCCTCGGCTCGAGGCAAAGGCTGAGATGCCGTAAGCGCAGCAGCGGAATCGGTGGCCTGACGCACATCCGGAACGCCTGGGGGTCGAATCATAGGTGGACCTCAACGCGCGATTACCCAACTTTGATAACTTTGTGAACGACGTGCCAAATCGGCCGTGTCCACGGCGCCCGCCGCTTGAAAAACGGCACGGTATGCCGTTTGAAGATCGAATTCAGGTCTTTCTTCAGCCACGCCCGGAATCTCCACGCGGCGCTCCCGACGTGTCCGTAGCAACGGAGCCGCTCCAACCAGGAGATGGGCGCACGGTGAATTAGAGACAAGTATTCCCAGAACTGCCGCGCATACGGAATCGTCAGGCGACCCGCATTAGCAGGGTCAAACCAGATCATCCTTTCCAGGCGGTCGGTATAGCTTAAGGTCGATTGGGTGTCATGAAGCCGATAATAGAACAGCGGCTCCGGAACTTCGTAGAAATGCCCTTGCAGGATAAGTTCCGCGAGAAAATTGTCGTCGGATTGTGTGTAAGCGCCGATCGGCCGAGTCTTTCTTGCCGCCTCGGCTCGCATGAGCCCATAAATCTCCTCGCAACCGTTTCTTCGCATGATAAGGGAACGAAACCGCTCATGAGGCTTTCCTGACCCGGCCACGGGAGAGGACCAGAATGGATCCCAGCCGTGCGTACCGGGCGCCACCGCGTTGCCGCGCTCGTCAATGCGAATAACACGACAGGAACACAGAACGACGTCGGGTTCACGGTCCATCACGGCGACACATTTTTCCAGAAAGCAGGGATGGCACACGTCATCGTGGTTCTGCCACTTGAAGTACTCTCCCGATGACAACTCCAAGACGTGATTGTGATTCCAGGCCGCTCCGCGGTTAACGTCGTTGCGGTAATAACGAATTCTCTTATCCCTAGCCGCATAAGATTGGCAGATTTGTTCACTTCGATCGGTCGATCCGTTGTCCGAAATAATCAGCTCAAAGTCCTTGAAGGTCTGCGCAAGAATCGACTCGATGGATTCAGCGACGTACTTTTGGCCGTTATAAACCGGCAATCCGATGCTCACGCGAGGATGTCCGTTGTTCATGATCGCGTCCCTCGCAGGCTTTCCTGCACTTGGCTTATGTTTTTGGTATGCTTTCTCTGAAAGCGCCATAGGAGCTCCGCTCGGCGCGCTCCGGAACCAAGGGCGGCAGTGAAGATCATCATCGCCGCCGGGGCACGATGGGACCGCCGCTCTGGAACCACGGCCAGGTTACGGTATTCCCACAGAAGATCGCTGGTAATCCTTTCCCAGGAGAAGTGCTGACTCGCCCGCTCCCGCGCTGCTCTTCCCATCGAATTGCGGAGGCCGGAGTCAGAAAGAAGCCGTAACATCGTCCTTGCCAGAGCGTTGGGGTTTCCAGGTTCTGCCAGGAGCCCTGTCTTGCCGTCTTCGACCACTTCAGGTATACCGCCGACGCGCGAGGCGACGACCGGAATTCCGCACGCCATCGCCTCGGCAATCGGCATCCCAAACGCCTCGATGCACAAGGAAGGGAGCGCAAATAGGACCGCGTTTTGGTAGCGCTCGGCCAGTTCGGCCCCAGTCAGCAGCCCTGAAAATATCACTTGGTGCTGAAGGTTCAGTGAGCGGATTTGATCCTCAAGATGCTTGCGATACCCTCTGCCATCGTAAAAACGCGTGAGCTTCATCATCACTTCGGGATCGGTTAGCGTAGGCAGCCACTGGTAGGGCAACTGCGATTCGGGTCCGACAATCTCGAGCATGGCGCGGGGAAATTTCTTCGCCACATCCTGAAAAGCGTCGAGTAAAACGTGCAATCCCTTGTGCGACCCCACACTGCCTACAAACAAGATGTGGTCGCGCCCGCGCGTGCTGGGCGAGCTGCTAGGGCGGAACAGGTCCAGATCGACGCCGTCATAGACCGTGGCGCAGCGCTCGGCAAAAGCTGGAAACCTCCGCCGAACCTGCTCAGTAATGAAATCGCTGCAACCGATGACGCGATCCACCTTCCTGAGACGAGTCTCGATGGCCCTGCGATCGAGTGTCGCGAGCCACTCGGCGTGCATGTGAAGGACGATCCGAGTTTTCGGGCTGATGGCCCTGAAGACTGGGGCAAATTGAGAGACGTCAATGATGTGAACGACGTCGCAACCCTGCCTTCTAAGGCTGATGGCGACGCGGAGGGCGTGGACGAAGTAATACCATCTGGAGCGGAAAAAGGTAACCCTCTTAAGGCGCCAAAGGCCACGCATCTTGAGCGCAGCCCTGTAAAGCCGTAGACCCCTCGGAGAAAGGCTCGGGATCCAATTGCGCCGGTATTCGACACCGTCAATCCACTCGACATTTTTCGGGTATCCAGGGTTTCTGCCTGTGTAGACGACAATCGAGTTGTTTACTGCCAGGCGACGCGCTACGTTGTGAACCCAGATGTGAGTGCTACAGCTCTTTATCGTCCCGGCACTGCCCGGAACCGGAACTGTGACGAACGCTATCTTCATCCCGCACATCCCAATAATTGAGCGTGAACTGCCACTCGAAGGCCCTCTCTAGCCATGACGCTGATTTCCCGAGCAACAGAAGAATTCGCGATCCATATAGAAGCATTCCAAAAACCGGCCGCCCAAAACCTTGCCGAGCGTTGCCCATTCGGCGCTGGAAACGAACTCCGTCATTTGAGTGCGATGCTCGGAAAGTGCCGCAATTTTCCTCTCCAGTACATCTGAGATGTTCACCGTATGCCTGAGGTCCCGAAAGGCGGCAAGGCCCAAGCCTGAGGAGAACGAATTTATGGCAACGTATCGCCTGGGAATCAGGCCCTTCTCCAAGCCCACCCAGGGCCAGTGGAGCCAGAACCAAACCGGGTATTCCCACACCCTGATCGTGCCCAGGCGCCGAAGGGATCGCAGGGCGGAGAACACGATATGCGTCGTGGCAAGGTGATCGGCCGCCTGCCTGAAGGGCTCGCGACGATAGGGCACGAAGACTTCCGCCGGTTGCTCCTTACCAATGATCTCGGCGACCCGCTCGGTCGCCGGCCCGACGCTGGCACTTAATGCTCCGTCCGGAAAATCCAGAAAATAGACGTCATCCACTCCCAAAAGCGCGCCCGCGTTTAACGCCTCCTGCGCTCGCGTCGCGGACAACTGCTGCCTGGAAATGAGATGGGGAGGATGGGATCTCCCCCCGTCCGTCAAATGGATAATCTTTACGGTTGCGCCCGCCTGTTTCTTTTTGAGGATCGTGCCACCGCAGCCGAGACATTCATCATCTGGATGGGGCGAGAAGACGAGCGCCGAGCTTCGGAGTTCGCCGCCCGGTATCTCAGTCGCGCTCAGGGCAAGGAGATGCATGAAGTGACTTGTCAGCCCGGCACTCACACGAGCATGTCCGTTGTTCATAAAGACGTCCGCCTCAAGCGCTGCCGCGCGTGCGACCCCGTCTTACGGTCTCAGTTGGCATCAAATTACCCGTCCGACTTCCCCTGGCTTGCTTCGCGTTCCGAACCGAGGAGTCTGAGAGCTCTCTCGGCCGCCAAAATCGACACAACCATCGTGATAGTATCGCAACGTGTCGCTTGCGATCTTATCCCAGGAGAAGTTCTGAACTACCCGTTCTCGCGCCGCCTTCCCTATAGGTTTCCTCAGTTCCTCATCTTCAAGGAGTCGTATGATCGCGCCGGCCAGAGCGGCGGAGTCTCCTCGTGGTACCAGAAGCCCCGACGTCCCATCTTCTACAATCTCGGGAATCCCTCCCCCGGCTGTCGCAATCACAGGAACGCCGCAGGACATCGCTTCGACAATAACCATGCCAAAAGGCTCATTCCATACCGAGGGAAAGATAGCGATGCTTGCGTCCTTCAACCGTTGGGCAAGCTCAGCGTGTGGGAGGGCATCGCAATAAGAGACGCGGGCGGCAGCCTCGGGAGATGTAATTCGCTCCAAGTACCGATAAAAGCCCCGATTGTAAAGCGGCATAATTCCCCCGACGTATTCGTCGGACGTAAGTCCAACCAAGTACGCCTTGGGCGGTCCGGTTTTCCAGCCTATGAATTCCAGTCGTGTCTCAGGATGGTGCTTTACAATCTCATTGAACGCTTGGATGAGAACGTGGGGGCCCTTGTCAGCCCAAATCCGGCCGACAAAGACGAGCCGTTTGTTGCCCTTCGCCTTCGACTCGCGCTCTTCAGGAACAAACCGCTTCACGTCTACGCCGTTGTACAGCGTATGGCACCGGCCAGCCAATTCAGGAAACGCGTTTCGAATCCTTCGAGTTATGAATTCACTGCATCCCACGACAAGATCACACTTGCCAAGACGGCGCTTGATCATCTGCGGGTCAAGCTGGCTTAGCCATTCGCACTGCATATGAAGAACAATCTTGACGTGTGGATTAAATGCCCGGATGACAGGGACAAGCTGAGAAAAGTTAAGGACGTGGACCAGGTCGCACCTCTGCCGCCTTACGTCCGCTGCGACTCTGATTGCATATTCCAGATAGGCAAGCTGCGCAGCAAACAAGGGCCGTTTGGGGCCGACAAATCCCAACAACCTTCTGAGCTTTGGATGTCGCTGGCAAGACCTGAGCAGGCAGTCGTCAGCCGGTGTGGAGATGCGACAATAACGAACACCCTCATAAGTCTCGCTACGGGTCTGATCAGAAGCCCTTATCGAATACACGAGAACATCGTTTGATTTCGCCAGACGGCGCGCAACCTCGAACACCCAGACCTCTATAGAGCCCGTCGTAGCCGGGAGCCGCAACGGCCCGAGGGGCTGATGGACAATGGCAACTCTCATCGCTCCGCCACCTGAGTTCTCACCGGGAAGCACCATGCTTCCGTTGTTTCAAAGCTCATACGATCCTGACCTCCGGCCGAAGCCCGCACGCCTCCAGTTGCTGCCTGATCTCATCACGGTAATTCGCGTTCATGATGATGATGCATTCGGGTTGGTACTCTTTCAGGAACTCCGGCGAGACAATCTCGTGTCCTGTTCCGGGCACGAACTTCCCCCACTTATGCGGATTGACATCCACGGTGTATTTGACAGGAGCAACGGTTTTCAACTCGTTGAGAAAGGAAATGCCTTTTGAACCGGCACCCCAAACAACCGTGCGTTTGCCGGAACGCCTCAGCCCATCACAGATCTCGAACGCTTTACTCACTTCGTTCTTATGGCGCTCGGCAAACTTTTCGATGTCGTCATTCAATGATCCCACTGCGGTTTCTTCGTTTGCCTGGTTGACGGTGTCGCCGTTGCCAGCGACGGCCTCGAGGCAAAGATATTGTCCGCCGAAACTCTCTCGCAGAGCAGACACCCGGAATCCGCAGGATGCAAAAAGACGGCGCAGACTTTGGCTGGAATAATAGAAGGGGTGTTCGTAGATGATGTCCCAAATACCACCTCGCTGAAACGTATACCGGGCGTTCGGAACTTCAAAAAATACCGGCGCGCCCGACCTGAGCGCAGCAGCTTGCAGCGTCGCCACAAATTCTTTGGGACGAAGAACGTGCTCCAACACTTGTCGGCAACAGATGAAATCGCAGGGAAGCGAGGTCTGCGCTTCGGAATAAAACTCCTTGACATAGGTGATACCTCGCCCTGCAGCGGCGTTTCCTCTGCCGTTGGCGTAAGCGGGATCAAACCCGAAGCCCCGGTTCTGTCCAAGGTCGCACAGCATTGCTAGGAAGTCGCCCCTTCCGCAGCCCACGTCGACGATGACTTTTCCCTGTAACCGGTACCGCTCGACCAGGTCAGCGGCCTGTCCACGCGCATATTCCCGGTAGGACGGAGAAAAGTGAAGAGAGTTTTCATAGTTCAGGCTGTAATCCGGGGGGCCATCCTTAGCCTTCCAATTGGTGATGGATTCGCATGCCGGGCAGAAAGCCAGTTCAATTGTGCCCTTGGGGCATTGAAGAGCCTGCTTCCTAGTAGATAAGAGGGTGTTGGGCTGAACGGGGACATTATCGCGGCGGAAAAACACGTCCATCGCGCGCGCTCCGCAAATTGGACACTCGAAGTCCACCCTCATGTCGGACATCTCTCCTTGAACACCTTGCGGCAGTCCGTGCTTCATTCAAACGGCAAGGACTTCTGGGCTCAAGCCCATCGAATTCAGTTGCTGCCCGATTTCACGGCAATAGATCGAATTCATCGCGATGACCGTATCGGGCCCGTACTCTTTCAGGAAGTCCGGCGGCATAATGCGCTTCCCACTCGCTGGCAAGTACTTCCCCTGGCGGTACGGATTGATGTCCACCACCACGCACGAAATTTCGTCAGAAAGGTTCAGCGAACTGAGAAAGGAAACACACTTGGAACCCGAGCCCCAAATAGCGACTCGCCGGCCCGTCTCAACTGCCGTCCGAATCCTGTTTCTCCACGCCTCGATGGTGATCGGATAGTTCGCCGCAAAATCCGCTACGTCCTTCGCCAACTGCGCGAGATCGTCTTCCAGTCGATGAGGCGCCTGCGTTGCTCCGGTCCCGTTACTCGGTTGGGCCTCGATCAGCAGGTATTGCCCGTCATAATCGGAGGCAAGATCGACCACCTTGAAACTGCAAGAACGGAAGAGGCGGGCCAGCGAGCCCAGACTGAAATAAGAGCAGTGCTCGTAATAAATATCCCAGAAGGCCTTCTCGCGCAGAACGCGAATCACGTCGGGCACTTCGAAAAAGATCCACGTTTGCGGCTGATCCGCAACGGAACGCTCGACAACCTGCAAGAACTCGTGGGGAGTAGGGATGTGCTCTAGCGTATGTCGGCAACAGACCAGATCTCCGCGAAGATAGGCATAGCGCTCCGTATAGAAGTCGCGAATAAAGGAGACTCGCTCAGCCGCCGGGCCAGCCAACCGCCCGGGCACATAGGTCGGATCGATGCCGACGCCGCGGTTGCCGCCAATTTCACATAGCAACGCAAGAAAGTCACCCTTTCCGCAGCCAATCTCAACCACGGTTTTATTGCGGAGATCGTGACGCTCCACGAGGCGTGTCGCGAGGTCCCTGGCAAACTTGTTAAAATGCGGTGAAAAGGACTGCTGCTCCTCATATCCGGGAGCATAACGCATCATGTACGGATCGAAGATGGTGTTGCCAATGAATCCGCAGGACGGACAAAACCCTAGTTCAATATCCCTGCGCGGAAAGTTGAGGGCGTCGTTTTCGCTCGTGAGCAGCAGGCAACTATGGACGGGTACATCCTTCACGTGATAGAAAGGCTGCACGCCTTCTGAACCGCAACTTTGGCACCTTACTTGGCGCTTCATCATGCTAATTCCTTTACACGCTCCCCGCGCACGCTGCGCCTGGACACCTAACTGAGGGCTACCCTCCAGCGCCCCGTCGTGATGTCTTCCCATTTACACCACGTGCGGTGTCGGCACCGGGATAATAAACTTTCCTCCGGCCTGGCGGTACGCCTCCTGCTGCTGCATGATCTCCTGGCTAAAGTTCCACGTTAAAAGCAACGTATAATCAGGCTTCTCCTCCACGAGCCTTTCTGGCGCAAAGATAGGCAAGTGCTTTCCCGGCATGTACAATCCCTGTTTGTGAGTATTGCGGTCTACTACGAATTCGAGGAACTCCGTCCCAAGATCGGCATAATTGATAAGCGTACTGCCCTTCGCGGCAGCGCCGTAAGCGGCGATTCGCTTGCCTTGCGATTTCAACCCCTCCAGCAACTCCCGCAGCGTCCGGCGAATCTCTTGGACCTTTTTGGCAAAAGCCGAGTAGTACTCGATCGTGTTGACCCCTAGCCTTGACTCCTCGCTGAGAAGGGTGCGGATAGAGGGCTGCGTGTCTTCAAACGGTTGTATGAAGAGGCGCAGTGATCCGCCATGAATGGATAGGTGCTCGACGCGGTTCAAGAAAAGGTCGTGCCGGCGAAACAGATGGTCCAACGCCGTTACGGAAAAGTAGCACAGATGCTCATGGTAGATCGTGTCGAATTCGCAGTGATCCACCAAATCTTTGACGTAAGGCACCTCAATGACGGCAACACCTTCCGGCTTGAGTAGAACGCGAATGCCCTCAACGAATCCATGCAGGCCGGACACGTGTGCCAAAACGTTGTTGGCAATTACGACATCGGCCTTCTTCCCATCTCTGCTAAGCTGTTCAGCAAGACCCTTATCGAAAAACTTGCACAGCGTGGGTACACCTTCCGCCTGGGCCGCGCGAGCCGGACCTTCCGCTGGGTCTATTCCGAGAACGGGAATGCCTCGGCGCGCAAAATTGCGTAGCATGTAGCCGTCGTTGCTGGCTAATTCGACCACGAGGCTGCAGGAGTTCAGACCACGGGATTCGATAAGCTGTTCGGCGTTTTTCTGGGAATGCTGCAAGAGAGCGTCCGAAAATGACGAGTAGTACGGATATTCGTGGCAGAACAACAACTCTGGCGACACGGTCTCGCCGAGTTGTGCCAACCCGCAGTTGGGGCAGAAAAACACGCCCAACGGAAAGGTAGGCTCCGGGGTATTGAGTTGCTCGGGCCTGACCAGCGCATCGGCAAGCGGAGTGATCCCCAAGTCCAAGACGGGCTCCAGCCCAGCGAAATCACATACTCGACATACGGTGTCCGGCTCCTGCAACTTGAACCTCCCCAGATGATTCTTGACGTCCCTTCGTCCAACACAACATCGCGTCCAGGTCCCCGGTCTGTTGGAGTTGCTTCACCATCGCAACGCGCATGTACCTCGGTCCCTCCAGATCGGCGAGCGTTAGTCTAAGCCGCTTATAGGCTTCGTAAAGCTCCCTGGCGCCGAGCCTCGCGTTCCATTGTGGCTTGAACGTAGGAAGGACTTCGGTGATTTTTTCACAAGTAACCCGGTAACACCGCTTATCCGCTACTGCGCCAGCCGCGTATTCGATCCTGCAATTGGGAACCGTCTCATAGACAATCTCCGCGAGCTCGTGGATACGGTAATTTTCCGCGGTGATGCCAACGTTGAGGGCTTTGTTATGAACGGCTTCGCGCGGCGCGGTCAGGGCGGCACAGAAGGCGCGCGAGATATCCTCAATATGCACTATTGGCCGCCAAGCGGATCCATCGCTCTTCAAGAACACACGCCCGCTGGTATACGCCCAACCCACCAGGTTGTTCAAGACCAGATCGGCGCGCAACCGGCTGGATACGCCGTAAGCAGTCGCGTTGCGCAAGAATGTAGGACTGAAACTGTCACCCGCCAACTGGGCGACGTCGTGCTCCACGCGAACCTTGGAAATCCCATAGGGTGTTACTGGGTTGAACGCCGCATTCTCGTCCAGAAAATCATCGCCAGCCGCTCCGTAATTGCTACAGGAAGAGGAAAAGACGAACCGCGACACCCCGGCTTTCTTTGCGAGCTCAGCCAGCCGTACGGAAGCTCGGTAATTGATCTCATATGTACACTCAGGATTCAGGTCGCCGAGAGGATCGTTCGAGATTCCCGCGAGGTGAGCCACCGCGTCGAATCCTTCCAGATCGGAGACCGTTACCTCCCGCACGTCCTTCCTCAATGAGGGCACGGAAAGCGGTTCGGCTCCAAAAGTGCAGTTTGCGAAGAAACCAGCGTCCAGACCGATTACGACGTGGCCCGCTTGCTGGAGCATAGGAACGAGAACTACACCAATATACCCTTCGTGGCCAGTTACCAGAATGCGCATGTGATTACTCCCCTATTTTCCAAGGTGCCTTGCCGCTTTCCCAAAGACTATCGAGCAGCTTCTTGTCTCTGAGGGTATCCATACATTGCCAAAAAGATGTGTGACGGTACGCCATCAACTGGCCGTCGGCGGCTAGTTTCTCTAACGGTTCGCGCTCCCACGCAGACATGTCTCCGTCGATGTAGTCCAAGGCGCCTGGCTCGACAACGAAGAAGGCTCCGTTGATCCAGCCTTCCGCGATCTGCGGCTTTTCGGAAAATCGCGCGACGCGATCGCCATCCAGATCGAGGCGACCAAAGCGCGCTGTCGGCCGAACCGCAGTCACGGTGACGAGCTTTCCGTGGGAACGATGGAACTCGAGCAATTTGTTAAGATCAACATCCGATACGCCATCTCCCCAAGTAAGGAAGAAGGTGTGGTTGCCGACGTATGGCCCGAGCCTCTTGATGCGGCCGCCCGTCTGGGTGTCCTGGCCCGTCTCAACAAGCTGAATGACCCAGTCATGACCCGACGCACCATTCGGACGATTTGTGACTAGGCCTTTCCCAAGGTCCACCGTCAGATCTCCGTTGAGTGAGCAGTAATCAACCATATACCGTTTAATGATCTCGCCCTTGTAGCCCAGCGCGATCACAAAATCCCTGTGACCATATGCGGCGTAGTGCATCATGATGTGCCAAAGAATCGGCCGTCCGCCGATCGCAACCATTGGTTTCGGCTTCACGTCCGTCTCCTCAACCAACCGCGTTCCCACACCGCCTGCCAGAATCGCGACTTTCATATCACCACCCCCCAGCGGCTGGCTTCGGGACGCCCGCCGACTTGCAAGACTTGCCACCGCCGCCTTTCTCAGGATCTCGACGTCCATGGCTAGCGAGCGATGCTTGAGATAGAAGAAGTCGTACTCGAGTTCACGCTTTGCTCTCTCCGCTGCCGGGCAGTCCGTACGCTGAACCTTTGCCCAACCGGTGAGTCCCGGCCGCACCGCGTGACGCTTAGGAAATAATGGGGCTTCACGCTGCCCGAGTGCGCAAGCGCGAGGTTGTTTCGGTCGTGGCCCCACAAGGCTCATCTCGCCTCGCACAACGTTGAGAAACTGTGGCAAGCCTTCGATATCACACTTTCGAATCAGACGGCCTACATGACTTAGCGAATCATTGCCGCCGGCAAGCGAGCATGACCCTCCCGACTCAGACGCATCACGCGTGGAGCGAAATCTCAGCATGTCGAATTGCTTCCCCGCCAGACCGACGCGTTTCAAGTGGACGAAAATTGGGCGGCCCGTTTCAAGCCAGAGGGCCAACGCCGCGCAGCCTGTGATGGGCGCCGTCACAACCAGCACGAGGAACGACACACACACATCCGTTGCGCGTTTTATGGCACGAAAGAGCGGCGAGTTGAGGAATCCATCTGAAAAGACCAAGTCGCTGAGACGTATGTCATCGATCGGAATGCGCCCGCTCACTCTTTCATAGAACCCGTGAATGTCTTCTACCAAAACTCCCATGCACCGCAATCGAAGCAAGTCAGGCGCCGGCACAACCCCGCGTTGTTCTGAGAGTGAGATAACCACGCGCTGGATGCGTTCCCTTTTCACAATCGCAGCCACTTCTTCTACAGTCCCCAATACCGGAGGGTTAATCAGTGCCTTACCATTGCGAGTGTTTGGCTCGTCCAAGAATCCGACGAGCTCAATGTTGAGATTCGGACGCCCCAGCACCTCCCGCGCCAGATCAGCGGCCATTCCTCCCGTCCCAACCACCAATACGCGAACCGGGTGTTTCAATCGCCGGCCAACGTTGCTCCACAGAATTTTCCGGCTCGCAAACAAGCACCACACAATTGCTATCGACAGAATCAGACTTAACGGGAGGGGCCGCTCGCCGTGGTCTGGCAACTCAGAGGTCAAAAGGACGAGCACGATCGAGGAGAGCTGAAAGTCACGTGGCATGACCAGAGACAACGCTTCGTCGGTCGCCGGCTGCAACGTAACCTCTGCCCTAAGGTTACTTTTTCGACGCCGCGCCCACGAGATGCCAAGAACTGCGACTGCGGTCGCAGTGGCAAGACGCAGATTCCGCAATAAGAAAGCCTGCGACGAACTAAAGCATGAATTCGTAGGGGCCAAGAACCATCGCATCGAACCACCGTAACGGGCGTCGAGGAAACTCTGCCCCTTCGGGCTGCTAGCACGCGAAATGACCACTCTGCCGAACCGAAGTTCGCGCTGGCGAGCGCATGGGGCCGTTCTGACCGTCCTTTGGGTCAAGCAAGTCCCGGCGGCACTGCACGATCTAGTCTGCGCCGGCGACAGAAACGAGGCTGCCCCTTTCGGCCACACAATCTTGTACTGAACTGCGAATTATGTGAGCCACGTCAGCCGCCCCGAAAGGAGGCACTATGTAATCGCAGGCTCCCTCATTCATCGCTTCAAGATAGAGGCTTATTTCGTCCAATCTGGTCACTAGGATCACCGGCCTCGGAGGTTCTGTTCTCTTCGCCATTGCCACTACATCCCGCCAAGTGCCGTCGCGAAAGCTGGCTGCCGTGAATATGAGGTTTGGCGCCTGTTCGGAAGAAAGTATGCGGCGCGCATCCGCGCGGTCCCGTGCGCAGCTTGTTCGGACGCCTTGCTGATGCAACGCGACTTCCAGGCGCCTAAGCATGACGGCTTCCTCACTTACGAGCATGGCGAACAACTGCGGCTCCATAGTTCCTCCTTTGTTCCAATGATCTCGTTCGTTTCTCTCTCAAACCGCACCTACGGCCAGTTCATAATTCCCTGCGCGTGTGCTCTCGGGGCAGCTACTACTCACCCGCTCCAGCACCCCAGGAAGGCTCCTTGCTCGCCGACGCGCAGACGACACGCATGCGCTGACGAGACAGCGTACCGGCGACTGACGGTGCAGCAAGGCACTCGTCAGGTGCCAGAAGAAATTTTTCTGTTTTTTGATCCGCTTTCCTCCGCGTAAGCGAAACCGGCTGAAAGCAAGTGCAGCAGGCGTTTTCCGATTGCTATGGATGCGTTGAAAGCTCGCAACGAGTCGCTAGGTAAGTTACCTCGGGAAGCCATTGATTCTCCCCCTCTTGCCCGGACTATGCGCATACCTATACATAGTTATCATTACGGGAAACTATCTATCTCCGTCAAGTCTCTAGAGATGTATGAACTAACCATCACACGTTGCTTGCTTAGCAGTTGTGTGCCCGTATATCGACCAACTGGATCAGAATACCGACCTCGTTGAGCCAGACTTACTAAGCCGCGCATAAGTAAGTAGAGCTAACAGGGGGCTATCGACTATACTTCCGGCATGTCCAAGCGAGACGCCCGGAAGTTGGATCACAAGACGCTGGAAGAGATTCGGACGCGCGCGGTGGA
>JAKAWG010000174.1 GCA_021817045.1 Acidobacteriota bacterium
TTCTGTTTTCCAGCCTCCTCGCCGCTTTGCAGTGCGAACCTTTGCGGCATTGCACCTTCGCGCGAAGCTGTTTTCCGGCTGACCAAGTTCTTGACTCTATTTCTACGGCTCCGAACCGTCGGAACCCTGTTAGCAAAGCACCACAGCCATCGGACCGGGCGAGCCGCAACCGGGGGCGGACCGGCGGCGGCAAACATCATCGAGACGGGCGATGACAAGAAACACTCTACACCAGTCAAATGAGGCAATGGAGACAGATGAGACCCGTGAGACAGTTTTTTTCGATGCCGGGTGAAGAAGCCCTGACAGGCCCTGGGAGAACGCGTTGGAGCGGCGTCATTGCCGGCGAGACGCGGAATCCGCTTGTCCTGTTTTTAAGCACTCGCAAGGTTCTTCATGGCCGCCGCGCAAATTGCTATTGACATACGAAAGTATTACTAGTAACATTTTCGTACTATGAGAACTAAGCTGCCGAGGCCGACTGACGCTGAACTCGAAATTCTAACCGTTCTGTGGAGTATCGGCCCTGCAACGGTACGCCAGGTCTATGACGTGATCCGCCGGAGGCGCCCGGCGCAATACAGCACCATCCTGAAATTCATGCAGATTATGGCGGATAAGAGGCTGGTGCGCCGGGACGAGACGAAGCGCGCACACATCTATGAGCCTGCTAAACCCCGCGAGTGGACTCAGAAGCAGCTTGCCAGCGACCTACTGGAGCGCGCGTTCAGCGGCTCGGCCAAGGCTCTGCTGATGGGCGCGCTCTCTGCGCGGCGCGCCAGCCAAGAGGAACTCGCGAAAATGCGTCGGCTACTCGACGAATACAGGGAGGAGGAAAAATGAACCTTCTGCACTCTTTCGTTGCGAGCCCTGTGGCCGAGGCAATCGGTTGGGCGTTGCTCCATTCCTTGTGGGAGGGAGCCTTCATTTCGGGCGTGCTCGGCGCGACGCTGGTCGCTTTCCGCTCGCCGCGCGCCCGCTATATTGCGGCTTGCGCTGCGATGCTGGCAATGCTCGCTGCCTTCGCCTCTACGCTGGCGTGGGTGATGCCAGAAGCCACGCACGGGATACAGATTCCGACGGTTTCGGCCCTTCCAATGTGGAGCGGCGGAGCCGTCAAGAGTACCCGAATCTCTTGGGAGACGAGGCTTGAATTGGCCGTGCCGTGGCTCGCGCCGATCTGGATCATAGGAGTTTTGCTCATCGACCTTCGATGCCTCGCGGGTTGCGTATCGGTGCGGAAGCTCCGACGGAGAGGCGTGTGCTGCGCCTCCAGCCACTGGCAGAATGAGCTTACCCAGTTCAGAGCGCAGGTGCGCATCTCGCGCCCCGTTAAGCTGCTGGAATCGTGCCTTGCAGATGTTCCCGTGGTCCTAGGCCACTTCCGCCCGTTGATCCTGGTGCCGGCCGGCTTGCTTGCAGGGCTTCCTCAGGGCCAGATTGAGGCAATCCTTCTCCACGAACTAGCGCACATTCGCCGCCACGATTACCTGGTCAACGTGGTCCAGCGCTTCGTCGAGAGCTTGTTCTTTTATCACCCGGCGGTTTGGTGGTTCTCCCGGCTCATCCGTATCGAGCGTGAGAACTGCTGCGATGACATTGTGGTTTCGATTAGTGGCAATGCGCATCAATATGCTGCTGCTCTCACGACGCTGGAGCAAAATCGGGTCACCGGCCGCGTGCCGGCCATGGCTGCTACAGGAGGTAATCTCGTGAAACGCATCCGCCGCCTGCTTTATCCCAAGCCGAACAGCGCTTTGGCGCCGTTCCTTGCCGCCGGAATCCTTGCGGCGACGGCTGTGGTCTCGCTAGCCTCGTGGAAAGCGACCAGTGTTCAACATCAAGCATCCGCCGCCGAATCGTCGGCAGAAAAGGCGCTCCCGCCCGCCTATGCAAAGTGGATCGAAGGACCGATCTCTTACATCATCGAGCCCCAGGAAAAAGCCGCCTTCTTGCGGCTGACCGCAAATGAAGAGCGAGACGAATTCATCAAGCAGTTTTGGGCGCGCCGCAATCCGAACCCCGGCTCTCCTGAAAACGCATTCAAGAAAGAGTTCTACCGACGCGTCGCCTTTGCGAACAAGCACTTCGCTACCTCGGGGATTCCAGGTTGGAAAACCGACCGCGGACACGTCTACATGAGTTGGGGCCCACCTGATGAGATCCAAAAGCATGGGAAAGGATTCTACGGTCCGTACGCTATGGAGACCTGGTACTATCGGTACATTCCGAGTATCGGTCACGAGCAAGGGGTCACGTTTGTTGACCGCACGGGAAATGGCGACTTTCGGGTTGAGCCGGGTGTTCGCTTACCTTCGTCGCAAAACTCAGTCATGAAGATGCCGAGTGAGAGCGTGGTCGTCACGATTACCAAGCCGCAGACGCTCTACGTGGGAAACCAGCCGGTCAATATTCAAGAGCTCGGCTCGATTGTGCAGAAGAAGCTGGCCGGCAATCCTAATACGCCGGTCTACGTTCGCGCGGATGATTCCGTACCATACGGCACCGTCCTGGCAGTGCTCAATGGTCTCAAGCAATCGCATGTCCCGAACGTGCACCTCGTTACCCGCCCGCTCGAAACTAAAGCACACGCCGATCATCCGCGGCATCGACTGTAAAGGACTCGACTCCGTTCCGAAGTCGGAAATATTGCAACGCGTGAAAAAGATTGGGT
>JAKAWG010000101.1 GCA_021817045.1 Acidobacteriota bacterium
GTTCGTGCCGTCGCCGGTCAGGTTGCCGGCGTCGTCGTAGGTAAAGCCGGAGTCGGTGATGCGGTTGTTGGCGGAATTGAAGCTGTATTGCGGGCAGAGACCTTGCGTCTGCTGGTTTTGCGTGCAAGCTCATGTTGCCGTAACGGTCGTAAGAGAACGCCCGATTGTAGGTCGAATTGCCGGTGGCGACGGCACTGGTCAGGCGGTGCCAATCCTTATTGGACCACCCGGCTCGGACCGGCGGAAGGCGGTGGCGTGGGTGGTGCCATCAGGCCCAGCCCCTGGAGGAGGAAAACGGTGCGCTGTGCCGCGTTTCGCCAGATAAGCTGGCATCCGTCGCCCTGGCAGTTCTGCACGTAGACGTCGCCGCCCGAATACTCCAGGCTGCAATTTCGGAACGTGCAGTTAATGAAGATCCCGTCGTCCAGGACGAGGTGTTGGTTCTCAAACGTCTTACCTTCGTATCGGCTCATCTGGGCCATGACGTGGCAGCAACCTAGTAATAGAAAATGGCCAGGCGGGCGTTCCTTCCCGGCGTCGTGCATCCACCTGCACTAAGGTAACATTCCCGTCCGGGAGGTTGCAATCAGGAGTCCGCCGCTGCCGGGTTCAAGAGGTGGGCGATCGAGTGGCACTGGCGATGGCCGGAGCTTGGGTGATGACAGTAAATCAGGCGCACGGCCCGTCCTTCGAGGAAAGGCAGGCTCACTTGTTCAGCGGCCCAGCCTTCTTCGCCGATCGCTTGGTGCCACGGTTTAACTTCCCGAGCTTCACGACCGAGAACGAACGGCTGAAACTGCACGAACGCATCCTGACCCAGCAACACGATGACGCGCAGGTTGGGAAAGAGCTTGATTTCTTCAAGTAAGTGCCGGGCGCAGTTTGCCAGCGCCTTTTCCGGGATCGGGTTTACCAAGGCGTGGCAGCGCAGAGCGTCAGTGAGCGCGCAATGAGCCTTAAAATCAGCGAACGTTCGCACTCCGACCAGCTCCAACAACCGCGAAAGAAAAAGGTCGCGGGACACGGGATTGCGGTAGGGATAATTCTGAGGATTCCATGCGGAGTCGCGACCAATCACCAACGCTTCCACTTCTCCGAGGTCGGGGTACTCACTCTTCAGGTACTTCAACAGAAATTCCCGGGGCGGCAGCACGATGGAGCTGATCGCGGCGCACTGACGGCAATTCTGAATTTGCAATCGGAGGGATTCCGCCTCCAGCCCGGGAGCGCGCAGGGACACGTTCCGGCGCTGGGAGCCGGCGTGCGCCATTTCCAGAAGTTGTTCCTGCGTGGCATCGCGCGCCCCGAGGATCGTATTGTCGATGAGCCGCGTAGACCCGATTCGCGCTGAGACCAAGGCGACGCAGCCGGTCTCGATACGCTCAACCGGCTCGAGCGACGATGGCTCAACCAGCGCCACGTAGTCGAGCCGCACGGCTGGATCGGCGGCGAGGACACCCTTCATTTCTTCGAGCACGCGCGCCGCGTCGGTCTCACCGCCCCATACCAGTTCCCGCGAGCGCGCAAGGCACTTGCTGAGCATTCTCGCGGAATTCCTTTCGTCAGCGCTCAGGTAAGCGTTCCGTGAGCTGATCGCCACGCCGTCGGGATCGCGCACAATCGGACAGATCACAAGCCGAATGCCCAGGTTCAGATCTTTAACCAGCCGGCGAATGATCAGTGTTTGCTGGAAATCCTTCTGGCCGAAATAGGCCACGTCTGGGGAGACGATGTTGAAAAGCTTTAGCACTACGGTAGCGACACCGCGAAAGTGTCCCGGCCGCGAAGCGCCTTCCAGACGCTCGGCGAGGGGGCTTGGATCGACAGCAACACCGAAATCGGGAGGATAAAGGTCAGCGGCAGCGGGCGCGAAAACGGCGTCGACGTTGAATGGCCGCAGCAAGTCAAGGTCTTTTTCAACGTTGCGAGGATACCGCTCAAAATCTTCGCCGGGACCAAACTGTGTGGGATTGACGAAAATTGAAACCACCGTGGCATCGCATTCCCGCCGTGCACGGCGGACGAGGGTGAGATGACCGTCGTGCAATGCGCCCATCGTCGGCACGAACCCTAGCGTTCTCCCCGAGCCGCGAATCCGGAGCGAGAGAGTTTTCATAGCCGAAACTGACTCGATAGTCTCCACAGAAGTACTCACTTGCGCTCGGGGTGGCCTCAATCAAAAACTGCCCTACGACAACCCGTTGATACGGTGGCGACAGGTTGGACAGTCTCTTTGCGAAAGCTTGCCAGCTTGAAATCTTTCAACGGCCTGCTGCTAAAACTTCACTCGCAGCGGCAACGGCGCATCCGCTTTATCGAACTGCTGCCGCACTTCGGCGGGCCAGTGGTAAGACTCTGCATCGGATGGAAAACGGCCGCAGAGTACGTCAGCGCGATAATTCTCGATGGCCTGCCGCGCGGTGGCCGCGAGGTTGGCATAGGCGCGGACGAACTTGGGTCTCGGTTCAGGGGTGAGTCCCAGCAGGTCCTGAACTACCAAGATCTGGCCGTCGCACTCGGGGCCCGCGCCGATGCCGATCGTCGGGATTCGCAGCCTGCGGGTGACGGAAGCCGCTAAATCGCGCGGAACACCTTCAAGCACAACAGCGAATGCCCCGGCTTCTTCCACCGCCTCGGCGTCGGCAAGAATCTCCGAGGCGTCGTCAAGAGTCTTACCCTGCACGCGATGCCCGCCGAAGATGTGAATGGATTGCGGAGTCAGGCCCAGATGCGCCATCACCGGGATTTCCGACTCCACCAGCCGGCGAATTAACGGCGCGCGCTTCTGCCCGCCTTCGAGCTTCACCGCCTCCGCGCCGCCTTCCTTCACGCACCGCAAGGCGGCCTCGACGCCCTGTTCTTCGCTCACATGATAGCTTCCGAACGGCAAGTCCCCTACCAGCAGGGCCTTCCGGGTCCCGCGTCGCACCGCGCGGAGATGATGAAGGATTTCGTCAAGCGTCACCGGAAGCGTTGAGTCGTATCCAAGCACGACCGTGCCGAGGGAATCGCCGACCAGGATTACGTCAACGCCGGCGGCATCCACAAGTTTGGCGGTGAGAAAATCGTAGGCGGTGAGGCAGGTGATTTTTTCCCCTTCCAGCTTGCGCCGCTGGATCAGGGGAACAGTGATCTTGCTCACGGCCTCTTGAACGGGGTCCATGGCAACCTCCAAATGCAATTCAAAAGTCAAAAAGCAAAAGTTGATCTCGCATTCGCTTTTGACTTTCGCCTTTTGACTTGCTTTCTGCTTGTCCGTCTCAGTCCGCTGAAGCAGATCTAAGCGGAAGAAAATATTGCGTGCCCTTCACGGGCTGGCTCAGCCGGTCAAAGAGTTCTTGAAGATCGCGCTCTCGTTCCACGAAGTCGATCCCGGAAGTTTCCACCACAAGCAGGTCCGTATCGTGGTAATGGAAGAAGAAGTGATCGTAAGCCTCGACCACCGCTTCCAGGTACTCATCCGAGATCCCTTGCTCGGCGTGAACGTGCTTCCTGCCGATGCGATCCCTGAGCGTCCCCGGCCTAGCCTGTAAATATATTACCAAATCGGGGATCGGCGTCTGCTCGGCCAGGAGCGCGTAATACTGCTCGTAAAGGTCGAGCTCCTCATCCTCCAGATTAATATAGGCGAAAATACGGTCTTTGGCGAAGAGATAATCGCTCACAACGGTGCGGCTGGAAGTAGCGCTGAAGTCCAGACTCTGCCATTGCTTGAAGCGCCTCCACAGGAAATAGAACTGCGTCTTGAAGGCGGCTCCTTCCACGCCACGATAGAAGCCTTCCAGGAAGGGATTATCTTCGATGTCGCGCACGCGGCTGGCACCAAGTCGCTCGGCCAGCAGGTCCGCCAAGCTCGTCTTGCCAACGCGCAGCGGGCCCTCGATGGCGATGAATCGCGGCGGCTCATAAAGCGGTTGTGGGGCCATAAAGCACGTCGAAAGTCAAAAATCAAAAGTCGATCTCGCTACCTTTGACTTTTGACTTGTTTGTCTAAAGCCGCAGCACTTGGCTTGCGTCCGGAGTGTCATGCAGCATCTCTCGCACCGTCCGGTTGAGCACAGGGTGGCGCACTTCAGGCGCCAACTCGCATAGCGGGACGAGGGCAAAGCGCCGGTCCGGCAGCCGCTCGTGCGGCACCACAAGCTCGCGCGAGCGGATGACGGCGTTTTCGTACAACAAAAGGTCAATGTCAATGAGTCGTGGTCCTTTGGAGACTCCCGGCCGCCGGCCGAGCGCCCGTTCCACGCCCTGGCAGACCCGCAGCAAGCGCAAGGGCAAGAGTTCGGTTTCCGCTTCCACGACGCAGTTGATGAACCAGCCTTGGGCCAGAAAATCCACCGGCTTGGTCCTGTAATACGAGGAAATCCGGCAATTGCGGACACCCGCGTCAGCCAAGAGCTTGACTCCCCGCCGGATGAGCCCCAGCCGGTCGCCCAGGTTGGAGCCGAGCGAAAGATAGACTACCTTCATGACGGCTCAGAAAGCGCGGGAAGCACAGGCGTCACGTTGGGCGGCAAGGGCAAGCGCAGGTGACGATATGCGGGCTCGTTGGCGCGGCGGCCACTCTTGGTGCGGCTGATGAAGCCCTGCTGCAAAAGGAAAGGCTCGACCATGTCGACAAGCGTTTCGGTCTCCTCGTTAAGCGTCGCCGAGAGCGCCTCCACGCCCACCGGCCCGCCGCGGTACAGCTCAATGATGGTGGAAAGGAAGCTGCGGTCGAGAGCGTCCAGCCCTCGCTCGTCGACGCCTTCAAGCTCGAGCGCGGCGAGCGCCGTCCTGACAGAGATTTCGCCCGCCGATTTGACATCCGCGTAGTCGCGCACGCGCCGTAGCAGACGATTGGCAATGCGCGGCGTTCCGCGCGCGCGGCGAGCCACCTCGCCGGCGGCCTCAGGAGTGATCCTCGCTTGGAGAATTCGCGCGGAGCGGAGCACGATTTCCTTAAGCTCGGCCGTGTTGTAAAAGTCCAAGTGATAAAAAAGCCCGAAGCGGTTACGCAGCGGCGCGGAAAGGCTGCCGGCTCGAGTCGTGGCGCCCGCGAGCGTGAACTTCTTCAAGGGTACATTGATGGTCTTCGCAAACATACCCTTGTCCACAACGAAATCCACCTTAAAGTCTTCCATCGCCGGGTAAAGAAATTCTTCAATGTTGGCGGGAAGACGGTGAATCTCATCGATAAAGAGCACATCTTTCTCACCAAGGTTGGTGAGGATGCCCATCAGGTCGCCCGTGCGCTCGAGCGCCGGCCCGGAGGTGACGGTGATCTTCGAACCCATGGCGTGGGCGATGATGTGAGCCAGCGTGGTTTTTCCTAGGCCTGGCGGGCCGAAGAACAGAATGTGCTCGAGTGCCTCGCCGCGTTTCAGAGCCGCCTGAAGGGCGATGGACAGCTTTTCGACCACCTGTTTCTGGCCAACGTATTCGTCAAAAGTAGGCGGCCGAAGGGTACGGTTGAACTTCTCTTCGTCCTTGGAAATCAGCTCCGGCGAGACGAGTCGCTCCCTGGGCATTCCTCACTCCGCTCATCGTGTGCTTTCTGGCATTGTAGCAGTATTTGCGGGAGCGCGTGCATCCCGCCTGGAGCCAGAAAACGCCGTGAACGGATCAGTCTGTCCGCCGCCGTGCCGAGTTCCTAAATGAACTGGAGCGTATTCGCTGAAGTGGTGCCGGCTACTGCCTTGAATTGGGGAGCGAAAGGCGAGAGTTCGCTCCCGCCCTCCAAGGAGCTACGCCTGCTTGCGCAGATTATTCATAACGCGAGCGTGGACCGGGGAAGAGCGGGGTTTGAACCCTCGTCGCAAGTAACGGCGTTCCCTGTTTAATCGTTCTTGCACCGCGGCGCGAAACGGGCAACGTTGTAGGGATACGGCTGGGGGCGCCGCTAAAACCGCATCCTTCCATGCCCGGGTGAACAATTATCCATGCGCGGGGCCCTTCCTTCCCCTGCTTCTCGCGAAGCTGCCATTACGTTCCCTGCCAACAACGGAAAAGCTGCTCGAGAAGCTTGTCGGCTCGGAAGTGAATGTGAAGCTTTGCACCGTGGCTCCGGGAGCTGCCTGTGCCTGCACAGTTGATGCAGCAACGGTAACCGAGCTAACTTCAACCAGGTCGTCCGTGAATCCCAGGGCTTCATCACTGAACCTTCCTAGCCTTTTCTCGACGCCAGCCCATTCGATGTCGAGAGACATGCTGGCGGGAAGCGGAGTTCCTTTAATCAGCGTTCCCATGGAGAGGCTGTTTGGAACAGATATCCACTCCTTCACAGCCTCGTCCGTGAAGTGAAGAGAAGCTGTACCACTTCCAAGCTCCACCTGGATACTATCCTCCGGAATCTGAATCGTCCACGCCACTCCGTTCGGATAGCCGCCGTCGTAACTGTGCACGGCTGTACCAGCCATGTCGAAAAGATCCAGTCAGATGAAGACGAAGGCTCCGTGGTGGAGATTTCCGTCGAGCCCCCCGTACAGGCCCTTCATAAATCGCATGTCCACGTGGACACCGGTAAACGATTGAGTGGTGGTTCCTGCTAACTTTCCCGTCCCGTTCACGAGCCCCGCAGCAACGCCAATGACGCCGTTAAAGTCCCACACTGTGGAATTCTCATTCATGGGTCCAGGGCCGAAAAAATGAACAATCTCCGAAGGGCAACCGGAAGGCAGCGCCGGGTTTGCGAAACCTCCCGGCAGATGCTGGGGACCGTCGTCTGCCTCCATTGGCTGACTCATAGCATTCTGTCCGGCGGCGCGACTGGACTTCGGCAAGGCGAGTCCCGACCCTAGGGCGAGAGCCGCACTTTCAAAGAAACGCCGCCGAGAGAAAGCCGGCCGCAAGCTGCCATCGGATCGAAGGGTTTTGGACAGCGGCGCAGATTCGGAGTGTCCCACAAGTCCGCGCCAGAGTTCTCTGTGAGCGAGTCTCATAATGACCTCCTTGGTCTGTAGTAGTGTGGTTTCCCATTGGTTGCGGGCCTGGTGGTCAAATCGGTGAAGGCCCGGGCTTTCCGCTTCGTCACGAGCGCTGCCTGCTGTGGAAGCATAATCAGAGAAATCCGCGCAGCGCTGCACGCCAGTAATGGCCGTAAAATTACCGCCCGAGCCAAACAAAGTCAAGTGCTTGCTTGGGTTATGCCCCAGCGGGGCTTACCTTTGACATTAACTCACAGGTGGTACTTGGCACGCCAAATGACGATCGAATTGAAAAGGGGACGGGTGGCCTGTCACCAGTTATGGGAAGTTGGGGTTAAGCAACGAGGAGCGCCGCCCGTAGCGTATAGTGGGGCGTGTCGTGCTCAATTCGAGCGAAAACAGAAGAAAATCGCTATTGGCGAGAAGCGATGACAGTGATAAGCTTCCAGGATTGCAGCAGGCGGCAACTGCAAAAACGCATGGGCTGAGCCACAAAGTCTCACGACTCCGCGGGGCCGAGTTGCGAAACTTCAACGAGCCAGGAAGACGATCATTATGGTGAGTTTGCGCGATGAACGCCGTGTAATAGCAGCAGCAGAAAAGAAGGCGACTGAAATCGGTCAGCCCATGAACATCGCAGTGGCAGACGCTGGCGGCAACGTCGTCACCCGCGTTCGCATGCATGCAGCCTGGATCAGCAGCATGGATATCTCGATCAAGTCAGGAGGTTGAGTTATGGCGAGCAATCGTGGTTTGGCATATATGGGAACAGGGGTTGTGGAAGTTCAGAGCATTGACTATCCCAAGCTTGCCCTTGGCGACCGCAAATGTGAACACGGTGTGATTCTAAAGATCGTATCCACGAACATTTGTGGAAGTGACCAGCACATGGTTCGAGGCCGCACGACGGCGCCCGAGGGTTTGATTCTGGGTCACGAAATTACGGGAGAAGTCATCGAAAAGGGCCGCGATGTGGAATTCATCAAGACCGGCGACCTTGTTTCCGTGCCGTTTAATATTGCCTGTGGGCGCTGCCGCAATTGTAAGGAGCGCCACACTGGCGTCTGCCTCAATGTGAATCCGGCCCGTCCCGGCGCGGCCTACGGCTATGTCGATATGGGCGGATGGGTTGGGGGCCAGGCTGAATACGCGATGGTCCCTTATGCCGACTTCAACCTTCTGAAGTTTCCGGACAAAGCCCAAGCCATGGAAAAAATCCGCGACCTGACTTGTCTTTCAGACATCCTGCCGACCGGCTACCATGGTGCAATCACGGCTGGAGTTACGACGGGCTCCACGGTCTACGTGGCGGGCGCCGGGCCGGTGGGGCTTGCCTGCGCCGCCGCATGCCATTTGCTGGGAGCCGCATGTGTGATTGTCGGCGACATGAATCCTGACCGCCTCGCTCAGGCGAGAAGCTTTGGCTGTGAAATGGTAGATCTTAGAAAAACTGACAAGCTGGGCGACCAGATCGAGCAGATTCTGGGAGTGCCAGAAGTCGATTGCGCTGTGGATTGCGTCGGCTTCGAGGCGCGAGGTCACGGGGCGCACTCCTCGAAGGAAGCACCCGCCACAGTTCTTAACTCTCTGATGCAAGTTACCCGCGCCGCCGGCGGCGTTGGAATCCCGGGGCTTTACGTTACGGACGATCCTGGCGGCATTGATGAAAATGCGAGATCAGGGAATTTGAGCATTCGCATTGGACTGGGCTGGGCCAAATCCCTGCACTTCATGACCGGCCAGTGCCCGGTGATGAAGTATAACCGAGCGCTGATGATGGCTATCCTATACGACAAGATCAAAATCGCGAAGGCGGTCAACGTCCAGGTAATCACCCTTGACGACGGCCCACAGGGATATAAGGACTTCGACAAGGGAGCAGCCAAGAAGTTTGTCATCGACCCTCACAACAGCATCTCGCGGAATTAGACCTCACACGGCTGCGGGGAATGCGGTCGCGCCGCTGCCTTAGTCTCTGACCGAGAGGGTCACTGGACCCAGCAATCCGGAGGACTGCGAGCTTAAAAACTTCCCGTGCATCAATTGCTGCATCTGCTTCATCAGCGGGTTTGCTATCATCTTGAGCATCCGGGGCAGCATGGCGTTCTCGAGGGAGTTGACGACGGTTATCTCAAGAAGGTTATCGCCTTCCTTGACCAAGTCGGTGATATCCGCCGCATAGGGATGCATCAGAAGAGTCGGTCCCGCCTTGCCGTTGACGTTAACTTCAGCCACGTCCCGAACTTCTCCCAGGTTTAGCAAGAGCTTCTGATCTTTTCCTACCATCCCCGGGGAGATCGTGAACTGCGTTTGGTAGGTTCCTCGGCCTGAAAATTCCTTGAGCGCATCGGTAGCCCTCCAATCGACGAGCTTCGTCATCTGTAAATCAACGATCACCGGAGTGCCCTCCGGCCCAAGGCCGGTGGCGTGAATGCTCCAACCCGACGCTCCAATTGCAAGCGGACTCGCGGAGGAGTTTTCGGCTCGCCGCTCAGAGCCTTCGCTGGGGATGGATTGGTGATTTGGGTTGAAGACGATCAGCTTTGAGCCATATGGAGTCAGATCTAAATGCACCCGAACTGAGTCACCTTCGCGGCTAACGCCGCTCAAAGACGAAATCGTGCCTGTCCAAGGATCCCATAGCTCGGGTGTGCCGCCGGCTCGAAACGTCACTTCAACAGATTTTGATTCAGAGTCTGGATTTCTCAGGAAGAAGATGTCAAGCGGTCCGGCTCGTTTCTGAATGAATGGCAGCGAGGTTTGACCGCCGAATACTACGTTAGGCCGAACGATCTTCTGAATTTGAGCCACGGCATCGGCTACCGACGGTGCCACCGCTCCCGTGTTCCCCCGACCCACGCATTGTTCCATGATCGCTCGGACCTTCTGTGTTCGAGCTGCATTGTTTAGGAATTGTGTTTCCGACTTGGGGGCTTGGCCAATAAACAAAACCGGGAAGCGCGCGTGGACAAATTCCAAGAGCTTTTCAGCCAACTCCAAGGAGATGGCGGGTTCATTCTGAAAGACCAATGCCGAGAAGCGCGCGCCACCCGGAGTGATCAACTGCGTGTTCTCGATCCGGCTCTTCAACAGCGCATCAGCGTTGATGTGGTCGTAAGCATAGCCCGACTGAAAGACGCTCGTGCCGATGTACGGCTGCACCGGGCCCGTGTAGTCTGAGTTTTCTAGCTCGCCGCGATAGACCGCGACCGGCACGATAGACGTTCCGTTTCGGGAGATGTATTGCAAGCGCGTAATATACGCATTCACGGTGCCGATATACGGCCAGAAGGTATTGTGGTCATTCATATCGGTCGTAAACGGCGCCGGCGGATTCCACGGGTACCAGCCAGGATCAGGGCGGTCCATATAATCGTATGGAAACCCGTGGTAAATGATTTCGTTAACTCCTGCTGTGATCATCCTGTCCGTAATAGCCTTAATCTGTTCCAGCGTCCTACCGTAAGGATTTCCGAAGCGGTCAAAGCTTTCGCTCGAAACGATCTTCCTTCCATAGAGATCGCCTGCCGAAACAGCCATCTTCAAGAAATCGAAGTGGCCTCCGTGCTCAAGCGTCTCCGTCTCGGGGATACTGGCGAGACCGTAAGCTTTGAGGAGATCCGCGGGCGCTCCATGCGCCTGCACCCTCGAGAGCAGTTTCCGCTGGCGGGCCCAATCCGCAAACGGCTGGTAAACAGCCTCGATGATCATCTCGGAGACTGTGCGGCGATAGTCGTATCGGACCTGCTCGCCTATTTCGGGTATATCGTAAAGAGCGGGTACGTCTGGTCCCGCGGGCGACTGCATCCCTGCCTGCTTCAAGACTGGCAGATAGGGGATGAGATTGTATCCGCGGCGGCGCCGGAATTCTTCGGCAAAGTTGTCGGTCCACCACAAGTACGAGAAAACTTCCAAGCTGTCACAAAATATCGCTCGTAGGCCCTTTCCAAAATAATTTCCGACTTGCTGTTCCATGGAATCGCCGACGCGATGGGCATGAGCCTCGAAGGCCGCCCGCTTGAGGTGATCGAGGATAAGCTGGGGTGGCCCTCCGACCGCGGCATCCACTCGCCGCGGGTTTGGGAGCTGGCGAAAAGCAAAGATGATCCAATCGCCTGGCGGAACGTTCCACTCGAGCGTTCCATCAGGCGAAAGACGAGCCGTCAAAACGACGCCGGTGTTGGCTTCGAGAACACCGCTTTTTATCACCTGCGGAACCACTGAACCGAAGGACTGCGCTTCCGTAACCTGGCCTTCCCGGCCACGGTAGGCGACGACGGCTACTAATTTTGACCGCTTTTCGAAACGCTCCGCCCATCCGTTTGGCAGAGCCGGATTCATGTGCGTTAACTGCATTAACGGCAGAGGTATGGTCGCGGGCTGCGGCATCTCGATTTTCTGATGGAACTTCGCCGGGCCGCGCACGTGAAGGTGAGTAAATCGCAATTCCACCGCAGCTAGCTCCGGCGTGATGGCTTTGCCGCCGCCGAACGGCCAGCCCGATCCAAACGTTACGTCAATCCACATTCTTCGTCCTCGTGCCTCCTGGAGCGCGGACCGCATATGGTCGAAGAAACTGGGCGTCAGATAATCGTTTACACGGGCCCGTTCCGCTGCCGACATGTCAGACTTCAGGCCGAAATTGAAGGGCTGAATTTCAGCGCCACCGAAACCCGCTTCGTCCATCAGCTTGACCTCGCGGCGAAGCTCGTGGCTGGTTACATCTCCGCCGGGCCACCACCATCGCACCATTGGCCGATACGCCTTGGGCGGATTCCGAAACGCTTCACTGAATCTGTGCACGAAGTGCGAGGAGGACAATCCCTCCCGCGCCGTGGGCGTACAGGATGCCACACCCAGCGTCATGAGTCCAAGCTCACCAAAGCCTGCAATCTGGAAAAACTTGCGTCGAGAAATCTGCATATAAGCCTCCCAAGGCCGTCATCAACAGAGATTGGAATACCGGCAATATACCAGGAGTTCTATTTCGCCTCTTGGGTCATCGGCTAGTGTACACCTCGCCCCGTTCGGACCTCTTGTCCCTTTTCCAGTCCCGAACGGCTCCGGTGGCATGGGAGCGGGTGGCCCTGCCTCTTGAAAGAACCTAATGTATATGACATCCTACATATTATGTCAGGAACGGCCTATTTTTTATTCGCGAATAAAACGGAAGCGGACGCGCCGTTTCCAAAGGTGCGGAGGCACCGCTTGCACGATATGACAGCGGTCTTGATCCTAGACTGTTCTGTTTCGTCAGTCCGACCTAGCGCCTAGCCCTCCCTCCTGTTGCGGATTGAGGAGGATCCGGTCTGCGCTTCCGTCGGGTGCCTGTTTCAACAAGCTTTCAGACGCCGAGTAGAGGCGTTTCATCGTCTAGGCTGCAGCTACTTGAAGCTCTAATTCAGCGCTCCCCGGAAACTCGCACAGTAACGGTGCATCGGAAGGAGGCGGCTACCTCAAGGAGATAAATGTTATGTTCACTGCGGACGAATTTGCAAATCGAGTTGCAGCTGTCACCGGCGGCAGCGAAGGGCTTGGATTCGAATTCTGCCGCAGCCTTTGCGAGTTGGGGTGCGAGGTGTATTTTTGCGCCCGTCATGCAGAAAGAGGTCAGGAAGCGGCGCGGGGCCTAGGAGCGCGCGCCCACTTTTTTCAGGCCGATTTAACGATTCCCGGCCAAGTCGAGGCCTTTGCGTCCTTCGTGAGGGAGGCTGCCGGTCGCCTCGATTATCTTGTCAACAATGCCGCTAACGACGACCGAATCAAGTTTGATGACCTCTCGGTTGACGAGTGCGACCGCATGTGGACCTTGAACTTGCGCTCGTATTTGCTCATGTCCAAAGCGTGTATCGAATTGTTGAGAAAGGGCGCGGGCAAAGGCATCGTCAATATCGGCACCACCAATTACATGTTCGGCCTTGAGCCGTTCACGATTTACAATGCTACCAAGAGCGGGATTGTGGGCTTCACGCGGTCGTTGGCACGAGAGCTTGGTAAAGAGGGCATCCGAGTCAATATGGTCAGTCCCGGCTGGATCATGACGGAGAAGCAGCTCCGCAAGTATGTGACCGCGGAAGACAAGGAAGTATTGCTTCGCGAGCAATCCGTCAAGCGCCTCATTGAAGCCAAGGATGTCGCACCGGTGGTTGTATTCCTGCTTAGTTCGGCGGCGGGAGCCGTGAGTGGTCAGAACCTCGTTGTGGACGGAGGACGGTTCTTCCAGTAGAGAGACATAACTATGGAGTGTGTATTAGGAATAGACATCGGGTCGTCGTCGGTTAAACTAGGCGCGTTCGCGCTGGATGGCCACCCCATTTGCATAGCCACTCGGGACTACGTGACCGAAGAGCCGAGAGCAGGCTGGAGGGAACAGGACGCGGAAGTCTGGTGGGAATCTGTTGCACAATGCGCCCGCGAGATCCAGGCGCAAATTGACGCCCGGGAAATTTTGGGTATCGGGTGCACGGGCCATTTGAGCAGTCACACTTTTGTTGATCAAGAGGGGAGGCCGCTCCGGCCCTCTCTGGGCTTTCAGGATCAGCGCGCCTTGCGCGAGACGGAAGAATTGGCTTCGCTCATGAGCCGGGAAGCGCTGGCAGCGGAACTCGAGATCGATCTTCCTCCGGCACCCAGTTGGCCTTTGCCGCGCTTAATGTGGTTCCGCAATCACGAACCGGCGACGCTGGAAAAGGCGTCGTACCTCGTACAGGCCAAAGATTTCGTCAATTTCCGGCTCACAGGTGACTTCGCTTCGGATGCTTCGAGCAACCGCGGTCTGGTGAATTTCTCGACCGGCCGTGAGCCGGAGGAGTTGCTTCGGAGGCTGGGGTTGCCGGTGCGCCTGTTACCCTCCCTCTACGCACCTCACGCCGTGATCGGGCGGATCTCGAAGGCGGCGGAGCAAGCGACCGGGCTTCCCAAGGGATTACCTGTGGTCACCGGATGGAATGACCTGAACGCCAGCGTTCTCGGCAGCGGAACCATCAAAGAGGGAGATTTGTTTGACGTGACGGGAAGCAGCGAGCATGTGGGAATGGTCACCTCTAAGCCGCTAAGACTGCCGGAGCTGACCTACGCTCCTTTTCTTAAGGGAAAGAACCTTTTCTATGGAGTCATCTCGAGCGGCGGCGCGTCGCTTGGGTGGTATTGCCAGACTTTTGGAATCACCCTGGAAGAGGCCGCCGAGCTGGCGGTCAGCGTGGCCCCGGGGGCGGAATCCCTCTTTTTCCTGCCCTATCTGAACGGCGAACGCTCCCCGGTGTGGGACGCGCGCGCCGCGGGAGCCTTTGTCGGAATCCGTAGTCATCACCGGCAAGGTCATTTTGTCAGGGCGGTTCTGGAGGGAGTAGCCTTCGACCTCTTTCAGATTCTGGAGTTGGTGGAGAGCGAGCACGGACCCGTGGCCGGGCCGATCGTCATTTCGGGCGGGGCGGCACAAATGGAGTTGTGGAACGAAATCAAGGCCAACGTCTGGCGGAGGTCTTGCCACATCGTCCAGACAACTCAAACAGGCTCGCTGGGCGCGGCGATGCTGGCCGCCGTGGGAGTGGGGGCCTATCAAGATTGCGAAGCAGCGGCGCGCGGAATGGCTCGGGTGGCAAAAGGTCCAACTGTTGTTCCGGAGATCTCAGCTCGGTACCGCCAGGCTTACGGTCACTTCCGTAACCTCTACCCCTCCTTGCGGGAGCACTTCGCGCAAACCTTCACAGAATCCGTCGAACCAGACGAGCCGGAGCGTCCATCCACGCCTCAGAAGAACTCGATGTTGAGATAGATTAGAGACTTGTAATGTTGTTGATTCTAAAGGGCTGGTAGGCTTCGTTCCGAAACTTTTTGCTTCGCGCCGCCTCTTTCCTCTCACCTTTCCATCGTCCGCACCACAATCAAGATTCTATCAGCGTGCGATGAGACAGGGGAGACAGATGAGACAGTTTTTCCCTCCCAAAGCCGCGAACCCTGGAAGGCGATGCCCGCTCTGGCGGGCCCCGTCACTCCTCCGGCCCAAGGCGCGTTACTGCTCGAAGCCCATCGCCCTTAGCTGCCCCATTTCGTTTTCTATTTTTAGCCTGAGCTCCCTCGCTTCAATCATGAGGTTAAGTTCCTTAGCATCAGGCGCTCCAGCAACCTTCCAGAATTTTTGAAGGTGTCCTGAATTCCGTTGAAGGTTGGGCGACGGTTCTCGGACCCGATTCGAATAGAATCGGGTCGGCAATATTTCAAAAAGGAGAACCGTCGTGGAGAGGCCATATCACAGGGTTGGGAAGGC
>JAKAWG010000102.1 GCA_021817045.1 Acidobacteriota bacterium
TTCGCCAGCGGGTCGGAAGGACTGTCCTGGCTGATGTCGAAAATCGAGCGCAGTTCGTCATCCTTGCGGCGAACATCCGCGTCCGTAGCGGCAACGACCCGCTCATCAAGGTCGCACATTTCCAGAACCTCAATGTGCGTTCCGAGTTGCGCGTGGTGCTGGGTGAGGTCGCTGTACATATCCAGCATTCCGGGGTAGGTGTGGCCAAGAAACCCAATCCGCGCCTTGCGGAGGTTCCAAACCACACCCGCGGCTTCGCACCATTGCCGAATTTCGTCCCACGCCACTTCCGCCGGGGCGGAGATCTGGCCGTCAGGCTCCAGCATCCCCGTGACGAGGCGGAACGGAATTCGTGCGCGGGCGAAGGCGCAAGAAATCTCCGGGACGCAACAGGCGCAACAGTTCGCCAGCCACTCCCGCGTGTCGGTGTGAGCGTAGTCGAGCGCGGCTACGGGCTGCAGGTTCAACACCACGACGGGGACCTTGGCGCGCTGGGCAACCGGCAGCACGGTCGAAGAAGTTGCGTACGTGCCCACATAACAAAAGACCAAGTCCGCTCCGGCGCGGAGAAAAGCGTCGCCAGCCTGCGCCCCCTTCGCGTCATCGTCCACCAGTCCGCCGCTTACGACGTTGGCCCATTCCGCCATCCTCCGCTCCACTTTCCGCTGGTAGCCTTCCAGCCGCGCGCGCAGGCCTTCAAACTGCGGCCAGTAGGCGGCCAGACCGATGCCAAACACTCCGATGGTTGCTTTCTCGCGTTGTTTCACGGTTCTCCTCGCTTTGACATCTGGTTTGTGATGAGCGTGTGCACTGTATAGACGGAAGGCGGAACCCGCCGCCCGTTGAGATACCTCAGAACAACAGGCAAGATCGCGGCGCCATAGTTCTCGGGGAAATAGGCGACTGCTCCAATGAGCGGCGTTCCCTCCCGGCCCAGCTCCTCATCCAGCGCCGGATCGGGTCCCCAGCCCTGGGCCAAGATCGCGGTGTATTTCTCCCTCCGGTTTTCACGCACCGCGCGAATGGCACCGCGGGCGCCCTCATCGTTTGCGGCGGCGATCGCCAGCCGCTCGCGGGGTCCGAGCGAACGGAGAACCCTTTGCGTGGCCATGTAGCCGCCCGTTTCATTGCCCTTGCTATTCCGATGAATCACACGCCGTGTGTTCACGCCGGGCAGGCGGTGCTCGAGGCCGGCCAGCGTGCCAATCACCCGTGATTGCGGCGCCCGGCCGGCGTCGGTGAGTTCCAGCAAGAGAATACGATCGATGCGCCCGCCCCACTCCCGTTGGGCAAATTCCGCCAGCGCCTCGCCGCCCATCCATCCAACTTCGTAATTATTGACGCCAAAAAAGATCGCTTCCGGCTGCGGAATGTCAATGGCCATCGTAGGAATGCGGGCTTTTGCGAACATGCTGGCCAGGATGGGAGCGGTCCGATAGTGAAAGTTGTATTCGATCACGAAATCGAGATTTTGTGTCAGCAGCCACCGGGCATTCTCGATCGCTTTGTCCGGGTCCTGATGATTGTCTGCCACGATGAGCTCGGCGCGATGCTTCCCGGCGGCGTCAAGAAGACCCTGCGTCACCTTGCGGGAGAACCACTGATCGGAGGAAAGTTGCGCGTAACCGATGCGATAGGAACGATACCCCAGGCACAGCCGGTACTTTCGAGTCTGCGCGTCGCGCAGCAGGTAGCCGCGCTGCTCAAACGTGCGCAACAGGCGAAACGTGGTGCTGACGTCGAGGCCGGATGCCCGGGCAATTTCGCTCAGTCGCATCTCTTCCCCGGAGCTGCGCAGCGCGTCCAGCACGTCGAGCCCCTTCGCTAGAACCTCAACGGTGTACGTAGGCGGTTGTGGTTTCGTACTCGGCCGCCCAGGCCTGGCCCTCGGAGACTTCGCGTCCTTTTGTCCGTCACTCACGTGTTTCGGTTCGACTCGAACCGTGTTCGATGCGGAACTTCAGTGTACTTGTACCGCAAGCGGCGCGGGCGTGTCAAGAATTTTCAAGAAATGAAAACAATATTGTCTTGACAAACAACCTGGACCGCAATAGTATTTCGCCGACTAAAGGCCGGCGCGAAAAGCGGAGGGAAGCGGTGTGGGCCCCCATGCTGGAGGCTGTGAAAAAATCGAGGGCGGCTGTCATGCTGAGCGGGACATGGGCATTCGGCCCGCCCATTCAAATGAAAATTACCAACGCTGTCACCCCCGCGAAGCTTGTCCCCGCGAAAGCGGGGAGCGGGGGTCCAGCCCTGGATTCCCGCTTCCGCGGGAATGACTGGCATGAGTGATTTTCGAGAGAGCAAAGTGAAGCATCCCGGTATTTCCAAAATCAGGCACATACAGGGATTCTTCGTCGTTCCGATGCACTGCAACGGGACTCCTCAGAAAAGTTGCCACCGTCACCCCCGCAAAGCTTGTCCCCGCGAAAGCGGGGAGCGGGGGTCCAGCGGGCGCGGTCCGCAGACTCTACGGTGGGGCGTTGTCACCCCCGCGAAGCTTGTCCTCGCGAAAGCGGGGAGCGGGGGTCCAGCCCTGGATTCCCGCTTTCGCGGGAATGACTGCACTCAAGTTTTCATGCTTTGCGGGTGTCGCAATGTGACATGACAACTCCTCAGAGTGACAAGGGGAAGTTTTAGATATTCGAATTTTTTCACGGCGTCTCTGGTGGCGGACTAAATCCACCGTTAAGGAGGCGACCGGGAAAACGGCATGGGAGGTGCTATATGAATAAGGTGCGTTGGGCGTTTCTGATCGGAATGTGTCTTTTCGTTTGCTTAGGTCAAACTCGAATTGCCCTTTCGCAGGTGATCACGGGCGACATTGTTGGGACGGTCCGCGATCCAAGCGGCGGCGTCGTTCCCGGGGCGAAGGTTGTGTTGACGAATACTGCGACGGGGGTGCAAATCAGCACGGTTACGGACTCCACCGGAAGTTATACTTTCCCGTGGTTGAAGCCCAGCCCCTAATAGTGTGACGGTATCCAAGGCCGGGTTCCAATCCTCGAGCGTCTCCGACATCGATCTATTGGTCGGCCAGCGGGCGGAAGAGGACTTCGTTCTGCGCGTGGGAGCTGTGAGCACGAAAGTCACCGTCAGCGCCGGGGGTACGCCATTGCTGGAGACGCAGACGTCCTCCGCCGGCCAGGTGATCTCGGACCGCAAGATTATGGAACTACCTACTCCGATCACAAACGGCCGCAGCTTCATAGAATTAACCACCCTCTCGCCCGCCGTCACGCCCATCCTCAACGGGACCTCGCCGGCGACAAGCTGGACCGGGACCTCGGATGTTTCCGTAGGCATAGCGGGACTCAGGGAATCCGATGTCAGTTACCTGATCAACGGCATCGAGACCCGTAACGCGCGCTTCGGCGCCGCCAACCAGCAGCCTTCCCTCGATACGATCCAGGAATTCAAAATGCAGACGGATGGCTTTTCTGCCGAATATGGCCGGTCGGCGGCGGTCGTCAACATGACCATAAAATCCGGCACGAACGCTTTCCACGGCGACGCTTATGAATTCAACCAAAACAGTGTCTTTAACTCCAATGCCTTCTTCACTAACGAGGCGGGCTTGCCGATACCGCAGTACACCTTGAATGATTTTGGCGCGACGTTCGGCGGCCCCATCCGGAAGAACAAGACGTTTTTCTTTTTCGGATACGAAGGCGAACGCCTTCATCAGGCAACGTTCGGTGAAGCGCTCCTCCCCAGCGCCGGGCAGTGGAACGGCGACCTGGCGGATAACTCGACCGGCACGGGCATTTTCCCAACCAGCTCGGCTTTCTGCCAGGCTAACCCCGGCTCCACTCGCTGCGTGAACGTAATCAATCCCTTTACCGGCCAGCCATTTCCGGGCAACGTTATTCCCACCAGCATGTTGGATCCTCGCGCTCAAAAATGGCACACCTTCAGCCCTACGCCCAACGCTGCGAGCGCCGTAAACTCGCCCGTACTTCCCCTCTTTAACTATACGGCCACCCCGCTGGGCATACTTGACTACAACAAGGGCACCGCTCGCATCGACCAGACGCTGAGTTCGAAGGACCATCTCTACGGAAGCTATGTGATCGAAGACGTTCCTCACATCGCACCGGGCGTCATGCCGTTGTCGGGCCAGACATTCCCTCTCCGGGATCAGGTGGCCTCGCTTACCGAAGACCACATTTTTTCTCCCACCATCGTTAACGAGTTTCGTTTTGGATACAACCGCGGCAAGACTTTTCTGGTGGGTCAGGGTGCAAACACGGCCAACTATGCGGCTCAGTTCGGCTATACGAATACTTCGCCAAATCCGTTCGATTTTGGCGTGCCGCAGGCCGGTATATCCGGATTCACCACCATCGGCTCCTTTAGCGAGTCGATTGGCGCGATCGACCAGGATTTTCAATTTTCCGACAACCTGGACATCATGCATGGGAATCACGATCTGAAAGCGGGGCTTGACGTAATGCGCGAGCGCTTTTTCCAAATTACGGACTTTGCCGGAATTCCCTTTTTCAGCTTCACGGGTCAATTTACCGGCTCCGGGCTCGGGGACATGCTGCTGGGTATTCCGTTCTCGGCCACCACGTCCGTGGGCAACTCCGCGCAAGACCTGAGGAGCACTTACTCAGCGGCATATTTCGAAGACGACTGGAGGGTAAAGCCACATCTTACGCTGAACCTCGGCATCCGCTACGAATATGCAAATCCTCCGTGGGACGTCTTTAACCACACCGAGTGGTTCAATCCGGCCGTCGGCCAGATCCAGTATTCCGCTTTGAAGCAGGTACGCAATGGAGTTATCAATCCGGACTGGGACAATATCGCGCCTCGGTTGGGCTTTGCTTGGTCGCCGAGCTTTCTTAAGAACACCGTGATTCGCGCGGCGGGAGGGATGTTTTACGCCACGGACAACTGGAACGAGCTGCAATTTATGGTCATCGCACCGCTGTATTACGGTTCACAAACGCTGACTTCCAATCCCGTCACGCCGAGCCTCTCACTTCAGAATCTGTTCCCGGTTGCGACGCCAGGGACCTCCAGCTCGTTTCCGTTCTCTTTAGATAAATACAACCAGACCCCGGTGGTCGATCAATGGAATTTCGACGTGCAGCACACGCTGGCGAGGAACTGGATGATCGATGTGGGCTATATGGGCAATCGAGGTAACGAGCTTCCCCAACGCATGAACCTTGATGCCGGAGCCTTCGATCCGACAGGCACAATCCCGCTCGCTGCCAGGGAGCCCTTCCCTCAGCTTGGAGGAATCTTGTGGGGATACAACGGCGGCTGGTCAAGTTATAACGCGCTTACCACGCGCGTCGAGAAGCGCTTCTCGTCCGGGCTTGATCTGCTGGGGTCCTACACGTACAGCCGCTGCACTGACCTCGGAAATACCGACGATTTCTCCATGGCTTCCCGCGACTTTAACGTTTACGACCGAGGTAACTGTGACTACAACGTTCCTCAACGGCTGGTCATCAGCTACATCTACGGCCTGCCCGTTGGGCGAGGTAAACACTTCCTGCCAAACATCTCCGGTGTAGCGGAAAAGTTTTTGGGAGGCTGGGAAGTTAGCGGCGTCAGCACCTTTCAGGCCGGCCAATTCATGAACCTGGGTCTGCCGTTGAACTGGATGAACATCGGGTCATTCAGCAGCAACGTCCCAGACAAGATCGGCCCCGCATACCCCGCAAACCAAACGTTGAACAATTGGCTGAACATCAACTCGTTCACTTTTCCAGGATGCCCTTCGTACCTTCCCTGTACCAACGGAAATCACGTTGAGGGCAATTCCGGCCGGAACCAGATCGAAGCGCCCGGCTTGAACCTCTGGGATATAGGTTTGCTGAAGGAGACGCAGCTCACCGAGCGTTTTCACCTCGAGTTCCGCGCCGAATTCTTAAACGCTTTCAACACCCCGCAGTTCGGGCGTCCTGACGGTACTTTGATCCCGGGCGAGTTTGGCCGGATCGGCTACACAAATATTAACCCGCGGTTGCTGCAGTTCGCGCTGAAGCTGATGTTCTAGCGGCGCGCCGAAAACCCGGAAGCGCGTCACTCTGAGGAGTCTCGATTCAGTGCATCGGGATGACGAAGAATCCGAAGTATTTCTTCGCTTTTCTAAATACCGGGATTCTTCGCTTCGCTCAGAATGACAGTCTGAGAGGGATCGAATGTCACGAAGAAACGTTGCATGGTTGATTTTCGCGCTGGGTGCGTTTGTAGTCTGCATCTCGACGAGCTGTACCACCAGCCGGCGTCCTGCTGCCGGCCGAGCTGCGCCGCAATCGGTGAAGGTGACGGTAAATTGGAGCGACGTGATTCGCGTCTCCGAAACGACGCCGACTCTGCAGGTGGTGGTGAACCCACCGTTGCGCCGCGGCTCGAAGATTCACGATCGCGTCTTTGAAGCCTTGCACAACCTCGGCGCCGATTACGTCCGCTACGTTCCCTGGCTGCCTTATCCGAAGCTTGCTGTCGCCGAAATGGAGCCGCCCGCCAACGGAAAGACTTCGTGGGATTTTTCGCTGATCGATCCCATGATGGAGGATTTCATGAACGCGACGGCGGGCCATTCGGTGATCATTAACTTCAGCACGATCCCGCAATGGATGTGGAAGACGCCCAAGCCAGTCCCGTATCCGTTCAATCCAGATCAGGTGGACTGGCACTATGAGCAGGGGACGCAACTGGTGGATCCCAGCATGAAGCAGGTGGCGGACTACTACGCGCGGCTTGTGAGCTGGTATACGAAAGGCAGTTTCACCGATGAGTACGGCCACAAGCATACCTCCGGGCATCACTACGATATTCCGTATTGGGAGGTGCTGAACGAAGTCAACGGCGAGCATCGGATGAAGGCACCGTTTTATACAGCCCTCTACGACAAGATCGTGACGGCGATTCGAGGCGTTGACCCCAAGATGAAGTTTGTCGGCATGGCTTATGGTGGAACCAATCCGGAATTCTTTGATTACTTCCTCAACCACAAGCACCACAAGCCGGGAATTCCGCTGGATATGATCTCATATCACTTCTACGCCTCGCCTCCAGCCGATGAGAAACCCCAAACCTGGCAGTACACCTTTTTCAACCAAGCTGACCATTTCCTCGATGTCGTCCGCTACATCCAGCTCATGCGGCAAAGGCTATCGCCCGAAACGAAGACTGACACGGACGAACTCGGCTGCATCCTGCCCGATGACAACGTGACCCCGCGCGCTCCCATCCCCCATTCCTACTGGAACCTCTGTGGGGCGATGTACGCTTACCTCTTTGCCGGATTGGCGCGTGAAGGAGTTGAAGTGGCGGGCGAGTCTCAACTGGTAGGCTACCCGTCTCAGTTCCCGAGCGTCTCGATGGTCAACTGGACTACGGGCCAGCCGAACGCGCGCTTTTGGATACTGAAGCTGCTGCACGACCATTTCCGCCCGGGAGATAAAATCGTCTCCACGGAGTGTCGTAGCAGCGCCGTCGTTGCCGAGGGTTTTGTTACGGCGGCTGGCCAGCATGAATTGCTGCTCATCAACAAGCGAAATCGGCCATTCGAGGTTGAACTGCCCGGCTCGGGCGGCGACGAAGAATACGTCGATCAGACCACCGCTTTCAACCCGCCCGCCTCCGCCCACGTGTCGGGCGGAAAAGTGACGCTTCGTGGTTACGGTGTGGCCGTCGTGACGCTGCCCTGAACAGACGCGGTCCCCTGTATAATAGACAGCCGCACGAAAATATTGGGAATGGACCACGAAGCTGCCTGGCAATTGCTCACCGAGCACACACAAAGCGAGAGCCTGCGGAAACATGCCCTCGCCGTGGAGGCGTGCATGCGCGCGTATGCGCGCAAGTTCGGTGAGGATGAAGAGCAGTGGGGTGTGACCGGCCTAATTCACGACTTCGACTACGAGATGTATCCGAACGCGCCGGATCATCCGCTTAAAGGAAGTGAGATTCTGGCTCACAGGGGCTGTTCTGAAACGGTGCGGCGCGCCATCCTCGGCCACGCCAACTACAGCGGCGTCCCGCGCGACACGCTTCTAGCCAAAGTGCTGTTCGCCTGTGATGAACTGGCCGGCTTCATCGTTGCCTGCGCGCTCGTGCGGCCGGATCGCGTCGCTTCCCTCGAAGCCCGCTCGGTCGTGAAGCGAATGAAGGACAAAGCGTTCGCCCGCTCGGTGAGCCGCGATGATATCCGCCGCGGCGCGGAAGAGCTGGGAATTCCGCTTGAAGAACACGTCGCGTTCTGCATTGGCGCGATGCGCTCCGTGGCCGGCAAACTGGGCCTCGCGACGGATCATACGTCTTGACTGTCGAGCCACCCTGCCTAGGCTATCCCGTCCTCTCCGCCCCGAAGAAACGTGCGAGACTCCTCTTCGTCCCAATGGGCCGGGACGCCTCCGAAGGCGATCGTAAATGGCTTTTGCGGCTGCTTATTGCACGGCCAACTTGCGAGCGCCGGGACAGTCGACGAGACTGTGGCTGCTTTGGGGTAGCTTCACCACCTGGATCTGCACCGGAGCGTTGCCCCGGTCGATGAAGCCTAATCGGTGCGCGGCGGCGCGAGAGACGTCCAACGTCCGCCCCGGGACGTACGGTCCGCGATCGTTGACGCGCAAGAGGAGAGAGCGCTGATTTCTGAGATTGGTAACTCGGATTTCCGTGCCCAAGGGGAGATCGCGATTCGCCGCCGTAAGCGCGTTCGCGTTGAACGCCTCGCCGCTGGCGGTGGGACTCCCGTCAAAGTCTTGACCATACCAACTCGCGACGCCGTACTTGGATCCTGGTTGCCGCATGTGCATTGGACACATGGGAAGGTAGGTTGGTGTTCCCGCCTGCGTCGGCGGGGACATGGCGACACAGGCTGCCACTCCTAATCCGATTGCAATCTTCAGCATTAAACCTCCGTGTTTAGAAACGGGGCTTCACAACGCGGTTGTGTAAGCCGGTCGAGGGGACGGAATAATCGGCAATACAAGCGAATTTTACTTCATCCACAGGTCTATTGCAACTGAAAAGCATCTACTGAAAACACCACCGAAGCCGCGAGGGGTATCGCATCGGTGTAGACTGATTGCACCCTCTATGGCAAGGATCGCCCCGTTCGAGAACTATCACCAGCAATACGAGAAGTGGTTCAGCGCCCACGAAACGGCCTACCACTCGGAACTCCTCGCGATACGGGCCCTCCTGCCGTGGCACGGGCTGGGTCTCGAAGTCGGCGTTGGAACCGGCCGCTTCGCCGCGCCGCTCGGCGTGTCGATTGGCATTGACCCTTCGCATGCGATGTTGCATTACGCCGCGAGGCGCGGCATCCGCAGCGCGCAGGCCATAGCTGAGGCTCTTCCGTTTGCTGACGCGACTTTCGATTATGTTCTCGTCGTGACTAGCATCTGTTTTGTGGACGACCCGGCCCTGATGCTGAGCGAAGTGCGGCGAGTACTGAAACCAGCTGGCTCGGTCTGCGTCGGCTTTATCGACCGCGAGACGCCTTTGGGTTAAATCTATCTCGCAAAGCAACCCCGAAACCCTTTCTATCGGGTAGCCACATTCTACTCTGCGGCGGAGGTTCGAAACCTTCTAGAAACGGCGGGTTTCTCCGCGGCCGTCTCGATCCAGACTCTGTTAGGCGCGCCCGGAGACAAAGCCGAGATTGAACCTTTTCGAGCAGAGACCGGCGCCGGAGCCTTTGTGGTCACGCGCGCCATTAGGTGCACCGGCGCGCTCAAACCTTTGACATCGGGATCGTAATTGCAAAGATCACTGCACTGGCGAGAATCACGAGCGGGCCTGCTGGAAAACGGGTGACTGCCGAGGTGAGTATGCCGACGATGGCCGAGCTGATTCCAAAAGCTCCTGAAGTGAGACCGTACTGGGCGAGCGTTCGGCTTACATTCCTTGCCGCGGCGGCAGGGATGGCAACTAGGGCCGCGGTCATCAGTCCCCCGACTAAATCGACTCCCAAAGCGACAATGATCGCGATGGCGAGCAGGTAGACGAGGTTATAGAATTTGACGTTGAGCCCTTCCGTTCTCGCCACATCTTCGTGAATGCTCACCAGCATAATCTGGGAGTAGCAGCGATTAACGACCACGAAAACGGCCGCGCCGAGGATTGTGGCGGCAAGGGTTTCGTAGAACCCGACTTTTGAAATATCGCCAATCAGCGCCGCTTCTGCCTTGTCGATGGGTAGGAAGAGAAAAGCGATTCCCACTCCGGTAGCAAAGACGATCGCCGTCAAGGCTTCCATTTGCAGCTTGGTCCTGATCTCGAGTAACCAGATCAGCAGGATTCCAACCACGACAAAAGGGAAAGCGCCTAACGACAGACTGAATCCGTAAACCAGCGCCAAGGCAGCGCCCGGCAGCGCCAGGTGTCCTAATGGTCCGGCCACCACGGCCATCTTCCTCGATAACATCAGGGTGCCTAAATATGCGGCTGAACCCGCGATGAAGACGCCGCTTACCAGGCTCAGAACAAGTTGGTATGTCATCGCATTGAAATGTCTCAGTGTGTGTAAAAGTTGACGGTTGCTCCGTAAATTTCATTCAGCATGTCCGGCGTCAGCACTTCTTTCGGGACCCCGTAGCACCGATGGCCGAATCTTGACAAGCAGAGGACATGGGTCGAATGAGCAAAGACGATGTTCAGGTCATGAGTGACATTAAGTATGGTTAGCTTTTGTTCCCGCCAGATATCTCGCAGAAGTGAATAAATCGTCTCGCCGCCCGCGACGTCTATCGCGGTTGTGGGTTCATCCAGAAAAAGCACGTTTGGGTGCGGAGCCAGCACCCAGGCAACGAGCATCCGCTGAAATTCTCCGCCCGATAGGTAACCCGCTCTCTTGCTCAGTACGTTGCCTGCCAGCCCAACATCCGAGAGGCACTTTGAGATCTCGCGAGGATTCAATTTCTTGAGAGCGAAGAAGTCCTTCACCGTCAACGGCAAGTCTCTCACAGACATTTGATTAAGTCCTTGCGGCAGATATCCGATCCTGGGTTTCATGTGCCACCTCAACTCGCCCTCGTACGGCATCAGCCCTAGCAGGGCTTTGGTGAGCACCGTCTTCCCCGATCCGTTTGGACCCAGTATCGTAAGAAACTCACCTTCCTCGACGCTGAAGTTTAGTCCCGACAATACCGGCGACCCGTCCATGGTGACATTGAAGTTCTTCACTTCCAGCAAAATTTCGCTCATTTACGTCAGCCTTTGTTTCCGTCCGGCAAACGCAGTGATTATACCCCGGCTCCACGGTGCCGCCCGATGTGCCTTTTGCGCCCGTCAAGCATCTATGGGAATGAGGCCCGGGACGCCTTCGGCTGATCGGGTGACGCGGTTAACCGCAGACCCTCTCCCGAACCCCAAGCCTATTAAATCAATGAGGAGGTAAACAGCCATGGCGATCGTTCGATACGACCCATTCCGTGATCTTGTCACGACACAGCAGGATTTCAGTCGACTTTTCAACGAGTTCTTTCCCCGCCGGGTAAGCGGTGAGGAAGTCAGTACTTACACCTGGGCGCCTGCCATTGATATCTACGAAAAGGGCGGCGCTTTGGTGCTGCAGGCTGATCTTCCCGGCGTCGATCCCAAGGACGTCGAGATTCGCATTGAAGACGGCACGCTCTACCTGAAAGGCGAGCGCAAGAAAGGCAAAGAGGTCAAAGAGGAGAACTATCATCGCGTCGAGCGGTGCTACGGGAGCTTTGCACGCAGCTTCTCTTTACCCGCTTCCATCGACGAGGCGAAGATTAAGGCGGAATACAAGGATGGCCAGTTGACCTTGACCATGCCGAAGCGTGAAGAGGCCAGGCCCAAGACCATTAAGATCAGTCCCGTCACGGCCGCTTGAGGCTCATTGTTTCGAGAGCAAGGCAGGCGCTTGGCGCAGCGGCTCCATGGTTACCAAACAAGGCTACACTTGGAGGTTCTGGGACGCGGCTTTAGCCGCTGGCCGCGGTCAGGGGCTAAAGAGGCTGTGTGGCAACTAACCCGATGATCGTCATTCCGAGCGAAGCGAGGAATCTCGCTCTGAAGAAAGGGGACTTGCGAGACTCCTCGTTGCCTGCGGCTCCTCGCAATGACATTCTGCGTGAGTTATCACACAGACTCTAAAGCCCTACGAATCCAAGCGTTCAATTACGGCACGGCTGAAGCCGTGCCCTGATACACTACGCGCAGCAACTTTAGTCGCTCTGTATAGAAGGCGTCCACGGATTTGCGTGGAGAGGGAAATGCTAGAAGCTGTTTCAAAACCTATTCACGGAATCAGGTGCCCGCTGTACAGGCGGCATTACGCCGCCACTTCGGGTGGCGGGATAACTCCGCCGCTACCCAAGACGCGTAACCCGAGGTTTTGAAACAGCTTCTAAGTTTCTTCCGAAGGAGGAGATAGAACCGATGCCTTTACTCAATGACGATCTCCATAGGCAGCTCACGGACGTTTTCACGCGCGGTTTGCACGATCCCGTCACGCTGCATTTTTTCACGCAGAAGTCCTCTGTCCTCACCGTTCCTGCCGAGGAGTGCCAAACTTGCCGGGAGGCGCATGAACTTCTGAACGAAGTTACCGCTCTTTCCGACAAATTGAAGTTGGAGACGCATGATTTTATTGCGGATGCGGAAGAAGCCAGCCGTCTGGGGGTGGAAAGGATCCCGGGCTTGGTGATGCAGGGGAAGAACAAAGGTGTTCTTCGGTATTCGGGCGTTCCGGGTGGTTATGAATTCGGCGTCATCATTGAGGGCCTTTTGGACCTCTCCGGTGGTTCCACGAAACTCTCGCCGGACACCCGACTCAAGCTCGCCGCGCTTCCAGCCCCGGTCACCATCAAGGTGCTGGTGACTCCCACCTGACCCTATTGCCCCCGTGCAGCCAGGTTGGCTCATCAGATGGCGATCGAAAGTTCCAACATCGTCGCGGAGGTAATCGAAGTGGCCGAGTTCCCGGATGTGGCGCAGCGTTATCAGGTTTATGGCGTTCCGAAGGTGGTGCTGAACGAGAAACAATCTTTTGAAGGAGCTCTTCCCGAACCGGACTTTATCAATCAGGTAGTCCAGGCGTCCAGCCTGGTTACTCGAGTATGAGGTTGTGATTATGGATCTGCTGTTGCACACCCCGACTCCCGACCAACCGGAGCCAGGAAAGATTTACGACGTGCTGATCGTAGGCGGTGGCCCCGCAGGGCTGACGGCGGCGCTTTATGCGGCTCGCGCAGGCTTTTCGGCGCTGATGCTCGAAAAAGACAAAGTCGGCGGCCTCATGGCCACCACCGAGCGGGTCGAGAACTGTCCCGGATGCATCGAAGGGTCGGGAGCAAGCATCGCTCAACAATTGCTTCAGCAGGCCACGAAGTTCGGCGCCAAGGTTAGAACGGCCACAGTGACACAGCTTGAATTGGGCGTGACCCCTAAGCAAGTGACCGCTGACGGCGAACTCTATCTTGCCCGCGCCGTGGTCCTGGCCATGGGTTCTCGTCCGCGCCAACTCAACGTTCCGGGAGAACAGGAATTCTGGGGAAGAGGAGTTTCCTTCTGCGCGACGTGTGATGGTCCCTTCTTCCAAGGCAAACCAGTTTCGGTCGTGGGCGGTGGCAACTCCGCCTTGCAAGAAGCTGAGTTTCTTCTCCGCTATGTTTCTCATCTCACCTTGCTTCAGGATCTTGATTACTTAACCGCATCGCAAGTCCTTCAGGACCGCGTGCTGAGCCAACCCAACGTGAAGGTGACCTTTGGGACGGCCATTCGGAAGATTCGGGGTAATGGATCTGTTCAGGCGGTCGAGATTGAGAATCGCCACTCGGGCGAGCGAAGCGAGGTTCCGGTGGACGGTGTCTTTATTTTCATCGGCCTCATTCCCAACAGTGGCCTGGTCAAGGGGCAGATACAGCTGGATCACCAGGGTAATATCATGACGAACGCGCGGCTCGAGACTTCCATTCCTGGCGTGTACGCGGCAGGAGACGTGCGCTGCTGCGCCGCCAAACAGATTGTCACGGCGGCCGCTGATGGTGCCGTCGCCGCGCTGTCCGCGATCGAGTGGCTTCGAGATACGCAGGTGCATCAAACCATTTCGACCCAAGTTTTGGCAAGCTAGCGCTGGATGCCCCGCCCCATTGACCTTTATGGAAGATCAGTCTTCTGCCACCGCTGGGCGCCGAGGCCAGGCTCCCGTAGCACCCTGAAATATGCATCAACTGTGACACCAGCCCAAGCCCACCGTAATCTCTTCGATGACAATGGTCCTCAGCCAAACCAGGATAGGCGACATTTGCTCAGGTTCGCCGCCGCCGAAGGCCCCGCACCGGGGACAAATCCCGAACAAATTTCAGCGCGGAGCATCAGATGAGGTAGAGCCAGGCCCTCGGATAAGGACCCCGCTTTGAGGAGGTCTTTATGGAGTCCAAAACGACCTACAAAGTGTTTCGATTCGAAAACGAAGTGTGCTGGAAATCGGGCCTTCACGGGACCAGTTGCGCACCCGGAAAACCTGATCTGGAAATTTCGAACCCACCCGAATTCAAAGGAGAGGGAAATGCGTGGAGCGCCGAGGAGATGTTTGTGGGGTCGGTGAACGCTTGCACCTTTATGACGTTCCTCGCTTACGCGCGCCACAAAAGTTTGCCCTTGGTCAGTTACGAGAGCGACGCCGATGGCGTGCTAGACCATACGGAAGGAAAGTGGCGCTTTACGGAAATCACTCTGCGTCCCCACATTCGAGTGAAATCCAAGGAAGACATCGAAGCGGCGAGAACGATCATCGAGGACGCGCACGCCGATTGCTTTATCACCCACTCGCTTTCTCTGCCGGTGAAGATCTTCCCGGAGATTCGGGTTGCGTAGAGCGGCGCGGCGGGCAACCGGGAAACGACGGGGAAGATTTGCAGTATCAAAACCCGTTGACCCAGGAACCCGCCAGCGTAAAAACTGCCTTGTTGCCAGGCGGCCACCAGGGCTGCAGGCGTCTGATGGCAACCCAAGGAGACCGTGATGGGTGCACCGCTTGCCACTCTGACTTCGGCAGCTTTTAGCGGCTTCCCTCGCCCCGCGGCCTGTTCTGCTGGTCGTCCTGCTGATTGAACGATCCCACCTCCGCATGGCGCTGGTCTACCTTTGCATGACGGGAACCTTCACCTGGAAATCTTCATTGAATACGAGCTTGGTGCCTGCACTTCCGAAAGACACTTAC
>JAKAWG010000103.1 GCA_021817045.1 Acidobacteriota bacterium
CTCCTCTCAACTCCCTCGTTGCCTTCCATCGCTAACACCCCTTTCGGTTCCTTCCCGGAACCTAGGCTTTGGAGTGTCACCCATTTTCATCAGGAAATTTCGCTCATGATCTGGTCGTTAGCCCAAAGTTCCTTCGGTCTCTGCAAAGCTGGCGATCGGCAACGCGACCTCGGCCATTTCAGTGGTTGGCGTGGCGAAGACATCGAGTACCGCCAGGAACTCAATTTTCTGCAGGGCAGCCGTTGCGCGCCGTGCTCCCGGTAGGATGGACGGCGGATCGTCAGCTAAAACTATCAGGCCACTTACAGACTCGAGTAAGGTTTCGACGTCCGTTCCGCCACTCGCCGGCAAGCTCCGGTCCCAAAGGTTCTGCAGACGATCCTGAGTTGGGCCGCAGGCGAGCGGCTCATAACCCGGGAGGCGGTCCGGCGCGATTCCCATCTCGCAGGCCCCGCGCGCATTGCTTCGCGCAAGAAGCGGCAAGATTCCGGAACCAGGCCGGTGCAGATGACGCGTGATCGCAGCTAGCGTGGCCACAGCTGCCGCAGTTCCTCGACATTGATCCCGCAGTCCCGGCATCGGCACAGCCCACTCGGCGCGTGCGATCCATTCGGCGGCTCGACGCAGCTCCTCGGTTACTTCACTAGTCTCCAAATTGTGAATTAACGATGCGTATTCTTCGGTGTCCGCGGTCGCAACCCTCCGATCGCCCCGCTCTGGACGAATGAGGGCGGCGAGGAGACCGTTGATGACGTAACCTTCATCTCCAGGCACGGCTTCCAGGTGAAGGGACGACAGGCGCACCATTTGGGTTCGCCGGCAACCAATCGTTACCAGGCGGGCGCCCTGCTCCAGGGCCCTCATAATGGAAGAAGCAGCTTGCGGGTGGGTTTCAGCCAGGTCTCCCTCAATCAGCAAGATTGTTTCGCTCGATTCGACCTCCTGAAGTGTGATTGAGGGGATGAATGCACCGGTTACGTCTTCGATACCCTGAATGAGGGAGCGACAGACCGCACGGTAGGAAAAGTCAATATTGTTAGGGCGGAGACCTGCTCTGGCAAGTTTTCCCGCCAGATAATTTTCCTCGTTGGTCGCCCGTGCTGAACCAAGCATCCCGACGGGCTTGCCCGAGTCAATCAAGTCTTTAAGACGGTGGGTTAGATGATTGAGTGCCGAGGTCCAAGACGCAGGCTCCAGATTTCCGTTCCGGCGAATCAGCGGATGCCTGAGTCTCTCGCCCCATAAAACAGCTTGGTGAGCGTGCCACGCACGGGCACAAAGTCTACCGTGAGAAACTGGGTGAGTTTCGCTTGGCGCCACCCCAACCGGTTGTCCGTTCTCTACGAGCAGGTAAAATCCGCAACCGCAGGCGCAAAAAGGACACGTCGTTGGGACGGCTAACACGGGTAAGCCTCCCCACTTCTCTATTGCTTTTATGCGCTGTTCGGCACGAGGGTTCAGTGGTTTGGATCACAAGTGGAGGTAAACCCGAGGAGAACATCTTGAAGCGAATCTGAAGCTCTGCATTCTCAGGCACATGCGCCCGGCCAGGCGGCAGACGATCGTTCACTCTTTCGGCCGCGCGTAGCCAGCGACTTCGCGCCGCTAAGCTTATGGTGTGACCGAAGTCCGGCCGAGCAGCCATTCACAACATTCTGCAATGCCCGTCCCTGTCACGCAGGATGTTTCAAACATCACGAGCGCCGGGTTCACCTGGCGCGCGTTGCGCTTGAGGTCTTCCACTCGCAAAGACAAGTACGGCAAAAGATCCGTCTTGTTGATGATGAGCGCATGCGCATTGCGGAACGCCGCGGGATATTTGAGCGGCTTGTCTTCCCCTTCAGTCGTCGAGATCACCACAACTTTCATCGCCTCGCCGAGGTCGTAATTGGCGGGACAAACGAGATTGCCGACATTCTCGATGAACAGGGCCTGTGTTCTTTCAAGAGGCAGGCGCGCCAACGCATCCTGCACGAGCTTGGCTTCCAGGTGGCATCCCCCGTGCGTCACGATCTGCACCACCGGTACGCCATACCGAGCTACCCGTTGCGAGTCCAAATCCGTGTGAACATCGCCTTCAATCACGGCAACGGCAACTCGTCCTTGGAGCCGTTCCAACACGCATTCGAGGAGGCTGGTTTTGCCCGACCCGGGTGAACTCAATAGGTTGATCGCCACCACCCCCAGCTTTTCCAGAAAGGTCCGATTCTGAAGTGCGACCTCGTCGTTCTTTTCGAGGATTTTTCTTTCAATCGTAATGACGTTCATCAGGGTCCGCCCTCCACGTTGACAAGTTCGATTTCGACAACATTCAACTCCGTTCCGGAAACGATCTCAATATCGCCGTTCCCGCATTCCGGGCAAAGAAAGGCGAAGTGTGATGGCTGGAAGGCACGATGGCAACCACGGCAGCGGCAGCCGAGCGGAATACGCTCGATTTCGAGACTGGAACCTTGAAGTGCCGTACCCTCAATGAGCGCACCGAAACAGAATGCCAGTGATTCCGGCACGACATTGGCAATCTCTCCCACCCTGATCCGAACCGTCTTAAAACGTCGAGAGGTGGCAGATGGCAAATGCTGCTCCACAATCTCGACGATATTCCGGGCCACGGAGAGTTCGTGCATTTTCACCGTCAGCGCTGCCGTTATGAAATTGGCTGCCTTATTTTTGCACGACCACTCCGTTGAATGCCACAAGGCGCCGTCCGGGCGGCTCAGGTTTTCGGAGGCGGACGACCGGCCGCCATCCGTCACGGTGCGACGCCCGGAGACCCTGATCCGCGGCAATGCTCACTTGGCCGATGCGCGGTCACGGATTCCGTTCGCCCGGGCCTTGGGGCAAGAGCAAAAGGCGGCTGCGCAGCTCAAAAAAGTCGTGCGCGTCATGCAAAAGGTCCAGGCGGCTGGCCAAGTCCCTTTGCATGGACCTAAGAGACTTGCTATTTTTCAGTTCCACGTCTCAATGCAGGAAACTCGTTTTAGCTGGCGGCAATGAAGCCAATGGTTGTGAAGGAGTGCCGATGGAAAATCTCAAGTTGAACCGTAGAGCGGTGATGGCAGGCTCGCTAGCACAGGCTTTGCCGGCGCTTACGTCGTCAGGGTGCGCGCAATCTCATGCGACGGACGTCGTTCCGCAAGCGGATACTTGCACGATAGATGCGGATGGCACCGCCGATGTTACGCGCGTCGTGCCCGTACCCGGAACCATCAGCCCTGAAGCGCAGAAGTTCATCTCAGTTGCAGCCCCATCAGGCCCTCCTCCCCCGCTTGCCGTGCTGCGTGCGGAAACAGATGCTTTCCGCATCCGCCGCGTCGCTGAAGCAAAGAAGCTTTTCCCGGTGAACGTTACCGGCAAAATAATGGGCGACGCGCGATGCGACGTGATTACGCCGCTCAATATACCTCCAGCTAACAAGAACCAGGCGCTGATCAACGTCCATGAGGGGGGATTTGTGACGGACTCCGGCTCGCTCGTCGAAGGCATTCCTATTGCCTACCTCACTCGGACCACCGTTATTTCCGTTTACTATCGGCTGGCACCGGAGCACCCATTTCCCGCTGCGGTGGATGACACAGTCAGCGTTTATCGGGAGCTGCTGAAGAATTATAAGCCGCAAGAGGTGGGCTTGTTCGGAATTTCGGCCGGGGCGATTCTGACGGGCGAGGTAGCTGTCGCGCTCTGCAAGCGCAAGCTGCCACTGCCTGCCGCTCTCGGCATCTTTTCCGGCACAGGTGACATGAGCATGCCCGGCGACACCGAGGCTGTCTATAAGATCTCTGAATTCAGCGGCTACCTTGTGCCTCCATCGAAAAGTCATTGGCGCGACCCGTACGTGGATGGCCATAACCCGAAAGACCCCGTGCGTTCCCCCCTATATGCCGACCTGGGAGGCTTCCCGCCGTCGCTTTTTCTGACCAGTACACGAGACGTATTACTGAGCGGGACCTCCATTCTGCACCTGGCAATGCTGCGCGCCGGGAATCGAGCGGAAATTGTGGTTTTTGAGGCGCTACCGCATGCGTTCTGGTACGACTACCACTTGCCTGAGACCAGAGAAGCGCTCAACATCATGGCGCAGTTCTTTAACAAGCATGTCGGGCAAGCGAGGTAAATCTTCATCTAGGGTTGCGAAGCTGACCGGGATGTTGATCTAGAAGACCTACCGCCACGAGTATCGATCCGTGATCCAGCCGCCAAGTGTGGGGCCAATCAGCGGAGCAAGAATAATCCCTAGCCCATAGACGACCATCGCCTGGCCGTGCTTTTTGCGCGGGAAGCTCTTGGGCGGGATAGCCTGTGACAGAGGCTGTAAACCTCCTCCGGCTGCGCCTTGGATCACGCGCACCGTCACCCGCATGGCTAGGGTTGTCGGAGCCCCCCGGAACGCGGAGGCGAGGGCGAGAACCGAAACGGAAATAACCCGGTATTGCTTGCGCCCGAAGAAATTGCTGAACCGCCCGGTGGAAGGAAGAACGATGGCGTTAGAAATAAGATGGCCGGTTAGAACCCAGGTGGATTCATCCACGCTCGCTTAGAGGCCCCCGGCGATGTGCGGAAGCGCCACCGAGGCCACAGAGGTCGAGCACCTCCCTGAAGGTGGCCAGCATCACCGACGCACCAACCAGCCAAGGTTTGTAGCTGGGCTTCCACTCATCCGCCATGACCGCGTGCGATTCCGGGAACGTTGTGTCGCACTCATCTTCTCCAACGCCTCAACTGCCAAGCGGCACGCCGCGTTGAAATCCATAACGACCTCCCTTTCAACGGAGGCCTTGGATCTGATGAGGCTACATTTACTGCTGCCATCCGCCGCCGAGCGCCTGGTAGAGCTGGACGAGTGCGAGCCGCTCGTTGAGCTGTGCTTGGGCAAGATTCAATTCGGCCGCGAAATAGTTCGTTTCGCTCGTCAGCACCTGGAGGTAGCTTGCACCGCCGTGCTGATAGAGGACATATGATAGGCGCTCTGCATCGGCCGCCGCCTCCGTCAGTGATTCCTGTCCCTCCAGGAGCTCGCGATCTTTCTGATAGGCAATGAGCGCATCCATAACTTCACGGAGAGCTGTCTTGATCGTCTGCTGATAGGCAAGCAGCATGTGCTGTTCTTGTGCCCGGGTCAATCTGACGCCGGCACGGAGAGCCCCCGCCTGGAAGATCGTTCCTGTCGCTGATAGCGACACGTTGTACAATCCTGCTGAGGCGAACGAGAAGAACTGGTTGAGCGCGAAGCTCTCGAGCCCGCCTGTGGCGGTGAGAGGAATCGCGGGGAAAAAATCCGCCTTGGCAACGCCGATATTCGCATTGGCGACCACCAGGTTTGCCTCAGCTTCGCGAATGTCCGGGCGTCGCTCCAGTAGTTGCGAGGGAAGTCCCGGAGGCACAGCCGAGGGCACCGGCTCTTGCGTGAGAGGCAGGCCACGCGGAATTGTGCCAGGATTCTCTCCCAGCAAGTCGCTGATCAAGTCCTCCTGCTGTTGAACCTGGCGCTCGAAATCCGGAATCGCCTCTGCCGCCGTATCTACCAATTCCTGGGATTGGCGCAGATCGAGCAAAGAAGCGGAGCCGTACCTGGCCAGCACTTGGGTGAGGCGCAATGAGTCCTCACGCGAGGCCAGCGTGCGTTGCGAGATCTCGAGGGCCAGGTCGAGCTCGCGAAGCTGGAAATAAGCCGTGGCCACGCTCGAGACTACGGAGGTGATCACTCCTCGCTGACCCCACTCTGTTGCCAGCAAACTGGCGCGGGCGGCTTCGGTTTCTCGCCGGTATTTACCCCAGAAATCAAGATTCCAAATGACGGAGAGATCCAACTGGCCGGTATGCAGTTGGTACGTCGGGAAAAACGAATTAACCTTCGGGTTGCGCTCGTTCAGCAGATTCAAGCGGGCGCTCACGGCCGGAAATTGATTGGATCGGGTAATGCCAAGCTGCGCTTGCGCCTGGAGAACGCGGGTAGCTGCAATGCGCACATCGTAGTTTGGCTTGAGCGCCGTGTGGATCAGTTCAGTCAGGACGGGATCCCGAAACACCTGCCACCATTTCTCGTGACCAAGCGAAGTGGCCGCCGCAGGAGGTGGCGCCGGCGTCTGTCCGCGGTAGACACGAGGAACGCTGGCGGGTGGACGCTGGTACTTCGGCCCGACCATACAACTGGAGAGAAGGACAATCGACGCGAGCAGCGGGAGTCTCTTCATTTAGTCGTCTTCACCCGCGGCTCTCTCGGGCGCCAGTTGGCCAGATCCCTCCTGCCGGGCGGCCCTGGAGAGCTTTTCCACTACACAGAAAATGGCAGGAACAAAGAAGATCCCGATCAAGCTCGCCCCGACCATGCCTCCGATCACAGTCGTGCCCATGACTCGCCTCGCCATTGAACCGGCGCCGGAGGCAAACCACAGAGGCGTTACGCCAAAGATGAACGCAAATGAAGTCATCAGAATCGGTCGTAGCCGCAGCCGTGCACCCTCAAGTGCCGCTTCCACCATCGGCCGGCCTCTTTCGTGCTGTTCCTTGGCAAAGGCAACAATCAGAATGGCGTTCTTGGCGGCAAGACGGATCAGCATCACGAGGCCGATTTGTGCATACACATCATTTTCGAGCGGGACCATGTAGGGTGGCAGCAAAGACAGATCAACCACGCGGCGCAAAAGCAGGAGACCGAAGGCGCCGAAGACGGCCACGGGTGTGCTCAAAAGCACGCTGAAGGGCAGCGACCAGCTCTCATAGAGGGCTGCCAGAATCAGGAATACAAACAGCAACGACAGCCCGAAGATGGTTGTTGCCGAAACGCCCTTCGCCGCTTCCTTCTCCTGAAACGACATGCCCATGTAGTCGTAACCCATGCCCTGCGGCATTGTTTGATCGAACACCTGCTCGAGAGCTGCTGTAGCTTGTGCGGAACTGTAGCCTGGCGCAGTGCTGCCATTCATCTGCGCCGCGGGATACTCGTCATAGTGCAGGATGAATTCCGGGCCCAGGCGCGGCTCGAATCTTGCCAGGGCGGCTAGAGAAACCATTTCCCCACCGGTGTTTCGGATGTAATACTGACTTAAGTCTCTGGTTGTCGTACGGTAAGGGCCTGCTCCTTCCACGTACACCTGCCATTGCCTTCCAAAGCGGTTGAAATAGTTGACAAAATAGCCTCCCATGAAGGTCTGGACCGTCTGATAAATATCTGAAATGGGCACGCCGAGTTTCAGCGCCTTATCCCGGTCCACGGCGATGAACTCCTGCGGCACGCTTGGCAAAAACGAAGTGGTTATGCCCGCTATTTCCGGCCTCTTACGGGCCGCGGCAAGGAATTTATTGACATTAACTGCGAGCCATGGAATATCGTGTCCGCCGCGATCTTCAAGGACGAACATGAAGCCTCCTGTGGTGCCCACGCCAGGAATAGCCGGCGGAGAAAGGCTGAAAGCGGTTCCTTGAGGAAGTCGGCTCAGTTCCTGATTCAAACGCTGCTTGATAACCTGGTACTGTTCGTTTCTCTGCTTCCGGCTGCTCCAGGGCTTTTCCATAACAAAGAAGAAGGCGTTATAACTGGCTTGGACAAGGCTCAGTAAGCTGAAACCAATCACACTGGTTGTGTACTGGATCCCCGGTGTCTTCTCCAGGATGCCTTCGATTTCTCTTGCAGCCGCGTCGGTCCTCTGGAGCGAAGCCGAGTTAGGAAGCTGCAGGTTGATTAAAATATAGCCTTGGTCCTCGTCGGGCAAAAAGCCCGTCGGCAGCTTCCCTCCGAAGTAAACGGCCGCCACACGCGCGGACATAACGGTTCGTCGCGCTCCGAAAAACTCGATTGAACCAGTCGAAGAACCCCCTCAGCAGGCCTTTGCTTGCCTTCCTCGGACGAAGAAGCAAGGCCGCGAGCGCGAGACTGAGGCTGAGCGCGTTGAAAGCCGAAATGATGACGGAAATTGCAATTGTCACCGCAAACTGCTGGTAGAGCCGGCCAGTGATGCCTGCAATAAAGGCCGTGGGCACAAAGACCGAAGAAAGAACCAAGGCGATGCCAATCACCGGGCCCGAAATCTCTTCCATGCCTTTCAACGCGGCAGCCTTAGGAGCGAGCCCCTCCTCGATATGGCGTTCAATTACCTCGACGACCACGATCGCGTCATCCACTACAAGGCCGATGGCCAGCACCATGCCGAACATTGAAAGGGTGTTTATGGAGAAACCAAATAAGGGAAAGACGGCAAATGTACCCACGAGGGCGACAGGCACAGCGAGCATAGGGATCAGCGTGGCGCGCCAGCCTTGCAGGAAAATGTAGACCACCAAAATGACCAAGGCCAGGGCAACCCCCAGGGTGATCAGGATTTCCTTGAGCCCTTCGGTCACCGCTCGGGTCTGGTCAACCGATATGGCATAAGCCATGTCTTGGGGGAAGCGGGTCTTCATCTGGGCCATCAGGTTCTTGACGGCATTGGCCGTGTCCACGGCGTTGGACCCAGGCATTTGATAAACGGCGATGGCCGCGGTAGGCTCACCGTTCAGGCGGCTCCTGATGGTGTAATACTGCGAGCCTAACTCGGCCTGCGCCACATCTTTGACGCGAACGATGCCACCATTGGGTCTTTCCCGGACGACGATGTCGCCAAATTCCTGGGGCGTCACCAGGCGCCCTTGCGCGGAGTATGTGAATTCCTGGCCCGGCGGTACTGGCTCGCTGCCGACCTAACCTGCTGGGTTGACCGTGTTTTGCGACTCGACCGCGTTGATAACGTCCGAGACGGTTATCCTCAGCCTGGCCAGCGCCTCCGGCTTGAGCCAGATCCGCATGGCATACTGACCCGAGCCGAAGATCTGAATGTTCGCGACACCCGGCAGGCGTGTAATCGGATCGCCGAGATTGATGTACGCGTAGTTCGCCAGAAATCGGGCGTCGTGTATCCCATGAGGAGAGTAGAGGGCAACGATCATCAACGGAGCCGTTGTGGCCTTCTGTACCGTCACGCCATACTGCGCCACCGCCGCCGGCAATTGAGGAGAAGCCTGCGTTTCCCGGATTTGGGTGAGAATTAGATCGGTATTCGGGTCGGTGCCGACAGCGAAATCCACGATCATGATCATTCCGCCGGTGGCAGTCGCATTGATCGAATACATGTAGTTTATGTTGTCGACGCCGCTCATCTGCTCTTCGATGGGAGTCGCCACGGATTGGGCCAAGGTTTCTGCATTGGCGCCGACGAACGTTGCCTGAATCCTGGTTTCGGGAGGAACGATACTGGGGAATTGTGCGACGGGAAGCCTGACGATGGTAATCGCACCCACGATCACCGTCAGGATCGCGATCACCATGGCGACGATGGGGCGGTTGATGAAGAACTTCGACATAGTTCAGTTTTCCCCGCCCGGCGCAGTGTAAGGTTTTAGCGTGACCGCCATGCCATCTCGCACCTTTTGGGTTCCCTCGGCCACGACGCGCTGGCCGGGCCTCAGGCCTTGATTGATGACCCACATCGCTCCCACTCGCTCCCCTAGCTCGACGGTTCGGATGTTGATCTTGTTAGAAGGTCCCACGACGGCCACCTGATAGCCCCCTTGCAGCTCCGTCACAGCCCGTTGGGGAACGAGGAGCGCGCCTTTGATCAAGTCGGTGACCGCGCAGACGCGGCGGGTCTGCCCCGGCCGGAGAGCGCTGCGAGGGTTCGGGAACGCGCCTACGATTTGGATAATTCCGGTTTGGGGTCCACCTGCCGATCGGTGAAGAGAATTCTTCCCTATAGCGGTAAGTCTCGCCGTTTGGCAGTATTAACTGCAGTGGGATCGGATCGAGCCGGGAAAGCAGATTTACAGCACCGCCGGCGCGGCCGGCAATCCGCAAATATTCAACCCCGGTGATGGGAAAGTAGACTTTAATCGGATCCACCTCGGAGACCGAGGTCAGCACCGTGGAAGGTCCCACTAAGTTGCCGACCTGGACCGTAGTGATTCCGGCGATTCCGGGGATGAGCGATCGTACCTTCGTATAGCCGAGATTCAGAGCTACCTGTTCGACGGCGGCTTCGCCTGCCTCGACGGCTGCTTTCGCCGCCAGTTGCGCCTGTCGGTCGTTGTCGAGTTGGCTCTGAGGGATGGCGTGCGCCTGGGCTTCGGGAATGTCACGCTGGACGTCGAGGGTAGTTTTAGCCAGTTGAGCTATAGCTCCGGCGAGTTGCGCCTTGGCTTGATCGAGCACAGCCTGGAAAGGGCGGGGGTCGATTTCAAAGAGTACTTGGTCCTTTTGCACCGATCCGCCTTCTTGATAGTCCTGGCGGATCAGGTAGCCGCTCACCTGCGGCGAAATCTGGGCATCAAGGTAGCCCTGGAGGGTTCCCACTCACTCGCCGTAAATCGGCACGTCCCTCTGAATTACAGGCGCGACTTCGACAACCGGAGGTCGCGTTTTCGGAGCCGAAGCCACCCGGCCTCTGCATCCGGTGTAGAAAGCCACTCCGAGTGCAGCCAATGCGGCAATCGTGCATCTGCTCGGTTTCATCACTTCCTCCCGCGACAGCCGTTCATTCTTCGGGCGCTCTTTCGCAGGCCGCGTTCGCCGGTTGCGAAACGCACCGCTCCTTCGGGACCGTTACCTATCCGGTTTGTGCTTTCCTTGTGCGGCCACGAGCCTTGGCCGAGCCATTCGTCAGGCTGTCCACGCGTGGTTCAGGGCAGCGCTTTTCCAGCAAGGCTGCGATGACCTCTACGGTTAGGCCCACTTGCCCGATGCGCGGCAAAATGCGCGCGACAGAATTGACATGGCTTTCAGCGTTGAGCCCCGTCATCGCATCTTCGACAAACACTTGCGCGTACCCACGCTCATCGGCATCACAGGCCGTGCTCTCCACGCCAAACTCCGTTGCGACGCCACAGAGCACGATCGTCGTAAGCCCTCGCCGCCGCATTTGCAAGTCCAGTTCGGTGCCGTAGAACGCGCCCCATTGGCGCTTCGGAATCACAATGTCCCGCGGATGGCTCCCGAGCTCTCATTTTTCCGGGCGGATTACCGGCGCGTCATGCAGGTACTTGGGCTGCGGGACCACACTGCTTCCCTTCGCTCGCGAGGGCTTCGATGATTATGGATTGGACAGTGTTTTCGCCGAGAGCCGAGCACATCATCAGATGGTAAAGGTGCGGATCCATCCAGTTACATCTAAAGTACCTCCGAATGTAATCTGCCCGTTGGCGATCCATTGAGCGGATTACCTCCTCAATGTCCTCCTTTTCCGGAACGCGCCGACGAACCTCCTTGAGCTTTTGGGCCCACGGCCCGTAAATAAAAGCATGGAATACATCCTTGCGGTTGTGCAGTACGCATTGGCCTCCCCTACCGACGATCACGCAACTCCCTTCTCGGTAGGCCTCTTCGATCGTTTTCTGCGATAGCACCGCCATGGTTTCCGCGTCAAAAAGGTTCTTCTGGGAGATAACGGCACCTCCCTCCAAGGCTCCTATCCAAAGCCCCTGGCGGCCGAGTCGCGTCAGCCAAGAGTCAGTGCGCTTGTCAAACCGTTGTGCCAATTGAGGATCCACTTTCGCGGCGCGGGCGATATTGTCGATAAACGCTTTATCCAGCAGCTTCCATTCGAGTTTCTCGGCGATGCCCTGCCCGATGCGGACTCCGCCACTGCCATACTCCCTGGAAATTGTCAGCACGCGGAACATCGATTCCACCCCGCCTTACCCAGCTGACGCGCTTCTTTGCGCGCCCGGTTCATTTCGTTTTAGCAACAAAGACAAAGCGAGCATTGTCGCGGAGCCCACGGCAAGCACTTGAAATGTGTCAACGTAAGCCAGCGTAGAGGCCTGGCGAAGCATCTCGTGGTAGATGCGCGCGTACGCTTGCGCCACGGCTCCCCTGCTGCTGAGCCCCGCATGCAGGAGGGCCTGCGCGAGACGGCACAGCAAAGAGCTAAAGGTGAAGACAGCCAGGCTGACCATAAAGTAACGTTTGCGTCCGGCAGCGCCAGCAAACCAGCCACTGGCGGGCAGCATGATGGCGTTCGAAACCAGATAAGACGTCGAGACCCAGGTTGCTTCGTCGTTGCTTGAGGCAAGGCTGCCGGCAACATGGGGCACGGCAACGTTTACGATGGTCATATTCAAAACTTCCAAAAACGATGTCAAGGCCACGACGCTTGCGACCAGCCAGCGGCTGTGGTGTGGAGTCCAGGACATCGCGGCAGCTACCGCCAGCGGGGGAGACTCCCGCACCTCGTTCTTGTCAACAGCCGTCACAAGTGCATTCATTGGTCGCTTGTCCGATGTTGGCCCCGCGTTGCGAGGCGGCCCTACCATATCGGGTTGCGGCTTTGCCGCGCTGTGTTTCCCTCTCTGTACGGATTCTCGCCGGAGCCTGAGGCCTTCGGCGCTGACACGGGTCACATGCGTTTGTGAAAGGCCCGAATAGCCGTGACCGAATGCACGTACTGTAAATCCGCGATAAGGCTGTCGGGCAGCGTCCATGTGTTTCCTCCAGCGCCGCGAATTCGCGTGCCTGGCAGCACTACTGGCGAAATTCGGCGCTGGCCAGGAAGCGCTCATCGGTTACAGAGGTCGTGTCCCAAACCACGTGGTTTGAGCACCTCTGCGCTCTCGCTGCGACTTTTCTCACCGAGGACTGTGTCGCACGTCACATACTTCAGCGGAAGTAGTTGCGGTAATAGGGCCATCGTGAGGTCAGGCAACGGGTAGCATTCCTCGGGCTCGAGGACGTGGGCGACGAGACGGCTGATTACCAGGAGTTATGCGATGCAAGGGGTGTTACTGAACCAGGGAATTGATTGAAGACGCCGCGGCAATGGATCAAGAGCTTGTGAAGTTAGTCCTCGAAAGCGTCGAGCCTTGGCAACGCGACGCAACGCTGGCGCTGCTGCTCGAAGATAAGATCGGGAGCGCACCCGTCAACTAGCAGGAGAGGATAGGCAGCTTAGCGTAGGCTGGAGGGGCGGCATCGGCTCAACTGGGCTGCCGTTCGGACGCCGAACCCCAGTGGAACAACCGGACCTTACCGCACTTCTCTCGGGAGAACCATGACGTCACCCTGACCGACGCCTCCTGGTCCGTCGCCGATTCGTGTCCACCTTTATTCCCCCTCTGCACGTCGGCATCGTCAGCCGCGTGCTCTTCTCAACCCACGACGGTCTTCTGGTGTGATTGGGATCACTGACGGCGTTGTTCAATGTCTGGTACTCAGCAATCGGGGGATTGGTGGACGTTACGTCCCACGCTGGGACGCGATCACATCAAGCGGCAGTTGCAGAAAAACAGACGTCCTGTCTGAGAAGGAGGCGTTATGCCACTCACAAGTCTGAGACAGTATCTGGACAAACACAACATCAAGTACGTCGTTATCTCTCATTCACCTGCGTATACGGCGCAGGGGATTGCCGCGCTGACCCACATTCCGGGAAAGGAACTCGCCAAGACGGTTGTCGTGAAACTCGACAACAAGCTGGTCATGGCAGTCCTTCCCAGTTCACTACGAGTGAACCTTGAGCTGCTCAAGGGCGCCACAGGAGCCAAGAGCGCAGAACTCGCGTCCGAAGCTGATTTCAGTGAGCAGTTCCCTGAATGTGAAACCGGTGCAATGCCGCCGTTCGGAAACCTTTACGGAATTGACGTCCTTGCGGATGAGAGCCTTACAAAAGATCAGGAGATTGCGTTCAATGCGTGCTCTCACCGGGAACTGATTCGGTTGGCCTGGAAGGATTTCGAAAAGCTTGCCCAACCCAAAGTGTTACGGTTTGCGGCAGGGCGATCTGCGGAAGCGGCATAAGCGCATTCTACCAGAGGGACTCCCATGGTCCGTCCTCCCCCAGTAGATCAAAACGAGAGGAATGGGGCCAATTCAAACAGGCCTGGAGCTGAGGAGCTGGCGGAAGCCGCTCTGAAATTGGCGGAGTTCCTGCCGCTCTGGCAGTTGGATATTGTGGAGCTTACGGGGCATAATCTCGAGGCGCGGGGGCGAGAGGAAGTGAATCGCTTGCTCGAGGCCGGCTGGCGCTTGCTGCACATTTACACGTTGAAGTATCGGGAAGACGATGTCTGGCGGGAACGGCCCATGGCGATCCTTGGCAGATCAAGGAAATCGTAGCCGAAGGCGCGCGCCCGCGATGGCCTGCAGCATCGTGTTTCCGATTCACGGGCCGGCTGCTCCGGCGGAAGTAAGAACTGGTGCCGATTCAATCGAGGTGAGGCCTATGCCGGTATATGAATTCGTTTGTACGGGGTGTGGCCATAAGTTTTCCCAGATCATGTCGCTTGCCGAGTACGATAAGAACAAGGTTGTCTGTCCGAAGTGCAAAGGCGAAAGAGTGGAGCAGGTCATAGCAGATTTCTACGTTGTGACGGCAAAGAAAAGCTGACGCTGCGCCGGTGGGCATTTAGTTGTCCGTTTTGCCGGGGTGAATCGACCGAGGTGCTGAGTCAACAGCGAGCACCAAACGCTACTTCGTGTACCGTTTTCCGGTCTTTATTCCCCGGCCAGAGACCCCGTTTTCGCTGCCTCCGTCGGTGGCTTCCAAATACTGCCAGTCCGAGCCTTTTCACTTACGTAATTCACTTGCGGAATTACGAAAACTTTCTGCGGCGGCTGCCCAAGTTCAACTTTATTTTCGCCTCCCTCAACCCTCAAAAGTTCGCCCCCGCCCGCTCACTTTTCGAGCGCACTTCGCCGACTGGGAGCGCTCCAGGAGCCAGACCTGGCAGTCAGACACCCCCACGAAGCGAGTGGCTTGATGAGTGGGGCCGCCTCAAAGGCGGTCACCCGCTGGTTTCGGCATCGTGCGGTAGCGCGCCTTGATTGACAGATTCAAAAGTTGCCCACCGATCGATCCGCTTCCGCTTGGTCGCGGATGTTTTGGCAGAGTTGCTCCAACCCGAATCCGACCGTGGAAACCGCATAGCCACGGGCCCAGAAGTGCTCGCCCGCGCAATGCTGCTCTTCCCCGCACGGTCGGGCAATGGCAATGGCGATCTTCCCTTTGAGAAATCCGATCACCGAGGCGACGGGATGCCTCGGGGGAATCGTGATTTCGCTACTCTAAATTGGGCAGCAATTTACTTGACTCGCCCATAGAAGGCGAGTACTATGCGATTGAGCACGTTGCGAAAACTGCCTCGGTTAGTTCTGGGGATTGGCGCAACATCAGATTTGGAATGTTCACCGCAGCCTTC
>JAKAWG010000104.1 GCA_021817045.1 Acidobacteriota bacterium
TGGGAGGTTCCTACCCGACGCCAAGCCGAAACCGCACGGCGTCTGGCGGTAGAAACTTGGTTACAGAGAAACGGACTGTTCACCGTCTCTCAGAACCCCAAAGTGTTACCTACTTTCTCCGAAAAAAACGCTCATAATTAGGTTGCCCACACAGCGTTCGCATGCCTCGGGCGCGCTGAATGTGACACACGATGGCGAGCCCAGTATTCACCTGAGAGCTGAAAACCTATAAGGGCGCAACGGCTGTGTGTCGGCTCAGGAAACGCGTAAGTGCGAACGTCGCGTCGCCACAATGAAGACGCGCTGCCGATTTTGGAGAACGCCGTAGTCTGCGGCGTCAAGCAACCGCCACTCCACGTGGTATTCAGGCCTGAAACCTGAAGCGCACTGCTGTCGACGGATCCTCTGATCGTGATCCCACCAATCCTCGCCGCGCTTCGGATGGACAGACGGAGCCTGCAGTTGCCGAAGAATGTATTCGAAGTACGGCTGAAAGGATCTGCGGAGAAGACCGCGAACATTCTCGATGATTACCGCCGCAGGGCGAATCTCTCGTATCGCCCGAAAGGTTTCGGGAAACAAATTCCTATGATCGAGTTCCGCCCGGTGTTTGCCTGCAAGACTGAACGGTTGACATGGAACTCCTCCTGCGAGAAGTCTCACCTTGCCTTCGAAGGGGCGCCAATCGACGGTTGTCACGTCGCCTTCGTGCACGGTCGCATGTGGTGTACGGGATTTATGATTCCACCGGAGCGTACGGCAGCAGTAGGGGTCCCTCTCGAAGAGTTGAGATAGCTGGAATCCTGCTTCGACCAGGCCGAAAGCGAGGCCACCGGCTCCCGCGAAAAGATTAATGTCTATGTGCCGGGTTTCCGAAGCTGAGGACGGTCTCGCTGGATTGCCGGTCTTCGGTGGCTTCACACATCCCTCGGTATAAACCTAAGCTAATCCAAGGCCTCACTTGCAGCCGGGCTTCCAGAAACGGCATTTAGCGGCCCATCGCTGGTGGGGACGAGGCCCTGGGATTCTTTCGGCAGTGGCGCAAGCCTAAAAACGGGGCACGCTGCGGAAAAGCAGGATTATACAGGAATTTCCGATATCAGGTCGGTCCGGCTGTCGGTGTGCGCTGCGGGGCGGAGGCATTACAAGCTGGATGTGCAAGTGATCCGCCCGGTCGAGAGGTGCGCGGAACGGAGCGATGGAGCAGGGCACACGGCCGGCCCCAGTGGTTGTTCACAAAGACGGCGACGATCTCGCCGCAATGGAGAAATTGAAGGACGTAGAGGACCCAAACCTGCGTTTCGAATTCCCGGCGTCTTTTGGAAATCCGCCTAAGCTGATTTAGAATGGCCCTCATATGAGAGAGAGGGCCAGCGAGCAAAAGGTGGCCAAGCTAGCGCTGGTCAGGCAGCGGTTCACGCCGGAGGGCAGGGCCGAGCGTGTGGCCAACGCCGTTGACGCGCTGCGTCGCGAGCAGCCTATCAAACTGTCCCCGGAAGACTGGAGATGGGTAGCCGAAGACGTTGATCTTGCAGATCAGTCTTGAGCATGGCGTCTTCGCCGCTACCTAACCTTCCTAGTGCTTAGTTGCAATGAGTAGCGATATATTGTATAGTAGCGGGCATGGCAAGGAATGCGCCCGCGATCAGTTGTGCTCCGTGGGACCGGCAGGAACTGGAACGCCTGGCCGGGAGCCGGACGGAACCTCGACAAATGGTCGAACGAGCTCGAATCATCCTGGGCTGTTTGGCCGGCCGGCGGGTGAAGCAGGTCGCCCGAGCTTGCCACACGCGGCCCAACACCGTCATCAAGTGGCGGCAGCGGTTTGCGCAGCGGGGCTTGGCAGGGTTGCGCGATCAAGCGCGACCGGGGGCCAAGCGCGTTTATGGCGAGGCCTTTCGCAACCGAGTTTTGGCCTTGCTGGAACAACCTCCGCCTCCCGGCCAAGCTGGTTGGGACGGTCCGGCGGTGGCGGCGGCGCTCAACGGTTCCGTGCACGCCGTGTGGCGGGTTCTGCGCCAGCAAGGCATCTGCTTGCAGCGGCAGCGCTCTTGGTGCATCAGCACCGACAAGGAGTTCGCGGCCAAAGCGGCCGATATTGTGGGGCTGTACCTCAATCCCCCTGACAAGGCGCTGGTGATTTCGGTGGATGAAAAACCCAGCATCCAAGCCCTGGAACGAAGGACCGGGTATGTGGAAACCGACAGCGGCAAGGTTGTGCGCGCCTACAAGAGCACCTACAAGCGCCATGGGACGCTCAATCTTTTTGCCGCCTTGCAGGTGGCCACCGGACAAGTTAAAGCGGCCATTACCCACCGCAAAAGGCGGGAGGAGTTTTTGCAGTTCATGGACCAAGTTGTGGCGGAAAGCCCGCCGGAGCAGGAACTGCACGTGATCTTGGACAACTACTGCACGCACAAGAAATGCCACGTGTGGCTGGCCCAACATCCCCAGGTCCATTTCCATTTCACCCCCACCTCGGCCAGTTGGCTGAATCAGGTGGAAATCTGGTTCGGCATCTTCTCGCGGAAGGCCCTCCGCGGTCTGAGCACAAGGAGCACCGCAGAGTTGCGCCAAGCGATAGAAGCTTTCATTGGGGCGTACGCCGAACATGCAAAGCCGTTCAAGTGGAAGAAGCGTGAAGTCACAGGATCACAGCTTCGCAATACTATCGTTAATCTGCGCAACTAATCACTAGCTGTACGTCCAGGGATTCCCCTCGAGGTTTTGATTCTTACCGCGGCTCGTCCGGTTGTTTCCTTATCAATTCCAGAAACTGCCGCGGCCTAACGATTTCGGTATCCCCATGCCGCGACGGGAAATGCCTGGTGTTGCCCGTCACAAGGTAATCGGCATTTGCCGCTTCCGCGCATTCGAGAAACCGGTTGTCAGGCCCGTGCGGGGACACGGTGAGCGTGATCTTGGGGCTCACGAGATTGGCGCGAGCGGCGAACACAAGGAGGGCATCGACGTATTTTGGCGGGATGCGGGAGAACTTAGGTCTGCGCAGGACCTCTTCGTATTCAGCGAGTACGGCCGGCGAGACGCACCACTCTGCTTTGTGATCAGCAATGCAGTCAAGGACGGCGGCCTCGGCGCCGTGCGTGATGAGGAGCGCTGAAACGAGTACATTCGTGTCCACAACGATTTTAGGCATCTGGAGGGAGGATCAGCGTTTCCTGGATGAGTCTGTCTTGGTTGTGCGTTCCTTGCGGGCAGCTTCGACTTCGGCATTGATCTCGCGGCGCGTCATCGTATCCAGACCGGCTTCCCTTGCTGACTGCCTGATGAGCCGCAGGACGCTCGCAAGGTCGGCGACAGGTCTTTGCTGTTCCTCCGCCTCTAGCCGGCGCAGGCCCTCGCGGAAAAGCTCGCTCATAGTACGGCTCTGCTTCTTGGCCAAACGTTCGGCCCGCCTGAGCTGCTCGGGAGGAAGGGAGATGGTGATCGTCTTTATATTTCTCATGCGTGTGACTTAGTCTTAATTGGTACGACTATTCTCTTTTATTTTAACCGCGGCGCAGCGGCTGTCAAACGCGCCGCCTGTCTGCCTGTCTGCGCCGTCAGATTGTCACGCCGAGGAACATCCCTGCCGGCCATTTACGATCTACCGCTCTCTCAGCGCCGACTTTTCGGCGTGCCATTGTGATGTCTTGCCGGGAATTTCCACAGTTTTCGTTTTGCTACTACTGGTATCTCTCTACAGGTACAACCACAGGAACTACAGGGGATACCCACAACGCCTTGAAACTGAAGCTCTTAGCCCTTACGCGTGTAGCTAAATTAACGTGATAGCGTAGCCAAAGTAACGGGAAGGCGTAGCTAAATTAACGTGCATTATTCCGCAAGTGGCTGAGGGCGCGGGCGCGGCAGTGTAGCAAGACTAACGTGACTATTGCGAGTTCATAGACGGACGTGTTATTCCGAGTCTAGGATTATTCCGAGTTGAGTCAACAGCTTCCGTCAGATCGGTGGTTACGAGCTTCTGTGATTTCCACAAGCGGAACCACCTGTCCCAAAGCAAGCCGACTGGGCTCGGCGTCTGGGAGAAAGAGCTGTCCAGGGTTACCCAAGGCGAGAGTTGTGAGGCGAGGGGCAGATTGAATCTGCCGCATGTGAGGCAGACAACATAAGAGAGGAACCATCGTCGGAGAGACGCGCCGGGCATTCGGGCCACAGTGCGCGGACCTTTCGGAGCCAGCGGCGAAGCGTGAGGCGGAACGTTCGCTCCATTGGGTAATCGGCCACGCCGAGCTGCTCTTTGAGACTACCCGGACCGGAAAGCGGGATGCGCGTTGAAACGGCGCGAATCGTCCAGCTTTTCCAGACGAGCCAGATGTAGAAATCAAGCACGCCAGGAGCGTGGGCGAGCGCTGCGGCAACCTCGCGTTCAACGGGAATTCTGTGAGCATCGATTTCGCGATAGAATGCCTCGCTTATAGTGATAACGTTGTCGTGGCGATGGACGGCACCAAGTTCGTTTTCGGCCGTATTGAACCAGAGGTTCATGCCATCAAAAAAATGGAAGCGGCTCCAATCAATCACCGGAGCTGAGTTGGGTTGTTCTTGGGTTCCGAAGAAAATCGTCGCGCCGAAGAGCCGCTTGAAGCCTTCGACGAGGCGGCGGTAGTGCGGGCCGTCTTTGGGAAGATGGAAGAAGTCGAGCATTTGGGCAGCAGACTCGAAATGAAGCTCACGGGATTTCTGCCGCAGCGCGAGCGTGGCCACCCAGATCGGGATCAGGCGATCCTGGCCGAACGGCAGCCCAAAGTCAGGATGGGCGACGACGTAGAGGAAAAATTTGCCGTTGCGCCGGCGATGGACGACTTGGCTGGAAGGCGGACGGCGTAGCGGGAGTCCACACAAGACGAACGGTCGGGCATTGAAGGCGAGTTCCTGGCGGCCACTCGCACGCTGCTCGCGAATGAGGCAGATTGATTCCACCTGCTTGTATCTCTGTTTGGTGATGCCGAGACTTGGGGCAATTTGGCGTACAGTGCTGAAGGACTGGGTAGGAACTGCTGGAGATTGTATGACTTCGCTGAATAGCGGCGGCATAACCCGCGGCAGCGAGCGAGGGGTTCTCGGGACGGTGGGGCAGGATTTGGCCTCGCGGAAACGTACCGTGCGGCCAGCGGCTGTGCCAAAACTGTGCCAAAACTTTATCTATTTGGCTGAAAAGGGGATCAAGTTCGAGCGAAAGCAGAATCCCCGAAAGCACGTAAGCGCATGGGAGGAAAAGGGATGGTAGATTGAGTGACTTAGAGCCACTCTCCTCCGGAGCAACAGGTCGGGGGTTCTAATCCCTCTAGGCGCACCAACTTACTGCAAATAAGTGACTTATAGCTTTACTTTCGGGCCTTCACAGTCGTGATCGTGTGTTTTGATCCTGTGCGGTTCGCAAACATAAATCATTGATAATAAATAACTTGGTTAGAACGAGAGAGCGGTTACCCCAAAACCAGGCGGCCGCACCTGGGAGGAGCGACGCTCTTAAAGAACATGCAATAAAATAAGTAGCTTCCAAGTGCGCTCACGGGCCAGCGGTTTCTGGTGTAACAAAACTATACTAGAATTCTCCGATCAGACTTGCCCTGAGGTGCGTGTCTATTAACTCTCTGGCTTTGCAGACCGATCTTAGCCCTGCTTGGGCCATGATACCCTGGAGGTCTCCTGGTTTTCGTGCATGCTGCTCCTTAGCGTGCACCGGTTCTATGACCACGCAAGGCCGTCGCTCTCCTCGCGTCTCATGCAGTCGCCATGTAGGTTTCCACTCAATAGCGAGACCGGCCGACTCCCTAAAGGAAAGCTTCGAAGGTCGATTACGCCGCCCGCCGATGCCCTTGTCTATGCTTGCCTCGGGTACCACCTCGCCGCGATACCTGCAAGACTCAGGTCCGGATGGAGCCGCTTCCATCTTTCCTCCAGGGCTCTTTCATCCCGTGCAACATGCCGGTTTATCCAGGCGCTCCCGGTGGGTTCCTGCTGCTCTCCGTTTTTGGTTCACCCGGACAGTACTCGCTTGGGCTCCTTTCTGCCCCGGCTCTTCGATGAATCGGACCGCAGTGCCAATCTCCAGACGGTCGAAGCCATGGTCCAACACGCTGTTCCTATGAAAGTAGACTTCGCGTCCATCTGGGGTTTTGAGAAATCCGTATCCCTCAGCTGGCAGGAGCTTGCTGACACTGGCACGAGGTGTACGCTCATGAGTTTTCACGTCGCCTCGCTGGCGACGCGCGTAATCCTCAAGCCTCCTGCCCATGGCTTTGAACGCATCATCTATTGCCTGGCGCAAGTCTCTATGGGGGATATTGGTTTCCAGACACTTTGCGTTACGTTCTTCTCCAATGTCTTGCATGGAACCATGGAGGTTTGGCTCGCGTTTTACAATCAACTCTCCACCCGGCACTGTCAGGTCGATCCGCAGATGATAAAGACTACCTGACTTATGACGCCGGTTCACGAGTTCCACAAGCACGCGGCAAGCCATAATGTGGTCGTAGAACTCGTCGAGTTTCGCCGCCTCCTCACGGATCCAGCCTTCTATCGTTTCGGAGTGCTCGACACCGCGAAATGTAACCTGTAATGGAAGAACCATAATAAGCCTCCACTAACTATTATAGCTCCCCAGAGACACGAGCATGTAATTGCCGGAAGCTCACAACCAAGTCCGGTAACGTGTGACGCCCCCCGATCATGGCGTCCCCCCAGGTGCCTTCCGTTCTAGACCCACACCGATCGGGAAGGGACTTGGTCATCAATCGCTGCCTTTTCCCTTTAAGGCTTCAAAAGCTGACACGATGTCGAGCAATTCGGAGGTGATCGACGCTTGCCGCGACTGGCTGAATTCGGAGGTGAGTTCCTTCAGCCGGTCTTCGATTTTGCGTTCAGCAACCTGCATGCTGGCCAGCCGGCTTGCGTTTTCGCTCGCTAGAGACTCTGCAAACGCGCGGAAAAGCGACACGAACAGGTACTCTCGGATGAGTGACTGGAAAAGCCGCTCAGTCTCCATCCGGTACGTGGGTATCACATTCGACGGCCAGCGGCGCGCCTTCAGGTTTCGGATCCACTGGGCATCGACCGGCAGTACGCGGATGCCGCATGCGCGGTAAACAACGCCGGAGATCAGCCTGCAATAGAACAACACGACCATCTCAACGCCGCGTTTGCTGTGCCAGTCTTCGATAAGGCGGAGTACCTCATGCACCGTGCCCGTAATTCCCGCAGGCGAGCCCCGCACATCCAAGGTCGCGTCGACGCTCCGCCCTGAATTTTCAAGCTGTGCTCCCGCCCTCAAGCCTACTGCCAGAACGGTATGGTTCAGCCGATTCAGAGGAAACCGGGCGAGCGCCCGCAAAGCATGATCGACGATGAGATCATTGAGTTGTCCGCACATCCCCTGGTCAGACCCAAAAACGATAACACCGAGTTTCCGGTCGGGCGATGCCCGTGACGGCGAAACTGGCTCACCCATGCGCTGGAGCGCAACCTGCAGGCCCATCTTGACGGTGCGGTTGTACTCAGCGACCACGTGCGCAGCCCGTTCGTACACGCCTATATTCAAGCCTGCCAGGACCTTCATCGTTTTCACCACGGAGTGCAGTTCCTGGGTGACGTGGATTGTTTTCCTCAGGGCTTCGACGGCTTCCATTCCGCATCTACCGCCCTTCTAACAAGGTCGACCAGCGCCTTACGCTCGGTGTCATCGAGTTTCTGGCCGCCCTCAACCAAGTCATAGAAGCTGGGTCTCGCCAGGCGCAGCATTTCGCGGATCTTCGCTGACGCCGCGACGACCGATTCTGCGGGCAATCTGTCGAAAAACCCTTCGATGGCCGCCAGCAGTATTGCAATCTGCTCGGCGGCAGGCAAGGGATCGTAGAGCGGCTGCTTGATTGCCTCGCGCACGGCGCGCCCGCAAGCCAGCGTTTGGCGCGTATGCTCGTCCAGGCGCGTTCCGAAACGGGAGAACACCTCGAGTTCCTCGAATTGCGAATACGACAATCGGAGATCGCCCGCCACGGCCCGGTACGCGGGCAATTGTGTCTTTCCTCCAACGCGCGAGACAGATGTGCCCACATCTACAGCCGGAATTATGCCCTTGGAGAACAGGTCAGGAGACAAATAGATCTGGCCGTCAGTGATCGAGATAAGATTTGTGGGAATGTAAGCGGCGAGGTTCTGTTCTTCGGTTTCGATGATCAAAAGTGCGGTCAGCGAGCCGCCGCCCAGTTCCGGGCGCAGGTGCGTCGAGCGCTCGAGCAACCGCGAGTGAATGTAGAAAATATCGCCCGGAAAGCTCTCGCGTCCAGGTGGCCGCCGCAGCAGGAGCGAAAGCTCGCGATAAGCACATGCATGCTGGCTCAGGTCATCAAAGATCACCAGCGCATCCCGGCCTTGATGCATGAAGTACTCGCCCATCGCCATGGTGGCGTAGGCAGCGATGAACAATTGGCCCGGAGGAGCGTCACCCGGCGCAAACACCACAATGCAATACGACATTGCGTCGTGAGCCTTGAGGTCGGAAATCACCTTCGCTACCAATGAACTGCGCTGACCGATGGCGCAGTAAATGCAGATCACGTTCTTGCCCTTCTGATTGATCATGGTGTCCACAACGATGCCGGTCTTGCCGGTCTGTCGGTCACCCAGGATTAGTTCGCGTTGGCCCCGTCCGACCGAAATCAGCGCATCCACCACCTTGACTCCGGTTGCGAGCGGAACGGTGACGGGAGCACGATCCATGATGGCGGGAGCAGGGGCCTCAATGGGTGCCCGCCGAATGGCCTTCACCGGCCCCGCGTAGTCAAGCGGCCGTCCGACGGCATCCACGACGCCGCCCAGCAAGGCTTCCCCTACCGGCACGTCCAGTATGCGGTGAGTTCGCTGTGCCTCCACGCCGGCCTGCAGCCCTGGTCCTTCGTCAAGCAGAATCAGCCCGACCTCGTCCGGGTCCAGGTTGAAGGCCATACCGAGCAGATCGTCCGGAAATCGGACGATCTCGTCCGAGCCAATGCTCGGCAGTCCGGTGACGCGCTACTCCGTGACCCACATAGATCGCTTCCCCATACTCCTCCAACGTCAGTTCGGCGTGGGAGCTGCGCGATACCTGGTCAACGGCTTCCAGAGCCTCGTCGAGAACGCTAACGAGCTGACCGTGGTCCTTACTCATCTCATCCTCGCGAGGCGGCGCCAGCGGAACTCTGCTCCAGCGCCTTCCTCAAGTCTTCATCCATCTCTTCGAAGTAATTCTCAAAGCCCCAGCCTATCCGCCTGCCGTTTCCAAGAAGCTCGACGCCCAGACCGAACGCGGGCGCGCGTTCGAATTGCAGACGCACAGGCGCATGAAGCCGTTCCTCGAGCACCTGCTGAATCTCGTTTCGCGTGTTGTCGGGCAGTTCAAACCCAGCTCGAACGTACAGTTTTCCGCCTGCCAGGCTCTTCCAGACCTCGCCGTTCAGTCCGCGAATCTTCTCCAAAAACACCTTGACTGCACACTGCTGAGCGTCCAAGCCCGCCAAGCCTGCGACGGCGCGTCGCGCCACGGTTAGGACTCCCTCTGCGACTCGGCGACGGAGGTCCGCCAGAAAAGTGTCCCGTTCGCGTTCCAGGTCCTCGCGCCATTTCGTTTCGAGCGACTGCACGTGCTCCCGGGCCTTTTCGATCAGTTCCGCGCGCTGTTTTCCCGCGCTCTTGGTTGCTCAAGACAACATACTTTCCTGATGTTGTTCGAAATCCTTCAGCTTGGCCTGGTAGCAAGCAAGCTGCTCCTGCGCCGCTTTCTTGGCGGTCTCGGCCTCGGCCAAACGGGCAGCAATCTTGCTTTCTCGCGTCCGGATCGCGCTGAGGATGCGCGCATAGAGAAAACGCTTCAGCAACCACACAAGGATCAGAAAATTGACGATCTGGGCACCAACGGTGAACCAGTCGATCAACATAAGCTTCAGTCCCTCGAAGCCCTCGGGTGGCGTCCTGTAACCTAAATTCGTTCATCCGGGGCTCAAATGTGCCGTGAACTTCTGTTACAGCATCACTAGCCTCCAGGTTTCGCGATCACGTGGTTCCAGAACGGGTTCGCAAAGATCAACACGATCGCCACCACCAGGCAATAGATGGCAATGGATTCGATCATCGCCAGACCGATGAACAGCGTCCGGCTGATTGTGCCCGCTTCATCCGGCTGCTGCGCGATGGAACTAAGCGCCTGCTGCAACGCCTTGCCTTCGCTCAGTGCGGGAGCGATCGAACCGATGCCCATGCACATGGCAGAAGCCGACACGGAGAAGATTCCGATCCAAGTAGAAGTATCCATATGTTCGCTCTCCCTTCATTGATTTTGCTCCTGCGGCCGCTCTTCCTGGCGGTGAACTGTTGCCGCGATGTAGACCATCGCGAGCACGGCGAAAATGTAAGCCTGAATCAGACCGATGAGAAGTCCGAGCATTTGCATAATGACGGGAACAAAGAGCGGCGCGATGGCCAGCAAAAGCGCCACGATCATGGACCCGCTCATGATATTTCCGAACAGCCGCACGGCTAGGGCGACGGTCCGCGAGATCTCGCTTGCCAGGTGGAATGGCAGCATGAAAAAGGCCGGGCTCAGGTAGTGGTGGAGATATGCCTTGAGTCCAGCCTCTCGAATGCCGAATAATGGCACGCCAACCGCAACACAGATTGCGAGGGCAGCCGTCGTGGAGAGGGAGCCGGTGGGGGCATGCCAGCCGGGAACGATGTCCATCACGTTGGATACTGCTATGAACAGGAACAGCGTGCCGACGAATGGAAGGTATTCGTCAACGCCCTCCCGGTCGCTGATCTCTTGAATCTGGCTGCGAACCAAGGAGACCATTCCGTCGAGCGCGCCCTCCCAGCCGCTTCTCGGCGCATCCGGATCGCTTTTTCGCGCCCGCGTGGCCATCCAAGCGACTACAACCAGAACAAGCATGACGACCCGGGTGTAAACAATCGTGGCGTTGAGCACCACGAAACCCCGGCGAAACAGAACGAGATGATCGGGTGTGATTTCCATGGCTACCTCGAGGTCTTCCTGGATACGTTTCGCACCGGAATCAACCGGCTCAGCAGAATTCTCACCAGCACAAAGCCAACCAGGCAAACCGCCGCATCCAGCCAGCGGCGAGCCGCCACCAGAACAAATCTAGCAAGTACCAGAGCGGTCCTAGCCCAAAAGCTCCCGAGCACCAGCGTCACGGGGTGGTGCGACCTAGGCAATGCACGCACTGTGAACCACAGGCCGCCGTAAAAGAACGTGCCGAGACTCATGCCGGCCAGAAGGCGTAACGCCAGTGAGCTCAGCCCGGACATCAGCGGTCCTCCTGTTCGCGCTTGATCCGGGTCCATGCCATCAGGCACCCAATTCCAAGCCCGGCGACAAGCAACATCAGCGTCCGCGAGAAGCGGCTGGGCCATCGATGATCGATCCAGGTGCCGATCGCAATGCCGACCAGCATGGGCACGACGACAGTCCACCCGACCACGCCGATCAAGGCCATCGGGCGCCAAAAGCCGCGGTCGCCTTGCCTCCTCCTGCGGATCATGCGCGCTTCGCTCGATCCGATACGCTTGAGCAACCTTTGCTCTGAGGAGTGGTCCTTCCGCGTGGTTTCGGGGTTAGACATATTTCCTCACCTCGAGAAGTTGGCGCACCAGATCAGCTTCCAGCTTGGCCTCGAATTCCCGGGTCGCCCGATCTTTCTCCTCGAGCGTTTGGAACTGGCGTTCAACGGCTTCCTTCAAAGAGCCGAGGCTGGCGCCACGCAACGCCCGCGGCGTTAACACCGAAACCTCCGGCCCGCACTTGATCAAGATGCCGTGGTCGATTGCCAGGTATTCGGTCTCCTGGTTGGGCAACAGAAACGACAGGATTCCCGGAACGAGCGAAGTCACGAAATCGATGTGCCGTGGGAGAATACAAAACCAGCCGTCGTCGGCTTCGGCCTTGATCTTCTTCACCTCCTCGTCGAAGAAAACCTCTGTTGGAATCCAGACTTTCAGCCTCATGGTCGGCGCGCCTCGTCGATCGTTCCGATCATGTATAGCGACTTCTCGGGATAGTCCGCGAATTCGTCGTTAAGAATGCGCTCGCAGCCGTCGAGTGCGTCCTCGAGCGGGACCAGCTTGCCTGCGTGGCCGGTAAACTGTTCCGTGACGAAGAAAGGCTGAGTGAGGAAACGCTCCAGCCGGCGCGCGCGATAGACGGTTCTCCGGTCTTCCTGCGAAAGCTCTTCGATGCCGAGCATGGCGATGATGTCCTTCAACTCCTCGTAGCCGGCCAGAGTCTTGCGAATGGCTTGGGCGATGCGGTAGTGCCGCTCCCCGGTGATCTGCGGGTTTACCATCTTGGAGCCCGATCGAAGCGGATCGATAGCAGGGTACAGTCCTTCACTGGCACGTTTGCGCGAAAGCACGATGGACGAGGAGAGATGTCCAAAGGTGTGCACCGCAGAGGGATCGGCGAAGTCGTCGGCGGGCACATAGACGGCCTGCACCGACGTGATAGCGCTCGTCTCGGTGTTGCAGATGCGCTCTTCGAGGCCTGCCAGCTCCGTGCCAAGCGTGGGCTGATAGCCTAGCCGCGACGGCAATTGCCCATGAGGCCTGAGACCTCTGAGCCGGCCTGGATGAAACGAAAAATGTTGTCGATAAGCAGGCAGCAGGACATCCTGGCGGGCATCGTCGCGGAAATACTCCGCCATAGTGAGAGCTGAATGGCCGACGCGGAAGCGGGTGCCTGGCGGGTCGTTCATCTGGCCAAACACTAGGACGGTCTTGTCCAAAACACCTGTTTCCTGGATCTCGCGGTACAACTCTTCGCCTTCGCGGCAGCGTTCCCGATCCCGCAGAACACACTGACTCCCCTGTGGTGCCCAATCACGTTGTGGATCAGTTCCGTGATGAGTACCGTCTTGCCGACGCCGGCTCCGCCGAACAACCCGCCTTTTCCCCCTCGCTCCAGTGGCGAAAGGACGTCGATCGCCTTAATCCCGGTGGCGAGTATTTCCGACGTGGTCGCCCTGCGTGTCAGGGGGACAGCAGGTGCGTGGACAGGCCGCCATTCGCCGCCGTTCACCAGCCCCTTGCGATCAATCGTCTCACCGAAAACGTTGAATACCCGGCCCAGAACGCGCTCCCCGACGGGAACACTCAGACTCCGCCCGGTATCAAACACATGGTCTCCCCGGGCTAAGCCCTGGGTGGAAGTCAGTGCGATCCCACGGACAGTGTCTGGGCTAAGATGGGCGACCACCTCGACCACGACCTTTCTACTGCCATCGATGGAGGCAGGTTCGTGCCGGCCAGAGACGTCCTTGTGTGTTCGAAAGGCCCCATCGCTATCCTCGGGGAGAGTCGTTCGAGGGCCGAGATCTTGATGTGCTTCGAAGAGGTTAAAAAGTGGTGGAATTCCAGACGGAAAGCACGCGTCGACAACGCTCCCTCGCACCGCAGTCACCGTGCCCGGAAACGACAGTGTTCACGATCCGCCTCTCTCTTCTAAGTCTCAAACCGACGCCAATTGAAGTCAGTGACGAGTATCACAGTTTCGTCGTGCCCCGCAGGCTTGCGAATCCGTCTCGCAGATCAGTATGATCCGTATCAGCGACTCGGGTCGTACGCTCGCGGTATAATTAAACTGGGGAAGTGTCTAAAGATGATGCTGACAGGAACCTGGAAGGGAAGGAGGTAAGGCGATGCTGAGACCCCCATGACAGGAGGGTAGGGATATGGAATCCTCAATGATAGAACGATTCCTCGCGTGCGCTCTTTACGAGTTGGTTCACTTCGAGGACCGTCGCGCCAGCAAGGCAGGGCAGAGGATAATGGGGGACAAGAAGAGGGACAGTGCCGCAGAATTCCCGGCTTGTGCGAGTAGATCGCTGCCCGTTTCCGGTGCTTCCGAAAGCCACGATGCGCATGAGGACGTCTGAGCCACGAAACGGCGGAGAGGTGAAACTCTGTCAACTCGGGGGGGGGCGACTGGGGGCTACAAAGGAGAGTATGCATTGCGCGTGCAAAGGCTGCGGCAGTAAGCCCTCACTCGGGCGCGAGAGTGGATGAGTAGGCCTGCAGTGAGCCGCCTAAATACGCGGTGCCATTAAGGGCATCGAACATGTCGTCTAATTTCGCCCGATCTCTCGCGGCGTGCCTGAATCGTGGGACCATTCCCAATCCACGTAAGTGAGGGTTGCGCAGCGTAACAGCGGGTTGTGATGCCCACTCCATCTTCTGAACGCCAGGAGAAAAGAAAATACAATCGGGAAGGTAGCGCAAAGGAGGCGGTCGTTATGGTCGCATCTAAGCTTGTGCGTCTCATCGAAAGGCACTCTGACGCCCTGGCAACAAGACTTCACGGTAAGCTCGAGGAATCGGAGTCAACGCGAGTCTTCGCCGCCAGAGTGCCCCGTGAGGAAGTGACTGCGCGTGAATCAGAGATTTACAAAAATCTGGGCGAATGGCTGCTGACAAGAACAGAAGCGGATCTAGCGCAGCGGTACCGCGAGATCGGCGCCCGCCGTTACCGGCAGCAAGTGCCGCTGGCGGAGCTCGTGTGGGCGATAGTTCTTGCCAAACAAAACTTGTGGGAGTTTTTGAATTCCGAGGCTCTCCCGGACGGTCTGCCGGAGGTATTCGGCGAGCTCGACCTAGTGCTGATGGTGGGCAACTTCTTTGACCGCGCCATTCATCACGCAGCGCAGGGCTACCAAGAGGCGTGCGAGCAGGAGGCCGTTGCCAAAATCCACAAGGCGTCGGTTAAGTAGGGAATGAAGTACGAACTGAGAATGGAGTTTCGCCTGCTTAAACAATCGAGAGGAGAGAAGTTCATTGTCGGCCGCTGTGCGAATTCGTCTGCAGGAACCGCAGCCACAAACTCTTCTAGTCCATGACGCTCGGCGAACATAACAAGAGCAAGGTTAGCTGTCCCAACTGCAAAATCGACAACATGGAGCAGATCGTGGCAGCCGTTTACGCGGTGACGTCGGAGAAGGGTTGATGCGCTGCGAGCGATGCTAGTGTCCCGTCCCACGTAATTATTTACAATAGGACGAGATTGTGATTTAATGGGCGCATGTTCACACGCGCCCCTGCTCTTGTGCTCGACGATGCTCAAAGACGACAGTTGGAAGCCTGGGCCC
>JAKAWG010000016.1 GCA_021817045.1 Acidobacteriota bacterium
CCAACAAACCGTTGATCCACGCCTGCATCTTTTCCAATAGGGATCTCTTCAGCCAGCGTTTCCGCTGTTTCTCCTCCTTACTCTCCTTCTTCTCGACCTTTCCTTCTGTGCTAAGATTCATCACGGCGGTTCTCCTCCTGAGTGATTTAATTTTCCGACAAAAGATTTATATCACTTCTGGAGTCTTCAGCCCCCTCTCCTTCCTGGTCTGTTTACACACTTTATACCGCACTACCTCGAGTTCGGCCGCTTGCTCGGGATACATTTCGGCAAGAAACTGGCTCTCCTCGCGCAGCCGGTCACAGTTCGCTTTCAACCGTTCCAACGAAGGCGGCCCGCCAGACGATTCGTAACCCAGCGCCTCCCGCACTTGCCCCGAGGACAGGCGCGTGTTCCCCATTACCGGCCCGATCTGCTGCAAGCGCGCCAGCGCCCGCGGGCCCGGCTTCGATCCCGAATCGTATTCCGGATCGCCCTGGTAACGGTCATACAAGTAGGCTTGCAGCACCGAGCCCATCCGCCCCTCCAGCCGCTCCAACTCCTTCGAGATTGCCGCAATGTCATAAAACCGCACCATCAGCCCCTGGGCGAATTCCAGCGCCTGCTCCGCGCCCCAAGGCCCTGGCGCGCGCGCCGCTGCCTGCCGCCGCTCCGTCACCCACAGGCGAATCGAGGCCGGCACCGCCATGGCCTTGGCCAGATTCCTTCGATTGGCCGCTACAACCTTCTCCGAAACCGTGTACTTACGCTTCGCCATGAGTTTTTCTGTAGCGCCGGTCGCGGACCGGCGCTACCCGGTTCTATGTTGGCCGGTTCGAATGAGATAGTGGAGACAGGCGAGACAAATGAGACGGTTTTTTCAGGACTTAGGTCAGTCCAACGCAGAGGCAGCGTGAGACCCAATTGCGAGGTGAAGCCGAGTAAGCGCTACCTTAACGGCAGCGCGGTGGCTACGTGCAAGTTCCGCGAAGCGGGACACGGCCACCAAGTAGCGCCGAGCTTTAGCTCGGCAACTGCCGGCCTGAAGGCCGGCGCTACCCTGCCGGGCGCTCCCGCTGCGGCAGGCTGGTAGATTGAGGTGGAAGAATTTGGCCGGCGGCAAGCCAGGTTTCGATTTCCGCCGGGTAGGCGAAAACGCGGCGCCGTCTTCCACCCGGAATACATCTTACAGGCAGGCCACGTTCCTTCTCCCATCGTAGGACGGTGCGGACATCACGTCCGAGATAAACAGCAATTTCCTTCCAAGAGTTAAGCCTTGGCACCCGCGACACGGTTCAACCCCTCCTCTGGCAGGTTGCTGAGAAACGCGTGAAAAGGTGGGTAGCGGCGATTTTACATCGCCATAAGCCCAACCTTTTCAATACAGCCGTGGCGGCATAAAGCCGCCGCTACACGTTTTTCAGCAACCTGCTGGCGCGGTGCTTCCCCCCTGACCGGCTCGTGTTTTTAAGTGTCCGTCAGGATGATGACAAAAACACTGGTTTTAAGGTATCAGCGTGCCAGGCGGAAAGTCAAGTATTAACTCGTTTAATGACTGATTACAAATAAGTTAAAGGTTACCTCCGTTGCTCCTGCCGAGCCGTTCCTGGACCGTGACGCTGAGGCTTGATGTCGTATTTTGTCGTATTTCGTCGCTTGCGACTCTTCATGCCCCAGGGGAGAATATTCGGGCGGGGGGATTCCATTATTAAAGTCATACCCTGTTGGCTTCGTGGCATTCCCAGCACGCGGGGGGAAACACAAGCGTTTCAAATTTGAGGGAGGGAAGAATGAAAATGAAGTGGCGGTTAAGTGTAATCTGTGCGGTTCTGGCGGCTTTTGTGGTGCTGAGCGCTTCGGCGGTCGCCGACCCGATCAATGTTCTTTGGTATCAGGGTGGCACGCAGACAAGTACCTCGTCGACATATCAAAGTGATGTCAACGCGCTAGCCTCGCTGGCGCCCAGTTCGCCGGGCAGCAACACCTGGAGCGTTACCTTTTGGAACAGTGGCGCGATGCCGAGCGGTTCCTATAACGTCCTCGTGGTGGCGTCACCAGAAGGTGGCTGGAGCTCGTACCCTGATTACTCGGCTTTGGATTCGGCGCTGTCCGGGGTCACGTTCGGCAACCGGCTCATGCTGACCGGACAGGACGCGGACTGGCACTATATGAATTTTCCCGGTGGCGCACCGGGCAGCAACAATCCTTCTAACGGCTTCAATGGACCGGAGGGTTTCCTGCTCGACAGCGTCAACTGGGCAGGTAGCGGGACGGGTCTCGGCCTCGTCGCGCTGGGAGTCACTGGGACGGGCAGCTGCAGTAGCGCGCCCAACTATGGCCTCACCGGTTATTCGTCGGATTGCACGGGGACAGATAACGTGCAGATTCCGGCGTCAGAATCCAGCTTCCCGATTAACACGAACCTGACGTCGGCGGGCCTCAGCAACTGGAGCACCTCGGCCCACACCGACTTTTATAACCTCGATACAAGCCTGTGGAACGGGATTAACCTCAACGGCAATGGAAGTTGCACGCCCGGGGCTGGCTGCTACGTTACCATCGTAAGCGCCAGCACAGCAGGTGGCGGGATTACTCACCACGCTGGCGGTGCTGTTCCTGAGCCTGCCTCAGTGGCCATGCTTGCAGTAGGCGTTCTTGGTCTTGTTGGTCTCGAGGCCTACCGGAAGCGCAAGGCTTTTCAAGCCTAGTGCGGCGTGATTGTTTACCACGCATCGTCATCCTGATGGCCGATATTTTTGGTCGGCCCGAAGGATATGCTCTTAGTCCAGCGGTCACAAGCAGATTCCTCCGCCTCGCGAAGCTCGGCGGAGGAATGCCTATCGCCCAACTCAGCCGCACCCACTGACGAGAAGTATTCCCGCCCTCACATCCAGCCAGCCGAACGCAAGGCGGCGAAACTCAGGATATACTAAGCCACATGGATGCCGAAGGAATGATGCAGTTCATGCTCGGCCACCAGGCGAAATTGGATGCGCTCGTTGAGAGGAACGCTGAAGAGATCGCCGAGCTGAAAGTGATTGCCGCCAAGCACGACGAGCAGATTACCGCCGTCACGGATTTGGTCGGCCGGCTCGCTCAGGCCGAAATTCGTCTCGTCGACCGGATGGAAGGCCTGACTGACAGAGTGCAAGGCCAGGAAGAACGGCTGCAGTCGCTGGAAACCGCGAGCACGCGGTTCTTCGAGAGCATCGAACGCTACTTCCGAGGCCTCGGAGGAAATGGCCAGAAACAGCGATAATTCTCCTTTCTGAGCGGGCTGGAGGCGCGGGGGAGAATCGAACTCCCGCATAAAGGTTTTGCAGACCTCTCCCTTACCACTTGGGTACCGCGCCCTGAAAAGCCGCGGTTAGTGATAAGTGGCCAGCAACGACATTTGCCAGCACGCTTTACGTGTCACTAGCCGCTAATCGCTGGTCACTGATTTTTTGGAGCGGGAAACGGGATTCGAACCCGCGACTTCGACCTTGGCAAGGTCGCACTCTACCACTGAGTTATTCCCGCTCGAAAAGAAACCGCTTTTCCCCCTTTACAAAGGGATTTTAAGAAGCGGCAGTTGGAGTTGTCAAGGCGAAAGCAGACGCCTGCCGAGCTAAAGCTCGGCGCTACACCTGAAATTTAGGACACCACCGCAGGCAGGTTACTTCTCTTCGCCCTCTTCGGGCGGCAAGGGGCCCGGTCCCGCAGCTTGGGCTTCCTCGGCGGCTTTGCGGCGGCGTTCAAGGCGTCGAGCGCGCTCCTCGGCGCGCTTGGCCAGAACCTCCGTGCCCACCAGCTCGAGCACGGCCGTGTCCGCGCCATCGCCCTGACGCCATCCCGTGCGGACGATCCGGGTATAGCCGCCCGCGCGCGAGGCATAACGCGGCGCGATCTCCTCGAAGAGCTTCTTGACGGCCACGGCGCTCAAGCAATAAGCGGCGGCCAGCCGCCGGGCGTGCAGATCCCCGCGCTTGCCGAGGGTGATGACCTCTTCGGCGAGCCCGCGCGCCGCCTTGGCCTTGGCTAAGGTCGTTTCGATTCGCTCTTCGAGCAGCAGCGAGGTGACCAGGTTGCGGAGCAATGCCCGGCGATGAGACGTGTTGCGACTAAGCTTTTTTCCGTAATTTCGATGACGCATAACGATTGACGCTAAAAGCAGATTCCTCGCAGAGTTTACCCTGCGCGCAAAAAGCAGATTCTTCGCTTCGCTCAGAATGACGAGCGCGAAGGGCTCGGAATGACGACCCAATAGGAGTTTGTGTGACAACTGCAGTTGTAGCGGCGGTCTATGACCGCCGGTCTTTATTCTTCAATAGATTCGGCGCTCCCTTCCTGCGTCAGGGCAGGCTCCGAGCGCCGCCACAGCACAAATGCCACACAAGCTCAATGGGGGTCGGAATAGCGCTGCCCCGAGGCGTTTTTCTGCCGCCGGTCAGGGCTGAATGGGCGGCGGAGCGGGTGGCTCCGGCGCGGGCGGAAGCGGATTGCCCTTTTCGTCGAACCTCATGCCCAGACTCAAGCCCATCAAACCCAGAATCTCCTTGATTTCGTTCAGCGACTTCCGACCGAAGTTCTTCGTCTTCAGCATCTCCGGCTCGGTTTTTTGCACCAGCTCGCGAATAGTCGAGATATTCGCGTTCTTGAGACAGTTGTAAGAGCGTACCGAAAGCTCAAGTTCCTCAACCGAGCGGTCGAGGTTTTCGTTGTGCATCAGGATCTGCCCCTCGACGCGGCCCGCTTCAGCCTCGGTAGGCTCTTCGAAGTTGATGAAGATCGTCATGTGGTCCTTAAGGAGCTTGGCAGCAAAGCCGACGGCGTCCTGCGGCGAGACGGAGCCATTGGTCCACACGTCAAGCGTCAGCTTGTCGTAGTCCGTCATCTGCCCGAGGCGCGCGGCTTCCACCGTGTAGTTCACCTTGCGGATTGGCGAGTGAACCGAATCCACGGGGATGTAGCCGATCGGCAAGTCTTCGTCAAAGTTCCTTTCCGCGGAGACGTAGCCTCGCCCCATCTGAACGCGCATTTCGAGGTGGAGGCCGCCACCCTCGCTCACCGTCGCGATGTACACATCCTTGTCGAGAATATCGACGTCAGCATCCTCTTGGATCATGCGCGCCGTCACTTCACCCGGCTGGTCTACGTTCAGGCGAAGCGTCTTGGGCTCATCCACGTGCACTTTGAGGGGAATCTGCTTCAAGTTCAGTAAGATGTCGGTTGCGTCCTCCACCACGCCGGGAATGGAGGAAAACTCGTGCATGACACCCTCAATTTTCACTGCGGTGATCGCCGCTCCCTCGATCGAGGAGAGCAGCACGCGGCGAAGCGCGTTGCCGATGGTCGTGCCAAACCCGCGTTCGAACGGCTGCGCCTGGAAACGGCCGTACTTGTCGGTCAGCGTCTCCGAATCACAGACCAATCGCTTGGGCTTCTGAAATCCCGTCCACTGCATTGCTGAAAGACCTCCTTTTAGCCGTAGCGGCGGTCTGCGACCGCCGGCAGCTGTCAGCTCAAGAAAAGCCGGCGCTCACAGAGTGCCGCTACAGCACCAAAACTTTAGTCATCCGCCCCTATTTCGAATAGAGCTCCACGATCATTTGCTCCTGAATGGGGAAATTCACATCTTCCCTCCTGGGGAGCGAGATCGCTCGACCCTTCATCTTTTCGCGGTCAAATTCGAGCCAGGAAGGAAGGGAACGGCTGCCGGAAAGATCCAGGGAGCGCTGGATGGACGCCATCTGGCGGCTGCGTTCGTGAACCTCAATTTCCTGACCCGGGGACACCTGAAACGACGGAATGTTCACCCTTCGGCCTGAGACGACAATGTGCGAGTGACGCACAAGCTGCCGCGCCTCAGCGCGCGAGGTGGCAAGACCAAGGCGGTATACAACGTTGTCGAGACGCCGCTCCAGCATAAAGAGCAGGTTCTCGCCGGTAATTCCCTTAGTCCGCACCGCCCTTTCGAAATAGTGGCGAAACTGCTTTTCGAGAACGCCGTACAGGCGGCGTACCTTCTGCTTCTCGCGGAGCTGAAGACCGTAGCCAAGCACCTTGGGCCGCCGGGATTTGCCGTGCTGCCCGGGCGCGAAATTGCGCTTCTCGATCGCGCACTTGTCCGTCATGCACCGCTGCCCCTTAAGAAAGAGTTTGGTACCCTCCCTGCGACAAAGGCGGCAAACCGCCTCACGATATCGTGCCAAACCAACCTCCCAAAACCCTATTGAATCGATTCTCAGACTCTGCGCCGCTTTGGCGGCTTGCACCCATTGTGCGGGATCGGAGTGACGTCCTTAATCTGGCGCACTTCCAGACCGACCGTGGCGAGCGCGCGGATCGCAGACTCACGCCCGGCCCCTGGACCTTTCACTCGCACTTCCACGCTCTTCATTCCATGGTCGCGCGCGGCGCTGCCGGCGCGGATCGCCGCCTGCTGCGCGGCAAACGGAGTCCCTTTACGCGAGCCCCGGAAGCCGAGCGCGCCGGAACTCGACCAACAAACCAGCCGGCCGTCCAGATCGGTGATCGCGATCATAGTGTTGTTGAACGACGCCTGAATGTGCACAATCCCCGCCGGCACCACACGCTTTTCTTTCTTCTTGAATGACTTTTTCTTGCCCGCCTTCGCGGGCGCCGCTTTGGCCATAAATCTCCAGTCCTTTAGCCACGGTCACTAAGTTTTTGCCGTCGCCTTCTTCTTGTTGGCAATCGTGCCCCGGCGCGGCCCTTTGCGCGTGCGCGCATTCGTATGTGTTCGCTGCCCTCGAACAGGAAGGTTGCGGCGATGGCGAAGACCGCGGTAGGAACCGACTTCGATTAACCGGCGAATGTTCAGCGCGATCTCCTTACGCAGGTCGCCTTCAATATTTCCTTCCTCTTCGATGATCTGGCGGATGCGGGTGACCTCCTCATCCGTCAAATCCTTCACTTTCTTGTTCGGATCAACGCTCGCGCGATACAAGATGGAAAGCGAGCGGGCCCGGCCGATCCCGTAAATATACGTCAGACCGATCTCGGCACGCTTGGCTTGAGGTAGATCAACACCAGCTATCCGCGCCATAAAACCTCACCTCCAGGTCACAGGAGACAGGTAACAGAGGGCAGACCCGGTTTAAGGCTCGGACGCAGCCCATGCCCTGTAACCTGTCACCTCGTTTCATCCCTGCCGCTGTTTATGCTTTGGATTTTCGCAAATCACCCGGACTACACCTGCACGCTTGATGATCTTGCACTTGCTGCAAATCCTGCGAACTGACGAACGCACCTTCATTCTTCCGCCTCTCCTGAATTTGTCGCTGACCTATTTGTAACGATAAACGATGCGTCCCCGTGTCAAATCGTAAGGAGACAGCTCGACGGCCACCTTATCGCCAGGAAGGATGCGAATGAAATTCTTTCGCATCTTGCCGGAGATATGAGCCAGCACGCGGTGCTTGTTCTCCAGCTCCACCCGGAACATCGCGTTCGGCAGCGGTTCAATCACCGTTGCCATAACTTCAATCGCTTCTTCCTTCGCCATAGCGTTTACTGGCACGGCCTACAGGCTTCCGCCTTTGGGCGGCGACCAATCCGTCAGCACATCCGGCCCGTTGCGGGTGACGGCCACCATGTGTTCAAAGTGGGACGAGTAACCTCCGTCGGCTGTCACGGCCGTCCATCGATCTTCGAGGACGCGCACGCCCGGACCTCCAGTGTTAATCATAGGCTCAATCGCCAGCACCATGCCTTCTTTAAGGACCGGGCCATGTCCCGCCTTGCCGAAGTTTGGGACCTGGGGCTCTTCGTGCAGGTCGCGGCCAATACCATGCCCCACAAACTCGCGCACCACCGAATAGCCAGCCTGCTCGGCGTGGCGCTGAATGGCCGCCGAGATATCCCCCAGGCGGCGACCAAGCCGGACTTGCTCGATCCCCATCTGCAGCGACTCTTCGGTGACCCGCAGCAGCCGCTGGAGCGACGGAGAAATCGCACCTACGGGAACGGTGAGCGCCGAGTCGCCGTAAAATCCGTCCACGATGACACCTAAATCCAGGCTCACGATGTCACCCTCTTTCAACACCCGCCCGGAAGGGATGCCATGCACAATCTCTTCGTTCACCGAAGCGCACAGGCAGCGCGGATACCCGCGATACCCCTTGAAAGCCGGCTTCACACCCAACTGCCGAACGCGCTTTTCAACGTAAGTTTCCAGTTCAAGCGTGCTGCAACCGGGTTTCACTCTTCCGCTGACTTCTTCCAGCAGTTCCCGGACCAGTTGGCCGCTGCGGCGCAACTTCTCAATTTCCGCCGCCGACTTGCAAATGATCATGACGCCTTCAGCACCCGGACGATGGCTTCCCTCACCGTCTTCGGATCGGCGTTTCCATCCACCGCGCGCAGAGCGCCCATGTGCCGGTAGCGTTCGATCAGCGGCTTCGTCTGGCGCTCGTATTCTCGCAGCCGCGTCCCAACAGCCTCCTCGGTATCGTCACCTCTTTGCACGAGCGAGCTTCCATCGAGATCGCAAACGCTGTCGCGACGAGGGGGATTGAAGTAAATATTATAAATGGCCCCGCACTTCGGGCACATTCGCCGCCCCGTCAACCGCTTCAGCACCGAGTCCCGGTCCACCCGAATATTCACCACCCGCACGCTGCCGCGATGCGTACTTTTGAGTAGACCGTCCAGAAAGAGCGCCTGATGGACGCTGCGCGGGAAACCATCCAGAATGAATCCCCGCTCGCAATCCGGCTGGCTCAGCCTCTGCTCGACAATGGTACACACCAAGTCGTCGGGCACAAGGGCTCCTGACTCCATGATCGCCCGCACCCTCTTTCCCGTTACCGTTCCCCGCTCCACCGCGTCACGGAGCATCTCTCCCGTCGAGATGTGAGGAACGCACAGCCAGTTTGCAATTTCTCTCGCCTGGGTCCCTTTTCCGGCTCCAGGCGCGCCAAGCATCACAAGTAGAACCGGAAACTTCACTACGGCGCCGTCCGGCGACTCAGGAGGCCGCTCGTCGCCCACGGACTCGCCCCTTCTTCAGAAATCCCTCGTAATGCCGCATGATCAACTGCGCTTCAACCTGCTGCACCGTATCCATCGCCACGCCGACGACGATCAGGAGCGACGTCCCTCCGAAGTAAAAATGCACGTTCAACCCGTGCAAGAACCATCCTGGCATGTGCGAATCAAACCATGCTCCACCCAACCACACCGGCAAGTGATTCAATCGCACGCCGGCCAGCATGAACTCGGGAATTAACGCCACGAGAGCCAAGTATAATCCGGCAACCCACGTAATCTTGGTGAGGACGTCATCCATGTAGTCTGCCGTGCGCTTGCCGGGGCGAATTCCGGGAATGAATCCACCCTGCTTACGCACATTGTCCGCCACTTCGTCCGGGTTGTAGATGATGGAGAGATAGAAATGCGCGAAAAACATGATCAGCAGAGCGTAGGTGAGCGTATAGAGCGGCTCGCCCCATGCAAATAACGACAAAAATCCGCTGATGAATTTGCCGACTATTCCCCCCTTGATGAACAGGCCGATCGTCTGAGGAAACGTCAGGAGAGAGACCGCAAAAATAATCGGCATCACGCCACCGCTGTTCACCTTGAGCGGCAGGTGCGTCGAGACGCCTCCCATCACCCTCCGGCCGACGATGCGTTTGGCATACTGGATGGGAATTCGCCGCTCGCCGCGTTCGAAGAAGACGATAAACCCGACAATCGCCAGCATGAAGATCAGAAGCAGGGCCAGCGTGAAAGGGCTCCAGATGCGGGTCACGAAGACGTTACCGTACAGGTTCGCGATTGCGCCCGGCAAGCCAACGACAATGCCCGCAAAGATAAGAAGAGACATCCCGTTGCCGATGCCTCGCGACGTAATCTGCTCGCCCAACCACATGATGAAAACTGCTCCGGAGGTGAGCGTAATCACCGTGGTCAAAATGAACCCAATGCCCGGGTTGTGGACCATCGGCACGCCCAGGCTGGTTTCGCGTTCCAGCGCGATGGCGATGCCGAGCGACTGAAACGCGCTCAAGCCGACCGTCATCCAGCGGGTGTAATCCGTGATTTTGCGGCGGCCCAACTCGCCTTCCTTCTGCAACTTTTCCAGGGTGGGCGAGACGACCGTGAGCAATTGAAGAATGATCTGTGCCGTGATATACGGCATGATCCCCAGAGCGAACACCGTCAGCCGGTTCAGGCTGCCGCCCGAAAACATCGAGAGCAGGCCAAACAATGAGTTGCTGTTCTCTCTGAAAAACTGCTGGATGATCGTGGAGTTGATGCCGGGTGTGGGCACAAAGGAACCCAACCGGTAAACCGCCATCAGCATTAAGGTGAACAGGATCCGCTTTCGGAGGTCCGGGATCTCGGTAATACTCTTGAGCGAGTCCATCATACGGGAAGGACCTCAGCCGTGCCGCCGGCTCTTTTGATCTTCTCTAAAGCGGATTTCGAAAACAGGTGGGCCGAAACCTTGAGAGACGCCTTCAACTCCCCTTCCGCAAGCACTTTCAGTCCGTCGCCTAAATCCTTGATGATTCCGCGTTCGAGCAGTGTGTCCGGTGTGACGTTTTCTCCCGGAGTGAACCCGGCGAGGTCGCCAAGATTCACGATCGCATAGCGCTTCTTGAAAATGTTGGTGAAGCCTCGCTTCGGCAGACGCCGTTGCAAAGGCATCTGACCACCTTCAAAACCAGGCCGCATGCTCGATCCGCTTCGGGAGCCCTGTCCCTTCGAACCTCGCGTCGCCGTCTTGCCGTGGCCGGAGCCCATCCCGCAGCCGATCCGCTTCCGGCGCTTATGCGCTCCGCGCGGGGGTTGAAGGGTGCCAATATGAATCGCCATAAATTCCGAAACCGCCTTTACGCCTCGGTATCGTCAGCAGGAGCGCGATTCTCCGCTGCCTCGCCTTTTTCAACTTCAACAGCCCGAACCGTATATTCAGGGGTCGCCGTCCACGTCGGCTTGCGTGCCGAACTCACCACCTTCACCAGGTGCGGAATCCTGGAGACGAGGCCTCGCACGGCCGGCGTATCAGGCACTTCGACCGTCTGGTTTAGTCTGCGCAAGCCCAGGCTGCGCACCATCTGCTTCTGGCGGCGATCAAAGCCGATGGCACTCCTCACCCACCGCACGTGCAACACCTTGGAATGCTTCTTCATGAAAGCCTGTCCTACAATTCCTGGGGGACTTTACCTCGCGACGCAGCCACCTCTTCCGCATCACACAGCTTGAGCAGCGCATCCATCGTGGCTTTCACCACGTTATGCGGATTCGTAGTGCCCAAAGACTTCGTCAGAACATTTTGCACGCCAGCCGCCTGCACAACAGCACGCACCGTGCCGCCGGCAATCACTCCCGTGCCCGCCGCCGCCGGCTTCAAAAGCACCCTGCCCGCCCCAAACTTACCGAGCACGGCATGGGGGATTGAGGTGGGAGTGATGTTGACCTTAACGACGGATTTCTTGGCCGCTTCAATTCCCTTGCGAATAGCCATCGGCACTTCGCGCGCTTTGCCAGAGCCGTAGCCCACGTGACCACCTCCGTCGCCCACAACTACGAGCGCGGAGAAACTCAGGTTCTTTCCGCCCTTCACAACTTTCGTGACCCGGTTGATCGAAATCACCTGATCTTTCAGTTGCAATGTATTCGGATCGATTCGATTCGCCAAACACCATCCTCCCACTGAGTCAAAACTTCAGCCCGCCTTCGCGCGCGGCTTCCGCCAGAGCTTTCACCCGCCCGTGATACTCATAACCGCCGCGGTCAAAAACAACCGTGTCGATACCCTTTGCCTTCGCTCTCGCCGCCACGGCCGCGCCCACAGCCTTAGCTGCCGCTACGTTCCCGCCCTCTCTCACACTCTGCTTCACTTCCCGGTCCAGCGTCGACGCCGAAACCAGCGTCTTTCCCGACACGTCATCGACAACTTGCACGTAGATATGGTTTAAGGATCGGTACACGTTAAGGCGCAGCCGCCCTTCACGGCGTCCGACTTTCTTCCGAATCCGCGCGTGGATGCGCCGGCGGACAGCGTCTTTCGAAAGCAATTTTAGCATCGTCGCTTAGCCCCTTCTACTCAGCCTTACTGCTTCCCGGTCGCGGCTCCTGCCGCCTTGCCCGCCTTCTTCTTCAGCCGTTCGCCGGTGTAACGGATACCCTTGTTTTTATACGGATCCGGCGGCCTTAACCCACGCAGGTTTGCGGCGACTTGTCCCACTTTTTGACGGTCCGCGCCGCGCACGATAAGGTGCGTCTGCTTTTCAACAGCCACCGAAACTCCCGCCGGAATGAGAAACTCCGCGGGATGCGAGTAGCCGAGATTCAGCACCACCTTGTCCCCTTTCACTTCCGCGCGGTAACCAATACCCACGATGTCCAGATGCTTCTCAAAGCCTTGCGTCACTCCGCGCACGGCGTTCGCCACCAAGCTTCGGATGAGTCCATGGATCGCGGCATCACCGTTCTCTTCCCGGCGCGTGAAAAGCCGGCCGTCTTCCTTTTCCAGGCGGATACCTCGCGGGAGGAAAACTTGCAACGTTCCCTTCGGTCCCATTACGGACACCGCCTCGCCTTCCACGCGAATCGTAGCTTCCGCCGGTACAACGATCACCTTATTGCCTATCCGCGACATAGCTCCACAACTCTCCGTGATACCGTCTCTTAAGAATCTAAGAAACGTTGCACAAGACTTCCCCACCTAGCCGGGACTGCCGGGCCCTCTTACCGGTCATCAAGCCCTTGGACGTGGTCAGAATGGTAACGCCCATGCCACCCTGAATCCGCGGAATCCTATCCTTGCCGACGTAAACACGCCGCCCCGGCCTTGAAATTCGCTCCAGGCTCGAAATCACGCTCCTGCCATCGGCGCCGTAACGCAAGTTGATTCGCAAGACCTTCTTCTTGCCCTCGTCGCTGATCTTATAGCTGCCGATATAACCTTCCTCCTTCAAGATGGCGGCGACTCCCACTTTCAGCTTGGAAGAGGGCATGTCTACCCGCGAGTAACGCGCACGCATGGCGTTGCGAATTCGCGTCAGCATGTCGGCGATGGGATCCGTAACCGTGGCCATTAATTCCTCTTTACCAGCTCGATTTGGCAACTCCGGGAATATCTCCGCGAAGCGCCAGTTGACGGAAGCACAAGCGGCACATTTCGAACCTGCGCAGGAACCCGCGCGGCCGCCCGCAGATGCGGCACCGGTTACGGTGACGAATCTTGAACTTAGGCTTCTTTGCCAGCTTTGCCATCTGAGAAGTTCGTGCCACAGCCTATCCTCCCGTCTGCGCTGCCGCTTGCGTCTCGGAAGTCCGCCGGCGCGTTTCCTGCCGGAAGGGCAGCCCGAGGTGCCGCAAAAGCGACGCCCCCTCTGCGTCGGACCGGGCGTCCGTCACGATTGAGATGTTCATTCCCTTGATTTTTTCAACCTTCGCATAGTCAATCTCAGGAAAGACCAATTGGTCCCGCAGGCCGAGCGTGTAATTCCCTCGCCCGTCGAAGGCCCGCGTCGAAAGCCCGCGAAAGTCGCGAACGCGCGGAAGAACCACATTCACCAGCCGATCGAAAAATTCGTACATTCGGTCGCCTCGCAGCGTTACCATCGCTCCGATCGGCATGTTCTTGCGCAGCTTAAAGTTGGCGATCGACTGGCTTGCCCGCGTAATGACGGGTTTCTGCCCGGTAATGAGCGAGAGTTCCCGGGTCGCCGAATCCAGCAGCTTGGCATTCTGAATCGCTTCGCCCAGCCCCATATTGACGACAATCTTTCTTAGGCGCGGAACTGCCGCCAATGACTTGTAGCGGAATTCGTCCATCAGCGCGGGCGTGACCTCTGCCCGGTATCGTTCCTTCAAACGTGGACTCATTGTTGGCAATCAACACCTCGAAACGTCAACGCCTTGTGGCTCTCACCCATCATCGGTCCAGCACCTGGCCGCATTTCGTGCAGACTCGGACCTTCGTTCCTTCGGCCTTTTCCCGGTGCTGAATCCGCGTCGGACCGCAATCACCGCAGACCAGCGCAACGTTCGAGACGTGAATTGGGCCTTCCTTTTCCAGAACGCCACCCCGAATTTGCTTGGCCGGATTTGGCCGTGTGTGGCGCTTGATCATGTTGACGTGCTCGACAAACAGCACGTTTCGGCGCGGACTCACGTCAAGCACCCGCCCTTCTTTTCCCTTGTCGCGCCCAGCCATAACTCGAACCGTGTCATTCTTGCGAATATCGAGCCCGCGGCCCATCAGAGCACCTCCGGGGCCAGCGAAACGATCTTCAAGAACTTCTTGTCACGAAGCTCGCGGGCGACCGGACCAAAAACGCGCGTGCCTACCGGCTCGCCCGTCTCGTTGATGAGCACGGCCGCGTTTTCATCAAACCGGATATAGCTGCCGTCCCGGCGCCGCTGCTCCTTTCTCATCCGCACAATGACCGCCCTGACGACCTTCCCTTTGGCGATGGGGCTATCCGGCGCCGCTTCCTTTACCGCAGCCGTTACAACATCCCCGAGCCCAGCTTGAAGACCGACGTCACCGCCCACCGGCAGAATGCAGGAAAGCTTCCGCGCTCCGGAGTTGTCCGCCACCCGGAGGATGGTCCTCATCCCGATCATTGGCCGCCCTCCTGTTTCGAGGCCACAGGATTAGCGCGCGCGATAACCGACGCCACTCGCCACCGCTTTCGTGCGCTCAGCGGCCGGGTCTCCTGAATTCGGACCCAGTCCCCCACCTGGCATTGGCCGCTCTCGTCATGGACGAGAAACTTCCGTGACCGCCGCACCACCCTTTTATACAGCGGATGAATAATCTGCCGGTCAACCATTACCACCACGGTCTTCTGCATCTTGTTGCTCGTGACCATGCCGATCTTTACTTGCCGTCTCTTCATAAACGTCTTGCTCTCGTTCCCAACGCTGACAATCTTCCCGCCCTCAATTCTGCTGTGCCGCGCTTTCGAGCTCCTTTTCGCGCTGCAGCGTCTTCACGCGGGCGATGTCTTTGCGGAGGACGCGAATTTTCGCCAACGTTTCGGTCTGCCCGTTGCGCAACTGAAACCTCAATCTGAAGAGCTGCTCGGAAAACTCCCGCTCTTTCACTTGCAGTTCCTGCGTCGTCCATTCCCGCATTTTTTCGGCTTTCATGACTCTCGTTCCCTGAACGGTTCGCTACGCCGCAGACCGCCTGACGAACTGCGTGGCCACCGCCAGCTTATGACTGGCCAGACGAAGCGCTTCGCGAGCGTCCACTTCGCTCACGCCTTCCATTTCGTAAATGATCCGTCCTGGCTTGACCACCGCTACCCAAAACTCCGGCGCTCCCTTTCCTTTACCCATGCGGGTTTCGGCCGGCTTTTTGGTCACAGGCTTATCGGGGAAAATACGGATCCACAACTTGCCGCCCCGCTTGATGAAGCGCATAATCGCCACGCGTCCCGCCTCGATTTGACGCGCGGTCACCCATCCGGGCTCCAACACCTTGAGGCCGTAATCTCCGAACGAAAGCCTGGACCCTCGCCACGCTTTGCCACGCCGGCGCCCCCGCTGTTGTTTGCGGAACCTAACTTTTGAGGGCATTAACATCGCAACACAAAACCGTTCCTCTCTAGAGCGCCGGGACGGCAGGCAGGACTTCCGCTTGAGCCCGTTCCTGCACCTTCTCAGGCCGCCGTTTCTGCTCGAGAATCTCGCCGTTGTAAATCCAGCACTTCACTCCGATGACGCCGTAAGTTGTCTTCGCTTCCGCCATTCCAAAGTCGATGTCAGCCCGCAGCGTATGCAGAGGAAGGCGGCCCTGCAGGTACCACTCGGATCGCGCGATCTCGGCGCCGTTCAATCTTCCGCCGCACCTCACCTTGATGCCCTTGCATCCGAAGCGAAGCGCCGAATCGACCGCCTTACGCATCGCCCGGCGAAATGCAACGCGCTTCTCAAGCTGCAGGGCGATGGATTCGGCCACAAGCTGCGCGTTCAGTTCCGGCCGGCGCACCTCCTGAATACTAATCGGCAACACCTCGCGTCCCGTACGTTTCTGAATCTCCTGGCGCAACCGGTCGATTTCCGCTCCTTTTCGGCCGATGATGATGCCTGGTCGCGCGGTATGAATGGTAATCTTCAGTTTATTGCCCGGACGCTCGATCTCGACCGCAGCCACGCCCGCGCTGTATAGCTCCGCCTTGAGCCGCTTCTTCAAAGCTAAATCTTCGTGCAGAAGATCCGGATAACTTTTCTTTGCAAACCAGCGGGACCGCCACGTCTTGTTGTACCCAAGCCGGAATCCGTACGGATGAACTTTCTGACCCACGCACAACCTCCTTGACCGGTTGGAACTGCCTTGACCATCACCGGTCAGGCCCTATCGCAATTCGCTCTCTGGTGCTTCCACAACCACCGTGATGTGGCTCATTCGCCGCTGGTACCGGTACGCCCGCCCCATCGGAGCCGGCCGAATACGCTTCATGCGCGGCGCATCGCTCACGTATGCCTTGGACACAATCAGCGCATCAACGTCCACATGTTCCGACTTCTGTTCAGCATTGGCAATTGCGGACTGCAGTGCCTTTATCACTTCGTGCGTCACGCGTTTCTTGGTGACGCCGAGGATGCTCATGGCATCGCCGGCCCGACGTCCGCGGATGAGGTCCACCACAAGCCGAGCCTTCTGCGGCGAAACTCTTAGATATTTGATCGTCGCTCGTGCTTCCATTGAGGATCCTGTTTGCAGGCAACCGGACGCTTAGCCTGCTGGGCTGGCTGCCGGTGCCGGCTTCGGCGCCGCTGCGGCAGCCCGTTCGGCGGCCACCTTCACGCTGTGTCCCTTAAATGTCCGTGTCGGGGCAAATTCGCCAAGTTTGTGTCCTACCATGTTTTCTGTTATATAAACTGGAATAAATTTCTTCCCGTTGTGCACGGCAATCGTGTGGCCAACCATCTCAGGGAAGATAGTTGAGCGCCTCGACCACGTTTTTACGACTTTCTTCTCAAACCGCCGGTTAAGCAGTTCGATCTTCTTCATCAGGTGATCGTCAACGAACGGTCCTTTTTTTAACGACCTTCCCAAATCGTCCTCCCTTACTTCCTCTCGCGCCGTTTGACAATGAATCGGTCAGTGAGCTTATTGTTGCGGGTTTTGTAACCGCGAGTGGGTTGGCCCCACGGTGTGACCGGATGTCGGCCGCCCGACGTCTTTCCCTCTCCGCCGCCGTGGGGATGATCGACCGGATTCTTGGCTACCCCGCGCACCGTCGGCCGCCTCCCGAGCCACCTCGTGCGCCCTGCTTTTCCGTACGTCACGTTCTCATGGTCAAGATTTCCTACTTGTCCGATGGATGCCATGCATTCCAGATGAACCATGCGAACTTCGCCTGACGGCAGACGGATCTGAGCGTAGTCCCCTTCTTTCGACAACAACTGGGCTGACCCACCGGCACTGCGAACCAGTTGTCCGCCCTTTCCTCGGCGCAACTCAATGTTGTGGATTACGGTTCCGGCCGGAATACTCTTCAGCGGCAGAGCGTTTCCCACCACAATATCAGCGTCAGGCCCGGACACCACCTTGTCTCCGACCTTCAAGCCTGACGGACAAAGAATGTAGCGTTTTTCTCCGTCGGCATAGTGAAGGAGGGATATAAACGCCGACCGATTTGGATCATATTCCACCGTTGCCACCCGCGCAACAATGCCCGCTTTGTCACGCTTGAAATCAATGATCCGGTAATGGCGCTTATTTCCGCCCCCGCGACGCCATATCGTGAGCCGACCCTCGCTGTTCCGTCCCGAAATCCGGTTTTTGGGTTCGAGCAGCGGCTTGTACGGCGTGGACGCACTCAGCTCTTCAAAGGTCAAACCGGTCTGAAAACGTCTCGTTTCCGTGTACGGCTTGTACGTTTTTACGCTCATGCTCTTCGGCTCCAGCCGTTTCTCCTAATCGACCGTCGCCCGGCGAGCGAGGATCAATGACGGCCGTCTGTCATCCACCTACGGATTTTCTCCGTATTCAGGTGCTTTTTCGCCCGGTTTCAGCTTGACGTAGGCCTTCTTCCAATCCACACGGTATCCCGACGTGCGGCCTCGCCGCCTCATTTTGCCCTGAAAATTTGACGTACGCACCGACTCCACCTTCACCTTAAAGGCATTCTGCACAGCCGCCTTGACCTCCGCTTTGTTGGCTCTCGGATCTACCTCAAAAACCAGCGTACGCGCCCGCTCTTTCACCAGCAGCCCCTTTTCGGTGATGATTGCTTTGCGGAGAATTTGATAGGGGCTTTTGTTCACCGCAGCGCCTCCTCCAGCCTCACGAGCGCCGATTCTGAAATCAGCAGCCCGTCATGGCTCAGCACGTCGTAAGCATGAAGTTCGTGATGGCGCTTCAAATCACAGCCTGGTAAATTACGAGCCGAAAGCTGGAGATTACGGTTCGGAGCGTCATTGACTACCAGCACCGACTTCTCGATCCCGAGTTTGTCCAACGCGACCCTGAGTTGCTTCGTCTTGGGTTCGTTCAGTTCATAGGCATCCACAACTGTAAGTCTGCTGTCTTGAAACTTCGCCGCCAGCGCCGAACGCAGTGCCCCAAGATACATTTTGGCAGGAAGCTTGGCCGAGTAATCACGCGGCTTGGGGCCGTGGGCGATGGAGCCGTGACGCCACAGTGAACTCCGAATACCGCCTGCACGAGCGCGGCCCGTTCCCTTCTGTCTCCACGGCTTTTTTCCGCCACCACTCACTTCGCCCCGGCTCTTGGTCGAATGGGTGCCCCGGCGTAGGCTGGCCAAGCGCCCCTTCACGGCCTCCCACAGCAAATCTTGGTTGGGCGGCGCCGAAAACACCTCGTCGGGCAACTGATGCTCACGAACTTTCACCCCTTCCAGATTCTTGACTTCAACAACGGCCATATTTGAACCCCGCGCACCACATTTACTTTTTCTTCGGAGATTCTGCCGTTCGCGCCGGTGCGGCCTTTCGCTTTGGGGCCTTCGCCTGCAGCACTACAACATAGCCGCCGTCGGGACCCGGTACAGCGCCCTCCACGACCAGCGTGTTTTCTTCGGGGATAACCCGCAGAATCCGTAGGTTCCTCACCGTCACACGCCCAGCGCCCATGTGACCCGCCGCCCGCATTCCTTTCAGCACACGAGATGGAAAGGCCGAGGCGCCGATCGAACCGGGCGCGCGATGAAACATCGATCCGTGCGAACCCGCTCCACCTCCAAAATGGTGCCGCTTGTGGAAACCAGCAAAACCACGCCCCTTCGAAATGCCAATCACGTCCACAAGCTCATCTGGCTGAAACTGATCAACCAGAATCTTGTCGCCAGCCTTGACGCCATCGCCACCGTCTTTGAGGCGGATTTCCCGGAGGAACGAGCTCGGATTCGCCCCCGCTCGCTTGAAATGACCGTCCATCGGCCTTGTCACACGCTTCGGACCCGGCATCTCGACCAAGCCGAGTTGAACGGCGTCATAACCGTCCTTGCTCTTCGTCTTCCGCTGCGTCACTACGCACGGCCCCGCCTTCACAACAGTGGCCGGCGCCACATCGCCGTTAGCGCGGAAGATCTGCGTCATGCCAAGTTTCTTGCCGAGAATTCCGTTTACCATGTCTACCACTTATTGCCCGCCAGGTATCGCAACCGATTGTCGCCAGAGAGGGACTCACTGACGTCATTTCGTATGCTCTTTCCCGAACGCCTTGATCTCGATGTCCACCCCGGAAGGCAAATCCAGCTTCGTCAATGCGTCGATGGTCGAGCCGGTCGGCTCGAGAATATCGACCAGCCTCTTATGCGTGCGAATTTCGAACTGTTCCCGCGATTTCTTATCCGTGTGCGGAGAACGAAGCACGCAATACTTGTTCTTGACGGTAGGCAGCGGGATCGGTCCCGCCACCTGCGCGCCGTTGCGCTTGGCGGTGGAGACAATCTCCACCGCCGCCTGGTCCAAAATCCGGTGATCGTAACCCTTTAGTCGAATTCTGATCTTTTCGTGCAGCGTACTCACCTTTAGTCCTCCTTACTGCAGGACTTCCGTCACCGAGCCTGCTCCCACCGTATGTCCGCCTTCCCGGATTGCAAACCTCAGCCCTTTCTCCATTGCGATCGGCGTGATCAACTCGATTTCCAGCGTCACATTGTCGCCGGGCATCACCATCTCCGTCCCGGCCGGCAAGGTCGCCACTCCCGTCACGTCTGTCGTCCGAAAATAGAACTGCGGTCGGTATCCCTTGAAAAACGGCGTGTGCCGCCCGCCCTCTTCCTTCGTCAGGATGTACGTTTCCGCTTTGAATTTCGTATGCGGCGTGATCGAACCCGGCTTCGACAGCACCATCCCGCGCTCCACTTCGTCCTTCTCTGTCCCTCTCAACAGCACGCCGATGTTATCTCCTGCCTGGCCTTCGTCGAGGAGCTTCTTGAACATTTCCACGCCAGTCACTACTCGTTTGAACGAATCGGGCCGCAAACCGACGATTTCGATGTCTTCTCCAACTTTGACCTTGCCTCGCTCCACGCGACCGGTGACAACGGTTCCCCGGCCCGAAATGGAAAAAATATCTTCCACCGGCATCAAGAACGGCTTGTCGATTTCGCGCTGTGGGAGGGGAATGTACTTGTCTACCGCATCCATCAACTCCAATATCGACTTCTCCCAATTCGGATCCCCTTCCAACGCCTTCAGCGCGCTCCCCCTGATCACCGGAACTTTGTCCCCGGGGAAGTTATACTTCGACAGCAACTCTCGCACCTCGACCTCCACCAGTTCTAACAATTCGGGGTCTTCCACGGCGTCGCACTTGTTCATAAAGACGACGATATAAGGCACGTTCACCTGGCGCGCCAGCAGCACGTGCTCGCGCGTCTGCGGCATAGGTCCGTCCGTCGCCGCGACAACCAGAATCGCGCCGTCCATCTGGGCTGCGCCCGTGATCATATTCTTGATGTAGTCCGCATGCCCAGGGCAGTCCACGTGGGCGTAATGCCGGTTGGCCGTCTCATACTCCACGTGTGCGATGGCAATCGTGATCCCGCGCGCCTTCTCCTCCGGCGCGTTGTCAATCGAATCGAATGCGCGGAAGTGTACCTTGGGATTGCTCTTTGACAGCACCTTCGTGATCGCCGCCGTCAGGGTCGTCTTCCCGTGGTCGATGTGCCCGATGGTCCCTATGTTCATGTGCGGCTTCGAACGATCAAATTTTTCTTTGGCCATAACCCATTTGCCTCACTACAATGAATTTAAGTGCTTCTGCCTGGCTCGTTTCAAATCCGTTAGGAAGCAACCGGCTTGCCTTGAACCCTGGCGACGATCTCCGCTTCAATATTCGAGGGCACCTGCTCGTAACGGAGGAAGTGCATCGTATAGGATGCGCGCCCCTGCGTACGTGACCTCAAATCCGTCGCGTAGCCAAACATCTCGGCCAAGGGAACCGTCGAGCGGATGATCTGCGTCGAGCCACGCTTTTCCATGCCTTCGATGCGCCCACGCCGCCCGCTCAAATCTCCCAGCACGTCCCCCATAAACTCTTCCGGAACTACAACTTCCACCTTCATCACAGGCTCAAGCAGGCAAGGATTCGCTTTTCTGACCGCCTCCTTCAACGCCATCGAGCCCGCAATCTTGAATGCGATTTCCGAGGAGTCTACTTCGTGATACGAGCCATCTACAAGCGCGGCCCGAACGCCGGTCATTTCATAGCCAGCAAGAGCTCCCGTTTCCATCGCCTCCCGCACACCCTGATAGACCGCCGGGATGTAATCCTTCGGGACCACCCCCCCCATGACCTTGTCCAGAAAAAGAAGATTCAGATCCGCGTCGAAACGGTCCGTCGGTTTCTTCTTGGTAAGCTCGGCGATCTCGTCTGCCGAAGGATGTCCTAGCGGCTCAACCTGAATGACGACATGCCCGTACTGGCCGCGCCCTCCGGTCTGGCGGATATACTTGCCCTCAGTTTCCGCCGCCGAGCGGATCGTTTCGCGGTAGGCCACTTGCGGACGGCCCACGTTCGCACCCACACTGAATTCGCGGAACATCCGGTCTACCAGGATTTCAAGGTGAAGTTCACCCATGCCGGACATAATTGTCTGCCCGGTGTCCGGATCAGTGGTCACCTTGAAAGTAGGATCTTCTTGCGTGAGGCGGGCAAGCGCCAAGCCCAGTTTCTCCTGGTCTGCTTTAGTCTTTGGCTCAATGGCGACGGAAATGACCGGCGCCGGGAAATCCATAGCCTCCAACACCACCGGAGCTTTCTCGTCGCAGATCGTATCGCCGGTGGAAACGCTCTTCAAGCCGACCGCCGCCGCGATGTCCCCCGCGTAAACCTCGGTGATTTCCTCTCGCTTGTTCGCGTGCATCTTAAGCAGGCGCGCGACACGCTCGCGCCTTTCGAGCCGAGGGTTATAGACCGCCTCGCCACTGTGCAAAGCGCCGGAGTACACCCGCACAAAAGCCAAGTGCCCCACAAAGGGATCGGTCATGATCTTGAAGACCAAAGCCGAAAACGGCGCCTCATCCCTGGCCTCGCGCACCACCTTTTCCTCTTTGCCCGGTCTCACGCCTTCCACAGCCGCGACTTCAGCAGGAGACGGCAGGTAATCGACAACCGCGTCGAGTAACGGTTGAACACCCTTGTTTTTGAACGCCGCGCCGCATAGCACAGGCACTACTTTCATATTCAGCGTATTTCGCCGCAAGCTCGCGCGCAACTCCTCCGCCGATACCCCTTCGCCGTGGGCGTACTTTTCCAGCACGGCGTCGTCGAGCTCCGCCAGCGTCTCGACGATAAGTTCGCGGTAGTGCCTCGCCGCCGCGCGCTCCAAATCTGGAATCTCAACCTCGTCGTAATCGGCGCCCAGCGTATCGTCACGGTAGACAAGGGCCTTCTGCCGCAAAACGTCGATTGAACCCTGAAAGTTTTCCTCGCGCCCTAAAGGAATGTGGATGGCCACCGGCGTCGCGTGGACCTTCGAACGGAGCTGAGCCAGGCACTCCTCAAAATTCGCTCCCGAGCGATCCATCTTATTGACAAAGACGATGCGCGGTACGCGGTACTTGTCGGCTTGCCTCCACACCGCCTCGGTCTGAGGCTCAACACCTTCCACCGCCCCCAAAATAGCAATCGCTCCGTCTAATACCCGGAGCGATCGTTCAACTTCTGCCGTGAAATCCACGTGCCCTGGCGTGTCGATGATGTTGATGCGGATATCCCGCCAGAAACACGTTGTCGCCGCCGAAGTGATCGTGATGCCTCGCTCCTGTTCCTGCTCCATCCAGTCCATCACGGCGGTGCCTTCATGCACCTCTCCCAACTTGTGAGTGATCCCCGTATAGTACAGGATACGCTCGGTGGTCGTGGTCTTGCCGGCATCGATGTGCGCCATAATGCCGATGTTCCGGGTTTTTTCAAGTGGTACCAGGCGCGACATACAAATAGGGTTCCGCTAAAACGATCTGTTGCGCGCGATGCGCGCGTATTTTTGCCTCCGGTTTTCGCCAGAGGCGGTTGCACCTAAGCTGCCTTTGTCGGCTTGGAGCGGCTCGCGCTTTCGGGAAAAGCACATCCCGCCCCGTTCAGAACGCCCAGGGATTGCCCGGGTCTACCAGCGGTAGTGAGCAAACGCTTTGTTCGCTTCGGCCATGCGATGGGTATCGTCCTTCTTCTTGATTGCTCCACCGCGGTGGTTAGCCGCGTCCAACAACTCGGCGGAAAGCTTTTCCACCATCGACTTTTCGCCGCGCTGCCGCGCATAGCCAATAATCCAGCGGAGGCTGAGCGAGGTTTGACGGTTCCGGTTCACTTCCACCGGCACCTGGTAATTGGCGCCTCCCACTCGGCGGCTCTTCACCTCTAGAGCGGGTCTGACGTTCTCCAAAGCCTTCTTAAAGATCTTGATCGGGTCGTCGTTAGTGCGCTGTCGAATTTGCTCGAACGCGTCGTAAACGATACCCTGCGCCACAGACCTTTTCCCCTCGTACATCACGCAATTGATTAGCTTCTGGACGAGCGCATTGTCATAAACCGGATCTGCCGAAGTTGTCCGACGCTCAACAGTACCCTTTCGAGGCATAACCTAACTCTTATCTCTCAGTCGTCAGCAGTGATCCGGACTCCGGCGGCCAACGTAGCTAACCGCTCCCACTTTCCTGCGCTCAAAACTAAAACTTCCAGCCTCGGCGTCCAACCTCAGCTTCCCGATGCCGTGACGCATTCGCCAGGCAGCAGTCTTACGACGCCTTCGGCCTCTTCGCACCGTATTTCGAGCGTCCTTGTCGACGGTCAGTGACTCCGGCCGAATCCAGCGTCCCGCGAATTACATGATAGCGAACACCCGGAAGGTCCTTCACTCTGCCGCCGCGAATAAGAACAATCGAGTGCTCCTGAAGATTGTGACCGACGCCTGGAATGTACGTCGTCACTTCCATACTGTTGGTCAGGCGGACGCGGGCCACTTTCCGCAGCGCCGAGTTTGGCTTCTTCGGCGTCTGCGTGTATACGCGAATGCACACTCCCCGCTTCTGTGGGCACCCTTCAAGCGCCGGGCTGGATGTCTTGTAACGAGGCGTCCTTCGGCCCCGGCGTACCATTTGGCTGAACGTGGGCACGGCTGAACTATTCCACTCTCTCTTTTGCCGCTCTCGGCGCAGAGCCCCGTCAACGGCAAAGCCTATCAAATGTAACAAGCAGTATCGGCCGCTGTCAAGGCATCGCCGGAAAAGGCGTTTCTCCTTGATGGCAGGCCGCCGAACCTTCGCCTGCACGCTGTTTGCGGGGAACCCACGGAGGGGCGCTCGACGACAGCAAATTCATTATACCCGGCAGGACGGCTCTTGAAAATAGCGCGAGTGGTCTTGCGCGCACTGAGTCGCCTTACCGGATTTCAAGAATCTCTTGTTCCTTAGCCTTCCCCTGCGCATCAAGCTTGCCGATGAACTCATCGGTGAGCTTTTGAATCTCATCCAGGCCACGGCGTTCATCATCTTCGGAGATCCGTTTGTCCTTGAACTGCTTCTTGAGCGCCTCGTTAGCGTCACGCCGGACGCTCCGGACGCCGAGCCGATGCCTTTCTAGCGCGGCATGCACACGTTTCACCATCTCCTTCCGCCTTTCCTCCGTCAAAGGCGGAACGGGAACCCGCAAAATTTTGCCATCGCTCACGGGATTCAGCCCTAGATCAGAGGACCGAATAGCCTTTTCAATCACCGCCAACAGGCCCGGGTCCCAAGGTTGCACGGTAACCATCGTCGGTTCCGGAACCCCCAGCGTCGCCACTTGGTTAAGTGGCGATGGCGTTCCGTAATAGTCCACTTTGACGTGCTCCAGCAAGGAAGCTGACGCCCGTCCGGTTCGCACTGCGGCCAACTCGTGTTGAAAATCCTCAACGGATTTGGCCATGCGGCTCTTTGCCTCGGCCAACATCTCCTTTACCATGGCTCCGCCTCCGACGCTAGCCTAGCGAGTAACCAGCGACCCCACTTGCTCTCCCGAAATGACGCGCCTCAGGTTTCCAGGTACGTTCAAGTTAAACACAATAATGGGCAGAGCGTTGTCCATGCAGAGCGAAATGGCCGTCGTATCCATCACCGCGAGGCCCCGCTGCAGAACATCCAGATAGCTGATGCGCAAAAACATCTTCGCGCCAGGCGACGTCTGCGGGTCACGGTCGTAAACACCATTCACCTTCGTGGCTTTCAGAATTACGTCGGCCTTCACTTCCATGCCGCGAAGCGCCGCCGCTGTATCCGTGGAAAAGTATGGGCTCCCGGTGCCTCCGGCCAGGATCGCGAGACGCCCCTTCTCAAGATGGCGGATCACCCGCCGACGAATAAACGGCTCGGCGATTTCTCGCATCTCCATCGCGGTAACAACCCTCGTCAGTGACCCCGTCTTTTCGAGGGCATCTTGCAGCGCCAAGGCGTTAATGACCGTAGCCAGCATCCCCATATGATCGGCCACTACACGATCAAAGCCTCCTTCTGAGGCCGAGACCCCGCGAATGAAATTGCCTCCTCCCACGACGATGGCAATCTGAACTCCAGCCTCGTGGACCTCGTGGATTTCTCGTGCGATCCGCCCAACGGCTTCCGGATCCACGCCAAACCCGCGCCCGCCTATCAAGGCCTCGCCGCTCAGCTTAAGCAAAATGCGATGGAAAGCCGGTTCGCTCATAGGGCCGGAGCCAAGTGTCTGATCGCGCGCCCTCGCGCCTCGTTGCGACCCGCCGCATCGGAAGGGAGAATCTCCCGGAGCCGGTCTATGTTAGCGTTCTGGACCATTCTCCGAGCCATCCCAACTAGCTCTTTCTCCCACCTTGAATCGCGCATACCGGCTGACGGTGATGTTCTCGCCGAATTTGGCGATTTTCGTTGCAATCAGCTCACCGACCGTCGTTGCCGCTGACGTATCCTTGATGAAGCGCTGCTCGTAAAGGCAGTTTTCTTCGTAAAATTTTCCAAGCCGCCCCTCAACGATCTTGTCGGCCACTGCTGGTGGCTTGCCCGAAACCGCGGCTTGTTCGCGCAGGATGGCCCTTTCCCGTTCGAGAATCTCAGGCGCAATATTCTCCTTGCGAATGAATTTCGGATCAGCCGCACAAATGTGCATCGCCAAGTCATGAGCCAATTGCGCGAATTCCTCGTTTCGTGCCACAAAATCACTTTCGCAGTTGACCTCTACGATGACGGCAATCTTCGATCCGGGATGGACGTACGTGCCAATAAGGCCCTCGGAAGTGGTTCTTCCAGCCTTCTTGGCGGCGGCGGCTTGCCCTCGTTTGCGAAGCACGGTAAACGCCTTTTCAAAATCTCCGTCCGCTTCCTCCAGCGCCTTCTTGCACTCCATCATCGGCGCCCCGCTCGCCTCGCGCAGCTTCTTAACGTCTCCCGCTGAAACTCCCATGATCCTCCGCCCGTATACCCTTCGACCCAACGCTCTGTGCACCGCCAGACCAGATCCGGCGCGCCGACATGCGGATTCCGGTGGTCATCCACCGTCGCGGCATGTCAAAGCTGATCGTTCGCGTCTTCCCCTTCCGGTTGCCTCTCGCCCTTCGCCGGACGGCCACGACCTCCTGGCCTTCGCCGTCCCTTCGGAATTCTAACCCGGCCGTCCTCCACTTCCTCGGCCGCCTCGACGGTCGCAGCCGGCTCCGCTCCCTCGTTAAAGTAAGCCATTTCCTGCGCCAATACATCGTCGGAAACCCGCTCCCTTCTCTCCTTCTGCGTTTCCTCGAACGCAGCGCGCTCTCGCTCCGCTTCAATCTCCGCGGCGATTCTCTCCGCCGCAAGCTTTTCTTCTTCGAGCCTCTTCTCCTCCGCGACCTGCCGTCCTTCCAGGACGGCGTCGGCGATACGCATAGTGAACAGCCGGATCGACCGCAGCGCATCATCATTTCCGGGAATTACATAATCTACCAAGTCAGGATCACAATTCGTGTCCACAATCGCTACCACTGGAATTCCCAGCTTGACCGCTTCCTTCACGGCGATATGCTCATGGTTCGAGTCGATGACAAACAGCGCGTCCGGCAATCCCGACATGTCCTTGATTCCCGCCAAGTTGTACTCAAGGTGCTGCCGCTCACGCTCGAGCCGGAGAACTTCCTTCTTCGGAAGCAAGTCGTAACGTCCGTCCCGGCTCATTTCTTCCAGTTCCTTCAGCCGTTGGATGGACTTCTGAATCGTCGAATAGTTCGTCAGCAAGCCACCCAGCCATCGGTGGTTGACGTAATACATACTGCAACGCGCCGCCTCCTCTGCGATCGCCTCCTGCGCCTGCCGCTTGGTGCCGACGAAGAGCAGCGTCTTTCCCTCCTGCGTCAACTCGGCGACGAACTTCGCGGCCTCCTTAAAGAGCTTCAGAGTCTTCTGGAGGTCAATGATGTAGATGCCGTTCCGCTCCCCGTATATATACTCTTTCATCTTGGGATTCCATCGGCGCGTTTGATGTCCGAAGTGAACCCCGGCCTCCAGAAATTCCTTCATGTTTATGATGGACAAAGATCCTCCCTGGGCGTTCAGGTGTTCAGTTTCTATAGAGTTGTTGAGGTCTCAAGCCGCAGCCAGAATCCGAAACCCACACTCAACGTTTCGAGAACTGAAACCGCTTGCGAGCACCCTTCTGGCCATACTTTTTGCGCTCTTTAACGCGCGAATCCCGAGTTAGAAAGCCGCCTTGCCGTAACTGGCTTCTGAACTCGGGATTGAACGCTGCCAACGCACGCGCCAAGCCCATGCGGGCAGCTCCGACCTGACCGTGAAGGCCACCGCCACGCAGAAGAATCAGGACGTCAAGCTTTCCCATTGTGTCGGTTGCCGCGAGAGGCTGCTGCAATTCCACCCGCATGGCCTCGGAAGGCACGTACTGGTCGAGCGGGCGACGGTTGATGACAATCTTGCCATCGCCGGACCTGAGATAAACGCGGGCCACCGCAGACTTACGGCGGCCCGTTCCGCGAAACTGGGCTGTGTCTGACACTTTATCCCTCTAACTTCGCTCGTAATGCGAAGTGATGAAATCTCCGGACCAACTTTTGCCTCACCCTGATAAGCTCACCCCGTTGCCAGAACAAAAAAATTCAACCTGACCTCGGCGCGCCGACTCCTAAACATTGGGCAGAGGCACGACGGCCCGGGTCGCCAAAATTTTCGTCGAGACCGGCCGCGGCGCGGACTCCTCATAGGTCGGGACATTCCACGCCCGGTCTACCCGAGCCAGACCCCGCTCACTATAGTTTAGGGTTAACTGAGGCGGAACTCTTCGGGTTTCTGCGCGGAGTGAGAATGAACTGGCCCCGAGTACACTCTTAACCGTGTTGCCACCCGGTCGCCGAGGCGGGTCTTCGGCAACATGCCCCGAACTGCTTCCCGAACCAACTCCTGGGGCCTGGATTCCAGGTACTTGCCCGCGGCGATTTCCTTGAGCCCTCCGGGATAGCCTGTATGACGGCGGTAAACCTTGCTCTCCATTTTGCGACCGCTGAGAACCACTTTTCCCGCGTTCACGATGATCAGCCCTTCGCGGTGATCTTCATGCGGGGTGTAGTCCGGCCAGTCTTTGCCCATGAGCATCCGCGCCGCACGAGCAGCCAGACGGCCAAGCCGCTGACCCTCCGCATCGACAACTCGCCACCGAACCTTGCCTCGTTTCTTTCGCTGAAAGTAAGTGCCCACAGGTCGCTCCCGCTGGTTAACCACAAACTCTTATTAATATCCTAGCATCAACGCTTTGTCAACCGGAGCCAATGGTGGTCCACAAGTTGACCGAAACAAAGCGCGGTGGCATGATGAAAGTGGCCAAAAGTTGGCAGGAGTGACTCCTATGTCCCGGAAAATGCGACAGATTCTGGCATTGTTCGCTTTGGCAGGACTGATCTGGGCTGGCGGTTGGTGGTGGACTCAGCGCTCCTTTGGAGCGCCGCAATCCGCGCCCGGCCCGGCCGGTGAGCCCGGCGAGACCGTAATTCCACCGAACCACCACGCGCAGCAACAAGGCCCCCAGGAGCAGCCCGGCGAGACCGTCACGCCTCCGCATCCCCAGCAGGCACCGCCACCGCTCAAGACGCCCGAGAAGATCAACCCGAAACAGATCTACACGCTCTCTACCTCGACCAATCTGGTGAACCTGAACGTGCTGGTGACCGATGACAGCGGCGATCCCATCACCAATCTCCAGAAAACCAACTTTCGCGTGTATGACAACGGCGTGCAGCAGACCGTCACGAATTTCGGAGCGGTTCAAGCCCCCATTACGGTCTGTCTGCTCGTGGAGTTTAGCAACGAATGGTGGCCGCTGGTGTATCAGGCCCTCGAAGAGGCATACTCGTTCATCGGCGTGATGAGACCCAGCGATTGGGTTGCCGCTGTTTCCTTCGATCTCAAACCGCACATCCTCACCGATTTCACGCACAACCGCCAGCAGGTGGAAGCCGCCCTGAACGAGTTGCAGTTCCCCGGGTTTTCCGAAGACAACTTATATGATTCCCTGGCCTTCGTCATCAACCGCATGAGGAATATTAAGGGCCGAAAGGCAATTGTGGCGATCTGCAGCGGCTACGATACGTTCAGCAAGCTGACCTACGATCAGATGTTGAAGATCGCCAAGGCATCCACCACGCCGATTTATCCGGTCAGCATTCTGGAATGGCTGGCCGTGCGGACGCCGGGCGGTTACAACATCGATTACTGGCAGGCGCGCAACGGGCTGGACTACATCGCCAAGTATTCTGGAGGCCAGGCTTTCTTCCCACGCTTCGAAGGTGCGTTGCCAGGGGTCTACCAACAGATCGCGCAGCAATTACGGCAGCAGTACAGCTTGGGCTTTGTTCCGAATAGTTCAGGGAAGAACGGGAAATATCACAAACTGAAAGTGGATTTGGTGGACGCGCAGGGAAATCCGCTGCGGATCGTGAACCAGAAGGGCAAGAACATCAAGTATAAGCTTGTCTACCGTGAGGGTTATTACTCACCGAAGAGCTGATGCCCCGGGGCTACCAGGAGGCCGCAAGACGAGCCTTGTGCCCTAAGCACTTTGATTGAGCTTCTGACTCAAGAGTGACTCCGAGAAAAGCTTGTGAGATGGCGGCGAGGCGCCTGGGCGTTTCCGCGCGACATTCTCTCCCTCCGGATTCGTCCGGCCGGTCAGGCACAACGTGACTTCTCAGCTCAGCGAAACTGGATTGCTTTCTGCGATCGACCGCGAGCGGCTTCCACATCATATCGCCGTTATCATGGACGGAAACGGGCGGTGGGCGCAAAAGCGTCGCCTGCCGCGAATTGCTGGACATCGCGCCGGGATGCGCGCCGTGCGTCAGGGAGTGGAGGCCTGCCGCCGGCTCGGCGTCCCTTACCTCACGCTATATGCGTTTTCTGTGGAGAACTGGAAGCGACCGCAGGCGGAAGTTGATCTGCTCATGGCCCTTTTGCGGGAATTCCTGAAGAAGGAAATGAGGCAGATGAACCGCTACCGAATCCGGCTCAGGGTGATTGGACGAACGCGGGAGCTGCCGAAGGCCGTGCAACAAGACCTGCGAAAGGCGATCGAGGCAACGAAGCGCAACACCGGACTGACACTCTCTCTCGCTCTGAATTACGGAGCCCGGGCTGAGATCGTGGACGCTCTTCGCAAGCTTGTCCGCAAGCTCAAGCGAAGCGGAAAGGGCGAAGTGAGCGAGCGGGCGATCAGCCAGGCCCTTTACACACGGGGCCTGCCAGACCCCGACCTTCTGATCCGCACCAGCGGGGAGATGCGTCTCAGCAACTTTCTGCTTTGGCAGGCGGCCTACGCGGAGTTGTGGGTGACGGACACGTTGTGGCCGGATTTCACTCGCCGGGACTTGTATCAAGCAGTGCTCGACTACCAGAAGCGCGAACGGCGCTACGGCGGACTTGGCCTGAGCTAACAATGAATAGCCCGCCATGAAGCGCGAATTGTGGCGTCGCCGAAGGTTGCGCCGCTCTGCCCTGCGACCGGACCCGCGTGAATTATACGTGGCGGCCTCGTCACTTGCAGTCCGCCATTCGTCGTTGTGCGTATTCTGCGCGCCTCTCAAGCTTTAGCAGGGAGGGCACAGAGGGGTCTCGGTGACCCCCGTGTTGAGGCCTGTCCGGGAACGGAAGGCACAAAGACGCTTGCGCCAACAACCATGAGAACACGCATTCTGACGGGAATCGCTCTGGTAGCTCCGGTCGTGTATCTGGCTGGCTGGTCGCCTCGCTGGCTTTTTATGGCGGTTTTGTTGCTGCTCGTGGAACGTGGACTCTACGAGTTCTTCTTCATCAGCCGCAGGACGGGAACAGAGGTTTATCCGGCGCTTGGCTACCTGGCCGCGGCGCTGGTGTGCGCGGCACAATGGGTCGGCTTGCGGCATGATGGGCTCCTTGCGCTGGCAACTTTCGCGGCACTGGTGCTGGTCATCCTTGCAGCGGCGCTGGCGCGGTCTGCCTCCCTGGGCGGATATTTGGCCGGCGTGTCCGTCACCGTGCTTGGAGTTTTCTATGTAGCTTTTAACCTCTCCTGCCTGTTTCCCTTGCGCTTTTCCGAGATCGCCACAGGGTTTGCAGGAGGGCGGGAGATCATGTTCTTCATTGTGGCGGTTATCGTGACGGGTGATACCTTCGCCTATTTCACCGGCCGCCTCTTCGGCCGCCGGTTCATGTTTCCCACTGTTTCGCCGAAAAAGACCTTCGAGGGTGCGGTGGGAGGGATGGTCGGAAGCATGCTGGCAGGATGGATCTGCATGCGATGGGTATGGCGAACGGCGGATTGGAAGTCGGCGCTCCTGCTTGCTCTGTGCGTCGGCGTAGCAGGCCAGTTGGGAGACTTGGCGGAGTCCGCGTTCAAACGATGCGCAAACCTTAAGGACTCGGGTAACATTCTGCCCGGGCACGGCGGGTTGTTGGACCGGCTTGACAGCATGTTATTTGGCGCCCCCGTAATGTGGCTGGCGCTGGTGATGCGTAGCATGATGCGCTGACTTGGCTCCGGAGTAAACATCGAATGGCACAAGGTCTTTGTATTCTTGGTTCGACTGGGTCAATCGGCCAGAACACGTTGCGAGTGGTCAGGGGTCTTGGGGACCGCTTTCGGGTGATCGCTTTGTGCGCCGGGAAGAGCGTAGGATTGCTGGCCGAACAGACGATGGAGTTTAAGCCGACGCTGGTGGTGGTAGGTTCCAACGAGTGGGTGGATCCGCTTCGCAGCGAGCTCGATCAACGAGGCTACCGGGAGCCCGTAAGGATTGAGGCTGGCGCGGAGCACAGCGCCGAGGCAGCGACACTGCCGGAAGTCAACACCGTGGTTTCTGCCTCGCACGGCATCACCGGCCTGCTTGCCACATACGCGGCGGTCAAAGCCGGTAAGCGCGTGGGGCTTGCTAACAAGGAAACGTTGGTGGTGGCCGGTGAGTTGGTGATGGGTGAGGCGAGCCGGAGCGGCGCCGAAATTCTTCCCATCGACAGCGAACACTGCGCAGTCCACCAGTGTCTCCGTAGCGGGAGGCAGCGGGAAATTCGCCGCCTGATTCTCACGGGCTCGGGTGGCCCATTCCTGAAAACGCCGGCCACGAAATTCGACTCGATCACCCCGGAGGAAGCCTTGAATCACCCCGTTTGGCGCATGGGTGGCCGGATCACGGTTGATTCGGCGACTCTCATGAACAAAGGGCTTGAAATTATCGAGGCGCACTGGCTTTTCGGGTTGGAACCAGAGCAAATCGAAGTGATGATCCATCCCGAGTCCGTCATTCATTCCATGATAGAATTCGTAGATAGGTGTGTGATGGCGCAACTAGCAGTGGCGGATATGCGGATCCCGATTCAATACGCCCTGACGTTTCCTGAGCGCGTACCCGCAGGCGAAGATTCCCTCATTCTGGATCTCACCACGATCCGCCGCCTGACGTTCCGCCGGCCTGACACGCGACGTTTCCCGTGTCTTCGTCTCGGCCGCGCCGCGATTGAGGACGGCGGTTGTGCACCTTGCGCGCTCAATGCCGCCGACGAAGTAGCCGTCAGCGCTTTCCTCGAGCGCCGACTGCCGTTCAGCTCCATTCCGCGCGTCATTGAGACCGTGATGCGGCGGGCGCCGCGCTCGTACTTCAATTCAATTAGTGACGTGTTCGAGTTTGACCGTGAAGCCCGGCGCTGGGCGGCGGAGAGCATGGCGGCTTCTGTGGTCCACCAAGGAGTATAGCTTGAACCTTCTTTCCAACTTTGTAACCGATGTCATCGTGGTGGCGGTCGTGCTCGGCTTTATGATCTTCGTCCACGAGCTGGGTCATTTCCTCGCTGCCAAGCGGTTCGGAGTCCGCGTCCTAGTGTTCTCGCTCGGCTTCGGGAAGCGACTCGCAGGCTTTGAAAGCGGCGGAACAGACTATCGCCTCAGCGCGCTGCCTCTTGGTGGGTACGTCAAGATGGCGGGCGAAGACCCTTCCGAATCACACCATGACGATCCCGGAGACTTCCTTGCACACCCACGCTGGCAGCGATTCATTATCGCCGTCACGGGTCCGGCCATGAACGTGCTCACCGCCTTCGTGTTACTTGCGGCGCTTTATCGGTTCCATTATCCGAAGCCGGCCTACGAAGAGCAGACGGCGCGCATCGGTTCCGTTCAGCCTGGCTCACCCGCGGCTGCCGCAGGAATTAAGCCCGGAGACGTTGTGGTCCGTCTCGGCAACATCGAACATCCTAAGTGGCAAAGTTTGGAGCTCAAAATCCTTACCACCGCGGGCCAGCCGATCCCCATCGAAGTGCTTCGAAATGGCCGCTTGTTGAGTCTTACGTTGACGCCGAAGGCCGAGGGTGTGAACGACTGGGGTCAGGCGGGACTAAGTCCGTGCCTGCCGAGCGTGGTGGGAGGAGTCGAAGAGGGCTTTCCGGCCGCGCGAGCAGGCGTTCAGCCGGGCGATCGAGTGTTAGGTGTGGACGGCCGCAGCGTCCCGTGCTTCCAAAGTCTGGCTTCTTTGTTGGAAAACGACGCCGGCAAGCCCGTCACGCTGAACATCGAGCGCCATGGCAGACAGTTTGCCATCACTTTGCGTCCGGTACATAAAGTCATTTCGGGAGAAGACCGGTGGATTATCGGCGTTACCGCCCGGACGGACGTGGTGATCCGCCAGCTTTCGTGGCGAAAGGCCGTCGAGGCGTCGATTCGCGACAACGTGACCAGCGTGTCGGCGCTGCTTGTGGTTCTGGAAAAGATCGTGACGCGGCACATGTCGGCCCGCTCGCTTTCCGGGCCCATCGGCATTGCGCAGATGTCCGGCGAAGCTTACCGTGCCGGCCTCCCCGATCTGCTGATGCTTGTCGCGTTCATCAGCCTGCAGCTTGGCATCTTGAACCTGATGCCCATTCCCATGCTGGACGGCGGCATGATTGTAATGCTTTTGGTCGAGAGCGTGATTCGCCGTGACCTCAGCTTGCACGTGAAAGAAAGGATTGCGCAGGCCGGCATCTTCCTGCTTGTGCTCCTGTTCGTATTCATCATGTATAATGACATCGTAAAGACCTTGGCGCACTATTAAGCTGTCGCGGCGATGTTCTTAGCCACCCTTACTCCTCCTCTCGGCGCCAAGGAGGGGCCCCGCGATGCGGAGGGGTGGTTGGGCGGCGGGGACGCCGGCGCCGCAATCGCCTTCGACGGCAAGGACCTGCGTTATGAATTTCAGCGAGCACGAACATTTTCCGCCTCGGCGAAAAACCCGTCCCGTCAAGGTAGGCCGTTTGACCGTCGGCGGCGATGCCCCGATCGTTGTCCAGTCGATGACGAAGACGGACACGAGAGATGTGGATCGAACGGTGGAACAGATCCACGAAATGGAGGCGGCCGGCTGCGAGGTTGTGCGACTCGCCGTGCCGGACATCGAAACCGCTCATGCGCTTGCCGAAATCCGCAAGCGCTGTCCCGACTCGATCCTTGTTTCGGACATTCATTTTCAATACAAGTTTGCCCTCATTGCCCTTGACGCCGGCATTGACAAGCTGCGCATCAACCCCGGCAACATCGGAGACGCGGAAAAAGTGCGCACCGTCGTCCGGCGGGCCCAGGAGCAGCGCGTGCCCATCCGCATCGGCGTCAATGCAGGGTCGCTCGAAAGGCGTCTGCTGGAAAAATACGGTTATCCTACGCCCGAAGCGATGGTCGAAAGCGCGCAGTATCACATTCAAATTCTCGAAGACTTGGGCTTTACGGACACCATCGTTTCTTTGAAGGCCTCGAACGTGAAGATGGCCGTCGCGGCGTACCGCTTGCTTGCCAACCAAGTGGATTATCCTTTCCACCTTGGCATTACCGAGGCGGGAACTCAGTTTTCCGGCACCGTGAAATCCTGCGTGGGCATCGGAATGCTTCTCGCCGAGGGCATCGGAGATACGATTCGCGTTTCGCTCGCCACGCATCCTGTCGAGGAAGTCCGCGTGGCTTACGAACTTTTGAAGGCGCTCGAATTGCGCGGCCGCGGGCCGGTCGTCGTGGCGTGCCCGACGTGCGGCAGACTTGAAGTCAACCTCTTCAAAATCGCCGGCGATATCGAGCAGGCAACCAAGCACATCAAGATGCCGCTCACGCTGGCCGTCATGGGTTGCGCGGTGAACGGACCGGGCGAAGCCCGCGAGGCTGACTTGGGCGTCGCCGCCGGTCGCGGCAATGGCATGATTTACCGGGAAGGCAAGGCCATTCGCCGCGTCAAAGAAGAAGAGATTGTTCCCGCCCTGCTCGAAGAAATCGAGCGGTACGTCGCCGACAAAACCGCGGGCGTAGCTACCGAACCCGCCGAGCCGCCACATGAGGCCGGCAGTCCCCTCGTCGTAATTCAATAAGCGGCTTATACACTCGCAGGCCGGAACTGCGTCTCGTCGGCTTTACGCCGCCAACCGTAGCCGGTAGCCATCTCTGAAACGGCAATGCCATGTCAAGCGGCTTTTGACCAGACTGCTCCTTCGGCTTGGGCAGGCTCTGCTCGCCCAAGCGATCTCAGGCGGCGCCAGCCGCCGCACTGCTGTGGCCCTCTTTTCCGCAGCGGCATCTCAAGTGGGCAGGTCGGAGACTGAGCCCCGACCTTTGAAGTGCGATGTCTCAGGACGCGGGTTGTGCTCTCGAAGATCGAGTTTGCCGACCACCTCGTCGGTTCCAGTCATCTCTCCAGGGTCACTCCGGCTCGGGCCGAGGCCCTCAGTCTGTGATTCGGGAGCAGGTCCTCATCACGGCGCGGGCTTGGGGTGGCGGTCACCACCAACGAACGATACCCTCAAGGGGGCACCCTTTCATACAGTGTAGTTGAAGGGCGGCATTCATCGTCGGATGCCGCGCACTCCTTCGATGACGCGATCGACTTCTTCAACGGTCGTATAGCACGCACACCCTGCGCGGACGAGGCCTTCGGCGCCGAGACCTAGCCGTTCGACAACCGTGGCTGCATAGAAATTCCCGTGCGAAACGAAGACGCCAAGTTCCGCAAGTTGCCGCGCCACCTCGGAGGAGGCGACATTTCGGACGGCGAACGCTATGGTTGGAGTTCGTGCCGCCGAAGGCGGCGGACCGAATAGCTTCACCCCGGCGATGCCCGCAAGCCCTTCCCACACCCGTTCACACAGGCTGCGGCCGCGCCGGTCGAGCTCTGCTACAACCGCTTCCAGCCGTTCGCGCCGCGAGGCGCCACTTGAAAGCGACGCAAGGAACTCCACGGCGGCGGCGGCCCCGACGATGCCTTCATGATTCTGAGTTCCTGTTTCCGCCCTCTCCGGAGCTGACTCAGGAGCAGGGAGAAGCTTTGGAAAATCGACTGCTTCAAGCAGGCCCTTCTTGCCGAATAGAACGCCGAGGTGAGGGCCGTAAAATTTGTAGGCAGAGCAGGCAAGAAAATCGCAACCCCAGGCTCTCGCATCCGTGACGATATGAGGCGTGGAGTGGACCGCGTCCGCGAAGAGCAGAGCTCCGGCAGCGTGTGCCACTACAGCGGCGCGGCGGATGTCATTGATCGTACCCAAAGCGTTCGAAGCCACGCCGACGGCGACGAGCTTCGTGCGCTTGCCAACCTTGCTCTCCAAATCCTGCCAATCAAGCTGGCCCGTTTCTGGAATCATCCTGGCCACCCGGATGGTGACGCCGCGCTCGCGTGCCAAGGCCTGCCACGGCGCGACGTTCGCATGATGATCCAGCTCGGTAATGACAATCTCGTCCCCCGGACCGCAGCCCCGGCCGAGCGCGCGCGACAGGTGGAACGTCAGCGTCGTCATGTTGGGGCCGAACACGATCTCCCCCGGGCTTGCATTCAGAAAATCCGCCAAGACCTCCCGAGCAGACCTGACGGCGCTATCGGTCTCGACGCTGGTCGAGTAAAGCCAATGGGTGTTCGCGTTGTGGTGATAGAGGTACTCGCTGATGGCGTCGACGACGACGCGGGGAACCTGCGTTCCCCCGGGGCCGTCAAAATACGCTACCAAGTTGCCGCGTTGGCGGCGGGCCAAGGCGGGAAACTGGGCGCGAATTTGTTCGACGGATGCGATCAAGTTGGGCCGCGCTGTAGTGCTCACATCGGATAGAATACGATGTTTTCTAGCTTTTTCCAGGACCTTGCAGAATGTGGGGCACAGCGCAGGTGGGGAAAGGAACATTCTATGCTGAAACGTTTGAGCTGCCCAAAGCAGGACGTCATACGCATTGCACCTCTCGTTTCCCTAAACACGAGGACGTTCGTCCGCGATCACCGAACGTTCGGGCATAGGCTGCCGATTCCAGGCCGCCTCTACCGAGCAGGGCGAGGCGCCCTCGCGGTACTTTTGTTCGGACCGCTCGTTGTTTCCGTCCGTGTTTTCGGCCGGCGGCTGCGCCGGGCGCCGCAGACAAGAATCATGGCACTCACATCCCAACCCGGTTCCTTCTCCGAGCCGTCTGTTGCCATTGATCCGCACGATCCTCAACACGTTGTCGTCGCCTATCAGGACAACGCCCACGTTGCCTATTCTTTCGATGCGGGCCGTGACTGGGCTTCGAGCAGCGTCGCTCCGCGCAATTATAGCGTCTCTGGCGACGTCTCGGTGACCTACGATAACCGTGGCCATGCCATTGTCTGCTTCATCGCGTTCGACAAGCTCGGCACCTACAATTACTGGGCCCACGACGGAGGCCGTAACGGGATCTTCATCCGGCGATCGCTCGATGGCGGCAAGACCTGGGAGCCTCGGACCATTGCCGTCATCAAGCACCCGACCAAAGTCGGCATTCCGTGGGAAGACAAGCCTTACATCGTGGCAGATCAGACAGGCGGCCCGTTCAGCGGCAACCTTTACGTGGGCTGGACGCGCTGGACGCTGGCCAACTCGGAGATCATGTTTTCGCGGTCGACAGACGACGGAAAGACGTGGTCCCCGCCCATCGAGATCGACAACCATCCCGGCCTACCGCGAGACGACAACGGAGCTGATGAAGGTTTTTCCGGTACGATAGGCCCTGACGGCACGCTGTACGTGGTGTGGGCCGACGGCAGCCACATCGTCTTCACCACGTCGCGCAATGGCGGGCGCACCTTCGCGCGAACGCGTGACATCATTCATACGGCGCCGATTATGTTCAAGGTGCAGGATGTCTCGCGCAGCAACGGCTTCCCGGTGATTGCAATCGACCCACGCGGCCCGAAGCGAGGCGGCCGCCTGTACGTCGCCTGGGGAGATTACCGCAACGGGGACCTCGACGTCTTCTGCGCCACCTCGGCCGATCACGGGCTAACCTGGTCTCCGGCAGTGCGAGTGAATTCTGACCCCGTTCACGACGGCGCGGACCAGTTCTTTCCCTGGCTTGCAGTGGATCCGATCACTGGCGCAGCCAACATCGTGTTTTACGACCGGCGCAGTGACCCAACCAACAACAAGTCAATCATTGTGCTCGCACGCTCGACCGACGGCGGACGCAGGTTCGTCAATTATGCGTGGACCCGAAAACCGTTCGACCCTCACGGGACCTTTATCGGCGACTACACGGGGCTCGCCGCTCGAGCCGGACGCGTTTATGGCGCGTGGACCATAGTTCCATCCGGAGCAGTTCCCGCCAGCAGCCGCCATGCACCTTACCATCATGACGTCGTACAGGCAGGAGTCGCTGTATTTTCCAAACGGTGAATGCGCCCAATTAGCGACGAAACATCGAGTTTCGCGCTACCGAGGATTGCGGGGCATTTTCATATCCTGCCGGCTGCCGATGATAAGGCTTGTGGGGGCCGGCAGGGAAACTCGGCTGACGTCCTCGAAGCCGACTTCGCGCAGCCACGCTTCGTACTCATCCGCGCTATAGGTGTTGCCTGCGGGCGTTCCGACCAGCATGTTAAGAGCAAAAAGCGCGGCTTGTTTGGGCGCGGTCTTGTCAGATTCCAAAATAAAGTCCTGAATGACCACGCGGCCTCGCGGCGCCAGAGCTTCAAAGCAGCGGCGCAGCAAATCACGGTTCTCCTCCGGGCTCAGCATGTGACAGATGGCGGAAACCAGCACAAGGTTAAAGTCGCCGCCGAGGCGGTCACACCGAAGATCCCCGATACGAGTATCGATTCGTCCCGTCAGGTCAGCCTCGCGGATGTGGCGCTGTGCGATCAGTACCACTTTGGCCTGGTCGAGTACCGTCGCGTGAAGCTTATCGCTGGCGCGAGCAAAGGCTAACGAGTAAGCAGCAGAACCACCTCCGACGTCCAGTAACCGCTCGACTCCTTCCGTGCCCACGGCCTCGGCGACCAGGGTCGCACGCTCGCTCGCGTTGTAGTGCATGGCCGCAATAAAGTTGCGGGTCCACTCGTCGCTCGGCTGGTCCGATCCCGGCGATCCGACCGATGTGCCGGCCCGAACGCATTCCGTTAGTGTCGACCACCGGTGCCACAAATTCGCGACGTGGAGCAAGCCTGGGCGGGCATCGTCCTCCGAACCTTTCATGAAATAGCGCACCGTCGCCGGCGTGTTGCAAAACATTTCGCGCTGTTTCGTGAGTAGGCCCATCGCCACCAGGGCATTCAGCAGCATCTCTGTGGCGCGCGCATCGGTTGAAAGCTTTCGGGCTAAGGCGCCTGCGGTTGATCCGAGACCGATTGCGTTGAAGACGTCCAGTTCAAGCGCTGTAAGCGCTGCGCGGCTTTCCATATACCCGCGCAGCATCTGATTGAGGTCGTTGGGAAGCATGCCGACAGTATATCGGACGCACGGCTCGAGGCGGAAGACGCGGCGCACCGGCGTTTCCGGTCCGACAAAGGCGGCACCTAAACGGGGGCGAGCGAGATTTCGCGCCCGGGCACGTGAGACGTGCAGTTAGCTCCCGAATCTGGTAAGCTTGGCGCGCGTTAAGGGCAGTGACAAACGGGCTAAAGAATCATTGAAAGCAAAATCCGGCACAACGGCTGAACTGTTGATGGGAACTGGAGTGCGCGAGGGCAGTTTGCCGTTTCATGAGCCCGGCGAACACCCTTGCGACGGTTTGGGACCGTGAAATCCTTTGCCAGGGGGAATTATTGAGAATGTCTACCATTAAGTCGATTCTAACGGATATACAGTTCTGGGTCCCATTGGGAGTACTCGTGTTGGGAATCGGTCTCCTAGCATACGTCCATTGAAATGGTTGCTAAGCCGCAAACCTCTGTCGAAGAACATCCGGCAAACACGGCTCGATCCTTGCACGTGCTCGGGGTTATGTGCGGACTGGCGGCTGCGACGTGGCTGGCAGGTGCTGAAGCGCCCACGAAGCTCGTAACCACGGGACTATCGCCTTTTCTGATTTCACTGGCTATGGTTGGCGGCGTGTTTGTTGCCCGATGGACGCTCCCGACCGCGATTAAAGGGACCGGCTACGTCTTTACCGACCTTCGGCAAAAGTCTCACCTAATAGCCTGGGCGGTCTTGGCAGGTTCGCTTTGGGCGCTCGGCAACACGCTCACGGTTTTCGCCGTACGCGACGTTGGCCTTTCCATCGCCTTTCCGCTATGGAACGTGAACAGCTTAGTGGGCGTGTGCTGGGGCTGTTTTCTCTTCCGCGAATTGCGCGGTGCGGGGGTCGGCACCTGGGCGAAGGTTGTGGGAGGAGCCGTGGCAATCCTCGCTGGCGCGGTGCTTTTGGCCTACGCGTCATCCCACGGGCCTGCCTCATCGGCTCATCGCGCGATCACCGGAGTCGCAGCCGCCATAGGAGCCGCGTTTATGTTCGGCACGATGTACGTCCCATACCGCAAGGCCTATCTGAGCGGCATGAATCCGGTTTCGTTTGTGACCGTCTTTACTGTGGGGGAAGTCATCACCATGTGCGCGCTCGCTATTAGTTTTGGGGGCGGCGCCGAAACCGTGATGCGCGAGCTCACGAAGGCTCGGTCTGATCTCTTTTGGCTTTTTCTCGGCGGATTTTGCTGGGTGATCGGCGACCTGTTCCAGAACTATGCTGCCAAATACATCGGCATCGGACGGGGCATTCCGCTTTCCAACACCAATCAACTTTGGGGATTGGCATGGGGAGCTCTGGTGTTCGGTGAATTGGCCGGGAGAGGCAGTTCGACGGAATGGCTAGTCGTAACGGGATCGGCGACGATGCTTCTCGGTGCTGCGTCGATTAGCAGCGCAGTCGCTCCAGAACGGGAACAGGTCTCTACGCAGGAGGCGATGGCGCGAGAATGTATCCGTTATGGGCTCAGCGTTCGACATACCGAGGCTTCCTTGCGGGGAGAGGATGTGATTGCCGCCGACGCTCCAGCACACCGCTGGTGGGACGCATTGATTGTGATCGGTGCGGTTAGCATCTTTGCGTGGCTGGGCTGGCTTGCGAAAATCCCTCCGATCAGCGTGCAGATTGGTTGGATGACGGCGCTGGTTCTCATCATGTTAGCGGTCCTCGTTGGGTGCGGCTGGATTTTGTGGCGGCAGACACGATTTTCGTAATGCGTAACCTAACCGCGGATTGATCGAAACGCCGGGAGATGGGGCAAAATTCGAGGTTGGTCATCAAGGATTCTTAAGCCGTGTCCAGATCGGGAGGTCACGAGGATGCGTAAGCTCGGAGTGGCAGTGGTCGGAGTCGGGAAGCTCGGAAGGCGTCACGCGGAAAACTTGAAGCGGCGAATCCCGGAGGCGCAGCTTGTGGCTGTGGCTGACATCGACGGCAGAGTTGCTTTGCAGGTGGCAACAGAACTAGAAGTGGAACATTCCTACAACGCGCTCGACGGCCTGTTGGAACGTAGGGATGTGCAAGCGATCGTGATTGCCTCTCCTTCCAAGTTCCATGGTGAGCTGATTCAGGCTGCAGCCAAAGCCGGCAAGCACGTCTTTTGTGAAAAGCCTTTGGCCCTAACCCTCGAGCAAGGCGACGCGGCCCTCGCAGCCGTGAACAAGGCCGGCGTCCAACTTCAGATCGGCTTTATGAGGCGCTTTGATCCTGCTTACGCTGCAGCCAAGAAGCGAATCGAAGCGGGAGACATCGGCGACCCCATCATTTTTAAGTCGGTGGGACGTGACAAACATCCCCCGCCACGCAGTTTTTTTGAAAACGGAGTGAATGGAACAATTTTCAGTGATGCTGCGATTCACGACTTTGACTTGGCACGCTGGATGATGGGAGACGAGATTGTCGAGGTGCACACCTTCGCGGGACTTCTGGCGTGTCCGGAGTTGGCACGTTTGGTCGACTTGGACGCAGGATTAGTGAATCTGCGCTTTGGGCGTGGCGGAATTGGAAGCGTTGAGGCCTTCCGCAAAGCGAGTTATGGATATGACATTCGGACAGAAATATTGGGCACAAAAGGGGCTTTGCACATCGGCTATCTTCACCAGACGCCGGTGCTGCTGTTGACCGAGGCCGGCGTTACATACGACGTTGTGGACCACTGGCTCGAGCGCTTTTCCAATGCCTACCAGAGCGAGCTGCATGAGTTTGTCCTTTCCGTTTTAGGAGGCCGGCCAACCTGGCCTGCCGGAGAAGATGGCCGTGCCGCTCTCGCCGTTGCGATTGCAGCCGAAAACTCTTACCGCCAAGCTCGGCCGATTTCAATCAGTGCGCAGCGCCGGGCGGCACCTTAGCCCGGCTCGCGGTGATTCCGGTTGAACCGAGGGTCCTCACAAAAATCTAATCCAGAATTCCAAGTCAACATTAGCGATAGTACGCCTCAGCCGCGCGCCTGGAACATGACATCAATGTGATGCGGGTCACAGAAGGCCGTCTACCGGGACCAGATAATCTCATTGTGCGGGATTGTCGCCCGTGTGGAGACGGCTCTTATGCATGGGATCTTGGGGTCTCCGGCTGCACGACTTTCGGAGGAGGAACGGAAGGCAGCTTTTGCCCGTGCGAAGAAAGCCGAAGTCGTTGAGCGGCAAAAGCTGCCCGTCCGTTATCACGTCGAGGATTTTGAGACCGCAGACCGTCCACGCCGTTTTCTTGAAGCCTTTGCGGCCATCCTGAAACACACGAGCTACCGGCTGGCACTGGATCACTATGTTCGCGTGACCGCCCGGTGCGCGCGGTGCGCCGTAGCCTGCCCGATCTATGAAACCACCGGGGACCCTCGCGATATACCCTGCCGGCGTTCCGAGCTTCTCCTGTCCATCTATCGGCGGCACTTTACCCTTTCTGGCATCCTCCGGGCAAGGCTGCTTGGCGATCCGGGCCTGACGGACGAGCGCATTCAGGAAATTGCGGATTCCTACTATGACTGCACAGCTTGCCGGCGATGCCACTTTGAATGTCCGATGGGCATCGATCATGGACTGATTACCCACCTCGGCCGATACACTCTCTCTGAAATCGGGATTGCGCCTCGTGCCTTGGTGGTCAGCACGCGGGAGCAATTGACGGGACGCACCGCAAATACCTCCGCTATTCCGCTTCCGGCACTGTTGGACACGCTGGAATTTCTGGCTGAGGACATCAAGGAAGAGAAGGGAATTGCGGTTCAGTTTCCGGTGGATCAGGAAGGAGCGGAGTACCTTTTCCTCCCTGCCGTATCCGACTACATTATGGAGGCCGAAACGCTCAAGGGCATCGCCGCGGTGTTCAAGGCGACTGGTGACACCTGGACCATTGGCTCGCGCTACTTCGATGCCATCAACTACGGCCTCTTTTACAGCGATCAGGTGCTGGAGCACGCTCTTCGCAAGATCAAGGAGGAAGCTGAACGGCTGAAGGTGAAAAAAATCCTGATCGGCGAGTGCGGCCATGCTTCCCGGTCCGCGAAGTATTTCTACCCGGCCTTCTGCGGTGGTCCAAATGCTTTACCCGCGGTCAGCATCCTCGAATATACGCACCAGGCTCTGAAAGAGGGACGTATCAGGCTCGACCCGAAGGTCGTCAAAGAGGCTGTCACCTACCACGATCCGTGCAATTTCGCCCGCCCGGGGTGGATTGTCAATCAGCCCCGGGAGACTCTGAAAGCATTTTGCTCGGGCTACGTCGAGATGACGCCGAGCGGGCGTGAGAACCTCTGTTGCGGCGGGGGCGGGGGAACGGTATCGATTGACGAGATCCGGCCTTATCGAACGCGAGTCTCAGGAAAAATCAAAGCCGAGCAGATTCGGTCTACCGGAGCACAATACTGCGTCGCGCCCTGCGCCAACTGCAAAAAACAACTTCGGGAGCTGATGGAAGACCAGCACGTTGACTGCGAGATTCTCGGCCTCCACGACCTGATCTATAAAGCGATCATTCTGCCCCCCGATCGGGGAAGCGCTTCAGGCGCGGACGACGCAGCGGAAGGCAGCGGTTTGAACCGCGCCGTTACCGCGGATTGACATAACCCTCTTTCGTTTTGTGCCGCGAGCGCATTAGTCGCAGCCGGAGCGGTACCGTTGAAACCGTGGCCTTCACATCCCTCCGGTTAAAGAGGAGGTTTGATACGGAAGCGTGGATCGAATTCGGGCGCGGCCCGCTATTCCGCCTGTGCTTCGCACTGTTGGTGCTTGGCCTGATTCGGATTCTGGCGCTGACGTGGGCCGGCATTTTTGACGTTTACCGTCACAGTCCCGACAAAATCTTACCGTGGAAAGAGATCACCAAGAAGACCTTGGCGTGGCTCATTCCCGTCCGGAAGTTATGGACGGCGCGGCCGGTTTATAGCGCGATCTCGTTCCTCTTCCACCTCGGCTTGATCCTCACTCCCCTGTTTCTGGCCTCTCACAACCTGTTGTGGCAGAAGGGGGTGGGCTTTAGTTTGCCCTCCTTGCCGCAGAGGGTGGCAAACATCCTCACCCTGCTTGTTGTTGGCGCGGCTTTGTCTATCTTTTTCGGGCGCGTACTTTATCCGGCCGCGCGAGCGATCAGCCGCGCGCAGGACTACCTCTGGCCGCTCTTACTCGCCGTTCCCTTCGCAACCGGGTACGTGGCGTCCAACCCCGTCATCAGTCCAAGGACGTATGAACTCATGATGCTGCTCCACGTCTATGCCGGCGATCTCATTCTGGTCATGATCCCGTTTACGAAGCTGGCCCATTGCGTGCTGGCGCCGCTTTCGCAGCTTGTAACTCATCTGGCCTGGAAATTTCCTGCCGGAGCGGGCGACCGGGTGGCCGAAACCCTTGGTTACGCGGCGATGCCGACGTGGTTACCCCAGGCGCGGCTTCGTGCGAGGCCTGAAGCGCCGAACCCCGAACAAGGGCAGGTGATTCAGAAATGAAAACAGCTATCCTCACAGATACGACCAAGTGCATTGGATGTCACCTGTGCGTGGAAGCATGCAAAGAGGTCAACCACCTGCCGAATGACATGCCTCGCCGGTGGGACATGAGGGATGGGCTTTCCGCCGATAACTGGACCGCCGTCATCCGTCGCGACGACGACAAGTTTGTTCGCAAGCAGTGCCGGCACTGCCTCGAGCCGGCTTGCGTTGCTTCCTGCCCGGTGGCAGCTCTCCACAAGACAAATCTCGGGCCCGTTGTTTACGACAAGACGCGATGCATTGGCTGCCGCTATTGCATGATGGCCTGCCCGTATGGCATCCCGCGCTACCAGTGGGACTCCACCGTGCCGTACATTCAGAAGTGCGTTCTTTGCTACGACACGCGGCTGAAACATGGCCGCGAGCCAGCCTGCACCGAGATTTGCCCCACCAAGGCCACGATTTTTGGCGACCGCGACAAGCTCCTCGGCGAAGCTCACCAGAGGATTCGCCAGAATCCCGGCAAATACATCCATCGCGTATGGGGAGAGCACGAGCTTGGTGGAACGTCGGTTCTTTACATCTCCGACGTGGATCTGTCGTTTCTCACCTACGGCGCGCGCTTCGGAGAAAAGCCCCTGCCGGTTGCGACTCGGCCGGCCATGGAGGCCGTTCCTTTCACCTTCCTTGGCGTCGCCATGGCGATGGCAGGGCTGCGCTGGATCATCGGACGGCGCGACAAGGTGCAGCGGGAAGAAGGCAGCCAGGAGCCGGAGGAATAAATGGACAGGGTCAGGCGGCTGAAACTCCTGCTCTGGATGCCGGTAGGGCTGGGCTTTGCCGTAACCGTCGATCGGTTTTTTTTCGGGCTTGGCGCAGCCACCCACCTCTCAGATGCCACGCCCTGGGGACTGTGGATTGGCTTCGACGTGATGAGCGGGGTCGCCTTGGCCGCAGGTGGCTTTGTCCTGACCGCTACCGTCTATATTTTCAGACTCGAGCGGTTCCACTCTATTGTCCGTCCGGCAGTCCTGACGGCGTTCCTCGGATACGTCGCTGTGGTCGCTGGCTTATTGTTCGATCTCGGCCTTCCGTGGCACATCTGGCACCTGATCATTTATTGGAATCCGCACTCGCCCCTGTTTGAGGTGGGTTGGTGCGTGATGCTCTATCTGACGGTTCTGACGCTGGAGTTCTTTCCTGTACCTGCGGAGGACGTCTCGTCATTAGCCCGCGTCCGGCGGTTCCTGGTCAAGATGCGCATTCCCCTCGTCATCCTGGGAATCGCTCTGTCCACCCTGCATCAGTCATCGCTCGGATCGCTTTTCCTGATCATGCCCTACCGTTTATACCCGCTTTGGTACTCTCCCATTCTCCCGGTGCTCTTTTTCATTTCCGCAATCGCGCTGGGACTCATGATGGCGATCTTTGAGAGTCATTTTACGGCGTACTTCTACCGGCGAAAGCCGGAAACCGCCGTGCTTGCCTCGCTGGCTTCCGCTGCGCGCTGGGTGCTGATCCTCTACTTAGTCGTCCGCTTTAGCGATCTCGCGGCACGCGGGCAACTGCACGACCTCGTAGGCAGTGCGTGGCAAGTGAAGATGTTCTGGTTTGAAATCGTCGTGGCAGGCTTGTTACCCGTCGTTCTCTTCTCCATTTCAAAATTCAACCGTCGGCCGGGTTGGCAGTGGGGGACGGCGGCGGTCGGTGTGGGCGGAATTGTGCTCGACCGCGTCAACGTGGGAGGGCTGATCGACCTAAGCCGGGGCGCCGCGCTCTACCTGCCTTCGTGGCAGGAGATCGTCACAAGCCTTGCCATTGTTGCCGGAGCCGTTCTTGTCTTCCTTTTCATCATCGAGCACTTCAGGGTCTGGGAAGAAAGACCGGTCGATCCAAAAGCGGACCCCAAACGTCTCCCGGAGCTAAATCCGGTCGGCGAAACCTGGCTGGGCGCTCCGGTGATTGCGGCTCGAATCAAGTATTCATTAGCGTTCGTCTTGGCGGCGGCCTTAGCTTTCTCCTTCCTGGCGAATCCGAAGGTTGAGGCGACAGGCATCGTGCCCGTGCCGGCTCACCGGGCACGCGGGGACGTGGGAAAACTGCCGGGCATCTCGTCCCGCGTATCGTTTAACAGTTCCCTCACTCCCAGCCCCTCCCCCGCAAGCGGGAGAGGCGGGACCGCAAAGCGGTGGGTGAGGGCAAAGCGCCAGAAGGCGACGGCAATTCCGGCGGGCGTGCTCTACCTGGACGGCGATCTGACAGGGTGGGGAGTGACCTTCTACCACCAGCGCGAAGTTGAACGCAACGGAGGCGAGAAGTCATGCGCGATTTGCCACCACATGAATATGCCGCACGATCAGAACTCGGGCTGCTATGAGTGCCACCGGGACATGTATCAGCCAACCGACGCGTTCCGGCATAACTGGCACGCTTCTCGGAGCGGCGCGAATCTTGCGTGCATCCAGTGCCACGAGGCGGGCTATCCCCGAACATCCGCGCAGGTGAAGCCTTGCACGGACTGCCACAAGGACATGATTCCCCCCGGGGCGACCATTCAGGTTAGCAGTGAAAACCTTGTTGACGCCTCCGGAGAAATTCGGCGTCTCATCACTCCCGGCAGCGTGGTCAAGATCAACACTTACACTGCCGTCTCTTACGTAGACGCCATGCACGAGCTTTGCGTTGGCTGTCACGCGCAGGTGGCAGAGCGCGAAAAGAAACCGGAAGTGGCGCAGTGCGCCGAGTGCCACAAGGGGAAATTGAACTATTCGGACACAGTCAACCTGCTCTATCAGCGCACCGCGGTAGCCGGCCGGCGGGTCGTCATGCCGCCGCCTCCGGCAAGCCCCGGCGGCGCAGCGATGAAGCCGTAGTGAGAGGTGTAGGAGGTTCGCGTTGTCAGCGTTCTTGCATTCAATCCTGTTGATGTGCGGCGCGTTTGCGACCGGCATCGTTGGAGCGCTCACCGGCCTGGGCGGCGGGGTCATCCTCGTTCCCATGCTCGTGTTGCTCTTTGACGTCAACATGCGCTACGCGGCCGGGGCGTCACTCATTGCGGTCATTGCAACCTCTTCGGGAGCTGCAGCCGCTCTCCTGAGCGAGGGTTACACGAACCTGCGTATCGGGATGTTCCTTCAACTCACCTCCATCGCTGGCGGCATCGCGGGCGCCTTGCTCGCCGGGTTTGTCCCGGTCCCTGCCCTGTTCACGGTATTTGGCGCGGTGCTGCTTTACTCCAGTTTAATGACCGTTCGCCGGAAAGAAGAAAGCGAGCAGGGCCGGCCTTCTGATCGTTTGGCGACGCGCCTGAAACTGGAAAGCAGTTATCCCGTCCTTGGCGGCTGGCGCTCTTACAAAGTCGTCCGAACTTCCCCCGGCGCGCTCTTGATGAGCGTGGCCGGGTTCATTTCAGGACTTTTGGGCATCGGCGCGGGCGCGGTCAATGTGCTGGTGATGGATCAGGTGATGAGGCTTCCTTACAAGGTTTCAACCAGCACCAGCAATTTCATGATTGGAATCACCGCCGCGGCCAGCGCGGGGGTTTATCTGGATCAAGGCTTCATTGACCCGGTTATAACCATGCCCGTGATGCTTGGCGTGCTCGGGGGCGCCGCCGTCGGTGCGAGGCTTCTCATGATCGTAAGAGCCAAGCCTGTGAGGTTGCTCTTCAGCGTGATCGTCTTTCTGACGGCTCTCGAGATGATCTACAAAGGTGTATCTCAATGGCGCTGATCATGCGGCGCGTCGAAAGACTGATTGGTTTGGTCCTTCTTGCCGGCGTGTTGGCTTCGGCGGCAACGGTTTTGGCGGGTGGTGTGCTGTTTCTATGGCATCACGGTTCAGACCCCGTTCATTACCGCGTGTTTCGTGGAGAGCCCTCCGACCTCAAGACCTTTGAAGGGATTTGGGAAGAAGTTCTGCACGGCTCAGGTCGGGGAGTTATCCAGTTTGGGTTGATCATGCTGGTCGCCGTTCAATTGGTTCGGGTGGGTTTAACCGGCATTCTATTTGGCTTGATTCGCGATAGAGCTTTTGTGGTTATCACGTTTTTGGTTTTAGGTCTGTTGACGTATGCGTTGTTTCTCGTGGGACGCTGAGCGCTTGGAGTTCCTGCATTCGGGGTTCGGTGTGCCGGGTCTTGGACAGCCCCGAAGGGGCGCTCAATCCCAGCCCAGGCCAACGGCCTGGGTTGAGCCCCGTCCCCCGAATTCGAGCCCTGGAAGGGCGAACTAGACGTGAGGCACCCGTATGGGTCAGGCTCTCAGTAGGCTTTACATTCAGCTGATCTTCAACACCAAAGGGCGCGAGCCGATGTTGCTGAGAGGTGTGCACGTCCAGATGCACGCTTATCTGGGCGGCGTCCTCAACCGTCACGACTGCCCAGCGATCCGGGTAGGCAGCAAGGCCGACCACGTACATGCTCTGTTTCGCCTCTCGAAGAACTGCTCACTGGCCGAGGTGGTGGAGGAGGTCAAGACCGGTTCCTCCCGCTGGATCAAGACGCGGGCCAGGGGACTGGGCGGCTCTCATTGGCAGGCCGGCTACGGAGGATTCTCAGTGAGCGCAGGCATTTGCATGAGGTCGCGGAGTACATCGAGCGGCACAAGTCACATCATCGGTCATTGAGCTTCCAGGATGAGTATCGACGGTTCCTGGAGCAGCACGAGATCGAATATGACGAACGCTACGTGTGGGATTAAGCCAGGATGGGGCGCCCTTTCAGGGCTGGATAGTTCGGAAAGCATCCCCGCTGACCCTGGGCGTTGCCCAGGGCTGGCATAGATCGGCCCTTGGGGCCTGCCAAAGGTAGAAACTCCCGGGCGGGGTTAAAACTCCGCCCTCCAGGTTTCGTCAAGGAGGTGTCGTCATGGCGATTATAACCATTTCGCGCGGTTCGATGAGCGGGGGAGAGGCGCTGGCCAACTGCCTGGGCGCGACCCTGGGCTATCCGGTTCTTGCCCGCGAGGTGCTCATCGAGGCAGCCGCAAGGTTGGGTGTCTCTGAGGAACTCTTGAGGGAGAAAATCCAGACGACCTCGGGAGGCTTTGAGAAGCTGCGAGAAGATCGCCGCATCTACCTCCTTGCGCTGCAATCGGCCTTAGCGGACCGGTGTGTCTCGGGCAACCTCATTTATCACGGAAATGCTGGCCATCTTCTGCTAAAGGGCCTGCCCACGCTTCTACGAGTGCGCCTGATTGCATCGATCGCCGCGCGCGTCCGCGCCGTTGTCGAGCGGCAGGGTTTGGATCCGGAGCCAGCCAGGGAGTACATCAAGTACGTTGATCAGGAACGCGTTGAATGGAACAAGTTTGTCTACGGCGTCGACTGGCGAGACCCGAAGAACTATGACCTCGTTGTCAACCTGCGAAATGTCAGCCTTCAGGCTGCCTGCGTCATGATCTCATCGGTGGTGATGCTGCCGACGTACACCAGTACTCCCGAAGTAAAGAAGCAGCTCCAGGATTTCGCCTTGGCGTGCCGGGTCCAACTTGCTCTGGCTGTGGACCCGGGGTTCCGGGGACTGCCATTCGCTGTTCATGCCGATGGCGGAAAGGTGGAAATCTCCTGGCAGGCAGCTTCCGGCGCAGTGGGCGCGAGGCCGGCCCAGTTAAACAAAGACCTGATCAGGCACACGGCCATCTTGGTGGAAGGAGTGCGGGAAGTCACTCTGCTCCCTGAAAGAATCGAACCGCTCCCGCAAGCGGGATGATTAGAGCCGGCGTGAAAACTCGTCGCAACTCGTTGACAGCCAAGCCGATCCGTAGTATTTTACGGTGTAGGTTCGAAGCACGGAAGTGGCCCCACGCTTACCCCGAAAAGTCGGGGTTTCCCCTCTCTACAACCAGGTTGGGTGACTGCATGGAAGTTCGGAAACTTACCGTCAAGCGGCATGAGTATCTTGCTCATGCTCGCCTCCGCTCTTTGCTCCGGCGCATCGTGGCGAGTGCCCTACCCCGCTTAACTCTTGGCAGTCCCCTCGCCCCCTCGGGGGAGACGGTGGCGAGCGTAGCGAGCCGGGTGAGGGGGTCGCCAGAGGCCATGATTGTAAAGAGTTATGCGGGACACCGCACTCGAAACTCTCTAAACCGGAATGTTCTGTGTTCTCAGCATGATGGCGCGTCTAGCTCCCCCTCCGATTGCGCATTTTGGGTGCGCCCATGGCAGGCTTCATTCACACAAAAGAGCCCGGGGCTTCCTGATGTGTGCGCTGCTTACTATCGGAGGAAAAGAGGACAAAGGAAAAAGATTGTTTATGACGAACAAACTGCATTCAACCAGTTGAAACCAAAGGATAATTATCACGATCAATGACCAACAATCTCCCGAAGTCCACGTATCTAACGGATTCTAAATGATTAACTGGAATTGATTGTTGGCAAAAGCATAAGTTATAGAAAATACTGTATTTAGTCGGAAATGGCGAAATTGTTTGTGCAGAATGGGTGATTCACGTCTAGTTGGCGCGGGAGGAGCGAGAATAGCGCGAAGCGCCTCGCAACGGCGAGGTTCAAACCCCGCCCTCCTACCCGCGTGGTGAGAGGTCCGGTCTCATCAGTTGACTTGAAGGCGGTTGGGGATGGGTAGTTGGATTTTCAGCTCGTATTTGTTGGGTGGCTCGCTCCTGGCAGGCTTGATTGGCTCCCTGACGGGCCTTGGAGGCGGGGTGCTTCTGGTTCCCATGCTCGTGCTGCTTTTTCATGTGAATGTGCGCTACGCCGTGGGAGCGTCACTCATCTCCGTGATCGCCACATCCTCCGGAGCCGCATCCGCATACCTCAGCGAGGGTTACACGAACCTTAGAATTGGCATGTTCTTGCAGGTTGCGGCCACATCGGGTGCTATCCTAGGGGCCGTCGTTGCGGAGCACCTTCATGCAGCGACGATCGCGATCATATTTGGAGCCGTCCTTCTATACTCCGCCTATCTTTCCTTTCGACGCCAGGAAGAAGCCGAGTTGGACCGTCCGTCCGACCCGCTGGCGGTTCGCCTGCAGATGGAAGGTAGCTACCCCGTCGCAGGTGGATGGAAATCCTACCGGGTATCCAACGTGGGCGGAGGATTTTCGTTGATGCTGGGTGCCGGCACGCTCTCAGGATTGTTGGGAATTGGCTCTGGAGCTGTGAAAGTGCTGGCGATGGATCAACTGATGCGCTTGCCGTACAAGGTCTCAACCACCACGAGCAATTTCATGATCGGTATCACCGCGGCGGCCAGCGCCGGAATTTATCTGCACCAAGGCTTTATCGACCCGGGCCTGACCATGCCGGTGATGCTGGGAGTTTTTCTGGGCGCGTTCGGCGGCGCCAAGCTGTTGATGGCGGTTCCGACGAAGCCGCTCAGGATATTCTTTAGCTTCATCATCTTTATAATGGCTGCAGAGATGATTTATAGCGGCCTGACAGGGAAACTCTGAGGAGGAAGTCCCTCATGGCAATCATCACCATCTCGCGCGGTTCGATGAGCGGCGGCATGGCCTTCGCCGAGTGCCTGGCGGCAACACTGGGCTATCCGTCGCTCGCCCGAGAGGTTCTTGTGGAGGCTGCCGGGAAACTCGGTGTGCCCGAAGAGACGCTGCACGGCAAAATTGAAAGAAGCGCGAGGTTTTGGGAGCGCATGACGTCCGACCGGAGGATTTATCTCGTCGCCCTGCAATCCGCGCTCGCCGACGCCTCTGTCGGCGGAGATTTGATCTATCACGGTAATGCAGGGCACCTCTTGCTGAACGATCTCCCGACTGTGCTTCGCGTGCGGCTGATCGCGCCCCTGCCGATGCGTATCCGCGAGCTCATGAGCCGCAAAGGAATGGATTATCAGGCGGCGAAAGAATACATCAACATGATGGATGAGGAACGAGTGCGGTGGACAAAATTTGTTTACGGCCTGGACTGGCGCGATCCGCGCAACTACGATCTGGTCATCAATCTCAAAAACGTTACGATTGAGACGGCGTGTGCCATGGTCTCGGCGGCTGTAAAGCTGCCGGCCTACGCGACCACCGAGGAAGTGAAGAAGAAGCTTCGCGACTTTTTGCTTGCGTGTCGGGTGAAGGTGGCTCTTGCGGCTAACCCGGAGACACGCGGCACTGCTTTCGAGGTGAAGGCTGACGGCGACGCGGTCGAGGTCTTCGGAGAGCTCGCAACGGGCGGCGTGCTAATCCGCAAAGCCGGACCTAGCGAAGAGGACGTTCGGCTGATTGCGCGAACTGTGGGCGGAGTGAAGGAAGCGACGGTCAATTTGCACCATTTCCCCGCGTTCCCAGACGCGTAAGCCTGCGTGGGTTGGTCAGGCACGGAACGGAACGGCGAGACGACATGCAGGGCACGGCGAGTAAACCTGAGCGCGCTCCCAAGCCGCCAAAGCCTGGCGGATCGGATGTGCCTTTGTTCCCCATTTTCACGCGGCTTGGCGGCAGGCGGGTGCTGGTTGCTGGCGGAGGCGCGATGGCAACCGTCCGGGTACGGCAATTGCTCGCCGCGGGCGCGAACGTTACCGTGATTTCGCCCCGTTTCTGCGAGGAATTGCGGAGCCTGGCGCGGAGCCAAAGGCGGAGGATCGAGTTAGTGAGGAGGGAATTGCGGCGAACGGATGTGACGCGCGAGTTCGTCATCGTCGTTGGTGCTACGAACGATCCTGTGACGCAGCTTGTTCTGGCCGATGAGGCGGAGAAGGCTGGCTTGCTTTACAACGTCGTGGACGCGCCCGACCGGTGCAATTATTTCACGCCGGCGGTTGTTGAAAGGGGCGGGCTCCAGATCGCCATATGCAGCAGCGGACAGAGTCCGGTCTTATCCGGCCGCATGCGTCAGTTGCTGGACCAGGCGCTGCCGAAAGAAACGGGTGAATGGGTGGCCCTCCTCGGAGAACTGCGTGAAAGATTGAAAAGAGCCTTTCCACGCGATTTGAAGAGGCGGAAAGAGCTCATCAACGAATTTATTGAAAGGGTGACACAGTCATGATTTCTCATGAGTGGCGTAAGGGCTTGCAGCCCACCCATAGTGATGAAAATGGTCCATCTCGTCACCCCCGCGAAGGCGGGGGTCCAGCTTCCTGGATTCCCGCTTTCGCGGGAATGACTCGCAAAGAGCGCCCTCCCAAAGAGCACACTCCGGGCAAGGTTTACATCGTCGGGGCGGGGCCAGGGGCGCACGATTTAATCACGCTACGAGGGCTTAGAGCGCTGCGCTTGGCCGACGTCGTTTTTTACGACGCGCTCGTCAGCCCCGAGCTGCTGGCGGAAGCTCCGTCTGCGGATCTGATCTTCGTTGGCAAAAGGTGCGGACGCCATCCTGTTGAGCAGCACGAGACGGTCCGCATGATGATCGAGCGGGCCCGCAGGGGGGACATTGTGGTGCGCCTCAAGGGAGGCGATCCGATGATTTACGGCCGAGGAGGTGAAGAGGCCCTTGCCTGCAACGAAGCGCTTATCGAATACGAAATCATTCCCGGTGTCTGCTCGGCCTTGGGTGCGGCGAGCTTTGCCGGGATTCCGCTCACTCATCGTGGCGTCGCCTCATCGGTGGCTTTTGTAACCGCGCACAGCGCTGCCTGCTTGGGCAAGCCGGATTTGAGTTGGGGTCATCTCGTAAAAGCCGTCGATACCCTGGTTATTTTCATGGGAGGCTCGTGGCTGGAACCCATCGCTTCCGCACTCGTGGGATTTGGCTTGCCGCCGGAAACGGCCGCGGCTGTCGTCAGCCATGCGACCCATGAGAATCAACAGACGGTTGTCGGATCGCTCCGGGACATCGCACAACGAGTAAAGGAAGCCCACTTGGCTACGCCGGTGTTGATCATTGTGGGGGCCGTGGCAGAGTTCGGCGAAACCCTTAACTGGTTTGAGCGCCAGCGCCTCGTGGCGTCATGCACCGCTGCGGAGGATTTCCCGACTTCGGCACTTTGAGCGTCGCTGGAATCTTCGTGCGCGCGTCGCTCCTCTTGGGTCGGCGCCGCAAGCCTTACCAGCGCACTTCTTCCTAAGACCCCTTGCGCAGCGCGGACCGGAGGGCAAGGTCTATATCTCGGGAACAACGAATCTGCCTGATGGGATGAAAATGTGGGTGATACTCGGGCGTGAAAGAGAGCAGCATGATGCTCTCATAAGAACCGGGAAATTCCGCTCAGGCCCTTTCTATCGTGATGCCGCACTACCGATCACAGGACGTCAGCACCTTAAGTTCACTGCCTATTTCAACGGCGCGTGGCAGAACGCGAGGGTGCTCTCCTTGGTTGGCGAAGGCGGCACAAACCTCCGCGGAAAGCTTTTCAAGTTGACAGACCCGGACGTAATCGATAGCGACAAAATTCTCGACTCTAGGTTCACGCTTTCGATGCCTCCTATTACGCCCCAGGTGAAAGCTGTCGTCATCGTGAAACACGCGCATTTAAGTATTCCAGGCGTGGGACAGTCTGCAACGAGTGTCGAGGAGAACATCCGTATGTTCACAGTGCCTGGAACAGGCGTGAGACCAGCGAAGGGATGGAGCGCAATGCCAGCAGGACAAAGCCTTTACAGGGTAGCCTACGACTTCATTGACGGCGCCGCGGGCGAAAAGCAAGCAACTTGGTCAGTAGATATTGTTACCAAGCGGGTCAGTAGGTGAACAAGGCTGCCAAAATTTTCAGCGCAGCGCCGGGAAAGGTGTTGTGATCGCGGACCTCATCGGCGGGATCGGTGGTGTCTTAGGCATCGGGTCTGCGCTACGCACGTACTGGCTGACTCGACCCAAGATCACCCTGCTTCAACACCTCGCGTGGGGCCGCACCGACTTCCACCGTCTCGGCAACCATCTGCAACTGGGCGTCACAATCCTTGTGGCGAATCCGCGGACAGTACCAAACGCAATCGTAAAGTGGTCCGCCGAAATAGAACTTGCAGACGGCAGGAAGCGCATCGTTGAGATGCCGATGGGTAAGCTGGCGGGTGCAGGGAAGGAACCATCGCCCTACGGCACCGTTCCTATAACTGTCCCTCCGTTTTCGTGCGTCCCCGTCACTCTCTGTTTATTCGACCTTCCACCAGACACCCGGGTCCCTTTGGACTTGAGGGTTATCGCGACGGATCTGCGCGGTCGCAAGCACCGGGGCGGGAAGATCTCGGCAAATCTGGAACGCGCTTAACGAGGCCCCGGCAGATGAGCGTGGGTCTAACCGTTTCGTCAGAGCCAAGGATGAACGACGGGACAGGAGGGTAAGGTGCGGGCCTATCGTGCCTGACTTGCTCCGCAATGTCCGGACGGCCCTTCCCGTGGTCTCGTGATTTCTGCGCCGCCGTGGGCTACGACGCGAGCGCGCTCTGGCCGGTATCTTGCGGAAGGAAAACGAGCGGCTTGGCTGATTTGAAGCGACGAGCTGCGGCGATGAGACCTTTGATCCAGGCGGGCGTTGCGAGCGCGTGTAAATGCGTGTAACTGGCCCAGCAATTGTTGACGATCATCCCGTCCCGTCCCGTCCCGCACCCGGTTCCACGCTCGACCTTGCAGGCGGTCAAGAAGAGCCCGGGATCGCCCATGATCCTCGAATAGTGGAATTCGTGGCCGCGCAACCGAGTGCCTGGCGGGAAGAACGGATTCAGCCGGTCCACCATAAGCTGGCTGTAGCCATGACCTTGTGGCGTGCCGCACACCTCAACCTCGACGGGAAAAACCCGCGCCATGGGATACCGCCGTCCTCGCCAATTAATTGCCCGCGCAAGCAACATCAGCCCGCCGCATTCAGCATAAACTGGCAAACCGTTGGCAATGTGGCTGCGAATGGACTCTAAAAAGGGCTGGTTCTGTGAAATCTGTGAGCCGTGCGTTTCCGGAAACCCGCCGCCGATGTAGAGAGCGTCCACGTCGTCGGAAGCGCTGGTTCCCAAAAGCGCGGAGAAAGGCACAAGTGACGCGCCGGATTTCTCGATCGCTTCCAGGTTTTCGGGGTAATAAAACGTGAAGGCGGAATCTTTCAAGTAACCGATTCGCAGTCCGTGCCCGTCTTCCGAAGTTTCACTCAGGGCGCGCGGCGGCACGAAGGGAGGAGCCGACCGGGCAATTTCAAGAATCCTCGCCAGATCCAAACGGTCGTTGAATAGAGCAAGGACATTGCCGCGGACTCGCTCAACGTCGGGATGCTCATCCGGCGTGACGAGGCCCAAATGACGGCTTGGCAACAACACCTCTCTATTCGCCCGAGGAACGGCGCCGACGACGGGCACACCACATGTCTCTTCCACCGCCCCTCGCAACAGGCGCTCATGCCTGCGTCCACCGAATTGATTTAGAATCACCCCGCCGATCCGGACCTCCGGATCCAATTTCTGGCAGCCCAATACCAGCGCCGCCACGGTGCGCGTCGCCTTGGTAGCGTTCACCACCAGAAGGACCGGGGCGCGAAGCTGCTTGGCCAGTTCCGCGGTGCTGTGAGTGCCTTGGGCATCGACGCCATCGTACATGCCGCGGTTGCCTTCGATGACGCTAAGTCCGGCCGGCTCGGCACGCGTAAAAAAGGACCAGGCCGCGCTTTCCCACCCCATCAAAAAGCTGTCAAGGTTGCGGGCTGGACCTCCCGACGCCCAGCTCAGCCATGCAGTATCAATGTAGTCCGGACCTTTCTTGAAGGCGACGACGGGAATGGCTCTTTCTCGGGCCAATAGGATCAGCCCAAGGGCGGCTAAGGTCTTGCCGGAATCTCCAGATGTTCCGGCGACCACAATACGCGGAAGTGAACGAAAACGCGCCTCCACAGAACGAATTCTGGCATTTCGAGGGAAGCCTGCCAGTGATTTGAATCACTGAATCTGATGCCCTAGCGTTTCAAACTTTGAGCGTGAGATTTGTGGGAGCCGAGGTGCAAAATGGCAAAGCAAACGGTCGATCACGGGGCGGCGACTGCGCCACGTCAGCCGGTCGCGGGTCTGATTAATCTGAAGAACATCCTGTTTGCCACCGATTTCTCTTCCTGCTCGCAAACCGTCCAGGCCCGCATAGCCAGCCTGGCTCGCCGGTACGAAGCAAAGGTCCTTATCGCGCACGTGGTGTCGCCGCGGCACTACCCTCCCATTCCTCCAGAGGCGGAAGTCTTACAGGAGCGGACTTGGCGAGACAGCCGTAGGCATCTCGAAGAAATAGCGAAATCCAAAGAGATGATGGACTTCCCTCATGAGGTTTTATTAGGGCACGGTGAGGTGGACAAAGTCTTGCTGGAGATGATCCAGGCGCACGACATTGACTTAGTCGTGGTGGGCACGCACGGACGCCGGGGATTAAGCCGGCTCGCGCTCGGCTCGGTAGCGGAGGGGTTGATCCGGAATTCGCCGTGCCCGGTGCTGACGTGTGGTCCGCACGTCCCGGACAGCGAATCTCCAGAATTCCAAATTCATCATGTCCTTCTGGCAACTGACCTGCCGGGAATTTCACCCGCCGCTCTTTCGTACGCGCTGTCATTTGCCGTGGAATTTTCTGCCCGTCTCACGGTTCTCCACGTTGCTCCGGTAAGTTTATTGAACAGACGGCAGCTTCAAGAGGATTTGCAAACCCGGTTCCGCGCCGTGATCCCGGAGGATGTAGCCGCCTGGTGTGAACCAGAATACGTCGTTGAACCTGGCGATCCAGCTGGAGGCATCCTCCGCGTAGCCGACAACCGCCAAGCCGACGTGCTGGTGCAGAGTGTCCGTCGAGCCCGGGGTTGGACGAGCTTTCACATCGGTAACATTCTCTCGACGGTGCTTACACAGGCGAAATGTCCTGTGCTGACGGTCCGGTCAGTTCAATAGATGGTATCTTCTACCAGGACTGCGTGAACGTGGGTGGGGCCATGAACGCCGCGAATGGTGATTTGCTCGATATCCGCGGTCCGGCTGGTCCCGGTGATGAAGACGACCGATCGGCCCGAAATGGGCACATTGCTTTCGCGCGAGAACGGAAGCCCCGCAAGCACTGCTTCCAAGCTTTCAACGACTTGAGCGCGCCGGTACAATGCGACGTGGACAGGCGGCGCTAGAGAAGTCATCTGGCCGCCCTCCGTAACACTGCTCACAACCAGAGTGCCGGACTCAGCCAGCACAAAGTCGACTCCGGTTATGCCCGCAGCCGCCCCGAAACCTTCGGCACGCAGGCGGGCTAGATCCTCCCCGGAAATTTCTCCGGCATCGGGCCAGGTTATGACCGAACGGCCCAATGCCTTGATTCGATCGGCCACCCTGAGCATAGCGAGAACCGGATTGCGGGAAAGCATCACCGGACCCGGCTCGCAAGAGCCAAGGATCGCCTGCAGGATACGGTCAAGTTCTTCGGTGGACGCGGCGCGATGAACCGTTCCGGTAACCGCTTGAAGCTCCGCCTCGAACTTATCCACGAGCGCCGTCCGAGGAACAGGAGGCATCACTTGGCCGAGTTCCGGCAACGGCTCCGGATCGCGATGGCGCGTTGCCGGAGAAGGGTCCTCAAGCGCCTTCCGGATGCGCTTCAACATTTCCTCTTTAGTTGTCACAGTAGTGCCTGGAATTTTCCTTTAGGGGCGATAACGCTCAGACCCTTGCGGGCGGCGTGGGCCCGGCCACGTGCGCGAACCAGACTTTCACGGATTTAATCTCGTAAGGCGTAACCGAGACGACGACGGCTTTGCCATCCGATTCGAGCGGAAGGTCTTCCTCCTCCCCTTCCATAAGATTCGTCTGCGCCGCGCGCTGCGCCGCTTTGGGCAGGCGAAGCCGCGTTTGCGCTGGCTTTCCCTCGAACTCGAAGAAGCGGAAAATGAGCGCGTTATCATCTTCCGCCTTCTTGACCGCCGTCAGGATGACGTTGGCGGGCTCAATCCCTGCGAAGGAGTATGAAGCGGGCAGCGCGCCTTCGTGCGCCTCCATAGCTAGGGGCAAGAGACGATAATTCAGCTCATAGCCACGGCGCTCGGTTCCGCCCTCACGCCAACCGCCGAGATGAGGGTATAAAGCGTAAGTGAATTCGTGAAATCCCTGATCCGCAATGGGGTCGGGGTAAGTCGGCGATCGCAGGAGCGTCAGCCGGATTACCATTTCTTCCATCGTGTCGTAGCCGTACTTACAGGTATTCAGGAGACTGAAACCGCGCTGAGAGTCGGAAAGATCGCCCCAGCGCTGCGCGCACACTTCAAATTCCGCCTCCTGGGCAAGCAGTGGGTCATACTTGAATGGCCCCGTATCGATCAAGGTCGCCTCAGTGAAGGGCACCGGCGGCTTTCCCGGTACGTGAGGAATCGCCGGGCGCTCGATGGTTCCGTAAGGAATTTCGTAAGTCGCCGACTTAGTCTTAACGTCCACCGGGAAGGCGACCTTCAGCATGATGTGTTGTTCGTGCCAGTCCGCCTGCATGTGGACATCGACACGAGGAATTTCCGGATACATGCAAATATCCTGCACGAATGACGACTTCTGAAAGCTCTTCTTCACGCGCACGACGGCGCGAACCGGCGTGTTTTCTACCAGCTTCACCTCGTCTGGGTGCAGCAATTCTGTTTTCGACTTCTCATAATCGGGGTTGATGTTCCACGCATCCCAGTGCCTCGGTTTGTCTACGAACGTCTCCAGCAGATTCCCCTGCGCGCCCGGCTTCAGAATGTTCCGCCCGTCTTTCTTATTCACAAGGCTGGTGATACAGCCCGTCGCCGGATCGATTTTCGCGCGCAGAAATTCGTTTTCGAGCGTTGTTCCGCTCGCTTTAAGCGTGGACGCCACAGGCCGGGCGTGACCAACGGAGGCGACATGAAAGACCTTGTACCCGAAAGCCGACACGGCGCGCGCCAGGAACCGCACCTTGACGGTGTGAACCGTATCGTCCCTGGAAATAACGGATGACGGCACCACGGTTCCCGCCGGATCGCGCACTTCAATTTCCTCGATGGCGCCGGGGAATTGGACTTCCGCTTCGGTAACATCCGTCCGCTCCCAACTCAGCGAATTGAAGACGGCAACGGGGACACCTTCTCCGCGTGTGTCAACGCGCTCCGCGAGTAGCCTTACGGAGCCGTAAAGAACCGGCTCGAGAGCCAGCTTGACGAACTCGAGATTTTCCGCCTCATCGACGTAGTTGATGTGAATGCCGGATCCTGCCATCATGTCGTGAAATTGATCGAAAAGCGTTCGCCGCCAGCAATCTTCAAAGCGCCCCTGCGGGTACTCACGCCCATGCAGCGTCGCGAGCGACCCGAATTTCTCCGAATTCAGCAAAAGTTCTTCGCTTTCGCGCATCCTCTTCTTGCTGTCGGCCTGGGTCGTGTACGTACCGCGATGATATTGCAAGTAAAGCTCGCTCTTCCACACGGGAAGGTTGAGGCTTGCCAGGTTGCGCTCCACGTCATTGAAGAATTCTTGCGACGTGCTGAACTTGAAAGTCGGGAACGCAGCTTGAGGGGAATTCTGCCAGCGAAGGGCTGCGTCCAGCATTTGGCGCGTCGGCCCCCCGCCGTGGTCGCCCACCCCGTAAAGCAGCATTTGCTCGTGGAAACCGGAGCACGCCGGAGTGTCGCCGGCTATGAATTCCGAACACTGCACCGGATTGATGCCGTTACTGTAACCGTGCGGGAAATAGGTGAGCACGCGGCTGCCGTCCGGTGATTCCCACCAGAACAGCTTGTAAGGGAACTTCGTGGTGTCGTTCCAGTACATCTTCTGAGTTACAAAGTAGTCCACGCCTGACCGTTTATAAATCTGGGCCAGTTGCCAGCTATATCCGAACGAATCCGGATTCCAACCGATCTTAACGTCCACGCCGAACTTTTGCTGAAAGTAGCGCTTGCCGGTCAGAAGCTGGCGCACCAGCGATTCGCCGCAAGGCATGTTCAGATCGGGCTCGCACCACATCCCGCCCACCATTTCCCAACGGCCGTCTTTCACGCGCTCTTGAATCGCCTTGAACAGGTCAGGATATTTGTTCTCCAACCACAGAAAATCCTGTGCCGTCGATTGCGCGTAAGTGAATTGCGGGTATTCGTCCATCAGCTCAATGACCGTCCCGAACGTGTCCCGCACCACCTCGACCGTTTCCGTCCAAGGCCACAGCCACGCGAGGTCAATGTGGGCATTGCCCACCGCGCGGATCGTGTATTGCTTCAACCACTCGGCCAGCGGCGCCATTTTCCGGTCCGCCTCAGCGAGGGATTGATTGAAAGCATTCTGGTCGCCGTGGTCCAGCGCTGAAAAATCCACCGCGTGTACGGCGGCGCTCAATTGCGGCTCGCGCTCTTCGCGCTCGCGCGGGAATCCAGCAAGCATTGCCTGCACGGCAAGAATCTCATCGAGTAGCGTGGCGGGATTGGACTTGTTGGGAGGGTAATCCGCCTGGAGGCGCGCGAAACGGATGGCTGCGGCGCCTGTTTCGGCTGGGGCATAAATGGCGACCAGGAACTTCTCACCCGGCCGGGCCTGTTCTGTCAAGAGCAGCGGTTGCTGAAGGTTTCCTGGGACCATTTCCGCCAGCCCGCCGTTAACAAAGAGGCGCATCGGCGCGCGCCCGCGATAATCCACGCGCACATCGAGCCGCACCGGCAAACCTTGAATATTGTACCCGCCCATAGAACGAGGAATTTCGATCCACCGCCGAAACCAGACGGGACCTTCACTCAGAGTTTTCCCCACTCCCACGCTCGTCCAGCCCGAGTTGCCCGCCATAGGGTTCTCTGGATGAGGAGTGTTATCAGCGCGCGCCTGCCATCCAGGGAGGGTCACAGACGTCATGGCGCGCAGCTTCTCCAGCGCGAAGCGGAAGGGATTATCCAGTTGAATTCGGATCGGACCTCGGCCTTGCGCGAAAAGCGGCGACATTCCCGCGCGAATGTTCTCCAAAAGCAACGACGCCCCGGAAACTTGAAGGAATTTCCGGCGGTTCCATAAGGTCATCGAAAAGATTCTCCTTAGTTGCACTAATGGACGCCTACGGATCGCAGGCAACCCGCTAGCATGAACCGCGGTCGAATTCTTGTCAAACTGTTCTGGACGGTTGATCCAGGAGCGGGGAGCGGCTAAGATGTTGCATCATGACTTCGCAGCGCATGGTTACGTATGTACTGCTCGCCGCCGGAGTGATCGTGCTTGGCGGCGAATTTTTTCTCGTCCGATGGTATCCGGGACACAAGCAGCGGGCGACTGAAGCTGCACTCAAGCTGTTGCCTTATCATAACGACGGCTTGGGCGTGCGGATGAAGGTCGCGGCGGCCCTTTACGGCAAGGTTGAGATTTACCCCGGCGGAGTCAGAATCTATCGTCCCGCGTTGATCGAATCCGGCCCTTCACTCACGTTGACGCTTGAGCCCAACACAGGCGGTGAGTCGCAATTCTCGCCGCAAACGCTCGCAGCGTGGGAAACTTCGGGGGCTTCGAAAGACCTATCCGGATTCGAGTTTCAGCACCAGACGATCAATAATCGCGATGCGGCCTTGATCTGGGAATATGTTGCGCAAACGCACGCGATGCAACTCACGGCGCGGATCATTGCGCCGGATCGCATCCTCAAGGCTGTTTGTGAAACAGGCAGTTCCAACCGCAATCTTTACATGCGTGCTTGCGATGAAACCGTGCAGACCATAAATTTGACCGGCGCGCCGTCCACGCTGACCTCTCCGAAGCAAATTTCCATACATTCCGTGCATTGACGAACCCATCCTATGCCTAAGTGGGAACACGTTGACGGCCATCCAGGAACGCCCAAGGGGTTTTGGGGTTCTGCGCTTCACACCGGAATCAAAAAAGGGAATGCACTCGACCTGGCGCTGATTTACTGCGAGACGGCGACCGCAACGGCGGCCGGCGTGTTCACGACGAATCGGGTGGCGGCGGCGCCCGTACAACTCTCGCGTGCGAACCTTGAGTTGAGCCGAGGGCGCGCGCGGGCCATTGTCGTGAACTCGGGTAACGCTAACGCGTGCACCGGACGAGAGGGGATGCGTGCTGCCCAAGCGATGGCGCTAGTCACAGCGCGCCGGCTGGGCGTCGCCGCGCGGGAAGTGCTCGTCGCCTCGACGGGCGTCATTGGCGTGCCGCTTGATGTTCGCCGGATCACGGACAAGCTTCCTACGCTGGTTCGCGGCCTTTCGCCGTCCAACGCCAGCGCGGTGGCGCGCGCCATCCTCACGACGGACACATTTCCAAAGACCTGCGTCCTGACGACCTCAATCGGTGCGAGGAAGGTCACCATCGCAGGAGTGGCCAAAGGCGCTGGGATGATTCACCCGCGCATGGCGACCATGCTCGCGTTCATCACCACCGATTTCGCCGTCAGCGCGCCCGTCCTTGCCCCAATGCTGCGCGCCGCGGCTGACGATTCCTTCAACCGCATCAGCGTGGACGGCGATACTTCAACGAACGACACGCTGATCGCGATGGCCAGCGGCCGTTCCGGCGTCACGGCGCGGCCCGGCAGCGCGCAGGCTCGCTTTTTCCGGCTCGGCCTGACCGAAGTTTGCCAGACGCTCGCAAAGATGATCGTCCGGGACGGCGAGGGCGCCAAGAAGCTTGTCAGTCTTGAAGTGCGCGGCGCGCGCAGCCGCAGGGATGCTGAACTCATCGCTCGCGCCATCGCCAATTCGCCGCTTGTCAAGACAGCGATTGCGGGCAGCGATCCGAACTGGGGCCGCGTCTTGTGCGCTGCAGGATATTCTGGCGCGGTTTTCGATCCCGAACGGGCTGAGATTCGCGTCAACAGGCTCGTGCTGTGCCGGCGCGGCTGCGATGCGGGCTTCAGCGAGGCGGCGGCGCGGAAGGAACTCAACCGAAGCGAGATGACGATTCGGCTCGACCTGCACCAGGGAAACGCTTCCGCGCGCATGTGGATGTGCGACCTAACCCACGACTACATCACAATCAACGCTTCCTACCGGACTTAGCTTTGCGCCGGCTCCCGAAGACGCGGCGAAAGATGACATCAACATTACGGAGCTGACGTTCGAGCGAGAACGCGCGCGCGATCTCCTTCTGAGAAAGAAAGCGGCGAATCTCCGAATCCTGCTCCACCAGGGCGCGAAAATCCTCCCCGGTTTTCCAAACGTGCATAGCGTTGTGCTGCACCCAGCGGTAGGCCTCCTCCCGCGAGGCGCCGCTTTCCGCGAGGTCAAGCAGAAGCTGGCCGGAAAAAACCAGGCCCTTGAGCAGGTCGAGGTTTTCCCGCATCCTGACGGGGTAGACGAGCAGAGTCTCGACGAGCGTCGCCGTCTTATCGAGCAGATAATCAACCAGAATGGTGGAGTCCGGCAGGATGACGCGCTCGACCGAAGAGTGGGAAATATCGCGCTCATGCCACAGCGCAACGTTTTCGAGCGCCGCCTGGGCGTTTGCCCGCACCACGCGCGCCAGACCGCAAATCTGCTCCGCGGTCACAGGATTGCGTTTATGCGGCATCGCTGAAGACCCTTTTTGCTCCGCGCCGAAATATTCTTCAGCTTCCCTCACCTCGGTGCGTTGCAGGCCGCGGACTTCCAGCGCGATCTTTTCGAGCGATGCCGCGATGACCGCCAGCGTGCAAACATAAAAGGCATGACGGTCGCGCTGGATGACCTGAGAGGATATTGGGGCTGTGGCAAGGCCAAGCCGGGCGCAGATCTTTTCCTCGAGCGCCGGGCTTAGATGAGCTGAAGTACCGACGGCGCCGGAAATCTTGCCGACGCGCATCCCTTCTGCAGCCGCTTCCAGCCTCCCGGTGTTGCGCTGATTCTCCGCGTACCAGTTGGCAAGCTTCAAGCCAAACGTGGTGGGTTCGGCGTGAACCCCGTGTGTGCGGCCCACCATGGGCGTTTTTTTGAATTCAAACGCTCGTTTCTTGAGCACGTCACCGAGGCGCGAAAGTCCTGCCAGGAGCAGTTGCGACGCTTCGTGGATGAGCAATGCTTGCGCCGTATCCACCACGTCATTCGAGGTGAGACCATAATGCAGGTAGCGCGCGTCGGGGCCTACGTGCTCCGCGACGTTGGTGGTGAAAGCGATCACATCGTGCTTCACCTGTTTCTCGATCTCGCGGATGCGGCCGACGTCGAACCGCCCGCGGCGGCGGATGGCGGCAGCCGCGCGCGCGGGAATCAAGCCTGCCTTCGCCTCCACCTCGGCGGCTGCGATTTCCACTTCGAGCCACTTCTGAAACTTGTTTTCGTCGCTCCAGATGCGGCCCATCTCCGGCCGCGTGTAACGAGGGATCATGGTTCTCCTGCCAACGCCGAACAGCCATTATAATGGCAAAACGCAAAGCCGATGAGTTCGAATGCGTTGGACGAAATCAAGGCGGAGGTGGAAGATTTTCTTCGGTCGGCCGCTCAGCCTGTCGTGTTTGAAGACGGCGGCGAGTTGTTTGATCCGGCCTCTTCCGAGTGGCGGCTTGCCATCGAGTTCGGCAAGTTGCTGCTCGAAGCCTGGCAGCCTGGGCGGTCGGTCGTGCGCCGGATTGAGGGAGTAGCCTACCGCGACACGGGAATTCTGGGTCTGGTCGTCCGCAAGCCGGGCGCTGGCGCCAACCAGGTTCTCGAACTCCGCGCCAGCCAGCGGATGCCGGCGTTGCACGGCGACGCTCGCCAGAACTTTCGGACGGAGCTTACCGCCTATCTGGAACGGCAATATCCCGACTGGCATTTTGAGCGCGTCAGCAACCGGTCTGATCGGGAGCATTCGTTCTCCGCGTGGTATACGCGCGGCCTCGCGCGGCGCGGACAAGCCGGCTGGGCGTTTATCGGGCTGGATGATTCGGAATCGCTCGCAGCGGCCGACGCCGCGCTTGCCTACGGGCTGATCTGGATCGACGCCCTGCGCCGCACGTCAACCGGGCTCGTTCTTTCCAGACTCAAGCTTTTTCTTCCGCCCTCCGCCGTCGTTCTTGCCGCGCACCGTGCCGCGTGGTTGGACCCAAAGGTGATTCACGTGGAGATTTTCGAATGGAGGGGTACGCATCATGAGGCAGGCGAAGTGGACATCCGGGATTTCGGCAATGTCGAAACGCGCCTCACTCCGCATCGGCGAGCGGAGGCGTGGCTCGACCGTCATCGGGAATTTCTCCGCGCCGTCTTCGGTGATTCTCTTGGCCACCTCGACCTTGTTGCGGATGCCACCGGTACGCGCCTTTCGATTCGTGCGCTCGGTCTTCAAGTAGCGCGGCTCGAAGGGCAAGCCAGCCCGCGTCTCACGTGGGGATTGGAAGGCGAATCGAAGGAGTTTCGCCAGGAAGATCTCGAACCCATGCGTGAGTTCGTGCGCCGCGTCATCGCCTTGCGAAGCCCTGCCTCGCCGGATAAGACGCACCCCGTCTTCCGGCTTCAGCCGGAGCGTTGGCTCGAAGCGCTTCTTGTCCGCGACATTCGCAAAGTCGATCTGGAACTCAAGTCGGAAGAAGTCTACCCGCAGGTTCCGGCGTTTTCGAGCGGAGACCGCGGCGTGGTGGATATCCTCGGTGTGCTGCGAAATGGACGCGTCGCCGTCATCGAGTTGAAACTCGACGAGGATATTGTGCTACCGCTGCAAGGCCTGGATTATTGGCTGCGGGTGAAATGGCTCAACGACCGCGAGCAGTTTCGCTCGTTCGGATATTTCTCCGAGACAGAGCTTGCCAAAACCGCGCCGCGTCTCTATCTCGTTTCACCCGCCTTCCGCTT
>JAKAWG010000105.1 GCA_021817045.1 Acidobacteriota bacterium
CGTGTAAAGCGTCAGACTTTCGGCCCCTGAATTACGGGCAGCCTTCATGGCTGCTTCCAGGTTGATATGGTCAAACGTTTCCTGAGGTGGCATGTGGAATTCCCACTCCATCTTTCGGTAGGTCTTTCCGGGGGAGATGACCCCTGCCTTCTTGTGGGCGAGTTGCAAATCGGCCAGCTTTGGATAGGCGACTTCAGCTCCAAAGGAAACGACGCGAGGGAGCAAGGTTGCGCCTCCAACGCTCGCACTCGCAACCATTAGAAATCTCCGCCGAGTTGTTCCCAAAGACAAACCCCAAACTTGAAATAACGCGGGCTCACGCTACCGGCCCAGAACCGTTTCCTAATGACCGGCGAGCCGCGCCAGAATGATGCGAGCGACTGAGCGGCTGGGGGCGGTTAGCGAGCTATTGGGACCACGATCGGAGCGCTTGTATCAATCCGCCGGTAACCGTAGTTCTCGCTCATACCGTTGCGGCCCCGTTCCGGCTGATGATGTACGCCTTGCCGTGGTAATTTAGATGGTGTAACTCCGCACCAGCGTCGAAATTCGTCAGTCTCGAGTGGACATGCACTCCATCATAAAGTGTCAATTCTGTCCCGAAGATGGAATCAATCACCAAGTCAGTAAAACTGCCTCCAACGATTTCTCCCCAGTCACAACCGTAGGGAAGATCATAAGGACATTTGAGAGCTCCACCTTTTTCCGGGAGAAAGACAGATTCCACGAAGTGCGCTTGACCAAAAGGCCCTTGGTTTGCGGCCGTCGCTAGACCTTTCACCCACGCTGCGACACGAGGGGAAGATTCGATCCTATAAAGTCCCTTCGCGGTCATCGCGGGCCATGCCGGATAAGCGCCCAGCCATCCGTGGTCAGGGCGCATTCCCCAGGTGGCATTGGTGTCCCCGGGCGACAAGGCGTGCATCCACAAAGGGGTATGGAGCTCCTTCCAGAAGAATCTTCGCATCTCCTCCTTCTGCCGGTTGCTGAGGTCCTCCGCCATGGTATCCAGAATCGTGAGCAGGTCGTAGCAATGGCGCACCTGATTGTAAGTCCCGTCGGGTTGCCCGCACCGCCACCACCCCTTGCCAGGTACGTACAAGAGCCGATTGATCCTCTCGGCAAGCTGTTTCGCCTCGACGCGCAAGTGGGCTGCCTCGCTGCTATCCCCTCTGCGTTCCAGTAGGGTAGCGACAAACCGCATGCCGTAGACATTACCCGCATTGATCGCAGCCACTTCATGAAGGTAGGTACTGACGCATTCAAGCAGGTTTTGCAGGAGACCATAATCCGCTAGGCCGCAATCGTCTCTGACAAGCCGTTTCCAGTAAAGAGCGTGGTCCATCAAATGCTCAAGGACAGCTTTCCCCGCAATCCTTTGATCCAGCCACCCAAAATCGCCAGTCACGCGCAGGTAGCTGTCCGCACACCGTAGAATTGCCAGGTCATTGGCTGCGTACCAGCATCCTACCCCACGCCCCGTGAGGTAATCCGTGCTTTGATGCTGGTGCATATCATTTGTAAGCCACGTTTCGATCAGCGACCGCACAATTTGCGGGTCCAGCAGCGAAAGGCTCAGTGCAGTCAGGCTTATGTCCCATGGATAGCTGCGAGTTGGAGCGATACGCGCAGCCGTAATGTACGTCGGGCCGCAAACCGAAGCGGGCGAAATCCTCCGTGACAAAAGCAAGTTCGCAAATCCCGTGTAATACAATTTCCACAGTGACGGATCTTTGGTGTGAAGCTGAGGAAGATGACCCGAAAAGTGCTGATTCTCAGGAGTGAAAGCGGATTCTATAAGGTTTGCAAAGTGCTGTTCGTTCGCGGCAAGGAGCGTATTGAAACTTCGTTGAAGTTTACGGTACGTTTCCAGGGTCGCCTTCGCCTCGTCTCCGATGACGTTCAAGTAGCGGAAAGTGCGCGTTTCTCCCGGCTGGATGGTGAACTCATGCACAACCATGCGGCGATTTTCAATACGGGACGGTGCTGGGAGAATGCCTTGTACCGAGACGGCCCGGCTATGAATGGCTTCAAATACAATGCAACCCAGGGAATCGATTGAGGTAAGTCGGTTGTCTACCTCTGCTGGAGTATAATCAGGCCACTCCGCCCTCTTGGTGACCCCCGCGCGCAGATCGAAACCTAATGTGACCTTGCGCAGTTCGCCACTTATGCTCCTAACCTCAATCGACTCGGCGACAACCCGCTGCTTCGAGAGGAGGAATGTGTCGGTAGTGAATAGGAGCCCTTCTGCCTGAGTCTCCCTCCGGAATCGGTGGGGACACCACGTATAGGCAATTTCACCGGCCGGAGGAGGGTAATTAGTGAGGATTTGGCCATTTAGAAATAGCTCGCAGGTGATAAGGTTTCCAGGGCTAAAGCGAATGCTGGGTTGCCCTCCGCAACTGAACGGAGGCAAGGTGATGTCTGTAATCGCCGAGACGGATTTTGTCGCCTGTAGGAACCCCAACTCGTTCTGGGCCTGAGGCGGGTTGAAGTAATCACGAAAATGGTGGACGAGCCGGTCTCCTGCCAAATCCGCGGGTCGTGGAATCGCCGGAAGTTGCTCCCTGGAAGACGCCACGCGCCGCGGCTCCTCGAGCAGTGTGTTGGCTAACGTCGCAACGCTCGCACGTGAGGGTTGCGACGACACCGCACTCCCCATTGCGGCAAACTTCAATAGGGACCGCCGGTCGAGCGTCCACTTCCTGAAGAAAGGTTGGTCTTTCCTATCTGGGGTTTTCACGATTCACCACCGAGTTTTTATGCAGCGCTCGTTGAGTCAATGCGGCGACCTAAAGTGCTGTAATGGTACAGCGAGGCCGTCACTCTGGATCTGCTCAGGAATAGAAGCTAGAAATTGAGGGAGCGGCTAGGAAATTCACCCCCTCCCCGCGAAAGGTCAACCTCTCTGGCCTCAAATCTCAGGGCAGCGCGTGAGGCGCTCCGCTACGCGCTGCCTTTGACTTGGTAGCTGCAGAAGCTGAGTCTTCCCCGAAGCTGGATGTTTCGCGGGACCGTTACCGCCCCTGTCCACATCCCAAATTGTGGGTTTTGACACATCGCTGATAAAGCCCCTGTTCGATGCGGCTGACGGACCCTGACCCAGCGTGTGCCAGTTCCACATGTCGAAGAGTTGAGTGCCAAACGTGAAGTGCACTCGCTCGCTGAAGTTAATGGTCTTGGTTAAGGCAAAATCTTGGTTCCACAGTGGGAAACCTCGGATGTTCTGCCGGTCGGTCGCCGCCCCGGAGTAGAAATTGAATGAGCTGGCAGGCTGGAACACAGCCACGTTGAACAACGGCTGGCCAGTATTGAAATTGCCATTTTCCGGTTGCGAGTACGGATTTGCGCCAGGGATGACGCCGGGATAGCACGACATCCCGAATTCATAGGGAATATTACAGAAGCCAGAAGTGAACTGGGTAGCAAGGCCTGACTGCGCCCGGAAGAAGGAAGGGTATCGATAACGCCTGGAGCAATGGTTCCCTTCTGAACCGGACCTTCGTAATCCAGGGGAGAAGCGTTCGCGCTTACGGTGACAACTTGTTTAGGTGAGCCGACGGTGAGGGTAACGTCGACCGTCGCCTTCTGAGCAAGGTATACTGTAATCCCCTTGCGGACGTACGTAGTGAAACCCTTAGCGGAAGCCGTTAAATTATACGTCCCGGGTTGCACAATGGGGAAGAGGTAAAGACCGGCGGACCCGGAGAGGGTTGTCACCGACTGACCCGTCGCCCCCGAGCGTAAGGTGAGCGTAGCGCCCGGAACGGCCGCGCCACTCGGGTCTTTGATCACCCCGCCAATCGAAGCGTTCGCTTGTTGAGCGCTGAGCCATTGCGGACAGGCCATCAGTGCACATGCGAGCAAAACGAGCCAACTTAAACGCTGTGTCCCCTTCATTGGTCTTCCTCCTTGCGTAAATCGCTAGGGTATTTATGGATCGAATGTCGCCGTAACTTTTAAGACTTGCTCAGAGATATGTCAAATAGAATGATTAGATCGAATCAAGCGAGGTATGAGATTGCCCTTCGGGACTACTCGTTCGACGCCAAGCGCGGGTCACGCGATGAGCCCGAAATAGCTTGGTTTGAAGCTGAACTCGCCGTCGGAGAAATCTAGCAGGGTGCTGAAAAATGACGGTACTTAGAAATTTCCCCTCGTTGCGAGCGCGATTGCGGAGCCCTCCCGAGTGTCCGCTCGCCATCTTCCAGCCACTCCTTGGGCTGATAAAGCTTCCAGACCAAGGGGCAACTGGCTTCGGCGCTGGACCAGTGCAGGCTCACCGCAACCTGGCAGTTGGTGATTTTGCCCAGCGTGCCACAATACTGTCGTGCCACGCCGACCGAGTGCTGCCCGGCCTTGGGAAACGAGGTTTCGTCAATGAGCCAGACTTCCGCGTTACTGAGAAGATCCACCACCTTGCGCGCCAAGCGGCGCTGGACTTCTTCGACGGCCCAGGGACTCTGTCCCACGAACTGACGCAGGGCCTGAACGTCGGCGCCTTCCATGCGGCTGGCCATCGGCTCGATCGACTTCCGCTCTCCATCCAGGAGCAAGCCCCGTACGTAGATGCGTGCCCAATGTTGTCGTTCGCTACGCCCCATCGGTTCGAGCAGGTCTTCAAGAAAATGCGTCAACCGGGCCTCGAGCCCTTTCAAGGTTTGCGGCTTCATGCTGCCAAGGTAACAGATATCGCTCAGAGACCCAAGCACGACTTAACCTAAGTATTACTAGTTCATTTACACCGTCGCTGAACCTTTGGTAATACAGATCTGTTTTTAACTAATAAAACTATTTCCTGTCGCTGTTCAACGGATTGCGAAGTTCAGTCTCTCTGGAAGTCCGCGACCGCCAATTCCACTTCAATTTCAGAGACGTCAGCAGCGAGCTGTGTTGGGTCTGGTGTCCTCCCGACCTTCTCGCAAGCGTGCTAACCCTGGAGGTGCACTGTTCTTTTGGGAGCAATTCGAACTGGCCCGAACAAACCTGAGCGCAGCAACGGGTCGTTTTTCGTCCATAATTTCCAGGTGGTGAAGGTCAGACGTCCGGTCGGGCTGGACTTATTCTCAATTAACCACTGCGGCCATTTGGCCAGTGCCCCAGCGATGGCCGGAACGTCGGGCTCGGTCCAACGCTTTCATTCGCAGTCCGGGGGCAAATGATCGTTTCCTACCAAGCGGTTCGGCCACACGTTCACCACGTCGACTTCCAGACTATTCGCTCCAGCGATCGCAGCCTCAGTGATGTCCACCTGAAACGGCGGTTTCCAAAGGACGCCGAGATCGCGCCCGTTCAGCCTCGCCTGCGCAATCACTAAGACCTCTCCCAGGTCCAGATAAAGACGCACGTCTTGGACGAGCAGGCGCGCGGGAAGATTAAATCGACGACGGTAGGTTGCTGTGCCGGAAAAATCTCGCACGCCAGCATCGGAGTGGTCCGTCCATGAGATGAGGCGCTCGATCGTCACCTGGGCGGGCGCTCCCCAACCCTTTGGAAATGCAAGTTCCCACGGACCTGCGATCTCAAGTGATCCAGGCAGTGGCGGCACCGCCATCTTCAGCTCATGGCCGCTGCCAGTCTTCAAGTGATACGTTCCTGGCTGAGTTATCTCGACGAGATATCCCGCGCCTTGGCCACGCTCCATTTCTATCGAGGGGCATTCCTTATCCAGTTGAAGTTCGTGCATCGGGGTCGAGGGAATTCCGGAAATCTCTACGCTAAAGCGCCGAACCGAAACCACGCGGTCGGCAGAGGGTCCGGTGCCCGTCCGGAAGACGACGAACACCGATCCGTATGGGCCAAGGTTGAGAGGAATAGTTGTGCCGCTCTCGGTCGCCTCGTATAGCGCAGTAGGTTCGATGCGTCCGGTATCCAGCCACCAAAGTTCCGGTGAACTGTTTTTGGCGCGAAACGTACAGCGAAACCTCCTTGCTTCCGGGCAACCGCTCGCGACGAAGTAGACTTCCTTATCGTCAATCTTTCGGTGGATGTAGCGAATCTGCGCGCCAACTTCCTCCATGTAGCAAGCGAAATCAGGTGACAGCCCTAACCCCTCCAACACTTCCGGGAGTTGGTTGCCCCAAATGACCTTACCCTCACCCAAGCGATTCTCCACAACGTGTATGCCATCACAATCTCCCCAGAGTTCAGCGGTCATTTGCCGCAACTCGTCATCGCAACTTGGATATTCGTTTAGGCTGGGTGAACGAGAAGGCGGCGGGCCGACCACGGTCGCGCCGGCCATGACTAATTCCTTAACTTTCGCCAGCAGCGGCGGCGTCATCGTGTCCCCTGCCGGCCCGGTCCATGTTGGCGCTGAGATCCACAATCCGATTGCGTTCCACCACCATCTCGCCTGAGGGCACTGACTCGTCCATGAACTCGTCCCGGCGATCCGAGTACTGGCCCTGACGGATATAAGCCGCCTTGCCAGGAACGTCTGCAATCCGCAAGCATTGGTTCAGTTCAACCTCCCCCAGGGGAATGCCATGGGCAAACGCCGTACCCTCCGGCCGCAAAACAAGCCGGTAAAAACGAGCGGTGACTTTCGGGAAGTTCAGCGCAGAGACTGGCCAGCGCAAGGTGAGTGGGCACACGGTCCGGAAGCGCTGGCCGTCGTCGGAAACTTCGAGCGTCCCATCGATTCTGGGACTCCAAGGCCATGTGACTTCAAGCATCCGGACGTCGCCAAGGGCGACCGTCAGGGAGCGCGCCGTGAAGTTTTGAGAGAACGCGATATTCAGGTATTGGGGATGCCCGGCTTCAGGCGGCAGCACGACCACCGTGCCCGGATTGCCATCCATCAACTTTGCCGCATCGAAGCTGGTCCGCTCCCTTCCGTAAGTTAGCTTGGGAGAAAGCTCAGCCATCCGGACGCGTTCTGCCGCCGGCGTTGGGAACGCCTGCACAGTAATGTCACGGTAATATCCCAGGACAGTCTCCGGCTGCGCCGGGTACCAGTAAAATGTGAAGGCCCTTGGATATACGCCTCGCTCCGTACCACCATCTGCATCGACAATTCCGGGGTTATCCAAGGGCCACCGCTACCGCCCTACCCTCCGCCGTTATTCATGTTGACCGTAATGCCGAGCCGCGTTGCTTCTTCGACGGCATACTGGATCATCTTTCTCCATTCGGGAGTGAGAAAGCGCACCGGCCCTTTCGGCACGCCCTCGTCAACCTCCATGTACAGGACTCCGCGGATCCCTACGCGATGCATCGCTTCAAGGTCCGCCGTGATCCCTTCGCGGGTGATGTTGCTGTTGCACGCGTACCAGTAGATCCAAGGATGGACTGAATCCGGCGGATGGAAGCAGCCCTGCTCCAATTCGCCGGAGGATGAAGCAACCTGCGTGCCCTCTTGTCCTGGAACCGGATCGAGGCTCTCGCCCAAGCTCCTGCCCGGAAGACCTGAAATCGCCAAAGCCCCCATTGCGGAATTTTTGAGGAAGTTTCGCCGAGTGTAACGGGTTGCCATAGAATCATCCTCCGTAGAGAAACCTATTATTCCAAATCGCCGTCAACTGGCACGGCCAAGCACCGTCCAGGCATTAATCTTAAACGAGAGCATCAGGAGCCTGGGAATCACGCTGCTTTCGCCCGAACTCAGAACAGCGGATACCAGCGCCGAAAGATATTGTCCAGCTCGTTATTCAGCACTTTCGTCCGGGTCTGTAACACCAGGTGCGCTCCACGTAGCGTCCAGTGCATCTGCTGATTTTTCACGGCTTCTCAGCAAAAGGATGGTGAAGCGTCAACAAATGCTCTGGGGCCAACGGGGAGCGCATTTGCTTTTACAGGTGCGAACCCGTGCGTTGGACGGCGTGCTCCAAACGACTTCATTCGTTGGCATCCAGGCATGAAAGCGGACGGTAACGCACAAGCTGATCCGCATCGGTAAGCCGCGTAGCCCCCGGTTTGGAATGGTTTCCAAGATCGGCCCCGCGCGTCAGCACTTCATGGGGTCCTGGCTGCTCGCTGGCCCGATTTGGTTCGTTCGTGCAAGGCGTGTTCGCGAATAGTGCTAACATGCTTCCGATGTTTGCATCGGAGAGGTGTATTCCTTGCTTAAGCACACCTTACCCAAACGCAGTGAAGACGGACCCGAGCGGGGCAAGGCCGGGCCACTTTGAGTCAATCTGAATCCAACCTTTCGAGAAGCGGCGTCCCCTGGCAGGCGGCGCCCCCGCCTACGCTGTCCCGAGCGATTGGCGTCGTCGGGGCAACGGTCATCGTAGTCGGTACGATCATCGGCTCCGGCATTTTTCTCGTTCCCCATAATGTCGCTCTCGAAGTGGGCAGCGTTACCAGTCTGTACTTGGTGTGGGTTGTCGGAGGCACTCTTGCCCTGGCCGGAGCGCTTTCCCTTGCAGAGCTTGGTGCGGCCATTCCGGAAGCTGGAGGAGTCTACGTTTATCTTCGAGAAGCTTATGGCCGGCCGGTAGCGTTTCTGTTTGGTTGGGCTTCCTTGCTGGTGATTGACGCGGGTTCAGCCGCTACGCTGGCTGTCGCTTTCGGAATCTACAGCGCCATGTTGATTCCCGTTACCCTTCTTGAACAGAAACTGATCGCCGCCACGGTGATCGCGATTCTGACATTCATCAATTTGCTGGGCGTGCGAAAGGGGACGGCCGTCCAGGCAATCTTCACCGTGGCTAAGCTCGTAGGACTGGGCGCAATTGTCGGCTGCGCCCTCTATTTTCACGATGCAACGCCGCTGGGCTCGGTCCAGCGGCTGCCAACCCCTCATACCACTTGGAGTTCCTTTGGCGTTGCGCTTATTGGTGTGCTGTGGGCTTATCAGGGATGGCACCAGCTTTCTTACAGTGCAGGCGAGATCAGGAACCCATCGCGGAACCTGCCGCTGGGTTTCCTGCTCGGGACGCTGGTGGTGATGGCCGCCTACCTCATTGCCAACTTCGCGTACCTTCGCGCCGTGCCTCTCGCTGAGTTGGCCAAACGTCAGCGCGTTGCCGCCCTGACGATGCAGATTCTCGTGGGTCCGCGAGGCGCGGCTTTCGTCTCGGCTTTAATTTTGTGTTCGATATTTGGCGCACTCAACGGAACCCTGCTCACCTCTTCTCGTGTGTACTACGCCATGGCGCGTGATAAGGTCTTTTTTGCCTGGGTATCGAGAGTCCATCCGCGCTACCGGACACCGGCCTCGGCTCTTTTGATTTTGGGGGGCTGGTCCACGTTGCTCGCCCTGAGTGGAACGTACGAGGAACTCTATACTTATGTCGTCTTCACAATGTGGACCTTCTCGGCGGCGGCTATTCTTGCTGTGATTATCTTACGTCATAAGAGGCCAAGTCTCGCGCGTCCATATCGAGTCATTGGGTATCCGGTCCTGCCAATCGCCTTCGTTCTTGCGGCGTCGTTGATCGTTGTTAACACGGCGGTGGCCGAACCGCTGGAATCCGTGATCGGGCTCGGCATTGTGCTAACCGGAGTTCCAGTCTTTTATCTGTGGCAGCGCAAGTCGGGGTTCTAGCACCTTTGCTGCCGGTGGGTTTTATTACGAGAAGGATTGGGAGCACTCAGCATCTTGTGGGACACGTGTGATTATTCGAACCAAAGTGGTTGTGGTGGAGATCATCGAGTTCCTGGTAATAGCAATGGGGCTATTCATTCCGGCAGGAACGATCTCCTGGACAGCCGGTTGGATCTTCCTTGGTTTGCTCTTTGTCACAAGCCTGCCTCTTACTTGGTGGCTTCTCAAATACAAACGCGATCTCGTTGAGGAAAGAATGCGATTTCGTCCCGAATTATCCTGGGACAAGGCGTTCATCGCTGCAACGCTTTGTTTCACTGTATTCTGGCTCATACTCATGCCGCTTGACGCGGTGCGCTTTCATTGGTCGCGGATGCCGGTCGCGCTCAAAGCCGTTGGAGCGTTGGTGCTTCTCATCTCGCTTTACATCTCCTTTCTTACCATGCGGGAAAACCCGTATGCGTCGGGAGTGGTCAGAGTTCAAAAGGATCGGGGGCAGACTGTGATCTCAACCGGACCTTACCGCTACGTTCGCCATCCCATGTACGCAGGCGCGTGTCTCTTTTTCCTGGGGACAGCTTTATTGCTGGGGTCCTGGTACGGGGCGCTGTGCACGCCGGTTTTCGTCGGTCACTTTGCATTCAGGGCTGTCCGTGAGGAACGTGTGCTCCGGGAAGGACTGGAAGGCTATGGCGCTTATATGGATAGAGTGAAACATCGTTTTTTCCCCTGCGTTTGGTAGCGGACCGTCGGCAGCTTCTGTAATGCGCCTTCCTCTTTTGCTATCTTTGCTCAGCGTCTCAAGAAGGTAAAATTTGGTTGAAGTCACGTTTAGAAAGTGCCGATGAGTATCGCGTCGCGGAGGGCATCCACGAGCGCATGCGTGAGCCCGGGCACAAAGAGGTTGCCGCTGCGGCGCCAGGCGATCGAAAGCGGCACACCGATCGCATAGGTGACCGAGATCAGCCCGGCGCTGAGCATCGACAAGTGCCCCCGACCCAAGAGCAACGGGACGTGCCACATCCCCCAGAGGGCCGAAACCCAAAGGGCGGTCAGAAACCCGCGCCCATCGCCGGGGTGGTATACGTGCGCGTCAAACGCCCCGCAAAACGCGACCTCTTCCAGCACGAAAACCACCGGGACGTACAGGAGCAGGTGAGCGAGGCCTAGAGAGGCGCTGGCCGCGAGGGAAATTCCGCAGAGCGTAGGCGGCAGCGAGCGCTCCCGCCGTGGCGGAGAGGTACCATAGAGATTGCGCCCAGTACCCTCCCGCTCGCAAGTTCCTGACCAGCCAATAGCCGGGATAGGCAGCCAGAGCCGCCGCCGTCGCCCAGCCCACCAACCCTTACCGGAAGGGCGGGGCCTCGCGCACCCATAGGGCACGTAACGGTTGGCGCCGTACTCCCAACTGGAAGGCTGCCGTCAGCGGGAGGCCCAGCAGCAGGTAGGTGAAGACGCTGAGGTGCAAGACAATGCCAAGCGCCATCCACAACCCGACTGCCAGAGTAACTTCGATAAGACGCTGCGTTTGCGTGGTTGCAACCACGAGTGTTGGCCCCATCCCCCTGTGTGGCGAATGTCCGGCGCACCGGGAAGTCTGCTCGCCTAATGCAGCACCAGATGGTCGTCCTCTCCCGCCGAGCGCAGCCAAGATACACCGGTTCCGCATGGCAGGCAATGGGGAGAAAAGGTCTTGTTGTTAGCACATGATACGTCCGGTTCAATTAGCAAGTGAAATGTCCGCTTTTCAGGCGGGGCATGGTAACGCTTCATGCCGGACGCGCCATCGCCGTGGACCGGCTTAATGGCCGGGAACGGAATTTTACCGGCGAGCACTTGTGGGCTCATGGGCATGCCGTTTCCACGGTCGAGTTTGAACTGGATGAAGTCCGCCGCTACGTGCGCGAGCAAGAGGAAACGGATGGAGGCAGCGGGAAGTTCTGAACTTTAAGCAAGGCGCGCTCGGCGCGAGGCGTTAACCAACGAACCGGCCCCGTTTGACGGGGCCTGGCTCATCAAGCCACCCGCTTCGCGGGGGCGTCTGACTCGGAAATAACGAGCTGACCCACGCCCACTAATACTAATACGCCGAGAAAATGTTTGGTGATTTCGGCATCTACTCGGTCGCTCTGGACGACAAGGAACCACTCGTCGCCTGCCTCCTGCAAAATCGAAGTCCGGGCGTGCACCTCCTCATCGCTCATCCTGGCTATCCATTACGCTTCGGTTCATTCCGATCCGAATGACGTAAAGGCTTTAGGCGCGAGAAGACTTCGCGCCGCGGAAACCTTGGCTTATGCCGGCCTACGCATCCAGCCATTGGTGACAGAATGGGCATCAGGGTGATGAGCCATCGTAAATTTTTCGCGAAATAAGACGTTGAGCTTTGCGCGGTGAAGCAAATGACCAGGTCCGCCAGAGAGGAAAGCGCTGTCGCGACTTCGTCCCGAGGCCATTGTATAATGCGGACTGACGTTAGCCTGAGCAACCGCAGTCTCAAGCAAAAGTGACCAGGAGGAAAATCAAGAGCATGGCCAAGACCGGTGCGGAAATTCTTTGGGAATGCCTGGAACGTGAAGGCGTAGAGTGTGTTTTCGGCTACCCATGCGGAGCGATTCTACCTGCCTATGATGCGTTGAAACACAGCAATATTCATCACGTTCTGGTGCGACACGAGCAGGGGGCGGTGCACATGGCCGATGGATACGCGCGCGCCAGCGGCCGAGTCGGAGTGGCCATCGCTACCTCAGGGCCGGGGGCCACCAATATGGTGACCGGGATTGCCACCGCCATGATGGACTCATCTCCGATTGTGTGCATCACTGGGCAGGTAAACAGCAAACTGATTGGCTCCGATGCCTTCCAGGAAACAGACGTGACCGGCGTGACCCTCCCTATCACGAAGCACAATTACCTGGTGACTCACGCAACCGAATTGGCGCGGGCCCTGCGCGAAGCGTTCTATGTGGTCGCATCCGGACGTCCAGGTCCTGTGCTGGTTGATATTACGAAAGACGCGCAACAGACATCTTGCGAGTTCGATTGGGAGGCAGCAAGGCCTAAGCTGCCAGGTTACCGCCCTGACCTTTCACCAACGTCAGAGGATTACAACGAAGCTCTGAAACTTATTCAGGAAGCCAAGCGGCCACTCATTCTTGCTGGGCATGGAATTCTGCTTTCTGGGGCCATGCCCGAGGTGCGCGAGCTGGTGGAGCGGAGCGGCATTCCCGTGACGCTCACGCTGCTGGGTCTGGGTGCGTTCCCTGCTTCCCACCCGCTGAACCTCGGCATGATGGGCATGCATGGAGAGGCCTGGGTGAACCACGCCATCCAAGAGGCTGATTTATTGGTCGCTCTGGGCATGCGCTTTGACGATCGCGTGACCGGCAACTTGAAGACTTACGCGCCCAAGGCCAAGAAACTCCAGGTAGAGATCGATCCGACGGAAGTCAATAAGAACGTCAGGGTGGACATGGCCCTCATAGGCGATCTTCGGCAGATACTGCGTGAACTCATCCCACGCCTTGAGCCGATCGAGTGCGGTGCGTGGCGCAGTTACATTGACAGTCTCAAGGGGGATTCTGCGGTCCGCGACATTCAGAACCTTCCCGACAACGGCCACCTCTACGCCGCGCATGTCATCAATGACTTATGGCAGGAGACGCGCGGTGGGGACGTAGTGGTGGTGACTGACGTCGGCCAGCACCAGATGTGGGAGGCGCAATACTTCAAACACGAATCTCCACGCTCACTCATCACTTCCGGCGGATTGGGTACCATGGGATTCGCCCTTCCCGCCGCCCTGGGCGTGAAGGTGGCGCGCCCGGAGGCGGAGGTATGGGTGGTGGCGGGCGACGGCGGCTTCCAAATGACCATGGCCGAGCTTGGGACGCTTGTGCAGGAAAACCTGAAAGTTCACATCGCCGTTATCAATAACGGCTACCTGGGCATGGTTCGACAGTGGCAAGAATTATTCTATGACCACAACTACGAATCGACCCCGCTCTGGAGCCCCGATTTTTCAAAGCTGGCGGACGCCTATGGAATCCGCAGCATGAAGGTAACCCAGCGGTCCCAGGTAGTTCCGGCGGTCCAAGCCGCGCGTTGTCACGACGGGCCCATGCTGATTGATTTCCAGGTGGAGCAGGAGGATTCGGTCTATCCCATGGTGGCCGCGGGCGCTGGCCTCCACCAAATGATCCGGCGTCCCAGTCCCGTTGTGGAAACGGCTGCGGACTAATCGAACAATATGCTCAACACTTTTGTAGTCCACGTAGAGAATAAACCAGGCGTGCTCACACGGGTCTCGTCCCTGTTCCGGCGGCGAGCTTTTAACATCGATTCGCTGACCGTGGGGCGCACGGAAAAACCGGAAGTCTCCCGCATGACGATCACAATCGATGCGAGCCCGGACGAGGTACGGCGCATCGAAGCTAGCCTCTACAAATTGGTTAACGTTTTGCTCGTGGAAAACATCACCCAGGAACCGGCCATTACGCGCGACTTGGCCATGATCAAAGTAGCTGCGCAGCATGAGGAACGCTCGCACGTGCTTCAGTTGGCGAATGTCTTCGGTGCGCGCGTGGTGGATGTCGCCCCGGATTCGCTGATTATAGAAATCACGGACACCGAAGACAAGATCGACGGGCTTCTCGAAGTGCTGCGCCCATTCACCGTGTTGGAGATGGTGCGGACGGGGATCGTGGCGATGCGCCGCGGAAACAAGCCTACTAGCCTAGATAATTCACTTTTTTTGAGACACGAAAGAGCCTCCTATGGCACAAACACGTTGTAAAGGCGGTGTTTGAGATACCCAGGAGGCATTCGCTTGACCGTCCGCGCATGGGTGTTGGCAATCTGCCCCATCGGTTTCGACCCATCGCGTTGGCTCGAAAACACGAAGTGATCCGTTCCGGGTTTTTCGAGGCCAACAAGACCCGCGCATCCCGATTCAGCGGAATGTTGCGACGGGGCGCGCGGGTTTTACCGAAGGGAATGTGAACGTACCCTTCCATCAGATGGGCATCTTCCCGGCGAAGCCGATGGACTTCTTCGGGCCGCATCCCCGTGTTAAGAATTAGCACAGCCACTTCCCGGAGTCGCGTCACAGCAGCCGCAAGATACTTCGCCTCTTCCTCGTAGGAAACAACGCGGGTTTGCTCGTTAGTCCTCTCGGAGAAAGCGAAGCCCTCGGACCGGATTCGACTTGACCCAGGTGTGCTTTAGAGCTGGCATTATCGGCTCCGGGTGAAATGGCTCAACGACCGCGAGCAGTTTCGCTCGTTCGGATATTTCTCCGAGACAGAGCTTGCCAAAACCGCGCCGCGTCTCTATCTCGTTTCACCCGCCTTCCGCTTTCACTCGACGAACG
>JAKAWG010000017.1 GCA_021817045.1 Acidobacteriota bacterium
CGTGTCCAATGTCGCGACTGGTGAATCCGACAACGTAGACTATTACCAAGACTTCAATTCGAATTACGGGGAGACGGGAAGCTGGAACGGCACGGCCGGCATAAATATTAGCGCTTCCGCGCCGTCTGGGAACTGCACGGCTGGCACAGACTCGATGACAAGCAGTGCTGCCCCTGGCGTGGGTTGGTGGGATACCTCAAACAACACGCTGTACGTCTGCAATCCAACGAACACCTGGACGGCTTACTATACGCCTTACACGTACCCGCACCCGCTGACACAGGCAGTTGACCCGCCGACGGACCTCTCGGCTACTCCTCATTGAGCAGCCAATTGAGGGGTAGCTGGCGAGGGAGGACTAATTATTGGCGATTGGCAGTTGATGATTGTCAATCAAAGAGAGCGACCCAGCCGCAGAGCAAGCTTTCAGCCGTCGGTCATCAGCAATCGGCTTTCAGTGGCCAGCAATCAAAAATCAGCAACCTAAAATCCGGGCGCCACTCACACGTAGCATACGGCAACAAAGTCAGGAGCCATTGACCGGTCATCGCCGTACGCAACGGGCACTCCCTGGTCAGCCAGCGGCTTCGGTCCTCGTAGATAAAAAGCTGGTATCTCTCAGGGAACGTGCCGGAGGCGTGGACCAAGAGCCGGCTGAAGAATTCCTCGTATCTTCGGAAATAGTCCAAGCCTGGCGCGCGCACGTGGCCGGCTTCCTGCGGGTTCGGCGATGGGTACTCAATTGTCCGGCTGCACACGATCGGTACCGGCAGGATCGCTATGCCGCCCGGTCGCAGCACTCTCCGGATCTCACTTATCGCTTGTATGTCTTCCCGGATGTGCTCGAGCACATGAGAGGCAAACACAGGTCATAGCTTCCGTCCGCGACCGGCAGCTTCCGGACGTCTGCCGCGTGGTCCACACCTTTCATGAACAGGTCTGCGGTTTCGTAGGCCAGAAACTTCTGCGAGAGCGCCTTCGTCAAGACCTTCTCCGGAGCGAAGTGCAGCATCTTCATGGCGTCCGCATCGATCTCGCCGAGAAGGTCCTTGACTACGAGATACTGCAAACGATGCCTCTCCAGCGCCCCGCAGCTTGGACATACAGCATGCACGCGCTTCCCCGCGAATGAACTCACGTCGGCAAAAGGCCCTCATAGCCGCATATCGGACACTCAAACCGCTCTTTGCCGCGATTCAGAATGCGGAAAAGGGGCGCGGGCGGCCGGAGCTTTGCCTTAATCCGCCGTTGAAGCTGAGCTGCTTGTGGCACCGTCATGGGCTGCAGACATCTTCTCTCTCTACGCGCTTCCGATGGCCCAGGCATCTGCGTTGGAGCCGGCGGGAGGAGTTGAACGCTCCATTGGCCGATTACGGATCGGCTGCTCTACCGTTGAGCTACACCGGCTTCCGGGCAGGTCAGACCAAGCCACGTCTTTCGCAGCCAGAGCCATGCGCCGATGACTTTGGCGGGGAAAAGGCCGATCAGGCCTCGATAGAGGCTCAGCCTCACGTAGACCGTGCCCCTGACCGTCAGGGGCACGTAGTACCGAGGGACGAGGAATTCTTCAAACCCATTGCGAATCTTGAACTCGCGTAAAGAGTCGCCGCGCTTATTACCGTAGTTGAGCTGGCCATAAACCAAGTAAGGAATTCTTTCTTCCTCGCACAATTGGACCGCGCGGGCAATCAGCGCATTCGCGGGGCGCTTGTCGTAATGGCTGGGCTTCGTGAGGGTGTTGAGAACGGAGGCGAAGGCACCGCACCGCACCAGCTTCAAGAAGCCGACTAACTCCGCTCCAGCATGAGCACAGATGAAGCTACTCCTCTCTGAGTAATCCGTCTGGTCCCTCCAGACCTCCTCAAGGCTCTTTCCGTAATGACGTGCCCGCCTTCCCTGTACTATCGGGCACTCGTCGTTCACGCTCATAATGCCGCACACAAGGTCGGCGTCCAACGACCTGACCGAAACAGTCAGACCGCGTCTCTGCGCGCGGCGGACGTTCTTTCGCGTTTCCTGCGGCAGCGCCTTCCACCATTCCTGGTGTGAGTGGACCCGTACCGCAGCTATGCTGCGCCGCTCGACCGGGAATGGGTACCTTGTATCGGTGTTCGGGAGGTGCTGAGCAAACGTAAAGACGTCCGCCAGCCGGCCGCCGATTCGGTGGATCTTGAGCACCTGCACCCATAGATCCGGGCGTTCGATCTCGCCGGGCGTCCAGTCCTCCTGATGAACCGCCGCAACTCTGGCCCAGCCGCCCTGCAGAAATACGGTTCTCGACCCGAAGGCAAGAGCCGGGACGTTAACCCAGCGACCCGCGGCCGAGACCTGGACCTGGGCTTCGGTAGGTTCGAGAGCAGCAACCGCGCTTACGCTGACCATATCAAAGCCACCCGCCGCAATCTCCGGTATGTGACGGCAAGTGGCGCCGGCACCCAGTCGAAGACTCCTCTTTGCAAACCCAAGCGTAATGCCACGCGCCCGACCGCAGTCAGCGGGACGCAGTACCTTGGCAGGTCGAACTTTTGAAAGCCGCTGCGCAGCTTGAACTCAGCAAGGCTGTCACTGTGTCTTCGTCCATACGAGAAGTTCGCGTACCAGAGGTACTTGATTTGCCGCTCAGCGCAGCAGCGAACGGCTTGCGCTAACAGCGCGTTGGTAGGCGCCTTGTCCCGATGCTGGATCATGGAGAGGATGTGCATCAGCCCTCCTTGGCCCCATTGCTCATCGGCGACAAGCTTCGCAAAGCCAATAAGGGTATCTCTGAGATACGCCCCGATGAAGATACTCCGATCAGGGAACGTTGACTTCATTCTCCGCAGTGCATCAAGGCTTTTTCCGTAATGCGGAAACCGCCGGCCCTGGCGGATCGGCGACTCATTGTAAATCGCGTGGATGCCGTGGAGGAGGGCGTCGTCAAGGGGAACCTCACGGATCACAACGCCTTTTTTCTCTGCCGGTTTGGCCTTGTTCAGGGCCTTGAACCCTATCTGCTGGTTCCACCAATGCTCGAACGTGGATACGGGCAGCACTGCGAAATTGTCGTGCACCATAGGATAGCCGTAACCCCGGGATATTTCGGCGAGCCTCGGTATGAATGTGTAGAGGTCAGCCTTCAACTCCGACCTGCGGAGCGCCTGGACCGCCGAGATGGGATCCTCTATAAACTGGAAGCCCTCGCCGTCGAGGTAGGCGGTCCGGATTATCCTTCCCCTGATTTTGATTTCCCTGCCGCAGACTTCCATGGTTGGTTAATTGTCTCTAGGGGCCACCCGCCTGGATAGGAGCACGCAAGGGAGCATCCCCCTGCGGGAATCAACTCTAGCCTTGCGCCGGGGTCCGGGCGGCGTAGGTCGTCAAGATATGGTTCGTGGGCAAGCTCTGATTCAGCCCGTACACATAATCTCGCACGTTGCACCGTCCGTCAGATTCACGAAGGGAAATGAGAAAGCGGTTCTGCTTGAGAAAGGCAATGACATCTGACTTCGTTCTGAGCTCGCTTGAGCCGCCCCCATCCGCAAGGAAGTCATGGCACGATATGCAAACATTCCTGGTCTTCCCCGCCATTTCCCGCATCCCGGGGAGCGCGAGCCTCTCAGCGCCCTCAATGTTCATCTTGAGGAAGTCTACGCGAGATAGCCCAAGTGAGAGGAAAATGTGATCCAGCGTCGTGCATGGCACTCGAAGCCCCGAAACCGCTCCCATGATGCCATTTGCTTCATGTTCGGGCGAATCGCTGAGTAGCACTTCTCCCTCTCGGTCGGCCACCGCCGCGTGGATGGGCGTGACATTTTCCAATCGATTTTCCGCACACACCCTAGACAGACAGCGGAAGACTGCGGGGTGGGCCTCTATCGATATGACGCGGCCGGACCTGCCGACGAGCTTCGAAAAGGTGTATGTCTCCCATCCCGTCCCCGCGCCAACGTCCACAATCGTATCTCCCCCTTTGGGAAGATACTGGTACATGAATAAATCACGGGTCAGCCTTTCAATTCGTTCAGGCGTCCAAAGGGTCAACCTCGGCTCAACAAGCGTCCGCGATGGGAATTTCTGAACCCACTCGCCGTCATAGGACACCCGGCATACCTTTTCTGCCCGGACGGTTGCAATGGTGGTAGCCAACAGTGCCAGGGAGGGACGAAGCCCGGATCTGTTGAGTAACCTGTACAGCCCGTGCTTCAATTTTTTTCTGATCTTCAAGATTTCACCTGGCCTTGCTCGTCCGCCGGCGCGTGCTACGTCCGCGAGATCGGACGCGACGAAAAATTCATCTTGATTGATCTAGCCGGCGTGGGACCGTGGTTTACGGTTCTCCAACCAGGTCGGGCTCGGGTCGAGGCGCGTCCACTTCCCAAGGGGGGCGTTCAGCGAACTCCTGGTACGGGTCCGACGCGGTCCCGGCGAAGTTGATCGCACGGTTCGCAGCGACAATCGCCAGGAGCAGAAAAAACCATGCGGGACCAAGCATCCGAAAGCCGGCCTCGCCTATGTTGTAGGTCACCGCAGAGACGACGTAAGCTACCAGCAGAGCACCGAGCGCCGGATCGCGGCGAAAGGCGTGGACCGCCCTCCGGTACCCTTGAACTAGAATCAAGGCGATCAGGCCAACGCCAATCCAACCCAGGTTCAAGTACATTTCGACATAGCCGTTGTGCGCCTCGTTAGTCATTGAGATCCCCCCATGCATGGCGTAAAACTTCGCGACGCGAGGTCCGCACCAGAAGGTTTCGAAACCGGCGCCGCCGATTGAGTTAGGACACATCGGAATCAGCATCCTCCAGATTTCCGTTCGTCCGGTAAGGTCAGGCTTTCTTCCCAGCGCCCTTGTAACGTCAGCTTCGCCGCCGAGGAGCATAGCGAGGCCACCGACTAGCAATAGCGTCAGGACCAGCGCATGCACGGCTCTGGGGCGCGCTCTGAAAAACTGGAGAGCGAGGACAAGCATCAAGCCCGCTCCGAGAAGGAAGGAAGCGCCGGAGGTGGCGGAGTGCGCCGTAAACAACACGTCGACGCCAAAGGCAAGCAGTGTGCCTTGGGCCAGCAGATGCCGACGTCGATTGGGCAGATTCTTGTCCCGCAGGAGGCTAAGGACCTGCCATAGCGCTCCGAGCGTGACAACGTAGGCTAACACGCCTAGGGAGTTTTTGTTGGTAGTCACTCCGGTGTTCACTACACCACCGCCCCATTCGTCGAAGCCGCGGCCAAGATATGGGTAGTACTTGATCAAAAGGATCGAAACGGGCAGCACGACAAAGCCCAGGCGCGAAAACAGGCGCCGAAGCGCTGCAGCCGGCTGAGCGTCCGTGGCCACAACCAGCACCATGATCACGTCACCCAAAGCCCTGACCCACCGCTTGAGGCCCCACGCGGGATAATCCGACCAGGAAAGGCTGATTAAGGCGAAGGCGAAGTAAAGCACGATCGGCCAACTTGCCTTAAGCACGGCAACTGCATCTTTGCGCCGGCGGAGGAGAACCACAAATCCCGCGAGCATCAAGCTGCCGGCAATTGCCTGGTCTAGCCGGCTCTCCGGTGGGAGCTGGCCCGGGATCTCCGGCCCGGGGCCCAATCCCAGCCAGGCGGAGACGGACCGCGATCCGTTAATCCCCAGCCAGACCACCGCCAGCCATAGGGCTTTCGACGGGCGCGCGGTTTTGTCGCGGTCGAGGTAGAAAAGACCGCAGATACCGATCGCATAGAGCAGAGCTGCTATTGAGGGATTCACGTTATCGAACAGCGGTTAGTGGTCAGTGGTTTGTGCCGGAGGCTCCCCAACCTCCAACTCCTTACGCCAAGCCTGTAGTTCCCGCAACGCCCAGACAAGGAAAGCGGCGGCAAAGATCGTGACGAACGGAACTACCATCGTGCTGTGGCGCGCGTGCGCGATGATGGGGGCCTGAATCGCCGGGATGTAAAGGATGTACAGCAGAACTATGGCCGCGTTGCGCAAGACGTTTTTCTTCCACAAAATCACAACGCCTGCGAGAGCCAGTAAAAGCAGGGGCGCCTGCAGAAGCATGTTCAACTCCACCGACCGCGGTGTTTTGCCGAGAAACCAAAAGTTGAAGAAGAAGTTTTTTGCGCCACAAGCCGCCAGGAGCCGCGGATGGCTGCGATACTGGTCTGAAACGCCCTTGAGGAGAGCCCTGTCGAACTCCAACTCGCCCTGCGGCGTGTAAAACAGTTGGTAATACGGACCCACAAACGGAATCCCAAGCCGCCTGGCGATTCGTACCCGTTCGAGCCCGGCTGCCGTTTGCGCCACAAAGAAGGGCTCAGCAGGCGAGGCATGCTCACAAGTATACAGCCCCTCCTGCGCCGCCACACCGGCAACGGTGGCGCTTGGGACCAGTTCATGCACCAGAATATAGTTGCGAATGATCCACGGCGACATTACCGCGACACTTCCGAGCACGACCACAGCCGTTCTTAGCGCAGCTTTCCTCCGCTCAGCCCAATCCCTGGCGTTAAAGAGGAGATAACCCAGTAGCAGAACCGGAAACAGAAGCACTTCGCTCCGTACCATCACCGCCACGCCCAGGAGCAAGCCGGCCGCGCCGTAACGCCACAGGCTGCCTTTCTTCACCGCATCATGAAGCGCGAGCATGAACAGCATCACGGTGAATACGCAGGGGATTTCAACGCCAGCGTGTGCCTCATCCACGAGAATGCCCGGATAAAGCAAGAATAGAAGCGCCGCTACCATGGCGGTCGTCACGTCGCCAGTGATTTTTCGCGTAAGCCGGAGCAGCATTAACGCGGCCCCAAAGGCAAGGATGACGCAGGCTGCGCGGGCCTGCTGGATACCATACCCTCCGAACTCAAAGACCGCCGCGAGAAGCAGCGGATAGCCCGGCTCCCGAAGCATGGTCTTGCTCATGCCGGGCACGACACGGTATCCGTTTCCCTGATCCAGGTTCCTTGCTATCAAGTTGTAGAGGTCCCCCCAGCCCAAGTTGTACTCCGGCGCCATCCTCCTGGCCACGCTCGGCAATCCCACGAGCACTATGGCGGCGTTCACCAGGAAAGCGGCGAGAAGGATCAGAAATACGGTCTTCCGCTTCGGAGAAGCAGATACAGGAGTAACGACGCGGCCCGTCACTTCGGTGTGGTCCGGGTCCGGTTGGGTCGCTGCCAAATGCTGAGTCTCAGGCATCATCTTGTCACTCCGCCCGCGCTAGCTGTCAGATTTTCGCGAGTACTTCTTCCACGTGTAAGTCGCTGTCATCCCGTAGTTCCAAACTGCCCCAACGGCGATCCCTGCCAGAGCAGACACTTCCCAAAGGGTGTGCTGCTTAAACAGGTACGAGGCGACTCCGACGTTAGCAAGCGCACCGAGGGAGCATGTGAGTGTAAACGAGGCGAGACCTTTCAGCCACCGCCAGCCCTTCAGGCGCATATCCCGATAGGTGAGTGCGTTGTTCAGGGTGAAGTTGCTCACCATGGCTGCGGCCGCGGCGCCAGCCTGGCCAACGACGAACGAGAGCGACATCGCCTGGAATAGCGCAGTCAGCACGGCGAAGTGGACGAACACTCCCAACCCACCAACCAGCGCAAAGGCGATAAATCGCGCGGGAACAACACCACCCGTAAACTTGTCCGCCAGCAGCATCAGGTAGCCCCACATTGCCTGGCTATCCAACTTGCTCTCTCCGGCATAGCGAGTGCGAAACTCGTAGGGTATTTCTTTTACTCGGGGCGGCGTGGGCGAGGAGGCGATCACATCCAGCAGGATCTTGAAGCCGATGCCCGAGAGGTTGCGCACCGAGAGTTCCAGAACCTCGCGCCGCAGCGCAAAGAAGCCACTCATCGGATCGGACAGATCGTGCTTGATTACGGCGCGGCTGACCCGCGTGGCGAGACGGCTCATTCTGGCTCGCGACATGTCCCAGGACCCAACGCCGCCGCCATCCGTGTACCGGCTCCCGACAACCACGTCCGCGTCACCGCCTTTGAGGAGCCCCAACATGCGGGGCAGCATTGTCTCATCGTGCTGGCAGTCTCCATCCATCACAGCGAGATATGGGGAGGAACTTGCCAGCATTCCTTCTATGCATGCCGAGGAGAGGCCACGCCTCCCGATTCTTTGCAGGCAGCGGACGCGCGGATTTTGCCGCGCGATTTCGCGGATGCACGCCGCGGTTCCATCGGTCGAATCATCATCGACGAAGATGACCTCCCAAGCCTCTCCTCGAAGGCAGTTCTCCAGCCGGTTCACAACCTCTGGCACGTTGTCTCGTTCGTTGAAGGTCGGCACGACTACGGCGAGCTCGGCCACCCGGCTCTCCTTTCCGCGCATCGTGGCTACCGGCTCTACTAACTCTAGTCCTTTGCCCATATGCTCATACACCCCTCTGTGAAGTCAGTTGATGACCGAATGCGGCCCATGGACGATCGCCTGCCGGCATCGCTCGTTCCCCAGGGCTAGCGCCGCTAGGACCCTGGCCGCGAGCGTCAAGAGACGGCTCAGGTTGCTGACACCGGCCAACCCAACCGCGTTTGTAGCCTCTGGACCGGATTGAGTCGCAAGGAAACCAAAGATGAGACCAGCGAGAGAAGAAGTGGAATCCAAGTCTAAGACGCAGTGAAGCGCCGCGGAGAAGTCAGTTTACGAAACACTCTAGTCTCCTCGCGCTTTCCTAAAGCAAATCACTTTGGGGAGGTTGTCATTTCGAAGCTCGGATCGGGAAAAACTGGCTGCGCTAGCCGTGAGTCCTTGCCTTTTACTTCTCTTTCTCCTTCTCGCGCAAACAGAGGAGAGAAGCCTCAGACGAGTGAAAGGGCCGTCGAGTCAAGGTAAGGCCGGGCAGAGGTGGCTAGCTCGTCGCTCCCACCGGCTCTTCCTGTGTCTGGAGCCACTCCTCAAGAACGGCTAAGCTGAAGAGAATTTTGTGATTGTCTTCGCGGCCGGAGACGTGCTGCTCGAAGAGCTTGCGCACCACGGCCGGGCGAAGGTAATGATAAATGGAGGAGGTTTCGTCAAGGAAAGTTTCAGACATCCTTCTATCCATTGCATCGCGGAACCAGCCATCCGCGACGTTGCAGGCAAAGCCGCGTTTCGGCCGCTTCAAAACGGGCTTCGGCAGGAAATCGCCGCACAGCTTGCGGTGCAACCACTTGCGCGAGCCGTTCCTTACTTTCAAATTTGCCGGCAGGCGCTCGATGAATTCCACGATGTCTTTATCAACGTAAGGAACGCGCAGCTCGAGGCTATGCGCCATGGAAAGCTTATCGGCGTACATCAAGAGCTCATCCGGCAACGTCGAGCGCAGCTCCAAGAATTGAAGTCCGCCCAACTCGTCCGTCTTGGCCATAAGATCGGTCAGATCCGCCCAAGATTCCAGAATCCTGTCGCCCGCCCCGTCATCGAGCGCTCCGTCCTGGAATAATCCGTCCACCTCACCGCCCGGCAGCAGCGATAGCACGTGCTGATACCGGCGCATCCGATCCGGGATAGCCAGAGAATAGACTCCGCGCTTGACCATCTCGTTCCTCGGTAAAACGGAGACCATGGCAGAAAGTAAAGCGCGCGCGCCGCCCGGCAATTGCGCCCATAGGGCGCCATAACGAACACCTACATGCCGGCGATAGCCTCCGAAAAGCTCGTCAGGTCCCTGGCCGATAAGCGCCACTTTCACATCCTGGCGGGCTCGCTCGCAGACAAAATACATGGGCACGATGGACGCAGTCGCGACGGGCTCTTCCAGGGAGGCGACGATCTTCGGAAGGGCTTCCTCGAAAGTCGATTTCGAAATGGTCACCGGGGTATGCTTGGAGCCCAGGATGCGCGCGGTTTCCGCTGCGTCCGCCAGCTCATCGTCCGCAAAGCTCGCGCCATAGCCTACGGTGAAGGTGGGCCAATTGTTTCCGTTCAGATTCATCAAGGCCAGCAGCAGGCCGGAATCGAGCCCACCGCTCAAGAGCAGCCCAACCGGCACATCACTGATGAGTTGCCGGCGAATGGCCTGTTTGTAAAGCTCCAGCAATTCTTCCCTCGCTTCGGCGGCGGATTTAGCCGGCACAAAAGGAGCAGGCTTGAAGTTATACCATCGGCTGACGCGGCATGCGCCGTTCTCAACGGTCAGCTTGGTTCCGGGGGCAAGCTTTCGCACACCGCTCACGATGGTGTAAGGAGAAGGCGTAAACCGGTAGCGCAGAAAAAGGTTTAAGGACGCGGCATCGATTCCGGGGCTTTCCGTCATGGCGGCGCGCAAGGCGCGAATCTCCGAGCCAAAGTACAATCGGTCCCGATCGATCCGGTAATAGATCAGCTTGATTCCGAAGGCGTCGCGGGCGACCACCAGCCGCCGCTCTCGCGTGTCCCAAATGGCGAGGCCAAACATGCCGTTGAGGCGATTGAGTACTTCGTCGCCCCACTGCTTATATCCATGGATGATGACCTCGGTGTCGGAGCTTGTCCGGAAGACGTGCCCGAACGATTCCAGTTCCTGCCTTAGCTCGTGGAAGTTGTAGATTTCGCCGTTGAAAACCACCCAAACCGATTCTTCCTGGTCAGACATGGGCTGATGGCCGCCGGCAAGATCGATGATCGAAAGCCGGCGAAAGCCGAACCCGAGCGGCCCAGAGATGAAATACCCTTCGTCATCCGGGCCGCGATGAACGATGGAGCCAGCCATGCGCTCCAGATCTCGGTGATGAATGGGCGCCGGATTTCCGAAATTAAACTGACCGCAAATGCCGCACATGTGAAAAGCAGGAGTTAGGGGTTTGGGAATTAATGACGAGTGACGAGCCGAAAGCAGGTCACAGGCCGTCGGGATTTTCGATTTTAGATTGACGATTTTGGTTTGACGATTGCATAAGGACCGTGGATTGTGGTCAGTGGATTCTGCCGATTGCTGCTTGCTGACGTCTGACTGCTGATCGCTGACGGCCTGCTCGCCCCTCATCACTAACCACTAAACACTGATTGCTGGCTGCTGTGGGCTGAAAGGTGATGACTATCGCAGCAAGACATCGAAAGCGTCCACTCTTTTGAACGATCCAAGGGACTTCAGTATGGCTTTCAGTTTCGCCATCTGCTCTTGGCGGTGGAATCGGATCAAGTCTCGCGAAACCGGGCGAGGAGTGCGTTTTAGAAAGGCGCAGCAGTATCCGGTTGCGAGCGTCAGGCCGCCCACAATGTAAGGCGGTTTGATGAAGCGGTACGTCACGCGAAAAAGCTCCCAAACGGGATGCCCGCCCAGGTAGTAGTCTTTTTGCCCATAGGAAAACGAAGACGAAAGAACGCTGCGGTTGGCGGTGCCCAGATGGCGGTGGTGGAAAAATGACTTTTCCCGGAAGGACTGCGTCTTCCAGCCCAGCATGCGCGCCGTGGTGACTGCAATCCAGTCGACTCCGCCGGCTCGGTGCGGCACATAACCGCCGATTTGCTCCCAGCACCGCCTCCGGAACAGTTGGCACTGGCCCGCAACGTGGTTGCGCCCCTCGAAGCTATCGGTTTCCGAACTGTAGCCATCTTCTCTGAAAACCGTGCCTGCAACACCGAGCGTGGGATCATACGCAAAGCGGGAGAGAAGAAATTCAAAATGGTCATTGTCGAACGAAATGTCGGCATCCAGGTTGCCAAGAATCTCGTACGGCAAGCCCGCCACTCGCTCACAACCTTCGCGAACGGCGTAAGCTTTCCCGGCAAACGTGCGGTCCGGCCGTCTCGGCCTCTGGAACAGCTCCATCCAAGGATGATCCGGAAGAAAGCGCTCTACAATGCTCGCCGTGCTATCCGTCGAGCCATCATCCACGATCACCCATTTCAGCGGCAACACCGTCTGCCGGATCATCGATTCGACCGTCTTCTCGATGAAGGCCTCCTCGTTGTGGGCCGGAGTGATCAAGATGTACGGCGGAAGAGAACTGGACATGCTTTTAGGTATGGGAAAGAATGAGAGTCCGTCATTCTGAGCTTTGCGAAGCGTCCCGGCATTTCGTTGAAAGCAAAATGCTGAGATCCTTCGCTGTGCCTACCTGCTGGCAGGCAGGTAAAGGATGACACGAGCACACGGTAAATTTGTTCTGATTTCTAACCTTATCAACCCCTGCGGGGTTGGTCGAGTTGGATGGCCATCCTCCTACTCGGGAAAGTGGCGGAGAGGGAAGGGATTCGAATCCCCCCGGGCGGCCGAAGCCACCGCAACCCCGGTTAGCCGAGGCTGCTGCCTTAGCCAACAGCGACCTCTCCGCAATTTGAAGCGCCAACCACCTGACCATTCTTCGCGCGGCTGAGCAGGAAACAAAGACTTCGAAACATCTGCGATTGGCCCCAGCGGTGCATCGGAGTATGATCCCAACCCAGCAGAAGTTGCCGCGTACGGAACGATCCATCCGGCCTCTGCCATACCGTCAGAACCTCGTCGAGCACCGTTCGAAAAATCCGATCGAGCCCCGGGAAACGACCGCGCAGCAGTACCGCCAGATTCAGGCACTCCGCGTAGTCGTATAACTCGCGGCGATAGACTGTCAAGCGAGGGGCGCGGGAGAACGGCCTCGGCAGCCTTCGCTCATCGAAAAGCTGGTCGATGTAGTAGCCGACGCCGCGCTCAATAGCCTTTGTGCATTTCGGGTGGCTGGTAAGCGCCTCGATTTTTGCGAGCGCCTTCAAAACGAAGCAGGTGTGGAAGTGATCCGTAAAGTGCCGCTTCCCGTCGTTGGCGTAGTACCACGAGCCATCCGCGTTCTGAGACTCGATCACGAAGTTCAGATTTCTTTCGCCGACCGCCGCGTATTTTTCTTCGGAAAAATCGCGCGCGGCGCTGAACAGAAGAAACGCCCGGTAGGCATTCGCGTTGATGACACCCACGGAGTCTCTGGGGTCGGGAGTATAGGAGCACGTCGACGCGTCAACCGAGGTTTCAAAATCCTTATAGTCCTGGAAGGCGTGCTGCGCGACTGACCGCATCACCTGACGCCATCTGGGGTATCCGTCAATCTCGTAAACGAGCTTAAAGGCCTCGTAGACGTAGGGGACGGTCGTAATGAGCGGCGTGCCTTCCTTGATTGTGCCGCGGAGCGTCACCCAGTCGTAAGGGTACCCCCAACAATCATGGTCAAAGCCGGGACACCTGGTCTTTTCCAGAATCTCAAGAAAATGGGTTGCGCGCCTATAGCTGCGATCCTCACCAAAGACCTGCGCGAGCAAGGCAAACCCCATTGTGTAGTGGGCGTCAGCGATAGGAAACCGCTGACGCTTCCAGAAAAACCTTCGCGCCGAGGGTAACAACGCCTCGCAGAATATTATCGGCGACACCGCCAAGGTGCCCAGGGCCGGCTTCCGGTAGTACAACGCCTTGGCGCTTTTTCCCAGGCGACCCGCATAAAAGCTTTGAAAGTCGTAGGAAGCCTCTCCGTATCGGTCGAGCCAAGCGATGAAGCGCCGAACGGCGTTGACAACTTTGTCTTCTGGCACGGCGGACGCTAGCCGCCCACTAGGTGAAACTTGAACTTCCACGCTCGCTCGTGTTGCCATCAAGATTCTTACAGAGGCTCGCAAAATATAGTGACTACTATTGCTGTAGCGGCGGTCTGCGACCGCCGGCTTTCCGGCGCTCAGAGAGCGCCGCTACACAAAACGATGTCACTATACTTTGCGAATCTCAATAGTCCGGATTTCTCACCAGTTTCGGGACGGAATGAAAGGCGGGTCTGAAGACGCTGCCTATCGAGCATCGATAAAAAGCCGGTGCGCAAGCTCCAGCGCTAAGAGCCGGTGAATCTCTGTGGTGTAATTGCGAATACCCTTCAGATGGCCGTCAACGGCGGCACGAACGGCTGCGGGAACGAGGTACGGACGGGCCAACGAACCACCATCAAAAAGCACCTCGCGGACGTAGGGCGCAAGCTGATCCCGATACCATACGCGAAAATGAAAAGGCTTGTGACGGCCGAGCCACAAACGCTCTAGATGAAGCGGAGCAAACACGTGGTCCAGCCGGGCAACCCATTGCGGCATTCCCATGTCATAGGCGTATTCCGCTTTGAAGGTAAATTCGAGCGGACCGCGACTTAACAAGCCGGATCGTGCGCCGATGCCGCGATCAGTCCGCAGACGGGCGAGAGCAGGATTGCCCTCGCGTACCAGCCGCAACCTCGCTTTCTGATTGGCTTCGAATGGGCCAGGAGCCCGATACAGCGTCCTAACTAAATCATTGTCGAGATAAGGCGAGCGAACGGCCACCTGCGTCTGCTCAAGCCCCAGTACACCGTAGTGGTACCACGGCGACTGGCGGAAAGCGATAAAAGTGATGGGACGAACCCGCCGAGCTGAGTTGTAGGTCTCCTCGGCGGCGCGAAGCTGCGGCAACATCTCCGGCTGGAAAAGTCCGGTCACAGGCTGTTCTGACTTGAACATCACCGCATTGAGAAGCATTTCACTGCCGTAAGTGCCTACAATCCGCACGGGAGCAATTTGTCGCGCTTTTTCATTTACGTAGAGGTCCGGAGAGCGGCTGAGATCGACGCAGGCGTCGGTGAGATAGACCGAACGCTCAGCGTAATGCGCGAATCGCGAGAGAAAGCCATTCCCGGCGGTAATCACCTGGTACGGCTGGCCGCAAATCCCGGCAACTTTGCGCGCCAGGAGCACGTCCTGGTTGTCTCGATACACGCTGCCGAACGTATAGCACGGCAATGACCCTTGCGGCGGCTTGTGCCATGCCATGATGATGCGCGAGTCCAGGCCGCCCGTAAGCGAGACACCAACGCGTTCCCCTCCATTGAAATAGCGCGGCAGGTGAGTGACAAAGGCGTCCCGCAGGCGATCGTAGTATTCTTCCGAGTCGAGCGGCGCCTGGTCTTCCCACTGGCCCGGCTCAAAGTAGGCGCTTTTCTGCTCAAGCGATCCATCGCGGAAAACCCACGCCGAACCCGGAGGAAGGACGTGCACCCGCGGAAACAGGGTTCGATTTTCCAGCACGCACCCGCACACCAGGAATTCGCCAAGAGCGCGCGGGTCCATCTCGTGCAGCTCCCGCCGAACTTTCAGGATCGCTTTCGCCTCCGCTGCGAAGTAAAAGGCATCCTTGGCTTCGTGGTAGTAAACGCGTTGGAGGCCGAAGCGGTCATTAAACAGCGTCGCCGTTCCCCGCCGCCGGTCGGCAATAAGCCCATGGAACCGGCCGTTCAACCGGGCGGGAAAATCCGGCTCGTCTTCGCTCCGGTGCACCAAATAAGACGGCCCGGTTGAAGCAACTTCGTGACCGTGTTCCTTCAGCGTCGCAACGACGCCGGGCTCGGGAAAATCCTCACCCGAAAAGATAAGCATGACGTCACCCGTTTCATTATGCAAAGGCATGCCGTCTGCAAACGACCCTTGCCGGGCCACCCAGCCGACGTAAACACCCTGGCTGACATCTACCCAGGTTCCGCTCGAATAAAAAGGCTCATGGCAAAGAGACTTCACCATTTCAAGCAACTGCGTCTCCGCTTGGGCTCTGGGAAGTCTTGTTATAAGGCCAACGATTCCGGGCAAGTTTAGCACCTCGGGAACTCCGCTGCGCTACGGTAAAATGATGGTGGAGCTCACATCAGGCGGGCGCAAACCTTGCGCATGCACCCTCAGTAAATAACCTGCTGGGGCGAATGCTGCGAGGAAAGTAGCGCCCTCTTCAAGATTGCTGTCGTGCTAAAACCTTCGGCAAGCGGAACCAAGGCTACCTTCCCGCCCCAGCCCTTCACTTCATTGGCGCCAACCACCTGGTCTTCCGTGTAATCCCCGCCCTTGACTAGCACATCCGGCCGCACCGCCCGGATAAGGTCTAATGGAGTCTCCTCGTCGAATAGCACAACCGCATCGACGCAAGGTAGCGCCGCGACGAGCCTGGCGCGCGATTCTTCCGAAATGATGGGGCGGGTGATTCCCTTGAGCGCTCTGACCGAGCGGTCTGTATTGAGTGCAACAACGAGGCAGTCTCCCATCCGCTTCGCCTGCTCGAGCAAGCTCAGATGGCCAACGTGAAATAGATCAAAGCAACCGTTCGTAAAGACGATTCTCTGACCTGACGCACGCCAACGCACAACGCGCGCGGAAAGCGCATCTAAAGTGCATACCTTCTCTGTAGCCTTCTCGTCCGATGTGAGGCTGGCAACAAGCTCATCCCGGTTGACAGCTACCGTTCCGACTTTCCGAATCACAATGCCAGCGGCTAGGTTGGCAAGACGAATCGCATCGTGCAAGTGCAGACCCGCCGCCACCGCCGCACTCATAGTAGAAATTGCGGTGTCGCCGGCACCCGAGACATCAAAAACTTCGCGCGCGAGAGCAGGAAAACGATGAATGCCGGTCTCGTCCAGCAGCGCCATCCCGAGATCGCCAAGGGTAACAGCTAGGTGCCGGACATTCAGACCGGACCGCAAGGTCTGGCCTTTATGGAGAAGCAGCTCCAGGTCGCCAGGATCCGTAGAGACTGCCGCCGCGAGCTCTTTCCGGTTCGGAGAAATGAGCGAGCAGCCGCGATACTTCTCGTAGTTCACACCTTTCGGGTCGACGAGGACTGGCACAGAAAGCTCGCGGGCACGCCTGATGACGACCTGACAGATTGAGTAGTCCAACACTCCCTTGCCGTAGTCGGAAAGAATGACCACGGAGATATCGGGAATCAACTCCTCGGTTTGAGCAAGGAAATGCCGTCTCGAGCCGGGGCTCAGGGGAGTGACTTTTTCGACGTCGAAGCGCAGCATCTGCTGCCGGCCGCCGAAAATGCGTGTTTTGCAAATCGTCGGCCTGTCCCCTGTTTGAAGAACGGGTTTGGTATCGACTCCCGCTGCCTGCATCAGTTCGAGAAGTTGCCGACCGTCTTCATCTGTGCCTAAAACGCCGGCCACCGTCACTGTGCATCCGAGTGCGCTGAGGTTCGCCGCCACATTAGCGGCGCCACCGGCGGCATGAGATTTGTGATCGAGGTGAACGATGGGGACAGGGGCTTCCGGGGAAATGCGCTCCACTTGGCCCCAAAGATACCGGTCCAGGATGAGATCGCCCACAACCAGCGCACGGACTCCGTAAAATCCACTCCGAACTGTACGGACGACCTTAAGGGGACTCGTGAACAAGGTTACTCCAAGGTCTCAATCGTGATGTCCAGCAAAAACAGTGCCTTAAACAAGACCGGGCAGCGAGATGCTAACGTCTCCGCGAGTTGACGACGGCTGCCTCGACGGTACTCAAACTGTCCGACACATCAAAGGGTTCGGTTTGCAACCGTGTACCGCGCACATATGCCGCTACATCCCTAGGTAACGCAAACCAGGCCTCCTGCGAATATGTGTTGGCCACGTATTCCAGGAACTCTTCGTAAAGGCGAACGGGATACTCTGAGAAGCCGTGGACGCCACTGAAACTCATGTAATCCGGATGAACTCCGACCAGAGCCATGCCCCCGTTTGATGCGACCCAATCAAGTTTCTTGGTCCAAATGCCGATGCTGGTTTCCTGGAGAAGTACGAACACAGTGGAGTCCTGTGGCAGAGTGTAGGGCATCTCGACGTAGCCTGAGCCGTCGCTACGTTCTATCCAGAACGGGAAGATGGTGGCCGCGCCTTCCGGCTGCGGTTCAAAAGGGTCCGAATCGAACGTGGAAGCATCGTAGAGAATGTGAAGATCCCGGAGCCAATCCAGATCGTGCAGCATAAACGCTGATCGAAAGCCGACTGCCCCCCATTCTTCCAGATATCGATTGATTCGTTCAGCCTGGCGGTGAAAGCGTTTCTGCGAAGCATAGAGTCTTCCATCGTGCCGCAAGTCGTGAACACCGACTTCGAATCCACGTTGTATAAGAAAATCGCGGAGCGGCTTCGGCGTTTCATATTCGCCCTCCGGGACGAAATTGAACGAGGATCGAAAGCCGATCCGCAGTTCCATTTCAGCTAATGCAAGACAGCGGCTTAATCCTCTCGCGCCTTCGACGTCATGTGTTAGAACGAAGGCAAATTTTTTGCATTCGGGCCAACCGGGCCAGCCGTCCGGAGACCTCGCGGCTGCGGGGCTGATCGGCCAGGAGTCGAAAAACGCGGCCCTGGTCCGCGTTACGAGTTGCCTCCGTAGCGCGACTCGAAGAGCCCTGGGAAGGCACGGCCTTACGAAGAAGCATGCGTCGCGGATTATGCGTGTCACTGATACCTGCCTTCCCTCCCTGACAGACCTCTCGCCATTACCTACCAGCAGATTCCCTCATAGAGCCCCGTCAGTTGCGGGCGGCGCGCCGAGTCAAGATTTACCAAGTCGATCACGACTTGGCTTGGTGTTAGGCAAGACGCGAGCCTCTCTCGGTCAACAGCTTGGCTCGCGATGACGATTACCTCTGCACCCTTGAGCACGTCTTCCAGAGAAGGTTTCAAGAGTTGGCCAATGTGGGGAATGACTTCCTCGATATATGCTCGATTTGATCCGGCAAGCTGACCAAGCGACACGTACTGGTCCCACACACGAACCTCGCATCCCTCGCCCAACAGCCGCTTGATAAGCTGTACCTGTGGGCTCTCTCGCAGGTCATCCGTGCCCGCCTTAAAACTTAAACCCACTACGCCTACTCTTCGCTTCCGGATACCCAGGATCATATCCGTCGCCCGGTCAATGTGACGCTGGTTGCTGGGCAGCAAAGCGTCCAGGAGCGGAAGGTTTAAGTCAAGCTCCCTGGCCTTATAGTTCAGCGCCCTCACATCCTTCGGCAAGCAAGATCCGCCGAACGCGAAGCCGGGAGAAAGATAAGCTGGAGAGATATTCAACCGCGTGTCTGAGACAAAGATCTGGGCCACACACTGGGTGTCCACGCCAAGGTGTTTAGCGAGCGTGCCAATCTCGTTGGCAAAGGCCACCTTCAATGCGTGAAAGGCATTGGAGCAGTATTTAACCATCTCCGCCACTTCAAGCGTAGTCTCATAGATATTGGCTGGAATCCAGTCGTAAAGCCCACGAAGCAACGCAAAATGCTCCGGCTCTGTCCCACCCAGGATCGTGTACGGAGGGCGACGAAAGTCGGCAACGGCGGTCCCTTCACGCAGGAACTCCGGATTGTAGCAAACCCCAAAGTGCTTCCCCGCACGTTTCCTGCTACCAGCCTCAAGCGCCGGAATCGCGACAGATCGAGTGCTTCCCGGAAGCATGGTGCTACGAATCACCACCATATGAAAGGAATCTTTGCGCGCCAGCCCCTCCCCGATCTCTCTGCAGGCGCCCTCAACATGGGAGAGATCCAGTTTGCCATTGGGCAGGCTGGGAGTTCCGACGCAGATGAAGGAAACATCTGTCTCACGCACGGCCTGTACAGCATCACACGTCGCGTGGAGACGGCACTCGCGACATGCACGGCCTACTAGGTCGTCAACCTGAGCCTCAACGATGGTGCTGTGTCCTGAGTTCAACATCTCCGCCTTAGCAGGATTGACGTCAACCCCAAGGACGTAGCTCCCGCGAGCCGATAGGCACGCTGCCGTTACGCAGCCAACATATCCGAGGCCGAAGATACTGATGCGGTGATGCCCGCCTTTTGGGGCCAATTGTATCGCCGGAAGAGTCTCCGTGAGTGCCATGAGCTCAGTATTCCTTAGCGGCTGAATCGGTCATTCGATCAGCCACTTCTCCCAATGGTAGTCGATTCTGACACGCCTCTCCCTCGATACGTTATCGCTTGCCGAATGCGCCCGACCGTCCCGCCCATCTCAGCGTATGCCCCGGCGGCGTGTAATCAGCTGGGTCCGTACCAGGCCCATCGTCGATGAATCGTATAAACTTCGCCGGATTTCCAGCGACGATAGCACACGGGGGCACATCCTTGGTAACGACGCTGCCGGCACCGACCATGGCGTTTTCTCCGATGGTTACCCGGGAGAGGATCGTGGCTCCCGATCCGACCGAGGCGCCGCGGCGCACAATGGTCGACTCGACTTTCCAGTCGGTCTCGGTTTGCAGGCGGCCGCCGTTCGAAGTGGCGCGAGGGTAGGTGTCGTTAATGAACGTCACGCCGTGTCCGATGAAAACGTTGTCTTCGATCGTCACTCCCTCGCAGATGAACGTGTGGCTCGAAATCTTGCAGTTCTTGCCGATCTTGGCATTCTTCTGAACCTCCACGAAGGCTCCAAGCTTCGTGTTTTCTCCGATCTCGCAGCCATAAAGGTTGATGAATTTCGAGAGCTTTACATTGGACCCGAGCTTCACGTCGGGAGCGATCGCGACGTGATCGCTCATAGCGGCACCACCTTGCCCCGCTCCTTCAGCGAGCGGTCAGAGGCTTCAAGCATCCGAACGACCCGTAAGCCGGCAACGCCGTCGTTAAACGGCTTTTCACCTTTCGAAACGCACTCGATGAAATACGCGCATTCCTTCTTCAGAGCCTCAGTTTGTTCCACTTTGGGTGCCCACATGTCGCCGCTGCGGTAACTGATGAGCAACTGTCGCACTCTTTCGCCGCTCTTCACGTTCACGCCCTTGTCATAAACCTTAACTTTCTCGTCCGGCTCAAGGTCGTTCCAAACCACCATCTTCTTCTCACCGCCAATCAGCGTCGTCCGAACCTTTACAGGAGAAAGCCAATTCACGTTAACGTGAGCGATGATGCCTCGCTTGAAATAGATCGTAATATAGGCGACGTCTTCCAGCCCGCCAAGGTGCTTTTCGCCCGTGGCAACGATAGCCTCCGGATCCAGGCCAATCAGGTTGTCCATAATTGACAAATCGTGAGGCGCCAGATCCCAGACAACGTTCACGTCGTGCTGAAAAAGACCGAGGTTTACCCGAGTCGAATCGTAATAGTAAAGATCACCCAGTGCGCCCGCGTCGATAAGCTCGCGAATCTTCGCGACCGCACCCGTGAAGAGAAATGTGTGGTCCACCATGATGATCAGGCTCTTTTTTTCTGCTAATTCGATGAGTTCCTGGGCCTGCGCTGCGGAAGAGGTGAAAGGCTTCTCCACGAACACGTGTTTGCCATTTTCAAGCGCTACTTTGGCAAGCTCGTAGTGGGTCCAGACGGGGGTTACCACCGCCACAGCGTCAACCGTGGCCGAGGACAGAACCCCGGCTGCGTCCGAGGTCGCGTCGAGGCTTGGATATGCTTGATGGACGCGCTTGAGCGCTGCAGAGCTTTTGTCGCACACCGAAGCCACCTGGCACCCTTCAAGCCCTGCAAAGTTTCTAACAATCTGTGGGCCCCAATATCCATAACCGATCACACCGATTCGAATCGTGCTGGAGCACGAAGAGTGGCTCGCGAGAACAGGTACCGGCCACGCTTTTCCGGCAGCCGAGCCATCCACACTGATCATATCCGGTTGCGCTTCTAGAGACATCGCTACCTCCGCAATTTCACGCTTTGACCACTTAAATCGTGGCGCCCGGGTCCCATAGAACTGGGGCTTTCAGTACGCACCATCGCCGGAAAACACCGCGCGCGGCGTCTGAAACATGATTTTGAAGTCTAGCCACAAAGACCAAGACGTGACATATCGCAGGTCGAGGCGAACCATATCATCGAACTTTGTCCGACTTCTCCCACTTACTTGCCAGAGCCCGGTAATTCCGGGTTTTGCTTCGAGCAGGCGTCGGCGGTGCCACGTCCCGTAGCACGCGCACTCGTAGGGAATCGGCGGGCGCGGTCCGACGAGCGACATCTGTCCCATTAGCACATTAAAGAGCTGGGGGAGTTCGTCGAGACTTGTTCTTCTTAAGAAGCTGCCAAAGAGCGTGACTCGCGGGTCCTTTGTAAGCTTATAGACACCCGCTCCGTTTCCACCGGCAGACTTCTGGGTAGCTCCTGATATGAATTGCGTGACGTACTCACGGTGCAGAGCGGCATTTGTGTTCGAGCGCATGCTCCTAAACTTGAGAAATGTAAATGGATGGCCATACTGCCCAACCCGTTTCTGCCGGAAGAAAATCGTTCCTCGTGAGGTCAGCTTGATCATCACTGCAATCCCGATCATGAGCGGCGATAGCAATACCAGCAGAAAAAGGCTGCCCGTTACATCGATTGACCTCTTTATGGCCTGAGCCACTCGTCTTGAGACCTTGCGATCCACTAGGTCCGGGTACAACTTCAAATCTGCCGATATCGGCCCTGACGTGTCGTCGTTTGAGACCTCGGGGAAAACGTGAAAAGAGAACCGCAGCAGGTTGACTTGGGTGAGACCAAGCGTCTGAAGCAGTGCGGCGTTCACCCGAGCGAGAATCGTATTAACGGCTCCCAGGGGACTGCCAGAAGGCAACTCCGTCAGAATCGTACCGAGCACGCACCCGTCTTCGTACCACCCACAGAGATCCGTCTCTCGGGTTGAGCTCAACAAGATGTGTAGCACCTTATTCAGAATCAAGTGTTCCTGTCTTTGCTCCTCCATCACAAGCTCGCGAACGTCCAGAAGCATCAACAAGAATTGCTTCTGCGACCGTTCGGCACGTCTCCGTTCAAGACAAAGCAGTCTTGTGAAGGTCCTTTCGGAGACGACTTCTCGCGTGACTTCCCCAGATAGACGTGCGGGTGTGCGCAGCCGGTCCGGCTCGCTCAGATTGTTATTAGGGGAAAGCGTGCTCAAGGGAGGAGTTGGGAAGGAATGCCTGCTCGCGCGCTCAAACCCGCAAGGGATTCCCTGCCACGTGACTGGAAATGAAGACAGAATCGGCGCTGGAGATCCGCTCAACCATCCACGCATCGATTTCGACCGCAACGGACTTCATCAGCATCTCAATGGAGAGCACGAGCCGCGTCCGGTTTTTCTTGCGAACGAGGATTCCTTCAACCCCGGCAAGGGGACCGGTCGTCACTCTCACTGTGTCACCGCACTTTAGAAAAGGATGCGGCTCAGCGCGAAGAGGTCCTTCAACCATGCGCCGCACCGCCTCGATTTGCTCGTCTGGAATGGCGGCAGCTTGGCCGCTGTACGCCACAAGCGAGTGGACGCCTGGAGTCATCATCATCTGCAATTGACGGTCGAGGCCGCCCTTCACGAAGACGTAAGACGGAAACAGAGGAAGCCACAATTTCTTAATGCGATCCTTCCACCGGTGCGTCGCCTCGTAGAGAGGCAGAAAGACGCTAAAGTTCTTCCTTGAAAGCAGATCCGCGACCAGCTTTTCGTGCTGATGGCGCGTGTAGAGCGCATGCCATGCCACCTCGGAGACCTGATCGACTGAGTGCAGGTTTTCAGTTTGAATCAGCATATAACTCCGCTCTCTGACTTACAGGGCGTTTCCCCTCCCGTAAGCCGCGCAAAAGTGTCCGGCTGAAAGCCGGTCAGCCGAGCGTCCAATAATTAAGGACTCGTCAAGCTACCGACGCTCACCCACGGTCAGGACTCACAGAGGGCACTGCGCTACAGGAATAAGCCCTTCGTCTCCGACCGTTTTGTTGAAACCTTCACGCTGTCGAAAGCCACTACTACGAGTTCTCGATGGGCGATCCGTCATCGCCCGATTCTGGCACCGGTCGCATAAACCGGTTTCGGCCGATGGCCACAGCAACAGTCTGCGTCCCCTCAAGATCCGCACAGACCAGTTCGCGCACGACTGTCCCTCTCGACCGAATTTCAGCAGGCGCTTCGCCGGGAATCGCCACCGGAAGAACGAGTCTAATATCAAGAACAGCACTTGGTTGTAACCGCTCGGTTGCCTGGAATAGAACTCCCGAAGTACTCATGTTCAGAGCTCTTCCCTCACACCACTCTGCCGTTCCGGCTTCGCGATACCTAACCGGAACGTCCAAGGCGAACCGCTGCGCCCGCCGTAACAACTTTTTGTTGTCATTCGCCTCGTGAACTATCACCGCTGTATCGGCCGGCCGACGTCCACCCATCTTAAAACGGCGCGTCCTCCGGCTCACGCCCTCCAAAAGATAGCTCCGCCCTCTGAGTTACAGCCTTCCCCCGTATCTTTGAAACATCAGCGCGCCACCCAGTCGCCGGGTCGCTACTTGCAACCCCAACGAAAATGAACGATTTTCGCGGCGCAAGGTATTAGACCGCTTGTGGTGACGTCGTACGCCTGCCGGACCACAATCCCCCAGCAGACCACCTCAACCGCTCTCCCACCATTCGATATGGGCATCTTCCAGCACATCTCGAGGACGGTACCTGGCTCCATGATGTTTTGACTGTGAAAGAAAACGCCGGAACTGCTGACGTTCTCGATCTCACCACAGCGCCATTCACTCTCCCGCGTCACGCGGTATCGCAGAGGGAGTGGCAAAGAAAACCGCCAGGCCCGGTCGCGGCGGTTTGCGGAAGCTCTGGTTGTCGGTTTTGCGGCTAACTTCGTCGCCGCAGCTTCTGTTCGAGGCATTTCCCCCTCCAGGGATCTGCAACTCCTAATGTAACTTCGCCGCGCGAATTGGCAATGGCGCGACAGTGCTACGAATGTGGCACCACTCAGTACCATTGGAGATCCCGATAGGTATCTATTCGTAATCCCTGATGGGAACACTCTGCTAGGGAGCCGAGTGGTGACGTAGGAGTCACTTCGCGAGCGCATGATGTGCCATCGCCCTTGCTTCGCAACATACAGCGGGTACGATAACTGTGCAAATTACATTCCAGATTCACATCGCTATAAGGCATTTAGATTGTGCAGACGGGGCTTCTACCACGCCAGAGCCGTATTAACTTTTGGACTCGAAGACCTATATTGTCAAAGACTTTTGACATTCTTTAGCAAGACAAAGGAGGCGCAATGCGGCTTCTCTTTAAGGATGGGTCCTTGGAATCTGAAAACAAGGGGGGTCAATTCATAGAGAATTGACCTCAAAATTCACCATTTGCCTCACGGCCCGGGGCAGGGTAAGAGGGCCTCAAGCACCGGCCCCCTTTTCCCACACCCCCATCCCCCGCTGCAGGAAACGACGACGAGCGACCATGCCAGACCTCGCTGTTTAGGAGTAAAAGAATGGTCTTGACATTGGGGTCCACCTTAACCGGTCGGGTGCCGTAAACGACCCGCGGTCAGTGGTTAGGCTGCCCGTTTTCCGAACTCGCTTGATGCGGATTTCATCTTGGGGTACCAGCGACAGAACGCTTCTCGCAACTCGTGGTTCAGTACTCGGGTGCGTACTTGGAGCAGCAGACGGGCACCTCGCTGGCTTTATCGCATCTGCTTCACCATGCGTTTGTAACATGCCTGCGTCCGGTATCCTCGCCGCTCGAACGTCAGGAGCAAACATTGGATCGAACTCTTAGGTAATCTCAACTTCCGGCTCAGTTCAAAAAGTGCAAGCCCTTTTCGGGATTCTACCAGAGTCTCCAAACGGGTCAGCACTCGGTCCAAGGCAGGAGCCGACTGGGTTTTCAGGGCAGCGATTTAGTCTACCCCAGTTAGATTGCGCCCGGCTTATGGACATGTCCTGTTTTCAATGAGTTCTCATAATTTGCTGACAGCTTCATATACTTTAAAGAGGAGAATATTCCATTTGAATAGGAGACTGCGTGCGCTTGTGCGTAGTCTCCTGTTAAAGGGTTCTTCCTCACTTTTGTTGTATGTGGTCCTTTGATTTCCAGGAGTGGCAGAGGGAGAACGCGGGCACGTAGGAGTGCCACGCCAACCTGCCCGTACATCAGCCGCTTCAAGGCCTTCAGGCGATTGACTTGCCCTTCCACCGGCCCACTGCTCCATCTCTCCGTCACCGCCGATTCCACCGCCGCAATGTCCTGCCGGACGATTCGCACAAAGCGTTCGAGCGAATGGATGCCCCTTTTCCGGGCATCCTCCAACCAGCAATGCAAGTTCGTCACCTTGCCTCTGCAGAGGATGCCCCGAAACCAAACGATAGCTTTCTCATGACAGCATAGCCCGGACACTATTCTTTCAGGAGGTCCACGAACTCCACTTGCCGCGCCGTGAGTTCCGGACGGGGCTTGCCCAGCAAAGCTGCCGCTACCTGCGGCGAAACTTGGCGCGTTTAGGCTGGACTCTCAACCGGCACACCTAACAGTGGCTGGGTCGTTGTGACTGTGGATTCCGGCTCTGCCTGCCGCCACGGCGCCAGCACCTTGGCCAGCCGCGAATAGCAACCCACGTAGGTCAATTGCCTGATTTCCGCATACAACTGGCGACCGTGATGGCACCCTTGTTCCCACTTCTCCCGGAGGTATTCCCGGAATGATTCCACCCGCCTGGGACGAGGCTGTATAGGACTTCGTTCCGGAGGTTCCTTCAACCACACCCATTTCTCGACACGCCTCCGATTGATCCCCAATTGCCAAGCAATCTGACTTACTTTCATGCCCCCATCCTTCATTTGATGAATCCTTTGAAAAAGCTGGCGCTTCTCCTGCCGCCGTTGCTCCACCGCTTCTCGCGGGCTTCGAGTCAAATGAAAACGATCCGCTACCTGAGTGGCGTTGGGCGCTACCCGGCGAGCCCCTTCTGCAGATTCGCCCTGCCGGCCGCGACTGATGGTGGTAACGCCAGGATGGGCGGCCAACCAGGTTGCCAGAGCGTTTGCCGAACCCTCGGTCAACACATCGACCACTTGCCCCTGCCCTAGATCCACGAGAATCGTCCCGAAGCCCTGCCCTTTGCTGCAGGCCCACTCATCGACGCCAATGACCCGGACATCCGAATCGATCGGTTCGTGTGTCCGATGTCTCAACCGGCGCAAAATCGTGTCATCACTCGTTGCCATGTTCAATCTGTTCATCAATCGCTCTCCTGATCGCCTGCCCAAAACGTGCCCAATCAACACCGTGAGATCCCGCGCATGAGCTTCGACAACCCCGCGCAGCGGATGGGTAAAGAAGCGCACGCCTTTAACCGTCGCACCTCGGCCTCTCGGGGAAAGCTGTTCTATCGCTTGGCTCAGCAGGCCGTGCAAATCGATCCAGCGCCATTCGCAACCCTGGTCAGAACACAACCTATTGGAGGCGGGGCGTAGACTCCCACCGTTCTCCGATTATTTGGACTTCCGCCTCACGTATGCGCAATTGAAGGATCTCTTCGAGCATGAGGAAGCTTACCGGGATTGGAAGACCGCGTTGAGCGCGGTAGCCGGTGTGTGCTTGGTCCTTGCAGAGAGTTCGGGAAGACAGTACGTAGGCAGTGCGAGCAGCACGGATGGCGTTTGGGGACGCTGGCGACGCTACGCAGAGTCCGGCCATGGCGGAAACGTTCTGTTGAAGGAGCTCATCCGAAAGGACTCGTCGTATCCAGAGCAATTCCGTTTCTCTGTGCTCCAAACACTTCCGAAGTCGATGGCGCGCGAAACGGTCATTGAGCACGAATCCCACTACACAGAGAAACTCGGATCGCGTGCGACGGGCCTCAATTCGTGAGCTAAAGACCCGACGGCCCCACGGTTGCCCTGTACCGCGGGGTATAGTGAGGGAGGCAGCGAGATAAGCATGGTGCCTACCGCAAGATTCAAGGCTCAAATCGTATGCGTCCAAACCTTCAGTGCCGAATTCTGGCAAATTCTGCGGCGAGTGAAACAGAACCACGACCGGTTTATAGTGAGCCCAAGCGCAGACCCGGCTGCGATTATCATCGGCGTGGATGAATATCTGAGACAGTTCGTGAAACGACCACTGGGGGCGGGCAGCGCCCTGCGGCGCGACGCGAAAGTGAAAGGTCTGAACAAGCTGACGCTGCGCGACATTAATCGCTTCATCATCGAAACGCGCCGGGACCGCTGCCGCCGTGCCCACCGTTACTCTGTGGATAGTTCTTCAGCATCTTAATACTGAGAAGAAAGAAGCAACGCGATGGGTACAACATTTCCTGCCCGTGTAAAAGGTGGGGTTTTGAGCGAGACACCAGAAAAGCCCGCATAGATATGTGCCGAACCGAAACGCCAGGCCAGGCCGCCCGCGGCGGCGAAGCCCCAGCGGTAACCGAATGGCGGCTACCTCTACCTATATATATGCAGGCATCCTCCGGGAATGCCTGCTTTCCTTCCTCAAGACGTTCACCGTATCCTGCGTCGCTCGGCGAACGACATGCTACACTGGTGCGTCCATGGCGAAGCAGCCTACCGACTTGAGAGAGATCGCTCCAGTGTACGAACGCCTTATTGAAGAGATAAAGCGAAGAGTGGATGTCATTCTGCGGGTCGTCGGCAATCAGGTCACCCTGCCCAAAATGGTCGCATTTGAATTAGGTTACTTGCAACTTAGGAAAATCTGTGAAGTCTTCGCCCTCGCCTGCCTTTGCGCTCACGGTGACATCCCGGACGTCCACACGAAGCAGTGGCAAGAGGAATATGATGCCAGCGACATTATTAAGCACTTCACCCGCCTAAACTCAGATTTTTATCCTCTCCCCGGCAAGCAAGCGTGCGATCCGGTCACCGGTAGGCCCCTGCACGTGGATCGAATTTCATCGGGCTATTTGACGAAGGACGAGTTGCTGAAATTATACGGCGAGTGCGGAAACTATCTTCACCGGGGAAACATTCGACAATTACTTACGACCTGGGAGCCAGCGCCGGAGTTCTCAGAAATTGAGACATGGGTGAAAAGAATCACAACTCTCCTGAATCATCACCAAATCCAAACTGGCCGACCTGACATTCAGCTCTGGGTTCTGATGCAATCGCGTGAGGACGGAAGAGTTCACTCAGCCATCATGCAGCGGCAGCCTTCGAAGAACAAATAGCTTTTTTGCCAAAATCCCGTCATTGCTCTACACTGAAAGCGTTCTCGGACCCGCCCGTATTCTGTGATTCACCTCACTATTTTCGGACGCTTGCTTTTGCTATCATAGGGCAATCCTGCGAGGGGACCCCGCGTAATGCGCGCCCGCAAACGACCGCCTTCTCCCAACATGCCTCAAGCCTCTCCGGCCACATCGGAATATCTCACGCGAAAAAGGATCGTCGATCAGAAACTGCGCGCCGCGGGCTGGACGGTCGTCCCCTTCAAGCCGGAGCGTCCCTTATCTGATTTCGAAAAGTGCGCGATTGAGGAATACCCGACCGACGCCGGGCCTGACGATTACGCGCTCTGCGCACGCGGTGAAATTCTCGGCGTCGTCGAAGCCAAGAAGCTTACGCTCGGCCCGCAAGAAGTGCTCATCCAAGCTGAACGAAACTTGCGCGGGATGGTCTCCAACCCACTATACTTCCAGGGCTTCCGCGTACCGCTCCTGTACTCGACCAACGGCGAAGTCATCTTGCATCACGATGTGCGCCACGCGATCAACCGCTCGCGGCAAATCCCCGTGTTTCACACGCCGGATGCTCTGCGGGAATTTCTTGCGCGGAACGCGGACGAAGCCGCTGATACGCTCCTCGCACATGAAGATGTATACCCTTCAGGTGGGGGATGACATGCCTTAGAGGCTAAAGGCGTTGGGGATTCTGACGGCGCTCCTCATCGTTTGCAGTGTCGGGCTTCACGCATTGGCAGCGGGTCCGCCGATCGACACAAACCTGGAGCGTACTGCGAGTGGACGGTTGGCAGACAAGAGGCACGGAGAGGGCGGCGGCGCTCACGGCGACCGTAGCTGGCGGCAGACCCGATGCGCTAGCCCGCGACAGCCCACCCGATAGATACATCAAACGAGCGTACAATCGATCCCACGAGGGTGCGAACATGAAAGAGCTACTAATGTCGCTGGATGAAGCTGTCGGAATCGCGCTGGCTTGCTTTGCGGGTCGCTACTCTGGGCGCCTGCCACACGCAAACGCGGAAGCTAGGAGCAGCGACGTATCGCCGGAGCCTTGGCAGATACGGTTTCAAATTCCTGCGTCTGTTCGGATTCCAACGGGAGACCCCTTGGTCAAATGTGATATCCCAAGGTAGGATATTTTCACGAATTTTAGCGCTATGCACGTTGTCGTCACGAACTTAACATCTCGTCCTTATTTGGCTTCACGCCAGGTCTATGGCTACACCGCGAAAGGCCAAAGGATAAGTGAGGGTGCTGACGAGTTCAGTATAGGTAGTCATGAGGCGTTGACAGAAACGTTTATTCAGAGAACCAGTCACTTCAGCGATTCGGCACGCGCTCTGATGAGTATGGTCGCGCATTCGTAATGGTGGTGCGACTGAAACCGTAACTGCCTGCGGAGTGAAAGCGGTTGGCGCAGAGTCTCTGCCTTTGAGACTCTGTGGCTTATGGGACAGAAATCAAGTGGGCAGCGCATCTCAGAAACTCTGTGGCTCTTCGTCGATTCCCAAACCAAAAGCCGCGGAGTCCGAAGAGCACAAGCTGCGCACTACCTGCCGAAGTTGAATGGGAGGACACCATGCGGAACGGCGAAAGACCGCTTCCACTTTGGAACACAGGCTGGCGCAGACTGCTGTTTTGTGCGGTCGGCGATTTCGCGCAGCGAACCCCAACGCGGGCACAGAGTCGCCAAGCCGCAAGTTTCACTCCTCAGGTCCACAGGGTCTGCGCCAGCCAAAGGAGGCGTTGTTGGATGGTGAAAAGCGGGGATGTTAGGAATCGACCGTGGTGTTGGGCAGGGCGTTCGTTCAATTGCCTGACCCTTCTGATCATTTTGTCATTGGAGCTATTCAGCGGCTGCGGCACGTCGTACGTTGGCGCGCACGCCCCCGGCTTGTTCGCAGCAACAGAAAGCATGCAGAGCGAGCGCTTTGCTTTTGCGAGTACGAGAATGATCGCAGGACCGCTATCGGGCGAGATACTTGTCACCGGCGGAATCACTTCCAACAACTCGGCCATCGCAACCGCCGAGCTTTACGACCCGGGCAACGGGAAGTTCACTGGCACGAACGACATGACGTCACCGCGCGCGTATCACACCGCGACGGCCTTGGGTGATGGCACGGTGCTGGTGGTTGGAGGAATCGACAGCGCGGGCAATCCACTCGATTCTGCCGAGCTGTTCAACCCGGCAATGGAAACCTTCTCTCCCGTCTCCTTGCCGAACATGACTCTTTGGCAACACTCAGCGGTGCCGTTTTGCGCGGAGCATACCAGCGACGGCTATCTCTACAGCACCTTTACTGAGGGAGAGGGCGGAAGCGCGTGTCCCGCCGGCTACGATGTGGATGTACTTATCGCCGGCGGTTTCACGGATAAGGCCGGCGACGTGCCCTCGAGCCAGGCGGCCATCTACGACGCAAGGACGCAGACCTTCACTCCTCTGAGCCCGATGCCAACTGCCGTGGCCGGCGCTGCCGCTGTGCTCGTTCCGACTACAACAGCGGACGCGGCAGGAAATGCCGAGCCTGACATTCTGATCATCGGCGGCACCGGTCCGGGTGGAATGTCGATGAAAACATTTCAGCTATATCCGCTTGGCGGGCTTGCTTCTTCGCCGTATGGAGGTGCCTGGCTGCAAGCGCCTTCTTTGGGAACCACTACTGCGGTGTCCTATCCGACGGCCACCGTGCTGGAAAACGAGCCGTCCAAGCCAACCGATCTTTCCCCATGCGACGGCGTGGTGGTCATCGCCGGAGGCCAGCCGATGCCTTCGGGGCAGACGACAGACTTGTTTTATCTTTACCAACCCGGACCCGAAGGTCATTTCGGCGCTATTATCGCTTCCGGCGCCATGCAGGAAGCGCGCGTCCATGACACAGCAACATTGCTGGGACTGATCAATAACGGCATCCCAGACGCGGGAAGGGTTCTTATCACCGGAGGCGAGCAGAACGTTGGCGGCGGGTTTTCGACATTGAGCACCGCTGAGACTTACATGCCTGCCGTACTGGGTGGAAAGTGCAGCCTTGGCTCGTTTTTGCTCACACCGGACGCCATGGTCACCCCTCGGTGGTATCAGTCCGCCACGGCTTTCCGCGATGGTACCGGCAGAGTGCTGATCGCGGGCGGAAAGGACGCTGCCACAGTTCAAGCCACAGCTGAGATCTTTACTCCATAGAGCGGGTAGGGCAGAGTTTCGCGGTTCAGAACCTCTGCGGCTTTTCGCCGGTGCCAAAGTAGGAGTCGGAGAGTTTGAAAAACATAAACTTTGCGCTACCTGCTCTCGCTAGTCTTTATTCCGCGGAGATGTCCTATGGAGTTCGGGTCGTTGCCTTTCCTCGTGAAGCTCTCTCAGGGCTTCAACGAGGGCATCCGTAGCCGGGGCTAAAAGGACAACCGCCCTGTTAGGCCACCTCTAGGAACGAGCGTCGGTCAAGATCAAAATCGAACCCGCCATAAGGATTGATGTGGCAGTAAAAGAGGGGCGTAATACCCTGGTGAGCCTCTGGTTTCAAGCGGTTCCCGAGTCTCTGCCGCCCAGAAGATACCTTTCGGTGCTGGTACCCGTTGTCCCTGGCCCAAGCGAAAGTGGTATGACCAATGGGTTTCTGCTGCTCTCCTTCTAGCGGCAATGACAATTCTAATCCGATGCGGGTTTCGGTGCGCGTGCTTCAGGTTGCTTAAGGCCTTGTCGTACAAATATTACGCTTAAGTTGTCCTCATACACTCGCCTCCAGTCTGGCAGAGTGGCGAGTACCGTGCTAAGCGGATCACGCGAGGTCAGCACGCACGTGCGAAAACCATACTCTTGCAGGACGAACCGTGTCGTAGTGTGGTTTCGTATCAAACCGGGCAGGTCCTGAAAAACCGTGGAGAAGTCGTAGACTCCTGGCCAGGGGACGCTGGAAAGCTTTTGTCCGGAATTAAGTTTCCAGGCCACGTACCCTCCCCAGGCGGAGGTGTCAAGAATCGGTTCGGAACGGGGATACTGCGCCAAATAACTTATAGCCTGTTCCGGATAGCGTTCGTTTTCCGCTTTCGCCAGGGTAGGCGCAGAGGGGAAAGAGACGAGTATCCCGATCAAGGTCGCTGCAATGAGAATCGCATTCCAGACATAGTGCTGGGTGCTAGTCTCAAAATCAGGAAGCCAATTGGCAAATCGCACAGCAATCCAGGGCGTCATGACGAGCAGGATTAGCGGAAGCGCTCGAAACTGGAGACTGGCAATCGCGAAAGCGATCACTATCGAGGCGAGATCAGCGAAGGGGGATAGTCCAGCGCGAAGGAGTCCAGCCGCCAGCCCTGCCCACAGGATTAAGCACAGAACAAGCACCGGCCCCGCCGGCGCGAGGCCGTGGAAATTTGTGGGGAGCCCCGCCGATTCGAAAGGCCGGCGCGCCAGCGCTTCAAAAGGGTACACAGCGAGGCGAGGTCCATAAGGCGTAAATGCCAGCGCCAGAACGCAAAGCAGCGTTACGACTAACAAATGGCGGCGCTGATCCTTCCGCCAGAGCGCCTCGCCTTCGACGTCTATTGTTCCCTTCGGGCCGCAGAGCCCGTAAATTCCCACGGCCAGCAGTCCCAGGGCAACTGTTCCGCTCAGATTAACCCAGACCGCGAAAATAAATGGCAGGATCCATACCCTTTTTTGGATACCCCCACGAAAGCGTTCCAGCACGATCAGCGTCGCCGCCAGGCAAACGTATCCAAACAGACTCGGATTTAACGTCAGAGAGCGACCGAGGAAAGGCAGGATCAACGTGCAAGACGCGAAGGCCGCTAGAGCGCTTCTACTTCTCAAGTAAGCCAGATAATATAGGAAAACCGTGAACACTGTGGAAAAACGAATCAGTAAAGCCGTAAGACCACGCAGCCCCGCCAGCCGCGCTGCAGTAGCCATCACTACCTTGCTCTCCCACTCGTAGGCATTCCGTACCTCAGCGTGGGTACTGGCGCGATAAACACTTGACTTTGGCAAGGCCTTCGTAGCCAGGATGTGTTCGCCGGCAGCGATTTGCCACCATGCCTTCGAGTCAGGAAGCTTGTTCCGCACCTGAACAAAAACTCCCGCGACGAGGAGCGCTCCCAGAACGACAGGAAACGAGAAGAGTCTTTTAAGTCGGTGAGGCCCTGGACTCTTGTTTGATGAAGAAGTTTCAGCTTGCTCGTTCTTAACTTTCACCTTGCCTTCGTCTCGAATGGGACTGTTCCTCTCTCAGTGCGACAGAACAACCAAGTAAGGGCAACCTGCAAGACTCCCGGCCATTGAGACAGCGACACTTCTTGAGCAATGACGCAGTGACCACAACGATCAGGCACACTTCAGCGCCAGCATATCGTCATACCACTACGGTTGGCCGCTCCGGACCGGAGTCAGACGCGGTTCCCAGCTCCGTCCGGCACCTCGGATCCCTTCTCCCGCGCGCTCCCCGTAACATCATAGCAACCGATGCGCAGTTGATCGCCCATCTCGGTGCGACTTCGAAAAATCGTGTGGGGGGGAAGTTCGAGGACGCTTTCCGCGCGAAGGTGGGGCCGCGTGATAGAAAACGGGCGCAAGAGTTCGCGCAACCCCACCACGCGGTTATTTTTGTCAAGCAAGACGACATCGATCGAAAACACCATCCCGATCGTGTGGATCGAGTTGCACGGCAAAATCCAAATCCCGCTATTGGCCGGGAGACTGCGCTTTCCCAGAAGCCCAATCATCCGTCCGAAGAGTGTGTCGGCAACCTTCACTCGAAGAGCCAGAAACGTCTCTTTCGTCGTATTGTAGACAAATACCCCTTCACGCATGTCGCCCATTGTTAGACAACCTCGCCTCTCGAATAGAGTGGCTAACGGGTGGTTCTCCTCTTCCGTCTTTGGACGAGAATAACCAATACGGCCACTGCCAGAATCGCCGAAATGATCCGGATTAACGTAATGCCATCCACGTTTTTTCTCCTTTGATAGTGAAATTCCGTACTACTCAAAAAAACTTGCTGAAACTTTTCATGATGGCGATCACGGCTGGCGCGACCGTCACGATGAAAATGCTCGGAAAGATGAAGAACACGAGCGGCAAGACCAGCTTGATAGTCGTCTTGGCCGCCTTTTCCTCCGCTTCCTGCCGTCGTTGAGTTCGCAGTGCATCCGCAAACACCCCAAGCGATCGCGAAATAGGAGTTCCGAAGCGTTCCGTCTGAACTAACATGTTGACGAAAGATCTGACGTTCGCTACTCCCGTCCGGTCGGCCATGGCACGCCAAGCGGTGATACGCGGATTCCCAGCGCGCTGCTCGAGATTGATCTGCGTAAACTCGTCGCTAATTTCTTTGTGGGTAATTCCCAGGTCGTGTCCTACCCGAACGATAGCTTGATCAAGTCCCAGGCCTGCCTCAATGCAGATGGAAAGCAGGTCAAGTGCATCAGGAAGTCCGAGCCGGATTCGCTCTTTTCTCTTCACGATCGCTTGCGATAACCATACGTCCGGCGCGAAAAATGCGCCTGTCACCGCAAGGAAGAACCAGAAAATCGTGTTGTCCTTCACGAAAAACGCGACAGCCAGGCCGGCGAGTGCAGGCAGGAGCAATCGGATGCCCAAAAAGATATCCGCGTGCTCCGACTTTCGATAACCCGCGAGTGCAAGACGCCGCACGACCTCCGGATTCGGGTCTGAGCCAATAAGCTTCCTAATTCCGCCGAATAGATGGCTCAATCCGCTTGCGCTGAGCAATCTGAGGCGCTTCTCGCTCTCTTCAGAAAGCGGGCTGGCAATGCGGGTGACTTCAGCTAGCCGGGCACTCTCCGGTGAGGGAGCGCCAACGAGAAAAAACAGCACAAAAGAAACAATTAGGAGCAGAACTCCGGGAATGACAAGCGTGTATGGCATCTTTCCTAAACCTTAATGTTAACGATCTTCCGGATCGCGTAAATGCCGATGGCCATCATCGTAAGACCTACGTACACGAGATGGCGTCCCAAGGGATCCGTCCAGAGAGCTTTCTCGTAGTTGTGATTTACGAGATTAATCAAAATAAACACTACGAAGGGCATGATACAAAGAATCCATCCGGAAACCCGGCCCTGCGCTGTATAGATCCGCAGTTGTCCACGCAGCCGAATCCTCTCCCTCATCACGGCCGACGTCTTATCCAGGATTTCGGCGAGATTGCCTCCAGTTTCCTTCTGAACCAGAATCGCCGTAGCCAGGAACCTCACATCGTCCAATGGGATACGATTGAGAAGATTGACGATCGCCTCGCGAAGAGGCAAACCGAGGTTTTGCTCTTTGAAGAGAATGCGAAACTCACTGGCAACCGGCTCAGCAATCTCTTCAGCTACCATTTCGAATACCGATGAGATGGAATGACCAGCTCGCAACCCTCGGGCCATTAGGTCGACCGTTTCAGGCAGCAGGGCGGCGAAGCGGCGGAACCTCACAGAACGTTTGAAGGCCAGGTAAGCGTAAGGGGCCGAGGCGATGATCAGGCCGATGAGGCCAGCAAACAGTAAGCCGTCCGTCCAGAAGAAGGTGGCCAGGGTAACGACGCAGAAAGCCGCAAGCGAGCCCAGCAGCAGTGACGAGACGGGCCAATCAGAGCCTGCTTGGGAAACGAAAAGCCGCAGCCTGACAGCACCCGGCAACCGACGTAACCACTCGTTCAGCCAGGGCACCGCGCTGAGCGCTTCTTCTTTCAGGATCGTGGTTCCATCCTCGCTGAGAGAAAAAATCGCTCCGATACGGCTGAGGTGCTGTTCGACGGCAATTTCATGTTTCGTGGGTCTCGCAAACCACGCCATGACTGCGAAGGTCACGATAAACAAGAATCCGAAGAGGATAATTTCAGCCATGCGAATTCAACTCTCGTCCTGCCATTGTGAAGCGCTCAGCCCGCTATGACCGGGGCATCATTGCGGTCGGCGGCTGGTCTTACACGATGGGACGGCACTCTTACAGCGCCTTCATATCTCCAAAGAATGCTCAAACATGCCAGCCGGCAAGGTAAGTCCTGAAGCTTTAAGCTTCTCGGCAAATCTGGGCCGGATGCCCGTAGACATGAACCGTCCGAGGACACGGCCCTCCGGGGAAATACCGTGTTTCTCAAAGAGGAAAATATCCTGCATGCTGACGACCTCCTCATCCATTCCAGTGATCTCCGTGAGATGGGTTAGTCGGCGCGTGCCGTCGCTCATGCGCGAGATCTGTATCACAATGGTGATCGCCGAGGCGATCTGCTGGCGAACTGCCCTTTCGGGCAGATTTAGATTGGCCATCAGCGCCATCGTTTCAATGCGGGAGATCGCATCCCGGGGGCTGTTGGCGTGAACCGTGGTGAGCGAGCCGTCATGCCCGGTATTCATTGCTTGAAGCATGTCGAGAGCTTCTTCGCCGCGGACCTCGCCTACGATGATGCGGTCGGGTCGCATGCGAAGGGCGTTCCGCACCAGCGCCCTCTGGTGCACGTCGCCCTTGCCTTCGACATTCGCAGGGCGGCATTCAAGCCTCACCACATGCTTCTGCTTCAATTGCAGCTCCGCCGAGTCCTCGACGGTGACAATTCTTTCTTTGCCGGAGATGAAACCCGACAATACGTTCAAGAGCGTTGTCTTGCCGGCGCCGGTTCCACCGGAAACTACGATGCTGAGCCGCGCCTGGACGGCTCCTTTCAACAGGTCAAGGATCGGAGGCGTCAGCGTACGATTTGTTAACAGGTCATCCGCAGTGATGGGAGTGTGCCCGAAACGGCGGATGGACATCGCCGGCCCGTCCACGGCGAGCGGAGGGATGATAACGTTCACGCGTGAGCCGTCTGGCAGCCTTGCGTCGACCATGGGCGAGGACTCATCTACCCGCCGGCCCACCGCTGACACGATTTTGTCGATAATGTGCATCAGATGGCTGTCATCCTTGAACATCACGTTCGTCTCTTCGAGGATTCCCGCTCGTTCAACGTAGACGTGCTTGTGGGTATTCACGAGGACATCGTTGACCGTCGGATCCTGAAGCAACGGCTCCAGAGGACCGAGGCCGAACACCTCGTCCAGCACCTCGCGGGAAAGCCTTTCCCTCTCGGCCGCACTCATCGGGACGGCCAGCTTTCCGACCAAGTCCTGGATCACGGAAAAAATCTGGGTCCGGAGACGCGCGTCTTTGAATACAGCCACCTTCTCCAGATCCACGCGGCTCAGCAGATCGCGGTGTACCGAAGATTTCGTTTCCTGATACGCTTTGAAGCTCAGCCCCGCCAGCTTCGTCTCGCCACCGAGAGGCGGAACTCCCGCCCCTCCCCAAGGCATCGAGCTACGATCAAGTTCTCCCATTTTGTAGTTCCCCTTACTCCGCCCCATGGATCCGTTGACCTCACAGAACAATGCGCTACGATAAAGTCAATTCCGGCGTTTCTGTAGGCGATGGCTCAGCTCCCCAAAAGACTCAGCAGCCCTTTACCTCGCTTTGCCTTTTTCTCATCCGCCGCAGGTTTGGTTCCCAAGGAACTCGCCCACGCCGTAACAGCCCGAGCCAGTTCCGAGCCCTGCGCCTGCTCCATTGGGTTGCCCGAGTTGGCCGCCCGGATCGCCTCCTGGTAAGCGTTTGGAATCTTCCAGTCGATCTTTCTTTGAATCGCCCTCTCTATCTGGTCCTCGCTGATGGTTCCCCTCTTCGAAAATCGGTTCAGAACAATCTTGATCTTTTCTCTGGGATACGCTCGCTGGCTGAAATAACTCAGATAACGAACCGTATTCCGCAGGGCTGAGACTTCCGCAACCGTGACCATATACACTTGGTGCGACCGTTGGAGAATCTCGCGGTTGGCTTCTGTCAGCCCCGGCGGACAATCCACGATAATGAAGTCGTATCCCGATCTCAGCAGTTCCACCGTTTGTCCCATCGCCAAAGGCGTAACCGGGTGATCCGGCTCAAAAACCTGGGGCGCAAGCAAAGCGTGTACTCCGCTCGGGTGGGAAGCCACGAATCCATGCAGGAGTTCGGCATCCAGCCGGTCCACACTCTCGACAAGTTGATAGAAATGGTATTCGTGCTTCGTCAGGCCCAGGTGTAAGCCCACGTCGCCCAGGTCAGGATGAAAGTCTATTAGCAGCGTCCTGCGCCCGCAGAGCTTGGCCAAAGAGGCGGAAAGGTGAATTGCTAATGTTGTGACCCCCGTGCCACCCTTGGCGCCGATGAACGTGACGATTTGCGCTACGGTCTGTTCCCCTTTTTCCCGTTTTCTTGCCCCTACCCGAGCGACAGCTTCCAGGAGGGGGTCTTGCCCGAGCGGCTTGATGAGGTATTCGCTACACCCGCTACGCATCGCCTGTATGATGAGGTCGGGCTGCGCGTTTGACGATACCGCGAAGATTGCTACATCTTCAGACCTCTCGCGAATGCGCTCGGCCGTCTGGATCGCGAGCCTGCGGTCGGGATCCAGATCGATCAGGCAAATGTCTGGCGCAATCTGAGTAATCCGGTCGAGCACCCGATCGTCCGTTTCTCCGCCATACGCGTGCAACTCCCCTTCGAGTCGTACCAGCGGAGTGCTCTTCACGAATTGGCTCAACAGAGCCGTAGAATCCGAGTCAAGGCAAATCCCCATCACGGAAAGAGTCGCACCCGAGGAGTATCCGCCCGGCTCAGAAGATCTCGTGATATTCCGCGTGTCCATCATTTCTGCTTGTCCGCAGCCGTTCCCTTTGCGGGAGCGTCTGTGTTGCCCGGCAAGTTGCGGTCGAACTCAGGATTATTCAGGTACGGCATAGGCGGCTTCGGCAACTGCCATGTCCTTGGCGCAGAATTCACTGGATCGACAATGTAGGGTGTCACGAGTACCAGCAGCTCCGTTGTCGTCGGATTAAGCGATCGGGACCGGAAAAACTGGCCCAGAATCGGAATGTCACCGACACCCGGCACCTTCTCGAGCTGCGCTGTCATCCGCTGATCAAGAAGTCCTGCGATACCGAAGGACTGCCCGTCCCTAAGCTCAATTTCCGTGTCCGCGCGGCGGGTTGAGATGGCCGGTATCGTGAAACCTGCGATCGTAACGGCGTTCGAATAATCCAGCGTGCTTACCTCCGGCCGCACCGCCAGACGGACTATGTTGCTCGGTTCGATGTACCCCGTAAAATTGAGCCGCACGCCGAATGGCTGGAACTGGATCGTTACGGCGCCGATGTTCGCGGAGGACTGTACCACCGGAATAGGAAACTCACCGCCTGCCAGGAAGCTGGCTTTTTGTCCATCCAACGCCAGCAGGTTTGGAGATGCCAGAATCTGCAGGACGTTCTTCTGTTGCAAAGCCTTAATCATCGTTCCCAAGTGAAGGTCCGGGCGAAAGAGAAAGATATTCAATAAGTCGGAAAAGCCAAACTGGGTTGAAAACGCCCTCGTCAGGGAGGGCGAGGTATCCGAGAGGTTGAAGGGGCCGCCGCCCGGCCCCGATACACTCCCGAACTGCTGGGTAGTTGCGGATCCGATTGTGTTGCCTGCGCCGGTGCTGATTAAGTTAAAGCCGAGTTCGCTGAGTTTCGCGCGGTCTATCTCGGCAAACTTGACTTCCAGCAAGATCTGCCGCTCATGGGGCGGATTAACCATGAGCGAGTTGACAACTTGCGTCGAAAACCCCGTGGCCAGCTTGCCGAGGCCGTCAGCCGTGCGCTGGTCAGTTACGGTTCCGGAAAGAATCACCCGCGGGCCGTCGGCGAGCACCTGAATGGGCTCCCCAGGGTAGGCGCTATCGATGGCGGTTCGCAGTGGCGCTACGTCGATATCCACGATCACGTCCAGCATGCGCGATCTGCCGCTTTCGTCCCAAAGTATCAGGCTGCTCTCACCCGCCGTCTTAGCCTCTACCACCACTTGCATCGGACTGGTGCCGAGAGCACTGATTACCGCCGGATTGCTCACGAGAACGCGCTTGATCGGCGCCTGCGTATTGATCACAATCGATCTACCGACCAGGATGTGAACCGTTTGTCCTCCCGGCGAAATCCCTGGCGCTTGCTGCCCGAAGCCAGCCAGCGCCCCGGTAAAGAGAATGACGATCAGTGCCGTCATTGTCGTTCTGGTTCGCAATTTCACTCTGTCCCCCCTCTTTCCTCGTTACCCCTTACTACCTTCAGAACTTTTCTTCGGAGCGCTTCTCTCCTTGTATGACTTCCAGGATATAGACCTGCGGCGCGGCGGGCTTGACCGCGTGCTTCACTACCCGCCGCGGGCCAACGTGGGCAGGGCGGGCGGGCGGCTTGGCCCCGTAAGCCAACTCGGATAATTGGGTCGGAGTGAGCTTCGGGGTTCCGGCATCTGCTCCGTTGCGCAGCACGAACTGGATTTGTCCCTCGCTACTTGCCAGTAGCAGCTTTTGCGAATCCTCCGGGCTTACGAGCAGCGTCACCACGCTCACCTCCTGCGGCTTTCCGGAAGGGTCCGGTTCAATCTTTTCTCCCGCCGTCAGCACTCCGACATTCTGCAGAATGGTCTGCGTCTCCGGACCAGACCTGCTACCGGGCGGATTGTACGTCGCGACCACGTCCACGTGCGACCCCGGGTAAAGAAAACCCGCCACGCCCGTTACCGCATTCGACTTCACCGACGTTGCCCTCATTCCCGTTGGGATCTTCACCGACAGGCCGATTCCTGAATTTGGGTCCGCCAGGTCGAACTTAAGCACTGGCTCCCCCCGCTCCAGGGGATAAATAAGCGGATGGCCGGCAACCTTGCTGATCTGGTTATATGAGCCGGCCAATGGAACGGAAATCGGCCAATCTATCGTGACCAGGTCCTTCGCCCCCAAAGCGATTCCTGCCGGCAAGTCTTTTCCTGCGGCTACCACCTTGACGGTCTGCGGATGAGCCCGGCTCACAATCAGGCGTCGGTAGAGGAACCAGGTTCCTCCGCCCGCCACCACCGCTGCCAAAACGAATGCTGTCAAAATCCGCCGTAAGTCCGTAAGTCACCTCCCCAAAAACTCATCACGGAGAGCACAGGGAGCGCCGGGGTTTCTTTGGTTGCTCCGTGCCCTCTTTGGACCACCCGTAGTCTCCTCCTTAGCAAGAAGGAGATTCAGGGGTGGTTCATCAAACCGTTCTTCACTTACCTCCGAAGAAAAGCCATGCCAAACGTATAGAGAGTGCCCGCCGCAATCGCCACTGCGTAAGGCAACCGGATCGAACCGGAGTTCCCAAGGTTCAACTCAGGATGAACTCGCGCCCCGGACCGTATACGAAACCACGCGAGCTTCCCCACGTTCCGAAGAGTCTCCCTGACTCGCTTGTAAAACAGCATGTATCCAACTGCCATGAGCGCTCCGGCAAGCGCGGTGGCCATAATCACGCCGGTTACCTCTCCTTGACCTGCAAGGCCGCCGACGGCCGCCATCAGCTTCACGTCGCCCGCTCCGATCCCCCGCACCAGAAAAAACATGAAGAACAGGCCGCCGCCAAGCAGCGCGCCTACAAGGCCCAGGCGTAGCCCCGGCCACCCCCCTGCCACGCCTCGCGCAGCCAGGCCGCCTATAAGGCCACTGTAAGTAAGCCAGTTGGGAATGCGGTTCCCCTTGATGTCCGTCCCCGCGCCAGTGCAGGCCAAGATAAGAGCAGCGATTAAGAAATATGTCTCCATGAAAGGATCCTGTTATACTTACAGGCGACAAGCGAGAGCCGCCAGGTGCGTGCTGATGACCGGCGGCTCGTCGCTCGCGTCCGCGGCCGGGCGGGCTGACGTTGTCGGCCTGCCCAACCGCCCCCTCCGTCCCCCTTGCCAAGCTCCTGGGTCTAAGTTTGCCTGGCGCCTGAGCGGAGAGAGCTTAGCTGATGTAGGTGCCGAGAATGGTGCCGACCTTGGTGAACGCGCTGTTGATCGAGCTCGCCAACCCGGACATCCCGGCGGTTGCCGCGAAAGCAACCAGAGCGATGAGCAACACGTATTCCACCAAGCCTTGCCCCGACTCTTCCCGATGCAACCTAGACAAAGAGGCTAGAAAGTTCTTTGCCATGTTTCCTCCTTCCATGGAAGTAAGTAATACTTAGGCTCTGAATCGCTATACTCCCGCGCACGCGACAGAGCCTAACGCCATTGTTGTGAGCAATCCTGCGGCCAAACGACAGTGAGGAGCGAGTAGCAAAGACGGTGACGAGCAAGAGCGGCCAGGTGGTGGGGGACGCCCCACAAGCTGCGACGAGTGAGGAGCATAAAGGCAGAGTGAAGAGCGAGAAGTGACGGGCAAAAACGGCAGAGCGATGGCTAAAGAGGCTTTCCACGCCTCACCTGTCATTCCCTCTTCACTTGTCAGTTCGGTGGTTGACAGTCACGATGGGCGTGCTGCATACGTTTGGTAACACTTTCCGTGGTCTAGTGTCGATGCTGTTTGCCACAGAGAACACGGAGTCGGCTTTCTCCTCCTCCGCGCTCTTCGCAGTGAATTACTTCTCAACGGGCAGGCCAGCCCGCCCGCTCTCGCTCGTTCATAATTTTCACCACAGAGCACAAGGAGGCCGTTGAGCGTTTTCTGCGTCTCCTCTGTGGGAAGCACCCCGTTTACCGCGGGCAGGCGAGATTTTTCCGCACCATAAACACAAACGGCCAGCCCGAGGCGGACTTCAGGAGTTTACACGGTCGATAGTGCCTAAGAATGTAGTCGCCTATCGGATCGTTCGCCACGTACCGGAGCGGGGTGTTCGGCCACGACGCCGCAATCTTTTCGTTGAAGTCCGGCTCAAACAGCACCACGCGAGTGCGATCAGCCTCCATCTCCCGGATCGCCTCTTCATCCTGCCGAAGCGTATGCATTCCCGGCTGTAAGTATTCGAAGCGTGTAGCGCTATACGTACCCGTCAAGTAGTAATAGAGCGGCAGGTACGGATAGACAAGAATCTTCGATCCGCCAGGCACATGCGCCTGAGTGTATGAAAGCACAGTATCCACCGCGGGCGTGGTAACCACGCCCCGCCGCGTTGTGATGCGGTGCTGTCCGTTAAGCTGGCTGACCGCAAACGCCAGCCCGAGAGCCACAAACGAGAGTAAGATCCATGCTATAATCGCCGGCCTTAAGGCTCCGACAAGTCTTCCTTGAATACCCCTTCCCTCCATAAACCAGGCGAGCACCAGGTAAAGCAAAGGTGAAAGGTAGATGAAGTGGAGAATGTCCGCTCGACTCAGGGCAACGGAAATGAGAAGGCCGGAGATAGCCGCCGAGACCAAAATATAGTGCGCTGTCCTGCCACCAGCATCTCGCGTCTGGGTTGTAGCGCCGGAATTTAGCCCGGCAGGTGCCGCTCCTAGGCTCTGCTCAGGGAGGCCTCTAACGGACGGCGCTACGGTAAGCCTAATTTTGTAACGCAACACCAGGTACGCCAGCACGCCTACAGCTACGATAGGAAGTGCGGGGATAAGAAACCCGGGGCTCACGGCAAGCACCGCCGCTAGCTTATAGCCCAGGGGATGGTTGCCGAGCAGCAGGGCGCGCGTGTGGCTCGACCAATTCTGATAGCCGTAAGGAACGCTGTTGGCGCGCGAATAGTGCTTGAGTGGCCAGAGCCAGTCGGAAAGCATCGCTTCGAAGGCTCCATGTGCGCCGAAGTACGCGAACGTTACCACAAAAGGCCACGCGAATCCCGCGGCCAGTGACCCGAACGACATAGACAAGTGAAAAAAAGGTGATGGGTGCCGAGTGATAAGTGAGGAGCAAACTTGCCCTTCTCCACGCTCGCTGTGGTAAAGGCTTTCCGCCTCGTGCCTTCCGCCTCCTGCTTTCTGATTTTTCCCGGCGAGGGCTAGGATGACAAATGCGGCGCCCAACCCGAGCGCCAAGCCTGCCCCCTTTGACTGCTCAAAAAGGATGGTAAGTGAGGCAAAGCTTCCCGTCGCAAATGCCCAGCAAAGTAGTGAGGAGTGAGGAGTGATGGGTGGCGAACCAGCGTGCTCTTCTATGCGTTCTCTGTGGTAGAAGCTCTCCGCTTCTGCCTTCTGCCTGCTGCTTTCGGCCTTCTGTCCTTCCTCCATCCACCGCATTGCGCAATAGATCGCGGCGCACGCCCACAACGTGCTGTCCCAGTTGTGCAACACGAGAAAACGCCACGGCAAAGACGTCAATGTTACCAGTGAGGCGGTAATCAGGGAAACTCGCCGCCCGCACACGCGCCGTGCCATGAGGTAAGTGAATACGGAGAAAAGGCCCCCGTAAAAGACCAGTGCTGTGCGGGCCACGAGAAACGAGCTGCCGAATATTTTGAAGAGCAAGGCATGCAAATAGTACGAGCCTGGGGTGAGGAACGTGAAGAAGTCGCGATAGAGAACCTGACCGTGGAGGATCCGCTGCGCTCCTTCCAGGATGATACCTTCGTCCGGCTCCATCGCGGTTGAGCGGCGGAACAACCAGAGGTAACCGGCTGAGAGAAGGAAAACCAGGAGGGAATCCAAAGCACTAAAGGGAAGCAGATTCCTCTCTACACTCGGAATGACGTCATTCTGAGTGGAGCGCGGCACGGCGAAGAATCTGGTTTTGGCTGCCCCTGCGGGCTCGGCGTTTGTGGTCCTCACGGCGAGCTCATTCCCATCGCGGGGGGTGGCGCGTTGCCTGTTTGCTCCGACCGCTAGCGAGGGCATGGCAGATCCCTTCGCATCATGAAAATATAGTTCAGACTCTGGGTAGAGCGCAGCACCGTGCAAGTGCGATAGTGAGAGACTATCAAGTCGATCATGGGATCGCGCTGCGCGATGACCTTTAGGGGCGTTTGCGGAAACGCGTTAAGACCGATCTCCAGAAGAAACGAAGGGCAGAACAGCAGAACCTTGGGAAGATTAGACTTCAACTGCTGAGCCACCTCACGAAACTGGCCAGGAGTCTGGTAGCCGTAATACAGAAAATCGAAAGACGTGGGGTTGCGAGTCTCAGTCAGGTAGTAATACAAGGGTTGGTAAGGATATACGAAGAGATTTGCTCCTGCTGGGACATGGTTCTGGACGTAGGCAACTACCTCGTCCTTCGCGGTTGTCTCCAGCGTGCCGCGCCGGCTTACCAACGGCTGGTTCGCGGCTCCCGCCTTGACGAGCTCGGCCAGGCCGAACGAAGCAAACGACAAAACAAGGTACAAAGCGACCGCCGAACGGACCGCGGGCAAGATTGTGCCGCCAAACGCCTTAGCCTCGAAAACCCAACTCAACACCACGTAGAAGATCGGAGCAAGATACATCAGGTGGCTGAGGTTCGGCCTGGCATCGACGATCGAAAGCAACAAGCCGGTTGTGCACGAGCAAACCAGGAGATAGTACGCGCGCCCGGAGCTTGGCAGTTGGTTTTTCCGGGACATGAGTACATAGCGGCCCAGAACCACCAACGCCAAGATCGGCAATACCGCCACGATGAAGCACGGACTCATTGTGAAGAGAGCAAAGACTTTCCAGGCTAGCGGCTCGGAGGCTAACTTGTCTAATTCGGAAGTAGACAGGTGCATGAACCCGTATGGAACCCGGTTGACGCTGTTGTAGTGCCTCAAAGGCCACAGCCAGTCCGCAAACATTGGCCCCAGGCTGTGCTTGGCTCCAAAATAGATCAGCGTCACAGCGAACGGCAGGGCGAAGCCGGACGCGAGCCACATCACGCGCTTTGCGTTGAACAGTCGCTGCTGCCGGGATAGGTTCTCGATCAGAAGAAATCCGACCGTCAGCCCCAGCGCCAGCCCCGCGCCCTTGGATTGCTCAAAAAGACACGTGAGAGAAGTGAGAAAGCCGACCGAAAATGCCCATCCCCAACCCCGCTCTTCCAGGAACCTCACCGCGCAATAGAGCGCCAGAAGAGCCCATAACGTACTATCACGGTCGTGCTCGAAAACGAAGTAGTACGGTAGGCACGTCATCGTCAACAGGCCGGCTCCAAGGGCCGCGTTAGTCTGCGAACATACCCGGCGGGCAAGGAGGTAGGTCAAGAGTGAAAACACGCCTCCGTAAATCACGAGCGTCGCGCGCGCCACCAGAATGGAGTCGCCAAAAACTTTGAACAACAGCGCGGTCCAGTAATATGCGCCGGGGGTAACGAGAGAAAAGAAATCCCTGTACGGAACCTGGCCGTGGAGAATCCGTTCTGCTCCCTGGAGCGAAAGGCCTTCGTCGGGATTCAAGTTGGTGACCCGCCAGAACGGCAAGAGATATAGGCAACTCACAATTCCAATTGCCAGCGCGATTGCCATCTCGCGAAGCGACTTCTCCGGCACAGTGACTGGCGGAGGTTCTTGACCGCTCGCGCTTTGGGCCGCCAGTGCTTCGGGTGCCGATCGATCTGTTGCGACATAGTTCATCGAGTTCAATCCGACTCACGAGCCGGCACCGTCAACAGCGAAGCCGCCTCTTCCTCCCACGCCTCGCGTACGGGCCGCTCGTAAGGTTCCGACTGTGCGGCATGAACCCTCGCATCGACCATTGTGATTGCCAGAAGCGCAACGAGCACGCCGCCGATCAGATCAACGAAGTAGTGCCATTCGAGGAGCAGAATTGCCACGACCAAAACGACGTCATAGCCGAGCAGCAGGAGCGCGATGCGCTTCCGCTCGCGCAGAAACCACAGCACGATCAGCGGCTGGGCAATGTGCATCGACGGGAAAGCGATGTAGTAGTCCGTATCGACTCGGAAGGGCATTTGGCGCGTCAAGAAGCCGTGCGCCTTTGCTACGAAGAGCTTCTGGTACTGGTAGGTGACGAGGGAATGGGGGAAAACGACAAAATGAGTTGAGCTAATTGAAAACGGCCCAACACTCGGCCAAATGAAAAAAATCACCAGCGACAGATAATAGGCCGTCAGTACCGTCCCCACAAATTCCAGGGCGCGCTTCCGGCCGAAGCAGAGCGGTACAATGATCAGCGCCGCGCCGATCTGGTTAAACATCCCATAGTAAATGAGCTCCAAAAACCGGAAAAAGCCCAGGGGAAAGTGCCGCAAGGCGGCGTTGCTCAGAGAAGAAGCCGTTAAGCCGTGGAAAAGAATCGCATCGAATCTGTTGAAAGCCGAGTCGTATTGGCCTACGAATCTCAGACTCGCCGTAAGATCGTTGTAGCAGAACACCAGAACAAGACCCACGAACAGATACGCCGCGGGAATGAGGACGCTGGATGCCGACTCCCACAGCTTTCGTAGATCTCCACCTGCGCGGTCAAAGAATTCCGACAAAATTATGGCTGCGACCACGATGAGCGCTCCGGGCAGCAAGCCGAACTCCCAGATCATCGCGGCCGCGAATACGGCCAGAACAGCGAACCTCGGCTTCTGATGCCAGTAGCGATTCCAAAGGGGCAACGCCGTTTGCTGCAGCGAGAAGCCCCACAGGTAGAGGAGCGTCGCGAATACTACGGACGTCGCAGCGATGTGCACCCAAAACATTGAGAGGAATCTTGACCAGTCAATGCGGAGCGGCAGCCTTGCCAGCTCGAAGGCAGGAAGGAGGGACAGAGCCAGAACGATGCTTACAACCCAGTGGAAGCTGGCGGCCGCGAATTTAAAAGATCTGGTTCCCATAAGTCTTTAGGAACGCTTTGAGTCCCTAACCGCCGTCATTTCCGATGGTCCCAATGCTACCGCGCACGCCTCAAGTGCGTCAGCCGCGAGCCGGCAGCTTCCTGGCCGGGGCTGCGACACCGCGTCCGCCCGTGCTCCGCAAATGGAGGCGAGGGTAAACGCCGCGACCAGCAGGCTGATCAGGTAAAGACCTCCAACTGGTTGAAGTGCCAGATAGAGTGGTGGAAGATAAAGCGCTGCGGCCGAGGCATACATTACGTTCCGCCAGCGAGGCGTCATTTCAGGAGCTGAGTTGAGCGCCAAGATGATGGCGAGCACCATCAGGCTCACGTCGTAGACGTGCAGGTGCGGTGCCACTAGAAGGGAGACGGGGATAGCCAACGAATAGTCGAAGTGGCCATCGCGGCGCGCCCAGGTCGTGGCGGCGATCAGAATCACCGAAAACAGCAGCAACACCGGGGAAAACGCCCAATGCGGGAGCAATGCCGAGAAGATTCCTCTAAGATTTGGCATGTCGCCGGTCAGGATGCCGACATAGTGCGGGTCCTGAGGATGGCGGAGAAGGTAGGTCAGCAGACGGGCGTACGAACGGAGGCCAGCCCATCCAATCATCAGCAATGAAATAAGGCTGAGAATCGCTCCACCCACGCTGAAACCCGCAATCACCTTCCACTTTCGCTTGAGCAGCAACAACAGAGCGAAGGGCAGGACAATCTGGAATCGAACCAGGCCGAGTGCCAGCCACAAACCCGCCCTGATGTCGCGGTTCTTTTGCAGGTTGATGTATGCCAATGCAAAGAATAGAAGCAGAAGGCTTGAGGCTTGGCCGGCGAGTAGGCCTACCCAAACGGGATAAAACGCAAAAACGACGAGCATGTACAGGAACGGTTGGTTCGCAGTGCGGCTCCATGGCGCGAGCAGCCAGGCCGTTAGAAACAGAGCGACGATACTAACGCCTCCCCATAAGAGATAGGCTTTCGAGTAGCTTAGCGTCGCGAATACCACGGCGATCAGAGCCTCGAATGCAGGGTGATCGAACGGCACCAAAGCCGCTCCTGTATGAAGTTGAGCTTGAACTCGCGATTGCGCGTCAGTATGGTAGAGCTGCGCGGTCTCGCCGCGGCGAACCATCACACCGCCCGTGTAGAAGACGGTGAAGTCGGATTTGAGGGCATGGCCCGCCTGGACTTCGAAAAGCAAGCGAACGAAAAATACAATTGCCGTGATGATTACAGCGATGGCGGCCTGACGGCGTATTACCTTTGCACCGCGCTGCGGCGCTGTTGTCGTCGTTACTTTATCCATTTTTGCGTCCTGCCCCATAAGTCTCGGAATTCCCTTAGAGACAAGCAAGATCCTGCTAACCTTCTCCGCGCCTTTCCAGTGAACCCTGAGGCCAATACGTTTTCGCCCGGGGCAGAGAATATGCTTTCGGATCGCGAACGAACGCAGCATAGCGAAAGCTGCACCATACGCCTCGTATCGCGTCCTTCCAGGTAATCTTCTTTCCTTCGGCGTAAGTACGTCCGTTGTAGGAAACCGGCACTTCGTAGACGCGCCATCGCCCCCTGGCTACCTTAGCGGTGATCTCGGGCTCAAAACCAAACCGGTCCTCTTCGAGGTCTATCGTCTGAAGAACCTCTCGCTTGAACGCCTTGTAGCACGTCCATACGTCGGTGAGGTTGAGATCGGTAAGGACATTCGAGAGTGTCGTGAGCAGCCGGTTGCCGAGGGAGTGCCAAAAGAATAAAACGCGGTGCGGGCCTCCCAGAAAGCGCGACCCAAAAACAACGTCCGCAACTCCCCTTTCTATCGGACGAATAAGGTCATGGTACTCGTTCGGGTCGTACTCCAGATCAGCATCCTGAATGATAATGATTTCGCCGCGCACTTCCTTAAAAGCCCTCTGCAGCGCGGCGCCCTTCCCGCGATTCTTATCCTGAAAAAAGGTTCGGATATTGTTTGCGGATAAAGCACACCCGCTGGAAAGAAATGCTGCGTTTCCCCCGTTCTGCGCGGCTTGTTCGGCAAGGTCCGTCAGAAACTCGCGTGTGCCGTCAGAAGAGCAGTCGTCTACGATAATAATTTCCTTATCCAGGTTCACCGCCTGGACACGATGGAGGATCTCCTCAACTGTCGCCCGCTCGTTGTAGACGGGAATGACCACCGAAATCTTAGAGGGGCGCGAAATGTTCACGTGTCTCTCCTATTTCTGCTGAGATGGCTAGGGGATCCTGGGATCTGCCCTCCCGCCTTTGAGGAGGCTGGTTGCGTGCCGATTTGAGCGCGGCGATTGCGAATGCCATCAGCACAGGGGCGATAAGCCAATACCAAGTCTCTGCGATTACCAACGGCACCAGATAAAGGCCGGCGACGGTGACGCCCAGAGGTTGAAGCCACAGTGGCTTGTTCGACCAGGGGTAAGCACCAATAGCCAGAAGTATCGCAAGCAGTGTCGGGCTGAGGTCGTGAGCCAGCGTGTGAAACGAGGCGACCTCGGAAATTACGAGCGCGGCCGCGAAGCCGAGTCCCAGGGAGCCTGCCCCACCCTGCCCCTCCAGCCTGTTCCATCCCCGTGCGGCATACACAACTAAGAACACGGAGACTAGCATGACGGCGACGTCAATGGAACGGGCTGTGGCCACGTGCCGCAAGAACTCGTAGATGAGGCCTCGCACGTTGGCCATATAACGAATTTTTATGCCATACCCCAAAGCGTGGGGGTGGACTACCTGGTCGCGCAACAGCCGGAAGTATGAGAGCAAACCGCTCGGTCCGACAATGATCAGCGAGAGTGCCGCCAGGACGGACGAGGCCGTGGTGAACCCGGCCATCAGCTTCCATTTCCGCCGTAGAAGGCAAATCAGCGCGAACGGAAGCACGACCGGAAACTTAAACAACCCAAAGGCCAGGCACATGCCTGCCCACAAATCCTGCCGGCGCTTGAGAAAGATGAATGTCAATGTAAACGCGATGAGAACGAGTAGGGATGTCTGGCCGTGCTCCAAGGCGCCCCACAAGGGTAAGAACGCGAAGCAAAGGAAGAGGTAGTGAAAAGTTTGCTCTGGAACGGGCGCATAAGGGCGCGCCAAATATGCAAAGAACATCCAAAGGGCAATATTGATCGCGCCCCAAACCACGTAAGCCTGGCCGTACGAGAGCGCTGTTAGCGGAGCAAACAGGAGTGTCTCGAAGGGAGTATGGTTATATACGAGAAAAGGCCTCCCTTTGGAAAGCGCCACACCTACTCCCACCCAAAATGCCGCTGTTCCCCGTCCGCAGCCGGCACAGGATCTTCCCTTGAACAGCGGAGCCTGCACGTGCGCCTGTTCGGCCAGGTCGTATAGCCTGGAACCGTGCCCTTGGCGCACAATCGAGGCTCCCGTATATATCGCAACAAAATCGTGTATGACATTTATGCGCAGAGACGCGTTCAGCAGAACGAAAGCAAAGAGAACCGCCGCCGTAAAGCTTAGGGCGATCCGCATCTCACGCCGCGTAGGCTGCCCAGTGTGCTGTGTTTCCTTTCTTTCAGGGGGGCATTGAGCGACGGTGACGCGCAAACGGGGATCGTCGGACAATATGCTCGCGCTGGCCCGGCTAGAATCGACGATCACAATGAGCCCTCCGGCTCGGAATTTTGAATTGACAGGTCGTCTTCCTGGGACTGCAACCGCCACGTTCGAACCCAGATGACCATCAGAGCCAACGGGATTGCCAGCAGGCAGAAGCAGTGGGCAAACCACAGTAGGGTAGGCAGCACGACCGCGCCTGCGATCACACGTTCTGTGGCTTTCCAGGAGAAATACTTCATCCCGAAAAAAAGCGGGATTAGGACCAGCGAAAGGTCTTGAGGATTGAAATGATAACTCGCGAGCATACTGGCTAGAACGCCTGCCGCAAAGCCGGTCTGCAAATCTTTCCACGTCGTTGCCGCCAAAACGACCACAGCCACGGAAAGAGCGGCTACAAGCGTCGTGTGGCCTCTCGGCCCGGCCAGGAGACTCACAAGGCCGCGGATACTCGCCATCCCAGGCGGTATCACCCCAGCGGTGGTTTCTTCGTGCGCGAGCAAGGCCGGGTAGCTTAACAGGCCGTGCCAACCCTCTACCAGGAAAGACAGGCCCAGCAGCGGTGCGCAGCCCAAGCCGAAGCCCCCAAGCTCTCTCCACTTTTTCTTCAGCACCAACACGCAGATAAATCCGGCTACTAACTGAAACTTGACAGTCGCCAACGCCAGCACCAGCCCGCCGATAAAACGTTTGCCGTCGTCCCATAACGCATAGCACCAGACGTAGGCAGAAAGCACCACAATAGAGAGTTGTCCGTGTGTAAGGCTGGTAACAACGGGCATAAATGCGAGCGAAAGCAGGAGGGGCCAGTTGTCGTAGCGAAGACCAGTTCGGAAGGCCAGCGACTCAACTGAGGCGGTGAACAGCCCGACCAAAACGATGGTCCAAATGATGAAAGCAGCCCGAATTGGCAGGAGTGCAAGCGGCAGGTAGGGCGCCAAGGCAAACGGAGGAGAGCAAAAGATAAGATCCGCCGGACGGCCGTACCGGACCTGAAATGCCCGCTGGGCAGAAAGGTTGTACAAGGAGGTGCGCGCTCCCTCCCACACCATACGCGCCGCGTAGTAGAAGACGCCGAAGTCGTAATGCGCATCCGCCAACTGATGCACAGTCGTCACCACAATCACTACGGCTGCAAGAAATACCACCAGCTTGGCATCAACCCGGATCGGCGAGCCGGCCGAGGGCACTGTCCCTCCTCCCATGTGCTCGGCGACAGCCGCTGAGGGAAAAGCGTTTGCTATCGCGGAATAGCTCATCTTGCCCACATCACTCATCCACGCGAAGAGATGGGTATTTCATTCGCTTGGCTCACTTACAGCCTCTCTCCCGCTTTGAGGATCGGAATGACGTCATTCTGAGCGCCAGCGAAGAGTCTGCTTTCAGTTGTGGCCGAAGGCAGTGCCACGGTAAATCGCCTTCAGTTCGTTGGCACCGGGCCAACCCTTTCCAGCAACGTGCTGATCCCTCCGTTGAAGACGACTTTCCAGTTCGGATCTGTCCTCAGCAGGAGTGTCAGCGGAGCGTTGCGAGGGAAGAGCACGTACCGAATCCGATACTTATCCAGAATCGCGAAAGGGTTTCGGAAACCGGCGAGCTCGAGATAGTCCTTGAACACGCCCGCCTGCTCGTAAATATCCACGCGGCTGTCGACGAACACCTTCAAGTGCGGGTCCTTCCATCCCAGGTAGCCGCCCCATTCGTAATAGTTCAGCATGTTTCCGGCAGGCGGGCGGGTTTCGAGATAAGGCACGATTTCCGCCGGGTATTGGCTGGCCACCTGCGCCTCAAGCTGGGCCGGCCCAGGAAAGCGCAGTACGACGAAGGCCAGGATGCCACCGATGATGGCAGCGTTGAGCCAGGGCTTGTCAATCTCCGCGCGATAGGGTGGAACCCAATCGAGAAGTTCCGCTACGACGGGCGCGACAATAATGCCGGCAAAAAAGAGCAGGCGTTCGCGAGATAAGCCGCCATAAAACGCAACCAGCAATAAGACCAGATCGGCTAGCCGCCATCGGTGTCGCGATACCAGCGCCGACACGAACAGCCCCGCCAGCAGCACTAACACGACCTTTCCCCGAGGCTCGTGAAAATCAACTGAGGCCCACTCCTGAATGGACGCCATGTTCAGGCGCTGGTGGAGGACCATATTGAGCGGGTAAAGCACCAGCCGGTAACCGTACGGGTTTACAAACAGCGCGGCGCACGAGGCTCCAAAAGCTGTGACCAATTGGCGAAGCTGCTGCTGGGGCCATCGCGTCGCAACTACCGTTCCCCATTCGCCCTCGAACAACCCGCAGACAATAAAAATGCCCATCACGGCGACGCCAAGACACCACGAGCCGTGCGTATTGATCCACAGACAAAACAAGGGCGGAAGCAGCCACAGGGGGGCCTTTTCTCTCGAACGGAAGCGCTCTAGAATTGCCAGGAGGATCACGAGGTAGAGGTAACCCAAAAGGATGGTTCGCGGACCAAAATTAACCGTTCCAAGGCAGGCGGCCACCCAGCAGGCGAGTATCGAAGCCTTTATGTGCTTGCTCCGCTGGTAACAGAGATAGAGGACGCCGACAAAAATCAGTTCCAGCATCAGCAACATGAGGATTTCGATTCCCTCGAGACGCAATGCCCGCCAGGCCAGATAGTATGGAATTTCCGCCAGCCATTCCGGGTTCATCCACGGATGGCCCGCCACCGTGAAGGAGTACGCGTCGAAGTTGGGAAGATGATGGTAACCGAACAGGTACTGGGCGTTGCGCAGGTGCCACCAGATGTCAACGTCCGGAAGGTTACGTTCCGCCAGCCGCACGACGACCAGCACCATCCATGCATGGAGCATGGCCGGGAACGAGAAGACCTTACGGAGGGCGGTCACGAGTCCTCTTCTCGGACCAATCCCGGAAACGACGCCTTCGGCCATATTTTCGATTACAAGCTGGCTCATCGAACTTTCAGCTTTACGTCGCTTGGTTGGGTTGCAGCCATAACTTCATCTCCGCGGGTCCAGACCCTTGGGCGAGCCGGCGTAATGTGTCCTGAATCCGATAACTCTATGGCTTGTCCGTCAATTTCAGATGAAGGGTTGCGGACGTCGAACACGGTGATGACACCGTTGTCCCGGCTAGCTGTTTTCCGCCTGTCTGCCGGAAAGCCCAGGCACTCCCGTACGAGATAGAGCGGTCGCCGCTTGGATTCGCCGTAAATTCGCCCGACATATTCTCCAATAATCCCCAGGCAAATCAGCTGAACCCCACCCATAAACAGCACGGCGATCACCATGCTCGCCCAGCCCTGTACCCAGTGTTTTCCGAAAAGTCGCGCATAGAGGGCGACAAGGATACCGGCCGTTGCCGCGGCCGAGACTCCAAAACCAAACCACGTGGCCAACCTCAGCGGCACCGTCGAAAACGAAACGATGCCGTCGGTAGCGAAGCGGACCATCTTGAGCAACGGATATTTTGTCTCACCAGCGAAGCGCCGGGCGCGGCGGTAGGAAACCGCGGTCTGAGGAAAGCCAAGCCAGCTGACCATGCCGCGGATAAACCGGTCGCGTTCCGGCATGGAGAGCAAAGCGTCCACTACCTTTCTGTCCATCAGGCGAAAATCCCCCGTATCCAACGGGATTCTGGTTTCCGACAGCCGCCCGATGAGCCGGTAAAACAGCTTAGCCGTCCACAGTTTGAAGGCGCTCTCTCCGTCGCGTTTCGTACGGACTCCGTAAACGACGTCAAAACCGTCTTGCCAACGCGCCACAAATTGGGCGATGACCTCCGGGGGATCTTGAAGATCGGCATCGATCACAACCACCGCGTCGCCCGCAGCATGTTCCATCCCTGCGGTAATCGCCGCCTGATGTCCAAAGTTGCGGGAGAGCCGCACCACGCGCACGCTCGTATCCACGAGCTGCAACCCACGAAGCACATCCGGCGTCGTATCGGTGCTGCCGTCATCGACGTAGATAATCTCAAAAGTTGTCTCTAGCTCGGCGAGCACTTCGCTCAGCCGCCGATGAGTTGCGGGCAAAACCTCCGCCTCATTCGCGCATGGAACCACCACCGAAAGCAGTGACGCCTGGGCGGTGGGAACGGAAAAGTTTCTGCCTTGCGAATTAGTGTCGCGTTTGCGGCGCATTGCGTTCTCCTCCAAAAAATCCCGCCCCTAAGTGTCGGGAGGCCACTCAACTTGCCGTCTACGCCAAGCGGCCCACAGCCGCGTATTGAGCCCCCAAGGGGCACCATCCAAGTGCTTTTTCCAGCGGGCGAAGCCACCGGAGCGCGCGAGGAAAGAACACGATGTAGCTCACCCTAACCGATTCAAAGCCGCTAAGAGCCAGCCATTCCATCGTTTCCTTAGGTGAGAGCAAGACGGCATTTTCATCGAACGGACAGAGACGTACGGCTCGGCGCGTGAGCGGGTTTGCCGGGTTGTGCTCAAAGACGACCAGTTTCCCATTTGTTTCGAGCAGGTCAGCAGCCTCGCGTATAGTAAACAAGCGGTTGGCGGGCTCAACGTGATGCAGGACGTTCGCCACGAGGACAACATCGTAAGGAGGGTTTAAGTCCATTATGTTCGAAGCAAAATGCCCCTGGGCACGCAGCGCGGGTGGGACGCGACTCAGGCTCGCCTGTGAAACATCGTACCCATCGATTTGAGCTTGCGGAATCCGTTCCTTGATCTTGGCGCTGACCATCCCCACGCCACAGCCATAGTCCAGGATCTTGCAATCAAGCGCCGCCACGTTCGCGGCAATAAAATTAGCCTTGTAGACCGCGAAGTACTCACCGCTCTCCCCTGTGATCGCGACGCTTTCGTTGAGTAGTGTTGGATAGCTTTCCGAGAACGGATCAAACTCGCTCGCACGCATCGTGTCGTTCACGTTCATCGACTTCGCCCCTCCTACCGCTCCTCCTGCTTGATTCAATTTGCCGTGACCTCTCTGGCCGACGCTGCGCGTCCCATGTCCCCGGCGTTTCCCGCCCTCGCTATAGAGCTTCTCTCAAACAGCACGGCCGTCTTGCTTTGGTAGAGCACCTTCCAGTCCGATTCTCTCTTGAGTAGATAAACTATAGGCTGCTGCACGGAGAGCAGCACGTAGCGAATGTGATATTTATCCAGCACTTCGATGGGATCAGTCATACCGATCGCGTCGAGGTAATCCTTCAGAACACCAGCATCCTCAAAAACGTCAACCCTGCTATCGATGAACGTTCTCGCTTGGCGGTCGTTCCATTCGAGGTAGCCGCCCCACAAGTAGTCGTTGAAGATCAAACCCGTAATCTCGTGCGTTTTCAAATAGGAAACGGCACCGACCGGATACTGCTTAGCCAGCAGCTTGTTCATTCGGCCCGAGGATGGAAACCAAAGAAAGAAAGTTGCCAGGACTCCGGCCATGATGATCCCGTTCAGAACCGGCTTATCAATGTGGGGCTGGTACGGCGGCAAGAAGTCCAGGAATTTCGCGATGAGCGGAGACAAAAGTATCGCCGCCAGAAATAAGAACCGCTCATAGGTGAGCCCACTATAAAGGGCGAACGCAGTAAGGAGAAGGTCAGTCAATTTCCACCGGTAGTTGCTGAGCAGGGCAGCCGCCAACAGGCCTATCAGAAGAATCAGGACGAGCTTTCCCCGCGCGCTGTGAAAATCCACCGACAGGTATTCCTGGACGTGCGCAACACCCAGCTTCATTCGGAACGGGTATTCGACCGACCAAAGCACCAGGCCCGCCCCGTAAGGGTTGGCAAACACGGCCGCAACAGAGCCGCCAAATGCCAGGAAAAGATTACGAAGCTGCTTGGCCGACCAGCGCACGGCCTCGACGCGTCCCCACCTGCCTTCAATCAGCCCCCCGACGATGACGATGCCAAAAACGATCAGGCCAATCTCCCATGAGCCGTGTGTATTGGCCCAGAGACAGAACAGTGGCGGGAGAAGCCAGAGAGGCCCGTGCCCGCGCTGCCGGTATCGTTCCAGAATGATGAGGAGAGCAAGCAAGCAAGCGTAACCAAAGAGAATGGTACGCGGGCCGAAATTGACCACCGCGAGAAGGACCGCAAACCCGGTGGCCAGCGCCGACGCTTTCACGTTACCGCTGCTGATGGTGCACAGGTAAAACAGAGCCAGCAGCACCCCTTCAGCGGCCAAAACCGTCACGAGCTTGATTCCGAGAAGCCCCCAGGCACGCCAGGCAAGATAGAACGGAATCTCCGCCAGCCATTCAGGATTGACCCAGGGGTGGCCATTCACCGTAAAGGAATACATGTCCACACGGGGGAACTGCAGGTAATGGAAAAGGTACTGGGCGTTCCGAAGGTGCCACCAGATGTCCGGATCGTTGACGCCGCCTCCGCGGGCCATCAGGAAAACCATCAGAGCGACGAGCGCTGCGAGAACCGAGGGAAAGGAAAACACGGTGCGGATTGAGCGGGCGAGGCGCTGCCTCAGCGCGAGCCGATCCACAGTGGCCTCTCGCTTGTCTGGAAGCGGTTCGGCTGCGGACGACGGTGCATCCTGCAGGGTGTTTGCCTCAGACCTCGGAGTAGTGAGCATAGTTCCGCCAGGACCGTCATAGGCAACCGGAGCGCCAAAGTTTGCGTTTGTAGGATCCGTTTACGGGACGGCTTGAGACGCCGGAACGAACCCTACGGTCCGCAGCAAGTGACTAAGAGGCCACCAATCGGGTCGCAGGGATGTAAACAAACGTTGACATCCTTCAAGGTGTGCTGGTAACCAAATTGCTCGGTAAAAAAAAGTGCAGAACATGATTTTTAGAAGTGGCAATCGACAGAGAAGCGCTTTAGGCGGTCCGAGAGGTTACTCAGGCTGACGCTCGTGTACAGCGGGAAGCTCTCAATCCGAGCTTGCGCCAGCGTTTTACTCACGGCAAACGGCATGTTTAATCAATTGGTTAATATGTCCAACTCTACGACCACAGGCCAGGTCGCGAGAGAAATGCATTACCACTTATTCCCACTGTGTCTAAGCGTTTTCACATGCGCGCTTTCGAATTGATCAGTCGCCAGAGGAGTGTATACAAATCTGTAATAGACGGCTTAATACTTGAAAAGAACCGGTGGAACGCGAACAATCGGGACACGCTGACTTGTCCAGACCTGAACATTCTCGTTTGATCGCTTGCGGAGGGGGAATATGGAAGTCGAGGGGGATGGTAGTCCGTGCTTTCTTCTTGTTGACCATGACCAATCTTTCGCTGATGCTCTGAGGGGCGTCGTGGGGGAACGTTACCCCCTTCGGCACGTTGGAGTACATCAAGCGATACTTCTGCTGACAAATGAAGATCTTCCAGACGCGATCCTCTTGAACTGGGATCAGTGTGCGGCCAGCCTGCGAGCGCAGGAACGGCCACCATCCGATTTGCTCAAGGCGGTATCCGAACTACCCTACGCTCCTCCGGTGATCGTCTACAGTTCTGATTCCCGCCGGGAAACCGCTCTTGAAGCCATCAGGCATGGCGCCTTCGAATTCTTTACGCAACCCCTTGACGTTGGTCAGCTCAAACTTTCCTTGAGCAGGGCCAAGTTCAAGGCGGAATTGCTGCGGGAGTTGGCATCGGCAAGAAAACTTCTGCTCGGATCTGTGCGAGTCGAAGGGCTACTCGGTAACAGCAAGCAGATCGAGCGCATTCACGACGTCGTCAGCAAGATCAGTGGGGTCAACACAACCGTGCTGATCCGAGGTGAGAGTGGAACCGGGAAAGAGGTGGTCGCAAGGGCCATCCATAACCAAGGAACGCGGGCTACGAAGCTCTTCGTGCCCTTCTCACCGTGCGCGCTGCCTGACACCCTGATTGAAGATGAGCTTTTCGGACATGAGAGAGGGGCCTTTACCGGGGCCTCGCAAAGTCGCCGCGGCCGATTCGAGGAGGCAAACGGCGGAACTATCTTTCTCGACGAGATCGGCGATTTGGCACTTCCATTGCAATCGAAGCTACTGCGAGTGCTCCAGGAGAGGAAGCTTAACCGGCTCGGCTCCAACTCGCCGGTTCCGGTGGACGTTCGAGTGGTCTGCGCAACGAACCGAGACCTCGAGCTCATGGTTCAAGAGGGGACGTTCCGGCAGGATCTGTACTACAGGATTTCGGTCGTGCGAATCGACTTGCCGCCCCTCAGGGACCGGAAGGATGACATCCCGCTATTAGCCGAATTCTTCTGCCGCAAGTTCGCTTCACTGCATCAGCGGAACATTCGCGGCCTCAGCCCTGGTTTCCTGACGGCGTTGGTCAGCTACAACTGGCCCGGAAACGTCCGCGAGTTGCAAAACGTAATCGAAAGGAGCCTGGTGCTGGCGGAAGGACATCAGCTCGTTGTTACCGATCTTCCGCCCGAGATGAGGGACCTGGCAATTGCATCCGAAATTCCACGGGGGTCGTTTAACGAGGCAGTCCGATGTTTCAAAAGAGAGCTTGTAAAATCCGCGCTTCAGCTTCATTCGGGAAACCGCCTCAAGGCCGCCAAGGAATTGCGGATCAGCCGGTGTTATCTCCACCGGCTCCTGAAGCAGTTGAATATCGAGGGTGGCGAATCCCCGGCACCGGCAAACACGCTCAAGACGGAGCCTCCCGAGGACGCAACGGTACCCGTCGCCGCTTCTTGATGCCCGTCGCCGTTAGCGCGGATTCCGAAATCAGGGATCGGCCGTTAGGGGTCAGCGTTCGGCATTCCGCGGTAGACGCGGTCAGCGCCAGGCGGGCCGCCGCGCAGCCCTCCCCGCTTATCACTCGTCACACATCACTCGTCACTGCTTCTTCCGGGCAAGCCATGGTGGAAACGGCGTTGGTGGTGCCGCTCCTACTGATGCTAGTCCTGAACGTAATTAATTTTGCTTACTTCTTCCTTGTAGCTATCAACTTGGCTGCGGCACCACGTAGCGGGGCGTTGTATTCCATTCTCGGATTTGCGACCCCGCAGTACCTCATACTGCCGCCGGCTACCTCGGATGCTAGCTGCCCAGGTACTACCCCCAATTGCGATGTGAGCGACCTCGTCTACGGGGACATGACCGGAGCCATCTACGAGCCTGCGACAAAAGCGTCGGTGGAGGTATGCTCGTCCACGATCGGGGTGACCGGTGGAGGGACTTCTTCTCAGACTTCAGCCTGCAACCCTACGACTTATGCTGCCGAGGTCGACCCGGAAGCTCCTAATTTCATTCTGAACCGCGTAGACGTCACTTATACGTTCAACTCGCTGATTCCAGGTACACCCTTCAATATCGCCTTGATGGCGTCCCCCATTTGCACAGCCGCCGGCACGTGCACTTTCCATCGGATGGCGGAGATGCGAGAGATGAACTGATGCCTAGTGAAGAGGGACGAGTAAAATCCAAGTGAGGATCGCGCTGTCGGTGAAATAAGAGTTAGGTCAAGAATGATGGGTTACTACCTTGGGACAAGAGGCGGGGAAGCAGGAACGAGAGGTATAGTTGTTCACTCGTCGCTCGTCATTCGCCACCGGCGTGGCTTCAGTCATCGCACATCACTACTCACTGGCTCTCGGGGGCAAGCTCAAGTCGAGTTTGTGCTGAGTATTCTGTTCCTGCTCATCTTCATCTTTGGCATTTTCGAGATGACGATGTTCGTTTATACATACAACGTGCTCGCAGATTCAGCGAAAGAAGGCGTGCGTTATGCCATTGTACATGGTTCGGATAGCTCGAACGCCAGCGGCCCCGGCTGTGCTGATTCCTCCGGCACAAACGTGCAGGCGGTGGTGAACAATTACGCCGAGTACTCTTTCCACGATGTTTCCGGGATGACGGTGACCACAAAGTGGCCGGACAGCTCATGTGTCGCCCCAAGCCGAGTCCGAGTCACGGTGAGCTATCCCTATAAGCCGTTGCTCAATCTCGGCTGGCCTACCGTCACCGTGAATGCCGCTGCCGAAGGTCGCATCGTATATTGACGTTTCGGATAATGGATTGATGTTGCTGAGTGTCTGTCAGGCTGCTGAAAACATATAGTGGCGGCTTAATGCCGCGAAAGCTGCGGTGAAGACTCTGGGAGTATGGCGATATAAAAGCGCCGCTACATTCGCCGGCGAGGATTCTTCAGCAATCTGTTAGAGCCAGCGGTTGACGACTGCTGGCGCTTTTAATGCAATTGTGAGGGGGCTCATGAGAAGTCTGTATGAGAAGTTGCTCGCTCAGTTGCCAAATGAGCGCGGGCAAACCACGATTATGGTAGTGCTTGCGCTTGGCCTGTTTCTTTTGGGCGCTGTCGGCTTCGGAGTGGATGTTGCAAGCCTCTGGTTCCACCGGCAGGCAGCGCAAACAGCCGCAGACGCCGCCTGCACGGCCGGCGTCATGGACATGCTCGTCCAGGACGAAGGAGCCGGCACCCCGGGTTCCGCTTGGGTTATGTCGCAACCCGCGGATTGTGTCGGGAATTCGACTATCGCTCCGTGCTGGTACGCGGCTCACAACGGATACAATGGGGCAGGCCTCGTTGCTGGCGCTCCGTCGAATGATGTCAAGCTGAGCTACACCAAGCCGGCCGAGTCCACCTTCACGGACTGCGGCGCCTCCCCAACTGTTGGCTGCGTGTTTTCCTACTTCCAGGTCAATGTGGTTGACCGCGTGAAAGTGTTTTTCATGGGCATGATCAGCGGTTCGAGAACCATGGACGTTGGCGCCAGGGCAGTCTGTGGTGTAGTGCAGGCCAGCGCACCTGTGCCGATCATCGTGCTGAATCCAAGCTGCCCCCACGCCCTGGAGGTAAGTGGGAGTGCGCAGATAAACGTCATAGGGGGGCCAACCAGGAGCATCCAGGTGAATTCAAGCAACACAACCTGCGCGTCGGCAACCCGTAACGCCGGCTGCCCTACCCAGACCGGCAATGGCGCGTGCCCTGGCACGGGTGCCATCAACCTTTGCGATGGCGGGCCGACCTTTGATGGCAGTTCTTTCGGCGTCACGGGCTTTCCCGGTGGCACCCCCGATAGCGGCTTTGATACGCAAAACAGCGGCAGATGGGAGGAGGCCACCCCGATCAACGACCCCTACGCATTTGTGAACGCACCTGCCGCGCCAACTCTCGCGCCAACCACAGGCGCGGGTCCGGGCTTGGCTCCTGATCCCTACCCCTCACAGTGCCTGACGAACACAAACCCCTGCCAGGTAGCTCACCTTACGAACGGCTGTCCTGATACCGCGGGCTGCTTGGAATATGGGCCGGGCCTTTACACGAGCCCCATCATAATTAAGAATCAGACGGCAATCTTTGATCCAGGCATCTATTACATCCAGCCGACTGCGTACTCCAAGAAATACAACGCGGGGTCGCCCAGCATCTGCACGTCAGGGGAAGTTCCAGGGACAATTTACTACGATCTGGTCTTTGACACCGGCTCGCTTGTCAGGCCAAGCACCGCCGCAGGCGACGGGAGCGGCGGCACGATGTTCTACCTCTCTGGGGCAGGCGGGAGCACGGGATACGGCTCAGTCTACATCGATGCCAACTCGGGGAGCAGAATGGTGGACCCGTTCACGAGCAACAGCCTCTGGGCGTGCCCGGGCGGCACAGCTCCGCCCTCTCAGCTTGGCTTGCCGAGTTTCCTCAATGGAAACGTGCTGATGGGACAATGCACGGCCGGGGGCACTTATATTGGAGCGACGGGCGAGACTTCTGGTGCCGTCCGGGGTTTGCTGTTCTTTGACGACCGCGCGAACAACATGATCGACCGGCAGCCCAGCATGCAAGGCGGCGGCGGCTTGGTTCTGGCCGGCAATCTTTACTTTCACAACTGCAACTCGGCCGGTACCGGCACCGACTGCGACGAACCTCCGGCCGGTTATAACGCGTTTTTCCAGCTTCAGGGCAACCCCAGTAGCGGTACTTACGTGCTGGGCAACATCACGGCCGATGAGCTTGTGCTCTCGGGAAATGGAAGCATCTCCATGGCGCTAAATCCAAACGCCATCTACCACATCATGAAGGCGACGTTGCTGCAATAGGGTCCTCTGCGGCCTCTGAACCCTCCGTGTTAAAAGGCTCCTACCACGGAGATCACAGGGAACGCAGGGGGAATGTGAATGGCGCGGAACGCAAATCCGCAGCCGGCCAAGACAAGGCTTTTTGAACATGCCGGAAGTGTTTTGGGACACAAAGCGAACGCGTCAGATTTGGCCTCGAGTTGAAGAGCTGCCGGGGTCTCCAGACTTCGTTCTCAGTTCCGTCGGACTGAGTCACGGCCCCGTACCGGGCCGTGGGCTGGTTTATTCGGTTGTCCTTCATATCGTTGCTGTCTTAGCCGTTCTTATGCACCTGCCTTCGCGCATCCCGCCCTACCAGCACACACAGGAATGGCAATTGACAATGTTTCCCAAGGGAGTGATTTACCTGCCATCGCTCGGCGGGGGCAGTGCGGGAAGCGGAAGGGCAGGGGGCGGAAGCACATCGGCTGTCCAAAATACTCGAAGACCATCCGTGGCAGCGCAGGGCTCGTCCGGAGCCAGCTACCCTGGAAGGCAGGCGATTGTCTCGAATCCGCCGAACCCCACCAATCGAATCCAAACCTTGCTCCAGCCGCGGATTCCCAACCTTCCGCGGCTGAACACGTTCGTCCCATTACCGAATATGGTCAGGATGGTTTCAGCCACGACGCCGAAAATCACTCCGCCCCGTCAACCCTCGTCCACTCGTCCTCAAGGGCAGCCGAAGGCTGGCGTCCATAGCGTGGAAGTGATAGCGCCGCATCTGCCGCCCGCTCCCGTGGCTCCCCTCATCCGCCATCCAAAGCTCGTTCTTCCGGCGAGCGTGCCGCAGGGCGAGCGGTCATTGCTCGCGTTCGCCAACCTGCCGCCGCTTCCTGCGCCACCGCTTCCGAAAGGTCCTGACGCAGGCCCGTTACCACAGCCGATCTCGCCGGTCCTGCGCAGAGCCCTGCATCCCGTGCTGGCGATCAGTCCTCTTGCCGTTCCCCTGCGGCAGAAGCTTGTGGTGCCACGTGCAGAAGCGCGCGGCCGTTTTGTCATCTCTCCGCTGCCCAAGTTGGCGATGTTGCAGGCCGCGCAAGGTTCGCCATCAGGAAACACGCTTAGCGCGTTTAAGCCCGGGATGAACTCCTCCGCAAGTGCTGCCAACGCGGCCGCAGGAAGCTCGAAAGCTAATGCGGCAGCCAACAACGCGGCTGGGGGCGCATCCGGCCCATCATCAACGCCGGGAACCGGAGCGGCCGGCAGCGCCGGTGGAACGTCGAATGGCTCCTCAGGTAGTGGCACCGCAAACGGGCCCGGTGCGGGCAACGGTCCCGGCACAGGAACCGGAACGGGGCACGGGGCAGGGGCCGCTCCCGGTGGCGGAGCTTTTCCGGGCATGACCATTGAAAGTCCTGGATGGGAGGATGGCGCTTTTTCGTCTTCTGGCCCATCGCCTTCCCACACGCCAGCCAACCAGCAACAACAAGAGGGATCGTACAACCTTGAAATCGTCGCAACGGGCGGGAGCGGCGGGGGCCTGGCTGATTTCGGCGTCTTTCGCAATGAAACGGTGGCCACCGTCTATATCAACCTCTCCAAAGGCCCTGCCACATTCGATGATCCGCCGGCCCCTTCCTGGACCCTCGAGTACGCCGCGCTGCAACCATCATCTCACGGCGCACTCTCGGCTCCGTATCCCATTACGAAGGTGTCACCCAAGCTCCCGACGCCCCTCGTTCGTCGATATTTTGGGCAGACGTTGGTAGCCTACGCGCTGATCAGCGTTAAGGGGAAACTGACGGATATCCGCGTCCTCCAAACACCTACGGCAAAATTTACAGAACCAGTGGCCGAGGCCCTTAAAAAATGGCTCTTCCGTCCCGCCAAGCTAAACGGCCAGCCCGTGATCGTGAAAGTGCTCCTCGGCATCCCTCTATAGCAAGTGCGAATGGCGAAAGAGGAGAACTGCGTTTTGAGATGTGATTTGTGTGATAACGACATGGTTACTGTATCGCGTGTTATGGGCCACGATTATGTAGACTTTCGATGAAGTGCTGTGAGTCAGATTATGTGACCCCAAGCGATAGGGGACGATGGCAGCTCAATTGCTTAGTCCATTACGGGCGTTTCCAGACCGCGCGTTGGATATGGCGGTTTCCCAAAGCCACCTAGCCCATCTGCCGGTCGCGGTGCCAGCGCAGGCTGCATCCGTGCTTCGCCAACTGGTCCGTGCGCGCCTAATTAGTCGACCGATCGCTTGGAGTGAGGGGGATGAAGAGAATAGTATCGGCGGTGTTCGCCGCTGGGTTAATTGCGTGTGTGCGAATACAAAACAACAAGAAATCAAACCCGGCAGATCTTCCGAAAAGAGTTGGGTATCCTGTTCAGGTTGCAACATTCTCTGCGCGCCCTATCTACCGTTACTCCGTTATTCCCGGTGGGGTGAGAAGCACAACGGAGTTGGACGCGCGTGAGCAGGCGGATCCGGTTGTCAGGAGGTATTACAAGCATTTCAATGAGCCTCGTGGCGCGGTCTTGACGCTGAAAAAAACCGAGTTCGTTTACGTCTCGTACCGGATCGGAAACCAAATCTGGTGGACTTCACACCGGCTGAAGATTCGCGCTGGAGAGAAGGTTCTTTCAGACGGACAAATCGAGATCAGAGCCAGGTGCGGTAACCAACTGTCTGTTGTGAAGAGGTGGCCGGTTCGTATGCAGGAACCAACGGACCGGATACTTAATGAAACAATCGAGCCGAGACCCGTCCCTATTGCCGAAGAACTTATTCCCCCGGAGATTGTCGGAGTTACTTTTCGCGCCGATGCGCCCGGACTGATACCACTGTCACCTGTTGTGGGAGATTTCCATCCGTTGGGATCGCCTGCTGGCGTCTTCAATCCGCTGAGGTGGGGTGACGCGCTCTTTCCGGGTCTAAGTCCGCTGTTGTTTTGCAGCCATAACTGCGACGGCATACCAACCAAGTCCCCTCTGGTCTCGGGAATTCCAGAGAACTCTGCACCGATCACCGAGAGCCCGGAGCCGAATACGTTGACCCTGCTGGGTGTAATCGTCGTTGCCGTAGCCGCTTTGCCACAGTTCAGAAAGAAAATTTTCGGGCGAGACCAGGGCCGACACCTTCCTGGCGTCTCATTCCCAGGCACCCGCTTCGCCGGGCCTGAATCGGCTCACCCACTCGCGAGGAAGAAAGCACATTGAGGCGCGCTAAAGCCCGAACCTTGATATCCCTGGAGTCAGGCCAAAACCTGATCGAGGTGGCCATCCTCCTGCCGTATCTTCTCGCGCTCGTCCTGAATGCCATCAACTTTGGGCATTTCTTTTTCGTGGCTATCAACCTCGCGTCCCGGGTGCGCACGGCCGTGGAGTACTCCGTTTTAAGCGAGGAGTCACCTACCAACACGGCTTTGCCCCAACCGGCAAACAGTCGTTGGCCTCCGGGGACCGTCAGCAGCGGGCAATTGGACTACGTGAGTTGCTATTCGCGGCTGGCGAAGGTGCGGTCGCCGTGGCGGCAGGCAGAAGCGGAATCCAATGTCAAGACCACCTAGCCACTGTTAGATGCGCCGGGTACGAGCCCACCCATAACGCGCCAGATTTCTCCGCGGGTAGCGGCAGCTTTGCTGGGCAAACCCAGTCCGGAGTTCACGTCGCGGCGAGCGGAGATCGTAGACCTCCGGAAGGAACAGTGTCCGGGCTATGCTGTCATGAGAAAGCTATCGTTTGAGTTTCGTAGCCCCTCTGCGAAGGCAAGGTGGCGAGCTTACATCGCTGGTTGGAGGAGGCGGGGAAAACGGGAATCCATTCTCTCGAACGCTTGGTGCGAACCATCCGGCAGGACCTCGAGGCGGTAGAATCCGCTGTAGTGGAGAGACGGAGCAACGGGCCCGTGGAAGGGCAGATCAATCGCCTGAAGGCCGTGAAGCGGCAGATGAACCGGCTGCCGTGGAACTCCTACGTGCCCGCGCTGTCCCCCTGTCACTCGGAAAGTTCAAATGACCATGCACAACAAAATTGAGGAAGAACCTGGTAAACTGTCAGATGACACCTCAAGAGCCGCCTGGCGACGCCTCAGTAACAATTGATACCTGTGAAACTACGGCCGGTGAAGCTGCGCAAGAGATCTTTCTTCACATCGAGCGCGAGGGCCTTATCGGAAGCGAAGAGGAATGGAAGCGGCTGGCGGAGCGGCGCTTGGAGGAGAGGGATCTGCTGCTTCTTTATTGGGATGGTGTGATCTTCGGAGACCACCAGGTGCGGGTGGCGGTGGGGGTGGACCGGGAAG
>JAKAWG010000106.1 GCA_021817045.1 Acidobacteriota bacterium
ATCACGTCAAGCACCACGGGGTCGGGCATGCCCTCCTGCAGGAAGTCGATCATCTGAGAAGCTATCTCGGCCGTCGGCTGCGCAGCCTCCAGAAATCGCCGGGCGTGGTTCAAAGATTCTTTCTCATACCCGATCCTCAGTATCCGGCCCTGTAGCTCGGTTATGTCTACATACTTCTGGCCTGATTAGTAACTTGAAAATGCATTCTATAACCAAGTCGATTTTCGCAAATTGAATCCCGATTAGCCCAAGATTTCAACGGCTTGGGGTCGCCGCGTAATAAGCTTCGCCGCCCAGATCCCTACCACAACAGAGATGGTGTTGGGCAAGGCGATGTACCCACGTCCGATCTCCATCCTTGATATTGACCGTTGGGGTGGTGGAGCAAGAAGTGCGAAGAGATCTCTACCCAGAATACCGATAACGGGGAATATGGCGAGCATGGCGAGCACGCCGACTAATAACCCGCATACAAACGCCAAAAAGTTGAAATCACGTGCCGAGAGATACGCCGCAAGCAAAACCGGCAAGAGTATCAATACGGACCACGGCTCACCGGGATAGTGGTCCGTAACGGGATTCAACACAAACCGCCAGAGAATAGGAGCATGAGGTTCGAACGCCGTGACCCACAACTTGGCTCGGAGATAAGGCAGCAGGTGGAACATGACAAAGTCTACCCACACCCATGTGAGTCCGAACTCTACGCTCCTAGCCACCCGGTGCGCACGTATCTCGTGGGAGAGGCTGGCAGGAATTGCACAAAGAACCTGTCGCCAGAACCACCATGCGGAGCGTCCATGTTGGAATTCCTCTAGCAGGTCGCCGACGAGGGCGTCGTGATTATCTCCCGGCGTCAAGTGCTCCAGCAACCAGGCTGCCAGCGCCGGCGGTTTCGATAGTCTCATGCCTCGCCTCTTTCCAACTGTGGCAAACCTCGCCACAGCGCGATGAGTGCTCTTTGGGTTTCACGAATCTGACGCAAGCCTGGGCTCGTCACTTCAAAGTACCGCTTCGCTCTGCCGCCGCGCTTTAACGTCGGCTCTCCCACTGTAGAGGACACGAGCCTCTTCTTCTCAAGTCGGTCCAGTGCCGCATACACGCTTCCGACACCGACCTCACGTCCAATGCTCTTTTCGATCTCCCTCGCAATCGGCACTCCGTAGGCGTTCCCGCCAAGACGAAGCAAGGCCAGAGTCACAATTAGTTCGAATTCTCCAAGGTGGCTGTCTTTTCGCATTTCCTCAAGTATGTGAATAAACAGATGATCCGCAACAAGCGTTTGAGCACGGTCAGGGCTTCGTCAAAGTCCCAGAAGTGGTTAAATTTGCAAAGTGACACGCTCGAAATTGCTACTTCCCACCCAATTTGGCGTAGAGCTTTGCATGATATTTGGCGCATGGTCTGCCGGTGCATAGGCTGGCCAGTCTTCGAGCAAGTGTCAACTTTCGGGCCTCTTCCGTGAATCCTACCAACTCATCGATCCGCAGAGTACGCCAAATATTTCTGAAGGCCACACCACCGGTGGGGTGGCGTTCTCTTCCCGTCATCAGGTTTTCGATTTGGCTTCGTCCTGTCGGAGGCAGAAGCCTCGACGGAGTGCGGAATCGATAAGCCTTTGGGGCAATAGAACCTTGAGATACGGAAGCCAATGGGCCTCAATTCCAGCCGTGTAGCGAAGCCGCGGCGAACGGGCACGGGCGATTTTTAGGATGACGCGCGCTACGTTGCGTGGCTCACCGCCATTTTTGAGGACTTCCTGCATCGTATCGCGGGCGGCTTGGCGTGAGATGTCGTAGTCTCGAATAGTACCTTCCGTCGAAGAGGCGGCTTGGAGCACGCCCGTCTTGAATGCGGCTGGTTCGACGAGGGAGACGTGGATGCCGAGCGGCCACAGTTCGTGGCGGAGCGCCTCGGTATATCCTGCCATGGCGTGTTTTGAGGCGGAGTAGAACGCTTCGCCGGACTCTCTCACCCAGGCAGCCAGTGAGCCTACATTGATGATGCGTCCCTGCCTCCGGGCTCGCATGGACGGCAGCACGGCGTTGGTCATCCGCACGAGGCTGAAGAAGTTCGTGTCGAAAACCGCGCGCGCGTCTTCCATGATGGTTTCTTCTGCAATCCCCATGTGCATCATGCCTGCATTATTGACCAGCACGTCGACATGGCCCGCTCGGGCCAGCACCTCCGCTACACAGCGCTCAACGGAAGGGTCGGAGCGAACATCCGATTCCAGCGTCACGACTCCGCTCGGGTTTGGGCATTTTCTTCGGCTGGCGCCGAAAACGCGGAAACCCTCGTCAGCGAACAACTGCGCCGTCGCTCGCCCGATGCCGGAGGAGGCGCCAGTGATGACGACAACTTTACCGCCCGTCGCATCTTTCTCGGAATGCCCGCTTCGCATGTGATTTGAGTTTATCAACAGCGGCATGGATCGCGACCCACCAATATTTCAGTTGTCAGCGGCCATGCGCGAGAGGCATAATGCTTGCCATCCCGCCTGCTGCCTTTTGCCTGCTGTGGTAAAAAGGCAGCGAACGCTCACTCGGAGGTTCTTATGCGCAGCGTCTTCAAAACGACCCTGGTCGTTATCCTTATGACGTTCAACGGAAGGCTGAGGGCGCAGGAGGTCTGCCGGGGATTCAACGTGTTGATGAATTCTCCCGAAGACAAGCTCCTACTCGCCGTCAACGGCGCCAGCACGCCCCAGCAGCAAATCCAGGCGCTGGACGCGTACGTACATGGATCGCCGGACCAGAACTTCATGCCCTGCGTGGACGAATATTACACCAGCGCCTATCTGAAGGAGCAGGACTACGCGCAGGCCGTGGCGTACGGGCAGAAAGCGCTTGCGGCGCATTACCAGGACCAGCTCTTGTTGCTCAATCTTGCCAAGGCCTACATCGGAGCTGCCCAGGCGCCTCCCGAAGCGTTCGACGTGATTTTCCGGGAGCCTGCCGAAATTCGTAAGGAAGCGCCGAAGACTCCGCCCGCCGGAAGCGCCGGTGCTTCCGGGCAAAAACCCGAAAGCTCCTCTGAGGCCAAGGACATCACGGCCTATATGGAGTACGCCTTTTTCTTCCTTCTTCCTCGCGTGCCCGACGCCAACCAGCGCCTGCAGTACCTCAGCCGGTTCAGCCAGGTCTACGCCGATCCCAGCCAGCAAACGCGCATGGATTTTCAATACTTCCTGGCTTATGCCACGCTCAACGACCGCGCCCAAATGGAGCAGTATGGCGAGAAGGTCATCGCCGAAGATCCCAATAACGTAGACGCCTTGGGACAACTTGCCTACGCCTACGCCTTCAACCATACAGATCTGGGAAAAGCCACCGACTATGCGGAGCGAGTGCTGAAGGTAGCGCCGACAATTTCGCCGCCGAATGGCGTTTCCGCGGCCGAGTTCCAATCGGAGGTAAACGGTAAACTCGGGCTAGCCCATTTGACGCTTGGCTACGTCGATTTTCTCGAAGCGCCGCACACTCGGCGCATCGAACCTGCAATTGAGCAATTCAAGGCTGCCTCCAGCTTGCTTAATGGCAACGACCTCTACAAGGCTCAAGCGCTCTATTTGCTTGCCCAGGCGTACGAGTATGGGTATCCACCAAACCACCGAGCGGCCGCGGCGGCTCTGGAAGAGGCTGTCCAGTTGAAGACGCCGGTCCAGGAACAGGCCCGCGTTCTTCTCGAGAAGGTGCGTGCCGCCGAGAAGCGTCACTGAAGCTGGCCACTGGAGTCTGTGTGACAACTTCGGCTTGTGTGGTGTAGCGGCGCTCGGAACTTGCCCTGACGCAGGAAGGGAGCGCCGAATCTATTGAAGAATAGAGACCGGCGGTCATAGACTGCCGTTACAATTGCGGTTGTCGCACAAGCTCTACTGTGAAGATTAGTCGTTTACTCACCTCCAGCGCCCCCATATACCGTAAAACGGACTATCGGTACGCGGCTTCGTCGGCTGTAGGTATCTAGATTATTCGCGAAGCGACGAGTCTTTCAGGAAGGCAGAGTTCCGACTCCGCCGAAGATCGCTACGTCCGCTACTTCTCTTGTTCCGCGCCGAGAGCGACCACATCTGACAATCTGCCCGAGGCGGAACGGAGTAAAATTCGGAGTGACGCCCTTAACAGCGGGATGTAACCCCGCCTCCAGTTTTTACCTGCACGGTTCATGAATAATCCGGGCCAGCCGCTCCCGGATATAGTCTACCGCTGCAAGCCTGTAACGTCCGCACACGACGCAATCATGTCCTGTCCGCTACTATCTGATCTGTGCGAAAATTCGGCCTTTTCGAGCAATTTTTATACATGGAGAGATCCTACGGTTGCCTCAGGCTCCAAGAAAGTCAATCACATTCTTTTGGTATTGTGGTTGCTCGACAGTAGGGCATGGACGAGACCGAGCAGTACAAAATCTGGAAGCGAAGGTGCCCCGCCTGCGGGCGCGAATTGCGCAAGCGGAACTTGTGGCAATTGCTTATTTGCTCCTGCGGATGGAGATGGGGATGATGAAACAAATCAGTCTTGGAATTGCGGAGCAACCCGGCTCGATGGTGCGGATCGGAAATCTGGTAGTCCATTGTGATTCGGCACGAGGGTTCGTGGACGCTTTGAGGCTTTCGGACCTGGAACGAGAAGCGATCCTGAGCGACTGGCAGGAACTGCGAGAGGCGCAGTTCAGAAATCTTAAGAAATTGACTAACGCGTCCCGCTGACCTGCCTCACTCTGGTAACTCCCCAGCGCGCTGAGTTGCGCCTGACCGATCCGCAGATGCCCCTGCGGAATCGAGCTGGCGATTCGCTGGCCCCGAACCCCCGGTATTCCAAAACGGAAAGCGAGGCCAAGTATCAGGGCACCGAGGCGGTTTTGTCATCATCACTGCGCAGGGGACGGTTGAAGACGCTTAGGTGGTCAGGCCGCCCGGCATGGGTTTCGACGCGGAGGTGCTTAAGACGGTTAAGGCTCGGACGTTCAGGCCGGCAGGCCACCCGACGGCTGTAGGCGTGATTATCGAGGTCTCTTTCGATCTCTACGGAGCTGTAGGGAATTTTTCGAAATGCTCGCCGCACCAATACAGCCTTCTTGTCATCCGCTCACTTCGAGCACCGTGGGCGCGTGGCGAGTTGCTGAAGTTTGCACGGACGAGCGCACACATCGCACGAAAGGGGTCACGGGCCGACGCACGGGTGAGCGTATTTCGGTACGTACCGGAATCTTCGTAGGTCGTCTGGCCTCGGTGGAAACGCGGCCCGTTTCGGGAGTATCTTACCAGATATGTATAACCCAATAAATAATTTAGCTTGCTTTTGCAAATTTACTCAGAAATAATTATTTCCTCGTTAATTGGCTCCCGGCGACCGTGGATGCATTGGTTGCCGCCGGTTCTTAACATCACTGGAACTGTAATCGCAGGCTATCCTGGGCGGGAGACATACGCTGAGTCAAATTCGGGAAGTCAAAGGAGGCGCCTATGCCGGAAAGCCGACATGTGTTGCTGGCACTCTCCGACAAAGACGGCCATGGCGTTCTCGTGAGTACCCTGGCAGGAAAGGGACTCGATCCGATCTACGCATCGACTTTGACGGAAGCGAGATCGGTTCTCAAGCGCGAGCCCGTGGCCATGATGTTCTGTGAAGATCAACTCGAGGACGGCACATTTCGCGACATCCTCAGCGAAAACGCTCGAGGTGAAGGCCAAGTGCCGGTTGTGGTGTGTTCATCATCCGACGATCAACGGCTCTACCTCGACGCAATGTGGCTGGGGGCCTTCGATTTTATTGCTTACCCTTACTCTCCTCGAGAAATCGACTGGATCGTGAACTGTGCCTTGTCCCGCGCTAAAGCGGCCGGTGCAGCTTAGGCCCAATTGTCAGATTAACAAACAGTAAAAGCCGGGTGGCTCATCGCTGCCCGGCTTTTCTAATTTGGCTGGGGGACAATACGCACGGGGTTAGAAAGCAATGGTTGGCTATGTCTTCCCCCGCTTGGGACACCGATCATAAGCGGAAGCTCGATGCAGTTGTGGATGCTCGCGGCCGCATCGTAAGTTGGAAGTGCGCCGCCTGCAATTGGACCAAGCCGCCTGACACTCCCCTTATCCTCACACCGACCCAAAATACACTTGACCTGTTTAAGAACCACAAGTGCGAGGACCACCCGCGCCCCAGTTCAACATGACAGCGCAACGGATTGGGGCAGTTGCTGTCTTTGCCACGTCGCCGGGACGGAGAGCCTTCGCGGATGTTATCAGACGAAAAAGTCGGCCCTCGCTAACGTGGTGCGTCTAACGGATGCTTGCTCACGCTGAAGGCCTTGGAGTGCGGCAGCTTGCTCTCTCTTCATGCCAGCGAGCTTGCTCGGGGCGCGGGAGCATTTTCAGCGGCCAGCACGCTGGTCTCGATCAAAGCGGCAGCAAGTCGCCGCAGTCCACAGGCATCGCCATAAGACACGAAGTGTTAGACGCACTACGCTAGCTTATCCGAACTTCTAAAATCTGCACTTTGTGCTGGGGTGGAATGGGAATCACGACACCTCTTTGCAACTGTTCGCCGGAAAAAGAACCGATCGAATTCCCAGTCATGACGGAGCGAACTTTGAACATCCCGGCGGGATAAGTCGGTATTCGTACGCTGGCTTCACGAGCCTTCGACTCGTTCTTGAAGATGACGATCAGCCCTTCGCCCCTGCGGCTCAGCCGCGCAAATCCGTCCCACGTCGTACACTTTGGCTGCAGCCAGGCTCCAAGAGGAAAGAAGCCTTCGTTCAGCGGTACGCTCCGGCGGAGACCTTTGAACCAGGAAATCTTTTCCGCATACCACTTCACTTGTGATGGACCCAGTTGGCGAAGATCGCCCAGGAGTAACGGAGCCGAACCAATGGCGGTAGCAAATCGCTCCTCGATGCTCGGAGTCGTCGCCCGCAGGTTGCCGATCAGCATAGTTTCAACAGGGATTGCAAGGCTTCGATGATAAAGAAGTGTTCGCGCCTGGCGCGGGCCCGCGGACGTTTCGGTTGCGTCGTCCACGTTGCTCATCCAATCCAAATCACCGGATGCAAGCAAGCCGTAGTCGATAATGTGCTTTTGGCCCCACAATTCGAAGGTCAGGTCCAGCAAAACATCCGGATGTTCTTGATAAATCTGATCCGTGATGTACTGCATACTTTCGTAAATCCCTTCCAACGATTCGGCCCAGTTCCGATGGTAGTGACCCTTGGCGTAGCAGCCCGGCGCTTCTCCATAAGCGTTGAACACCGTGGTGAGATCGACCTTGACGTAAGCGAGGTTGTGTTCTCCGATGAGCGCTCGAATTCTCTTTGCCGCAGAATCGCGATAAGGCGTGTCAAGACACATCACGCGAGAGGACTTTCCCCAAGATGTGGCTGTCTTTTCCTTTCCATCTGATTCTCTGATGGCCCATTCGGGATGTTCGCGGTAAACCGTGCTTTCTGAGCTGACCATGGCAAGCGGCTCCCAGAGGCCAAGCCGCATACCTCGTTCTTCCAGGGCTTCCCGGATTGGAGCCAGCCCGCGCGGGAACTTTTGCGAATCCACTTCGTTGTCCGCGTAGTCGCTACTCCAACCGGCGTCGAGGGTGAAAACCTCAAGACCCATCTGGGAGGCGACGGGGATTGACTGCAGGACAATTTGCTCGTTGAGGTCTCGAAAAAACGGCTCCCAGGTGTTGTAAATCCATGGCGGCTGATACGCAGGCCCTTTCTTCATCACCACCCGAGAGGTGTAGGTGGGAATGGACCAGCGGGGATCCGCCATTCCTCGCTCCTCGATGAAGCAACCTAATCCACATTTCGCGCTGGTGAATGTTTCACCAGGCCCTACGCTTCGTTCAAAAGGAAACAGGTCCGTGTCGTACATGACTTGAATTCCTCTTCCCCAATCGGCCATTTCGGTTCGTTTCATCCATCCTGGGGCTTCGTTCATCACGATCAAGCCCTCTCGCGTACGCGGATTCATCTGAAGAATGGCTGTATCTTCAACCCGGCCCGTATAGAATATTTCGCGTGGGAGAACGCCGTAATACACGCGCAGAATCTCTTCGTCCGGCGGCGCCGACATCAGATTCAGAGCTTCGAAGGCTAGATGGGACAGCCTGATGGTGTGGTCTCCCTGGTTCTTGATGGCAACCCACTTGCGAACCACCGGATGACCGCCATACACGGCGTAGAAGACGGAAACATCGAGTGGTGGTTCCTTAGCCCTCAACTGGATTTCCAAGAGCTTGCCGGAAGGGCTCAGATCCTTGACGTGCGACCCAATCAAGGTAAAATCGGCGTGCTGGCCATCGGCCGCGCCTCTCAGGCTTTCCGACCCTGCCTGAAACATGAACTCAGCGCCCGGATGATTTCCTGGCCGGCTCCACATCAAAAACTCCGTTCCGCTCACCTTATGCCGAAATGCTTGGGTATAGAGCCCGCGAGCGGAGGAGAATTTTACGATGCGCTCGAGGAGCCCGTTGCCAATAAACCATGATGCGGTCTCGGCTGAAGTTTCCGTACGCGCATAGGCAGGCTTGCTCAAAGCCTCGTTGGAGAGTTCCGACGGGGTGCTTGTCACCTGATCAGGCCCATCAGCAACACTCGCCGCGCCACGGCGTCGCAGACAATCTGCGAGTCCTGTGGCTATGGTTCCCCGAGCCAGAAAACGCCTTCGATTCATCGGAAACCTCGCATCATGGATTGTGCACTCTTAATTATCCTCCAAGCGTCAAATCGTCAAGTTATGAACCGTGGAGGCAAAACGGGGGGCGGGGTTGGAACTCGCCCTCCTGACAGACCCATCGCTCCGCGAATAATCCGGACTAGGGAATGAACTTGAGCCTCTAATTCTATGCGATTGGATTTTCATGAGCGGCAAGGACAGGTTCTTGCTTTCTCAAAGTTCGATGGGCATTATCTAATCTTTCGATTTGACAGATTCATTCGAGGTTCGGTAAACGGGTATGTCCGCCGCATCGGACCTGGGCAGGACCGTCACTGATATGAGAAGCGCAACGAAACGCAGCATTGCGGGAACTTTCCTGATTATGATCTTTATGTTTTCCGCGGTGGATGGAAAGAATCGGGCAAACTTGTCTTCCGCCACGCTGACGCCAGTTTCCTTACGGTGTGAGTATCTAGTGAATCCACTCGGGATCGACGTGCTTAGGCCGCGGCTGAGCTGGGCTCTAGACTCTCAGACACCTGGGGCGCGCGGTCTGAGGCAGACGGCCTACCAAATCCTGGTGGCGACGAGTCGGGCAAAATTGAATCCGGCTCAAGCCGACCTATGGGACAGCGGGAAAGTAGAATCGGACAGGTCGATTCAAGTGGAATACTCCGGGAAGGCACTTTCATCGCGCACGCGGTGCTGGTGGAAAGTCCGTGTGTGGGATCAGTCGGGGAGGGTTTCGTCGTGGAGCAAGCCGGCCATGTGGAGCATGGGCCTGCTTCACCCTTCCGACTGGGCCGGCCATTGGATCAGCGGCAGCGTTGCGGTCGACTACGCTCACGCGCTCTATTTGCGGCGCGTCGTCCAGCTTCAGCAGTTCCCCCGGCGAGCTACGGCCTATATCTCTGGGCTCGGATATTATCGCCTCTACGTGAATGGCCAGCGCGTAGGCCATCACGTGCTCGATCCCGGTTTTACCGATTATGACAAGCGAGTGCTTTACGTAACCTATGACGTTACGCATCTGCTGCGGAACGGGACGAACGTCCTGGGCGTCGTCCTGGGCAATGGGTGGTACCACAACATCACGCCAGACCTCTTCGGTTTTGAGAACGCACCATGGAGGCAGCCTCCTAAGCTCCTGATCAATCTCGACATGGACTTCCCGGACGGCCGTCACGAAACCATCGCTTCCAATTCGTCCTGGAAGTGGTCCACCGGCCCCATCGTTTTCAACGACATTCGGAGCGGCATTACTTACGACGCCCGGCTTGCCATGCCGGGATGGAACGAGCTCCAATTTAACGACTCGCGCTGGAAAGATGCCAGGGCGGTTCCGGCTCCCAAGGGGCAATTAAAGGCGCAGATGGAGCCGCCCATACGCGAAACGGAGGTTGTTCGTCCCGTTCGGGTCACTGAGCCCAGACCGAATGTTTACGTTTACGATCTGGGCGTAAACCTTACGGGCTGGGCACGGTTTGAAGCCCATGGGAAGCCGGGCCAGAAGATCCTTCTCAGGTACAACCTGGAGTTGAACCCCGACGGCACGGTCGATATGCAGTATGACCACACCCACACTTACGGCCGCTTTCAAACCGACGAACTGATCCTCAACGATCAGGGTGAAGGCGTGCTCGATCCTGAGTTCACCTACCACGGTTTCCGCTACGTGGAAGTCGACGGCCTCGATTACAAGCCGTCGCTTGGGAGCCTGGTGGGAGTCACCGTGCATACGGACTGGCAATCCGCGGGAAGCTTTTCGTGTTCTGACTCGATGATTAATCGGATGCAGCGAGCCATTCGCCGTACATTGAGCGAGTGTGCTCACAGTATGCCGGGCGAGGAACCCACGCGCGAGAAAATGGGCTGGACTCAGGACGGCCAGAATACGATGGACGCGGCTGTTTACAATTTCCACGCGGCCGCAGTCTATACGAATTATCTGTTTGACATGATCAACGCCCAGCAGCGGAACGGCTCTGTCCCGCCCATCGTTCCCACCAACGGCTGGGGGGACGTCAGGCCGGACGGCTCTCCGGCCACCTTTTCCGATCCCTGGTGGGGCGGGACTCTGCCCTACGTAGCCTGGCGACTCTACGATGATTACGGCGACCGGCGCGCATTGGAGGAAGCCTACGAACCCATGAAGCGCTGGGTGGATTACATGAGTGGGACAGCCAAGAATCATCTGATTGACTGGGGCTTGGGTGACTGGCTGGAAGTGGGGCACAACGAAAAGACCGGTCGCCCGATACATAGTCCCAGAATCCAAACCAGCACCGCCGGTTACTATTACTGCGTCATGTCTGTGGTTCGCGCCGCCAAACTGCTGGGCGAGCCCCAGGACGCTAAGAAATACGGACAGCTTGCCGAAGAAATCGAAGCCAGCTTTAATGAACACTTTCTGAATCCGGCCACGGGACTTTACGCCCAGGACTCGCAGACGTCGCAAGTCTTGCCGCTCTGCCTCGGCATGGTTCCGAAGGACGAGCGGCAACTTGTGCTCCGCCGCTTGATCGAGAATATCCACGAACACCATGACTACATGACCACCGGATTTGTGGGCGTCATGCCCATGCTCTATGGCCTGGTGGACTGGGGTTATCCAGACCTTGCCTATACGGTGGCGATGCAGAAGGACCGCCCCGGCTTTCTCTGGATGGCCGCGAACGGCAACACAACGATGCGCGAATCGGTGGAGGGACCTATCGGCACTCTTCTCCATCCGTTTGGAGCCTGTATCGGTTCGTTTTTATTCCGGGACATTGCCGGAATCCGCACCTCCGAGCCGGGTTACAGGGAAATCACGATTCGCCCCGTGCTGGGCAACCTGAGCTGGGTCAGGGCGCGGTACGATTCAATGACCGGTCCCATTTCAGTCTCTTGGAAACGCGATTCAAACAAGCTTGCACTCGACGTCAGTATCCCCGCGAATACCACGGCTAACATCTACCTTCCCGTGAACTCAGAGCAATCGGTCACGGAGGGCGGCAGGCCGGTGAAGCGCTCCCCCGGAGTGATGTCGGTGCGGACCCAGCAGGGCCAAGTCGAGGTTAAAATCGGCTCCGGCAACTACGAATTCGTAGCGGCTCTCAGTGCTGCCGGGGCGCAGTGAAATTAATGAGGATTACATATTATCGTGACTTCCAATGCTGCAGCGGCGGCGTCTCGCCGCCGGTAGTTCGGCGCTCAGGGAGCGCCGCTACAGGAAACGTTGTCACTATAATATGAAAACCCCGGTAGGTGTTGGTGACTAGCAATGACAACCAGCAGGAGAGAATTTCTAAAAGGACTAGGAGGAGCATATTTCGCCGCAACTTCCGGAGCTCATCCGTCTGAGGTCGGCGAATTTCCTGATCCTGAGCTCCAGCCATTTGTGCAGATCGGCGGCACGCGAATCAGGGGAGCGCGGGATCTGCTCGCAAATGGCTGGCAGTTCACAGTCACATCCGAAGAATTTGTCGGTGGTAGAAGATACCGCTTGGCGATCAGGAACGCGGCAGGCAGGGGCCGAACGGTCGACGTGGCAGGAGTTGTCCTGCCGCCTATCCGGCCGGCGCGGAAGCGGCAATGGCGGCTTTTCTTGGATAGCGGTCACTCCGGTTGGTGCGGAGTCAAGCGGTTGGAAGCCCTTGGGCCGGACCAATATTTGCAGCCCATAAAGGAAAGACAACCTGACGGACGCACGGTGACGTTTCACGAGAGCGATATGGAGGTAGCCCTTTGGGATGCAAGAACTGGCGAGAGCGCGCTTGTTGGATTTTTGCGACAGCGTCACGGCCGAAACATGGTCCGGGTTATCCCGAATGCTGAAGCGACCGACATCTCGTCCATCGAAGCGGTGCAGCAGATGGGTTTTGAAATCCGGCCCGGCGGCGAGCAGCCGATGGATCCGCTCATCTTTTCAGTCGGGCGCGATCCCTTTGCAATGCTTGAGACGTACGGAGATGCTGTCGCAAAGTATCACGGCAGGCGATTCGATGGTCACCCGATAGTCGGCATGATGACCTGGTATGGTTACCGAACCGCGATCGACGAAACGATTGTTCTGGACAACGCCGAACTGATTGCCGATCTTTTCAGCGATTATCCCCAGGAAATGCAGATCATGATGCTCTGCGACCACGGCTGGGAAGAAAATGCAAACTGGGGCTACTGGGAGCCCGATAAGAAGAGGTTCCATCACGGCATGAAGTGGCTTGCCGAGCAGTTACAAAAGCGCGGTATGTCTCTTGGGCTCTGGTACACGCCGTTTTGTGCCACTCAAAGCGCAGAGAATTACCGACACCTGCTCGCGCTTGCGTCGCTAGACTCCCAGGGCAAGCCTCGGACAACAAAAGTCTGCGCCTGGGGTCAACTTCCCGGCCAGCCCAATTGCATGCCGGTCATCTTTCTTGACGGCGGGAAGCCGTCGGTACAGAAAATATGGCACGACACCCTTGTGCGAATGAAGGAATGGGGGACGGTGTACTGGAAGCTTGATTTCTTTAACCTCCAGACAAGCGCCAGCAATCGCCGCAAGCTGGGCGACGGCAATCTTTATGCAGAAACCTATAGAACATTCAGATCTGCCGTCGGGACCCGGCTGTTGAATCCGTGCTCTTGTGATACGAACCTACAGGTGGGCTATTGCGACTCCGCTCGAGTCGCTGCTGACGTCGGCAACTCTGGCAACTGGACAGAAAGCATGGATAGTTACCGCCATGCCATGGGAACGATCGCGGCTCTGTGGTTCAAGCATCGCAAGTTTTGGGTCAACGATCCCGATTCCATTCAGTTCGCGAAAGGCTGTTCGCTCCCGGAAGCACGCGTAAGAGCCACCATGGTTGCGATGAGCGGCGGGCACGTGATGGTGAGCGAAGATCTGCGCCGAGTCGACGCCGAACGCCTGGAAATCGTCCGGCGCCTGCTTCCTGCTTATCCGCACGCCGCACGCCCTCTCGACTTGTTCCAGAACCCGTTCCCGGAGGGTTACCCCGCGATCTGGTCGTTGCCCGTCCGAACCGGTTTTGGATTCAGGACAGTTCTCGCGGTTTTCAACCTGACTTCCGAACCGCGGGTGTACGAAGTCACGCCCTCGATGCTAGGCATCGAGAAGGGAGCCGAGTTCCTCGCTCTGGAATGGTGGCAGTACCGATGGCTGGGACGTTTTCGAGAGAAGTTTAAGGTCGGTGTGCCGGCGGGCGACGTCGCGATTATTCATGCCCAGCTCGTAAGGGACGTTCCATGCGGGCTCTCCGTCTCGCATCACTTCACGGGAGGCTACATTGTTGAAGAGGCAGCATTCGACTCCTCCACGGGCGAGTTGCGCGGAGTGTTAGCTACCAAGCCGGGGCTCCGTCTGGTTCTCTTTGGTACCCAAGCCCAGGGCTGGAGGTTCGCGACGAGAGAGACTTTCCACGGGATCGAGAATTCACTCGGCGGTTGGCAAAGTGAGATAGTGACCACCAGCAAACGAACGCCCTTTACCATCCAGTTTCAGAAAACATGAGAGCCCATTTCATCGGGAGGCGAATCCAATCATGTCCAGAAAACATCTGTGTCGTGCAACAGCCATAGCACTGCTCTCCACTGTATTTCCTCTGTCCGCAGCTCAAGCACCGCAGAGCACTCCGTTCTGTTCGTATTCTGGATGCGCGCAAACGCGTCAAGTCTTTAGGAGCCTTTGCGATTATATTGTCAAGAACAAGAGCACCTACCCGACGAGGTTTATCGCTGCTTATTACATGCGAGACCTGGTAGATGGATACGAGATCTTCGGTAATCGGCAATATCTGAATACCGCGATCGCATATGGGGATTACTTGTTGAAAGAACAAATGCCCAACGGCTTCTGGGCGTCCGGTTACGGCACCGTTTATTTGGCTGATACCGGCAGTGTGCTCGGGCTATTCGCTGCTCTGTATCCTCATATGGGCAATAAATTACTTGACTCATCCGCCTCCTGGCGGCAGGATGGAGGTGCGCGGTGAGTGGCATACTCCGCATCCTGACATGGCAAGAGATCATGAAGGAATTTGAAATCCGGTCTTTGATTAAGG